>JBAQJL010000034.1:0-27641 GCA_049300295.1 Xanthobacteraceae bacterium
CCAGCTTGATGACGTTAGTGTCGGTCACGGCGTATCACTCCTTTGGTCGAGAAGTGGAGGCGTCGAACACCCCCACGATACGTCGCCTTACCCCTTCATGCCGTCACCAACTTCCGCTCATAGCTCATGCCCCGCGAAGGCGGGGCATCCAGTAATCGCAGACGCTTGTATCAAACACAAATCGCCGTGATTACGGGATCACCCGCTTTCGCGGGTGATGACGCCAGTGGACGGCCGTCACCCCATCGCAAACTTGAGCGCGAAGATCGCCGCCAGAACCAGCACCGCCGGCTTGGCGTCGGCGAACTTGCCGGCAATGATCTTGGCGAGCGCGTAGGTGATGAAGCCGAGCCCGATGCCGGTGGCGATCGAGTAGGTCAGCGGCATGGTGACCGCCGCGATCACCGCCGGCGCCGACTCGGTGATGTCCTCCCAGTCTATCTCGGCGAGCCCGCGCACCATGATGCAGGCGACGTAAAGCAAAGCCGCGGACGACGCGTAGGCCGGCACCATGCCGGCGAGCGGCGCGAAGAACAGCGCCAGCAGAAAGCAGACGGCGACGAAAAAAGCCGTCAGCCCGGTGCGGCCGCCGGCCGAGACGCCGGAGGCGCTCTCGATGTAGCTCGTCGTCGTCGAGGTGCCGATCAGCGAGCCGAACATCGCCGCAAAACTGTCGGCGAGCAGCGCCTGTTTCATGCGCGGCAGATTGCCGTCGGCATCGGTCAAGCCGGCGCGATGGGTGACGCCGATCAGCGTGCCGGCATTGTCGAACACATCGACGAACAGAAAACTCAGGATCACGATCAGGAACGAACCCTCGGCGATGCGCGAGAAATCGAGCTTGAGGAAGGTCGGCGCCAGCGACGGCGGCATGGCAACCACGCCGGAAAATTTCGCCAACCCGAACGGCAACCCGATGACGGTGACGATAAGAATACCGATCAGCGTGCCGCCGACGATGCGCCGGTAATTGAGCGCCGTGATCAGCACCAGGCCGAGCAGGCACAGGATCGCCGCGGGATTGCGCAGATCGCCGAGCGTCACCAGCGTCGCCGGGCTCGCCACCACGATCTTGGCCTCCTCGAGCGCGATGATGCCGAGAAACAGGCCGACGCCGGCCGATATGGCGAATTTCAGATTCTTTGGAATCGAATTGATGATGTATTCGCGGATGCGAAACACCGAGATCACAAAGAAGATCACGCCCGAGCAGAACACCGCGGCGAGCGCCTGCTGCCAGGTGTATTTCATGGTCAGCACGACCGTGAAGGCAAAGAAGGCGTTGAGCCCCATGCCGGGGGCGAGCGCGATCGGATAATTGGCGTAGAGCGCCATCACCAAGGTCGACACCGCGGCGGCGATGCAGGTGGCGACAAACACCGCGCCCTTGTCCATGCCAGTGCTGCCGAGGATCTGCGGATTGACGAACACGATGTAGACCATCGTCAGAAAGGTGGTCAGCCCGGCGATGAATTCGGTGCGAACGTTGCTGCCCGATGCGCGTAGAGCGAACAGACGTTCGAGCAAGGGCTGCGGTGCTTGTTTGTCAGGTGATCGCTTGCCGGCGGCGACATCACTCATGGCTTTCCCCCTCGGCGTTAGACTGCCGATTATAGGTCGGCAGCACGGACGAACGCGTCGGGGTCCGCCACTGCGCGGCGGTAATCCACATGAATCCGTCGCGACTGGCGCCGCGCCCGTTGTGTCTACGGCTTCGGCGGCGCCGCTGCCGCAGCCTGCGCCGGCCGGATCATTCCCCAGCCGACGCGCAGCAGCGGCATCCGGCCCTGGACACGGCGCTCGAACACCTGCGGCACTTCGGGAACGAGATCGGGAAACAGCGCCTTGATGCCGGGCGGCGGCGCCGGATTGGTATCCGGCGTGATCCACACCACCACGGCGCCGTTCTTGCGAATGACCTCGGGAGTGACCGACGGCGAGCGCGCCGGGTCATCCTCGAAATAAACGCTTGGGCGGCTTGGCGACGCCAGCGCCACAATGGCGGCGGTGCTGATTTCGCCGGTGACAACCGCCAGCGGATGCCCGGTTCGGTTTGCGAACGTCGTCGCAAAGAAGCGGCCCATGGCGTTGGCGGGTTCGGCTACCGCAAGATCGGTGCCGACCGCCCAGGGCAGCGCGATCATCACCGCCGGCACCATGATGGCCGGCACCAGCAGAAGTCCCGCCCAGGCAAAGCCGAGAATGCGCTGATGGTAGAGTACGATCGTATCACCGGCGATCACGACCAGCGCCAGCGCCGACAGCGCGACGAGCGGCGCAACGCCTCCGATCGGCAATGCACGGCCAAGCACCACGGCCAGAATGGTCGACAGCAATGCCGGAACGACCGCGAACACTTTGATGTAGCTGCGGGCAAAGTCATCGAGCGCGCCGCGCCGCAGCGCCGGCAGCGGATCGGTGCTGCCGCGTGGCCAGCCTGCGGCCAATCCGGCGAGGATCACAAGACCCGCGTGAGCAAGCGCCAGCATGACGAGAAGCCGCAGCCACGAAATCGTATTTCTGCCGGCAATACCGGCGTCCCGCAGCCGCGCGATGATTGGCGTCAAGCTGTCGCTTGCGCCCTCGAGCCAGAGTAGATGGACGAACAGCACGCCGACCAGCACGACAACGGCGATCCACGGGCCGATCCGGTCGAGCGCCGCACGCCCGCGCGCGGTGAAGACGGTGAACAGCGCAAGCGGACCAAGCAGAATCAGCGCGGCTTCGCTGGTGAGGAGAAGCAGCGCGCCGGCCCC
Source organism: Xanthobacteraceae bacterium (assembly GCA_049300295.1). GTDB lineage: Bacteria > Pseudomonadota > Alphaproteobacteria > Rhizobiales > Xanthobacteraceae > BOG-931. The sequence goes on from JBAQJL010000034.1 coordinate 2,757, forward strand.
GGCGACGCCGTACCACGCTTGCCGCCGCCCCTGCGTAACACCTTCCCAGTAATAAAGCAGGACGAGCGACCACAGTGCCATCGCCAGAACCGCCGGCCCGAAATCCGGCGATGGCACCGTGAACGGCGAGATGCCGACCATGAGCAGCACGGCGACCACCGCCTGCGCCGGGCCGACAACCGCTGATCCGAGCCTGAACACCGCCCAATAGGTCGTGATCACGCAGAACTGCGCCAGCAGGTAGACACCGAACAATCCGCCGATGCGAAAGGCGATTTCGGCGAGCCAGAAGGCGAGCGGCGGGCCGACGTCGCTGTCGAACTGAAACTCATGGCCGATGGCCAGCACCTGCGCCAACGCGGCGGGCGGCGCTGCGTAGAACAGCATCGGCACCAAGATCCACAGCACCGCCTGCGTAAGCGTCGCCAGCCAGAACACCAGCGCGGGCCGCGAACGGATCGCTTCAAAATAGAGGGGGACGTAGAACATCGGTCTCTTTTACGTCATTCCGGCCGAGCAAGCGTAGCGAGCGAGAGCCGGAATCCATAACCACAGTTCGGCGAAATTGGCACTTCAGTGCTGAGTGCCGCAAGTTTCGTGATTATGGATTCCGGGCTCGTGGGCCAACCGGCCCACGCCCCGGAATGACGCCGGCTAATCAGAGCGGCAGCGCGTCCACGATCGCCGCGGCGGCGGCGCGATCGACCAGGCCGAGCGCAATCGCCACCGGCGAAAATGAGCGCCGGTGATGAATGGTCGGACCAAGCCGCGTCAGGGCCGCGCAATGTTCGGGCACGCTGTAGCCCTTGTGTTGCTCGAAGCCATAGCCCGGATGCGCAGCGCCGAGGCAAATCATCAGCCGGTCGCGGGTGACCTTGGCGACGATCGACGCTGCCGCGATCGAAGCGACCAGTCCATCGCCGCCGATCACCGCTTCGCAGTCGCAACCGCAGGCAATGCGGTCGCGGCCATCGACATAAACCAGCCGCGGCTTGACCGGCAGCGCCGCCACCGCCCGCGCCAGCGCCCACAGCGAGGCGCGCAGGATGTTGTCGCGGTCGATGCGCGCTGGCGGCGCCATGGCGACCGCGACCTGGGCGCGCGCGCAGATGCGCTCGTACAGCACTTCGCGCCGCTCCGCCGTCAATTGCTTGGAATCGTCGAGGCCGCGCGGCACGTCGTCGGGATTGAGGATGACAGCCGCGGCCACGACCGGACCGGCAAGCGGCCCCCTGCCCGCTTCGTCGCAGCCGGCGATCGGCCATACGCCGCGCTTGAGCGCCGTGCGCTCGCGGCGGAATGTCGGCCGCGTCTTTTCCTCACCGAGCGGCAGGCGCGCGGGCTCTTTCTCTTTGCGCGCGGTTCCATTGCGTCCGGTTTGGCTGCGACTCATGGGACGGATGATGACCACGCAACCGCGCGCACCGCAACGTCGAATGATTGTACCGGAAGATTACGGGGAGAACGCCGAGTCCGCTGTGAGCTGGACAACGGACATCAATGGACCGTCCGACTACGTCTGCGAAGTGTGCCAGAAGCGAACGCCGTCGCGATGGAACTCAAGGCCCTCGGCGCAACGCCAGAGGTAGTTTCTATCGCGGTGCCGCGCACGGTGATAGCATTGGACTAAATCATCTGATCGAGAGGACCGATGCGCTATCAGCCTATCCACGCCGCCGCTCTCGCTTTTGCCGCAACGATGCTGTTCGCCGCGGGTGCCGCGGCGCAAACAGCGGCGCCCGGGCAGGAGTGCGCGGAAAATTCAAGCGTGGCGCCGGAGCAGCGGATCAAAAGCTGCACGGCATTGATCGAGAATGGGCAAGCGAGCGCCCACGACCGCGCCGTTGCTTACAACAACCGCGGCAACGCCTATCTCGACAACGGCGACGACGACCATGCCATGGCCGATTACGACGCGGCGATCCGGCTCGATGCCTCGCTCATCGCCGCCTATAACAGCCGAGGCAATATCTGGCTCGACAGGGAGAACCCCGACCGCGCCATCGCGCAATTCGATGCGGCGATCCGTCTCGATCCGAAGTTCGCGCTGGCCTATGGCAACCGTGCCGCCGCCTATTCGCAAAAGGGCGACTTCGACCGCGCGCTGGCGGACGCCGACGCCGAGATCCGCCTCGCTCCGAAATCCGCCCAGGCCTACATAGACCGAGGGTACGTGCATCAGGAAAAGGGCGAGTTCGACGCCGCCATCGCCGACTACAATCAGGCGATCCGCCTCGATCCCAAATCCTCGGCTGGGCACAATAGCCTCGGCGCTGTATATTTGGCTACGGGCGACTGGGGGCGAGGCGTCGCGGAATTTAACGAGTCCATCCGCCTCGATCCACACGGCTCTCTTGCTTATGAAAATCGCGGGCGGGCCTATTTCTTCGCCGGCTCTTTGCCGAAGGCACTAGCGGATTTCCGCCAGGCGAACGCGCTGGCCCCGCAAGATGGCTACCCGGCGCTGTGGGCCGACATTGCCGAGGCAAGGAGCAACGTGCCCAGCACGTTGCCGCAAATGGCGGCAAAGCTCGACATGAAGGCGTGGCCCGCACCGCTCGTCCGCATGTTCCTCGGCCAAATGACGCCCGCCGCCGCGCTCGCTGCCGCCGCCGATCCGAACGCGACCAAGCAAGCGTTGCACGTCTGCGAGGCCCATTTTTGGTCGGGCGAATGGGCGCTCAGGCGAGGCTCGAAGGACGAAGCTCTACGGCTGTTCCGGCTTGCCCCGAGCGAGTGCCCGAAGACTTTCGACGAGTGGGCCTCCGCCGAGGCGGAGATCAAAACGCTCGGCGCAAAGCCGTAGGCGGTCGCGCATCTTACGCTCGAAGCAAAAGGCGAGGGGCGACGGCACGCAGCTCTTTGATCGCCTGGATCCCTGGTTCGCGTTGACCCGCTTCGGGGTCGGCCCCAGCGAAGCACTCATAGCGGCGGCCGCTAAGCGATGCTTGCCGATGGCGCAATTGCCGACATGAAAAGGGAATGATCTATTTCGGGGGAATGGCCTCGTCCATGCGCTGACGGATAACCGCGTAACATTCGCATGCACTTTCTTCGAGGCCCTCGCGGTCAGCGATCTTTATCTTGCCGCGCGAATAGTGGATCAAACCGGACTTTTGCAAGGCGTGCGCGGCCAAGGACAGCGAAGTCCTTTGGACCCCGAGCATGTGCGACAGAAATTCTTGGGTCAAATCGATTTCATCCGACCCCATAAGGTCCTCGGCCTGCAACAGCCAACGGCAAAGCCGCGACTCGACGGAATGAATAGCGTGACAGCCTGCACTCTGTTGCGCTTGAAATAAAATGATGCCTTGGTATTCGTTCATTGCCGACCTGAAACGGTCGCTTGCGTTATAGGCTTCAACGAACTTGGTCGCCGGGATTTGCCAAGCCGAGCCATCCATCTGCACCGTTGTTTGGGTGTTGGCATTGGCACCGTCGATGGCAACCCAGCCGCCAGCAATACCCTCACTGCCGATGATGGCAGTTTCGATTAGCTCTCCCGTTTGCATGACGGTGAGCATCGAAATCATTCCGCTTTCGGGGAAATAGACCTGCTCGATTGGCTCGCCGGGCGGATGAAGAACCCGCCCGCGCACCAAGGGGACCTTTTGCAGATGGGATTGGACGCGGGAAAGATCGTCCGCGCTCAGGCCGTTCAATAGCCTGTTTTGCCTTACGTTATTTGGGTTTTGCACATGACCCGCTCCGTCGCCCCGTCAGCAGGGCAGAGACCGATGCAAAGGTCGTGCGGCGCGCTGGAACGCGCCTACAGCGGAGACTATTGATACCTAAACGCCTTCCGATGGAATAGCAACTTCCATAAGCCCGGAACCGGGTAGACACGGGCCGAAAATAGGGCTTCAATTCTGCTGAGAGAGGTCGGGCACGTGAACCCGCGGGGGTGCGCAATGCCTATGGAAGTATTGGCTCCTGAGAGAGAGGTTATGCGCCACGCCATCGCGCCCAAGGTGACTGATGTTTATATCACCGAGGAACTTTACCGGCGGAACCCGGGAAAAATCGACATACTAAGAGAAAAAAAGGCGCTGCAAGAAATTGCCGCCCTGATGGCCGACGATCCCGCGCAAGTCCTTCCCAAGTTCGTCAGCCTCGCGATGGAGATGACCGACGGCGTATCGGCGGGCCTGAGCCTTTTTGAGGAAAATCCTGCCCCCGGCGTTTTTCGTTGGCACCACCTCACAGGCACGCTCTCTCGCTTCACGGGAGCGACCACCCCTCGCAATTTTAGCCCCTGCGGTGTCGTCCTCGATTTGAACACACCCGTTCTGACCGCATATTCCGAGCGCGGCTACGACTGGATTGCCGCGTGCGACGTTATCTTGCCGGAAGTTCTGTTGGTTCCCCTCCATATCGACAGCAAAGAGCCGACCGGAACATTGTGGATTGTGTCCGATGAGGACGGCCACTTTCACCGAGAGCATGTCCGTGCCATGACGGAGCTTGCCTCGTTTGTGGCTATAGCCATTCGAATGCTGCGCACGGAAGAGAACCTCAAAAAGGCGTTTGAGGAGCAAAGTATCCTGACGCGCGAAATGACCCACCGGATTAAGAATTTGTTTGCGATAACCGATGGCATGATCCGCTTCTGCGAAAGGAGCGCAACAACCCCAAAGGAAATGTCGGCTTCGCTGTCCGGCCGCTTGCACGCCTTGGCCGACGCTCATGCGCTCGTTCGACGGGAGTTCGGTGCGGTGGGCGTTTTCGCACGTACCTCCGACCTCAGAGAACTCGTCCAAAAGATTGCCGAGCCGCATGAGCATCTTTCTGGCGAAGGCACGTCGCGTTTTTCCATCGAAGGGCCGACTATCCGGGTCGGCGAGCGAGCGTCAAATGCCATCGCTCTTATTTTCCATGAACTGGCAACAAATGCTGCGAAGTACGGCTCCTTAAAACTTGAAGAGGGCCGCGTAAGGATTGCGTGGCACCACAGTGAGGACAGCTTGCAATTCGAGTGGGAGGAGCTTCACGGTCCACCGATTGAAGGACCGGTCCGCAGTCACGGTTTTGGTGGCGAACTGGTGGGACGGATGGTCGACCAATTCCGTGGAGCCGTAGAGTATGACTGGCAGCGTGCAGGACTCGTCGCGAAAATCTCTTTGCCGATTGCTGAAATAGAAACGTAGTTAGACGTCATAGTCTAGTTTTAGAGGTTTGGTCGCATTTTCTGCGGAAAACCGGCGTCCATTTTTCCGGAAAATGTCTTAAAACAAATCGAGCTGCCGCGACGGCGGGCGCGGTGCGCGGAAATGCTCGGTCGTGGTCCGCACGCTGGTCTTGTTGAAGCCGAGCCGTTCGCACGCGACCTCGAAGCGGCGTCCGATCATCCAGGCGATCGGGCCCGAACCGGTCTGCCGCTTGCCCCATGTCGAGTCGTAATCCTTGCCGCCGCGGGTGTCGCGCACCAGCTTGAAGACGTGACGATAGCGATCGGGATAATTCTCGATCAGCCATTCGCGAAACAGATCGCGCACTTCGAGCGGCAAACGCAGCAGCACATAGCCGGCGTTGCGCACGCCGGCCGCCGCGACCGCGTCGAGGATACGCTCGATCTCGGCGTCGTTGAGCGCCGGGATGATCGGCGCCACCATGACGGAGGCCGGCACCCCCGCCTTGACCAGCTGCCGCAGCGTTTCGAGCCGGCGCGGCGGCGTTGACGCGCGCGGCTCCATGGTGCGGGCGAGCTTGGCATCGAGCGAAGTGACCGAGAGCGCGACCTTCACGAGATTGCGCTCGGCCATGCGCGCCAGAATGTCGAGATCGCGCAGCACCAATGCCGACTTGGTGACGATGCCGACCGGATGGCCGGCGCGCTCCAGCACTTCGAGAATGCCGCGCATGATCTTGAAGCGCCGCTCGATCGGCTGGTACGGGTCGGTGTTGGTGCCGATCGCCATGATTTTCGGCACGTAGCCGGGCGCCGACAATTCGCGCTCGAGAAGTTCGGGCGCGTTCGGCTTCATGAACAGCTTGGATTCGAAATCGAGCCCCGGCGACAGCCCGAGATAGGCATGCGTCGGCCGCGCGAAACAATAGACGCAACCATGTTCGCAGCCGCGATACGGATTGATCGAGCGGTCGAAGGAGATGTCCGGCGAATCGTTGCGGGCGATGATCTTTCGCGTCGCGTCGACCGCGACGCTGGTGGCAAACGGCGGCAGCTCGTCCGAACCCTGCCAGCCGTCATCGAAGGCGATCCGCGCGCTAGGCTCGTAACGGCCCGAGGCGTTCGACACCGTGCCGCGGCCGCGGCGGCGTTCGCGGTCGACGGCGGTTCCCAACCCGCCCGCCGGCGTCGAGGGCACAGGCGCCGGCGGGCGTTTCAAGGCAGATGAAGGGCTCATGGTCAGAAGGTAACGTGCGCCCATGAACAAAACAAGAACAATTGTTCGTGAGCCTCACGCAGATCGACGTTGCCGTTTTCCGTACAGGGCCGTACAGTCGAGCTATGAGCGAAACGCAACGCAAAGGCGCCGAGGAGGCCCGCAATCAGCTGCCCGATCTGCTGGATGCAGCCGAAAAGGGCCAATCGACCGTCATCACCCGGCATGGCCGACCGGTCGCCGCGCTGGTGCCGATTGACGCTTTCGAATCGATCACTCCCCAGAAATCGATTCTGCCTCTCAAGGGATCGGGCGGCGGCCTGTGGGGCAAAGACAGTGCCCGGATGCTGCGCGATTTGCGCGAAGAATGGGACCGCTAGATTTCGCGGATTTACCGGAGCGAGCGCTGCTGCTCGTGGATTCAGCGCCAATCATCTACGTTCTCGAAGCTCACCCACAACTCGCGCAGCGTTTCGAGCCGCTGTTCGCCGCGCACGCGGCGGGAAAGCTGCGCTTTGCGGTGACAACTGTTACGATTGTCGAGGTGCTGACCGGCCCGTTCCGGTCCGGCAACACCGCCCTTGCACGGCGTTATCAGGATACGCTGGAGTCATGGCAGTGCGTCGAACTGAATATTGAGGTTGCCGAAAGTGCCGCCCGCTTGTGCGCATCGCTGAGGCTGCGTCTCGCGGACGCGGTGCAGGCGGCCAGCGCGCTCGCGATCGACGCAGCAGCATTGGTGACGCACGACCGCGACTTCTCGCGCCTGAAATCCATGCGCGTCATTTCCTGAACACGGAAGACGGTCATTCCCAAACAATGCAGCACGCTTTAATTCGCGATCTCCCGTCCAATGATTAGCGTCATCGTCGCCACCCGGGACTGCGAGCGCCTGTTGGCGCGGACTCTGGCGGCGCTGGTGCCGGGGGCCGTCGACGGCCTGGTCAGCGAGGCGATCGTCGCCGATGGCGGTTCGCGCGACGGCACCGCGATTGTCGCCGATGCCGCCGGCTGCATCTTCATCAGCGGCGCGGAGCCATTGGGGCCGCGGTTGAAATCGGCCGCCGCCTCGGCGAGGGCACCGTTTCTGTTGTTCGTGCGCCCCGGGATCACGCTCGACATGGCCTGGGTCGGCGAAGCCAGGCGTTTCACCGAGCGATCGGCGGCGGATCGACATGCGGCCGTGTTTCGCCGCGGCGTCCCAACCCAAACAGTGCTGCGCGAACTGCGGACACTGCTGGCAGGCGCGCTCGGCGCCCTGCCTCGCCCCGAGCAAGGCCTGCTCATGACGCGTGCGCTTTACGATGAGCTCGGCGGCCACGCCGAAGCTCCCGCCGACCCGGAACGCGACCTCATCCGCCGCATCGGCCGGCGGCGCGTCGTGACGCTCGCGGCGGCGGCCCATGCGATACTTGACTAAGTCAACTATCTGCGCGAGGCTCGCGCATGGACCTCCGCAAAGCCGCCAGCACACGCAGGGGCGACGACGCGCATATCGGCGCGGCGCGCCGTTTCAATCGCTTCTACACGCGCCAGATCGGCGTGCTGCGCCGGAATTTCCTCGGTAGCCCCTACTCGCTCGCCGAAGCGCGCGTGCTGTACGAGATCGCGCGCGGCAAAGGCGAGACCACCGCCACCGACGTCGGCCGCGCACTCGATCTCGATGCCGGCTATCTGTCGCGCGTGCTGCGCACTTTCGAAAAGCGCGGATTGATCCGGCGTACCGCGTCGCCACACGACGCGCGGCAAAGTCATTTGGAGCTTACGGCGCGCGGCAGGCAGGCTTATGCGCCGCTTGAGAGACGGTCGCAGGGCGACATTGGCGCGATGCTTAGCAAGCTGACCCCGGAGGATCGGCCGCGGCTGATTGCGGCGATGAACAGGATCGAGACGCTGCTTGGCGGCGAAGCGGCGGCGTCACCTGAACGCACCTACAAGCTGCGCGGTCAGCGGCCCGGCGATTTCGGCTGGATCGTCAAACGCCATGCCGAACTTTATGCGCAGGAATACGGATGGATCGAACCGTTCGAGGGCGTCTGCGCGCAAATCGTCGCCGACTTTGCCAACAAGTTCGATGCCAAACGCGAACGCTGCTGGATCGCCGAAATGGACGGCGAGAATGTCGGCTGCGTCTTTCTGGTCGCCGACTCCGATACGACGGCACGCATCCGACTGCTTCTGGTCGATCCAAAAGCGCGCGGGCTTAAGCTCGGTACGCGGCTGGTTGACGAATGTGTCCGCTTTGCACGGAGCGCCAGCTACGAAAGGATCACGCTATGGACGCACAGCGTGCTCACAGCGGCGCGGCACATTTATCAGAAGGCCGGGTTCAAGCTCACGAGCAGCGAGAAGCGTGTGAGCTTCAGTAAGCCTGTAGTGAGTGAATACTGGGATCTGGAGCTGTAGGCTGTCATTCCGTGGCCGGCCGCAGGTTGGAGCCCGGAATCCATAACCACCATGCTCGAAGAACGGTGACAGGTCCTTTCAGAATTTCCACGTATTGTGATTATGGATTCCGGGCTCGCGCCTTTGGCTCGCCCCGGAATGACGACTAAGCCGTCGCGCCCTTCGCCTTCTCCCGGCGCAGATGCTCGTCGAGCCGCGGCATGATCTCGACGAAATTGCACGGCCCGTAGCGGTAATCGAGTTGGTGCACCAGAATTTCGTCCCAAGCGTCCTTGCAGGCGCCGGGCGAGCCGGGCAGGCAGAAAATATAAGTCGAATTCGCGACGCCGGCCGTGGCGCGCGACTGGATCGCCGATGTGCCGATCTTGGGAAAGCTTATCACCAGAAACAGCGCCGAGAACGCGTCCATCTTTTTCTCGAACAGCGGCTCGACCGCCTCCGGCGTGACGTCGCGGCCGGTAAAGCCGGTACCGCCAGTGGTGATGACCACATCGATCACCGGATCTTCGATCCAGGCCTTGACGCGGGCGCGGATCGCCCCGATTTCGTCGGTGACGATGCTGCGCTCGGCGACCAGATGGCCGGCCGCGACAATGCGTTGGGTCAGCACCGCGCCGGACTTGTCGTCCTTGATCGAGCGCGTGTCGGAAATCGTCAGCACCGCGATCTTGAGCGGTACGAAGCGTTTGGTTTCGTCAATTCCTGACATCAGTTTACGCCCTTCGATCTGACATTACGGTGACGACGGGCCCGCTGCCAATAGGGAACTCTCCTGCCATATGTCGCACACGGCTTCCAGAATCCGCCGCGCGCGCCGCACCGTTATAGCGAACTCGCTGCAAACGTATTGCAAGCCGCAACGTCGCCACTCTTGAATCCATTCGAGAACCAGCGCTTGCGCTGCTCGGATGTGCCGTGGGTGAACGAATCCGGCACCGCGTAGCCTTGCGCCCGCTTCTGCAGGCGGTCGTCGCCGATGGCGGACGCGGTCTGCAGCGCCTGATCGACATCGCCAGGATCGAGGAAATTGTGCTTCTGCTGGGCGCGGTTCGCCCACACGCCGGCGAGGCAGTCGGCCTGCAATTCGATGCGGACCTGTACCGCGTTGGCCTGGGCCTGACTGGACGCGGCCCGCTGCGCGCTGGTCGCCTGTCCCAGCGTCCCCAACTCGTCCTGCACATGATGCCCAACTTCGTGGGCGATCACATAAGCCTCCGAGAACTGGCAAGCCTTGCTGTCGGTGCAGCCGCCGAACTTGTTCTGCAGATCGGCGAAAAATGCGGTGTCGAGATAGATGCGCTTATCGAGCGGGCAATAAAACGGCCCCATCGCCGCTTCCGCCCTGCCGCAGCCGCCCTGCTCCGCACCGGAGAACAGGCGAAGCTTGGGCGGATGATAGGTGCGGCCGGCCGCGGTGAAAATTTCGCTCCAGCGATCCTCGGTGTCGCCAAGCACCAGCGCGACGAATCGTCCGGTCGGATCGGTCGGCGTGCCGGCGGTGACCGGCGGCGCCTGGCCGCCCTGCTGCGTTACCGGTGCGCCGCCGGTGAGAATCTGTGCGCCGTTGAGCAGCACACTCGGATCGATGCCGAAATACCAGCTGATCAATCCGATGACGACGACGGTGCCGATGCCGAGCCCGCCGCGTCCTCCGGCGAATCCACCGCCGCCGCCCGCCGCACTGCTCGCGCGATCGTCTTCGACATTATCGCTGGGCCGGAAATCGTCGGTACGCATGCGTCATTCTCCTGTCTCGCCGCGGCGCGCGCGCCGCATTCTTTGCCCGCATTGTAGCCGCACAATCCGCGCGCGTCGAACGCAGTTAACCAAACGTTTCCCGGCATTTATTGCCTAGCGGAAAGTTGTCGCGATTAAGTCGTTTTTTACCTTGGCGGTGCATCTTGTTGTTTGTCGGTTGTAGGTCCCGCGTCGCCGGCCGCGTCGCCTGAGTCAGAGTTCTGAGTCATGGTTGTGTCGCGTCGCGGGGCGTCCAGTAGGACGCCCCGCGTGAGTTTTGAGTCCGCACCGCCGGCGCGCATTGTCGTCGGCGATTGCGTTGCCGAGATGACGAAGTTGCCAGCCGGCAGCGCCGATCTGGTCTTCGCCGATCCGCCTTACAATTTGCAGCTCGCCGGCGATCTCAAGCGGCCGGACGATTCGCGCGTCGACGCGGTCGATGACGACTGGGACAAGTTTTCCAGTTTCGCCGCCTACGACGATTTCACCCGCGCGTGGCTGACAGCATGCCGGCGCGTGATGAAGCCCACCGCCACGCTCTGGGTCATCGGCTCCTATCACAATATTTTCCGGGTCGGCGCGATTCTGCAGGATCTCGGCTTCTGGATTCTCAACGACGTCATCTGGCGCAAGTCCAATCCGATGCCGAATTTCCGCGGCCGCCGCTTCACCAATGCGCACGAGACGCTGATCTGGGCGACGCGCGATGCGCAAAAGCGCGATTACACATTCAACTACGAAGCGCTCAAGGCCGGCAACGAAGATATCCAGATGCGCTCCGACTGGTTCATCCCGCTCTGCACCGGCGAGGAACGGCTCAAGGGCCTCGACGGCAAGAAGCTGCATCCGACGCAGAAGCCGGAGGCACTGCTTGCCCGCGTCATCCTGGCCGCGTCGCGCCCGGACGACGTGGTGCTCGACCCGTTCTGCGGCACCGGCACGACCGGCGCGGTGGCGCGGCGGCTGCATCGCGGTTTTATCGGAATCGAGCGCGAGGCCGTCTACGCCGCGGCCGCGCGCGCACGAATTGAGGCCGTGGAGCCGCTCGGTGAGCCGGCGCTGGCGAGCTTCATGACCGCACGCGAGGCGCCGCGCGTGCCGTTCGCCGCGCTGATCGAGCGCGGCCTCGTCGCTCCCGGCATCAAACTCGTCGACGCCAAACGCCGCCACCGCGCATTGGTACGCGCCGACGGCGCGTTGACGCTTGGCGAATCCGTCGGCTCGATCCACCGCATCGGCGCGCTCGCCCAGGGGCTCGAAGCCTGCAATGGCTGGACCTTCTGGCATCTCGAGACGCCGGGCGGCCTCACGGTGATCGACTCGCTGCGCGCGCAGGTGCGCGCGGAGATGGCGGCGGCCTAAGCGTCAATCTTCCGTATCGTCCTAGCCGCAGCGCCACACAGCGCACCGCATGAACGGGCCGGCAGTACCGCCTCGAAGTTGTCGCAGCCTCACCTCGCAGGGTTGCGCCGGTGAATGTCTTTCACATCGGAAAAGGCAATATCCTTGTTGTGATCGCCCGTATATTCGAGGTCGAAAGCGGTGCGCGCCATGAAAACGGGATCGCCATCGGCATCCTCGGCGATGGACGACGGATAGCTCGCCACAAAGCGATCGACGATCTTGCGATTGTCCGCCGAAATCCACCGCGCAAATTGAAATTCGGGCGTAGCCCAGTCGATTTGCAGTCCGTATTCGGCGGCGAGCCTGGCCTTGAGGACATCGAGCTGGAGCGGGCCAACGACGCCGACCATGAGAGCGGAGCCGTCGGCCGGCCGGAACACCTGGGCCACGCCTTCCTCGGACAGTTCTTCCAGCGCCTGCTTGAGTTTCTTGGCCTTCATGGCATCGGACAGACGAACCCGGCGCAAGATTTCCGGTGCGAAGTTAGGCACGCCGACGAAGTTCAAATCCTCGCCTTCGGTCAGCGTATCGCCGATACGCAGCGTGCCGTGATTGGGTATGCCGACCACGTCACCCGCATAGGCTTCCTCGGCCAGCGCCCGATCTTGGGCAAAGAAAAATTGCGGCGCGCGCAGACTCATCGGTTTCTCGGTTCGCGTCTGCTTGACCTTCATGCCGCGCGTAAGCTTGCCGGAGCAGAGCCGCACGAAGGCGATACGATCGCGATGGTTCGGATCCATATTGGCCTGAATCTTGAAAACGAACGCCGACATCCCGGGCTCGGTCGCCGACACGACCCGTTTGTCGGCCGCTTGTGTTCGTGGCGACGGCGCCAATTCGCCCAATGCATTGAGCAGGTCGCCGACGCCGAAATTCTTGAGCGCACTGCCGAAAAAGATCGGCGTCATATGGCCCTCGGCGAAGGCGAGCGGATCGAACCGCTTGCAGGCCGCACGAACGAGATCGAGCTCGCCGCCGAGCGCCGCCGCGTCGAGATTGGAATTCAATGCGGCAATCTCGTTTAACGGCATTTGGCGCAAAGCGCCGGCACTGCCGGAATCGCCGTCGAGCAGCCGCACGCCGCCCGACTCGATGTCGATTGTACCGACGAAATCGCGTCCCCTGCCGACCGGCCATGCGATCGGCGCGGCATCGAGCGCCAGCGTCTTCTCGATCTCGTCGATCAGGTCGAACGGGTCGCGGCTTTCGCGGTCCATCTTGTTGATGAAAGTGATGATGGGAATATCGCGCAGCCTGCACACCTCGAAAAGCTTGCGGGTGCGCGGCTCGATGCCCTTGGCGGCGTCGATCACCATGACGGCCGAGTCGACCGCCGTGAGCGTTCGGTAGGTATCTTCCGAAAAGTCTTCGTGGCCTGGCGTATCGAGCAGATTGAAGACGCGGCCGCCGTATTCGAAAGTCATGACCGACGTCACGACGGATATGCCGCGCTCGCGCTCGATCGCCATCCAGTCCGAGCGGGTCGAGCGTCGGTCGCGCTTGGCCTTGACCTGCCCGGCGAGCTGGATCGCCCCACCGAACAGCAGGAGCTTTTCCGTCAAGGTGGTCTTGCCGGCATCGGGATGAGAGATGATCGCAAAGGTGCGGCGCCGTTCAACCTCGGTCGCGATGGGCGATAGGGTCTCGGCGCCCACCGACGTCGGCAGGGGCATATTCATGGCGCAATGGATGTGGCAGTTCCGGCGATTCCGTTCAAGACCGCGCGGACTGGTCCAGAGCGCTTCCCGATTACGTTGAATCGGGAAGCGCTCTAGCTTTATAGATTTGGTCGCATTTTCTGCGGAAAACCGGCGTCAACTTTTCCGGAAAATGCTCTCTAGCGAACGCCGGCAAGCTCTTCGCGCAGGATTTCGAGCGCTAGCCATTGTTCCTCGGCCGCGGCGATGTCCTGCTGGAGCTTGGCCAGCGCCGCGGTGGTGGTTTCAAAGGCGCCGCGGTCCCGCGCGTAAAACCTGGGATCGTCGAGCCTTGCCTTCAGCGCGTCGGCTTCGGACTGGAGTCGGGCGATGGTCTTGGGCAGCGTATCGAGCGCGTGCTTGTCCTTAAAACTCATCCGCCGCTTCGTGGCCGCCGGGTCCGCAATATTCGACACCAATTTTTGCGTGGCTTTCGCCGGTTCCTGTTTGGGGCGATCACGCGACGGGCTTGCGCCACGTTGCGCCAGCATGTCGCTGTAGCCGCCGGCATATTCGGTCCACAGCCCATGTCCTTCCGGCACGATCACGCCACTCACCAGCCGGTCGAGAAAATCGCGATCATGGCTGACAATCAGGACAGTGCCGGAGTATTCGCCGAGCACGTCCTCGAGAACGTCCAAGGTCTCCATGTCGAGATCGTTGGTCGGCTCATCGAGGATCAGCAGATTGGACGGCTTGGCGAGCACCTGCGCCAGCATCAGACGGCCGCGTTCGCCGCCCGACAGCTTGCCGAGCGGCGTGCGCGCCTGCTCGCTCGTGAACAGGAAATCCTTCATGTAGCTCACGACATGCTTGGCCTGGCCATTGACCCTCACGGTGTCGCCGCCGCCGGTCAGCGCCTCGGCGACGGTGACATCGGGATCGAGACTGTCCCGATGCTGATCGAGCGTCGCGATCGCAAGATTCGATCCGAGTCGCACCGAGCCGGCATCCGACGGCAGGGTACCGGTCAAAAGGTTGATCAGCGTTGTCTTGCCGCTGCCGTTCGGTCCGACGATGCCGATACGATCGCCGCGCTGAATTCGCGTCGAGAAGTCGCGCACGATCGCAACGTCGCCGTAGCTCTTGCCGATGCCGACGGCCTCGATGACCAAGGCGCCGGACGGCATCGCCGATCCGGCCGTGATCGTGGCATTGCCCGCACTCGCGCGGTAGGTGCGGCGCTGCTCCCGCAGCGCCTGCAATTTGCCGACCCGCAGCATGTTGCGCTTGCGCCGACCCGTGACGCCGTAGCGCATCCAGTGCTCCTCGGCGACGATCTTGCGGTCGAGTTTGTGCTGTTCGCGCTCCTCCTCGGCCAGCAGCATGTCGCGCCATTCCTCGAAATGGGCAAAACCCCGGTCGACACGTCGCGTGTAGCCGCGATCGAGCCAGACCGTCGAACGCGAGAGACTGGAGAGAAAGCGCCGGTCGTGACTGATAAGCACAAGCGCGGTTCGCCTGGAATTAAGGTCTTGCTCCAGCCATTCGATCGCGGCGAGATCGAGATGATTGGTCGGCTCGTCGAGCAGCAGAATATCGGGTGAAGGCGCGAGCACATGAGCGAGCGAGGTGCGGCGCGCCTCGCCGCCGGAAAGATGCGCCGGATCCTCCTGCCCGGTGAGGCCGAGTTGATCCAGGAGTTGGCCGGCAAGATGGATGTCGTCGCTCGGCCCGAGGCCTGATTCGACATAGGCAAGCGTCGAAGCAAAGCCGGAAAAATCCGGCTCCTGCGCCAGATAACGCACCACGGCTCCCGGCTGCATGAAAACGGAGCCGCGGTCAGGCTTGACGTGTCCGGCCGCGATCTTGAGCAGGGTCGATTTGCCCGATCCGTTGCGCCCAACCAGCGCAACCCGCTCGCCGGTGGAGACGGAGAGTTCCACGCCAGACAGAAGCGGTGTGCCGCCGAAGGTCAGTGCGATATCTTTGAGCTGAAGGAGGGGCGGAGCCATGTCGGCCCGTCACATATTTGTATTTTTGGGCTTTTACCAGCGAGGCCGGGCTTCGGCGCTAGCTGAGCCCCGCCGGCAATCGGTACAAGGCGCCGTATTTTTCGCGCAAGTATCCGAGGTAAGGCTTCGTGCTCATCGGCGAGCCGGTCGCACGCTTGATGATGTCAGTGGGCGCAAACTTGGCGCCATGCCGGTAAAGATTTTCGCGCAGCCAGCCATGCAGCGTACCGAATTCGCCGCGCCGGATTTCGTCTGGAATTTCCGGATGCGCCTTGAGAGCCGCGGCGTAGAATTGCGCCGCCAGGATGTTGCCGATCGTGTAGCCCTGAAACGCGCCGCCGATCATATCCGAATACCAGTGCACGTCCTGCAGGCAGCCGTCGCGGTCGTCGGGCGGCGCAACCCCGAGATCGGCCTGCATCGCCGCGCGCCACGCCTCGGCCAGATCCTTGACCGCGAGCTTGCCCTCCAGCAATCGCAGCTCGAGATCGAAGCGCAGCATGATGTGCAGATTATAGCTGACCTCGTCGGCGTCGGTGCGGATCAGCGAACGCGCCACCTTGTTGATCGCGCGGTGAAAGGCATCGAGCCGCACACCCGAAAGCTGGGTGGAAAAGCGCTGCTGCAGGGGCGGATAGAAATACTCCCAGAAGCCGTGGCTGCGCGCGACGATGTTTTCCCACAGCCGCGACTGGCTCTCATGCACCCCCGAGGAGACGCCATGGCCTGCCGGCGTCGCGGCCAGCGCCGCATCGACGCCCTGCTCGTACATGGCATGGCCGGACTCATGCACGGTCGAGAAAAATGCGTCGCCGAGATCGTTGTCGTTGACGCGGGTGGTGATACGCACGTCGCCTGCGGAAAATCTCGTACAGAACGGGTGATGCGTAAGATCTAGGCGGCCGCGTTTGAAATCGTAGCCGATCCGCTCGGCGGCGAGCTTGGCAAAATCCAGCTGTGCGGGATTGGGAAAGGCCCGATGGAGGCAGGAATCATCCGCTTCCGGCTGCGCGCAGATGGCGTCCAGGAGCGGCGCGAGTCCGCGTTTGAGCTCGCCAAACAGCTTGCGGATCGTAGCCGTGGTCATGCCCTCGTCGGCATAGTCGATATGCGGATCGGCGATGTGGGCAAACGGCGCAAAAAATTCCGAGTATTGGCGGCTGAGATCGAGTGTCTTTTCCAGATAAGGCACCATGCTCCTGAAGTCGTTCGCGGGCCGCGCCCGCGTCCAGGCCTGGTAGGATGCGGAGCTGTGCGCGCTGACGCGCGCGACATAGTCCGCCGGCACTTTGATGGCTTTCTCGTAGCCGCGGCGCGCCGTTCGGATGATTCCGGCATCATCGCTGCCGGGCGGCAGGGTTTCGCCGTAGGGGATCAGCGCCTCGATCAACCGGCCGACGGCCGGGGCAATCAGCCGCTCATGGGCCAGCTGCGACAGCATCGCCAACTGCCGGCCGCGCGCGTCGGCGCCGCCAGGCGGCATGTAGGTGGCCTGGTCCCAGTCCAACACATGCGACGACGCACGCAGATCGATGATCTCGCGGAAGCGTGTTTTCAATTCCGCCAGCATGACCTCCGGAGACCGGCGCCCGCGCGCGCTGTTGCCTTTGGCATTGGCCTGCGGACGCCGCTGCGGCCGGGGTCGCTGCTTGCGAGCCACTATCCTTCTCCGACCAGGAAGACGTCGCCGAGCAGTTCGAAGGCGCGCTTGGCGAACGCGTCCATGTTTGCCACCCGATTGTCGCTGCCGGTGCGTAACGTCACGGCACGCTCGGCCGGACCAACAAGCGCGATACAGGTATGGCCGGCGGGATCGCCGTAGCGATTGCCGCTCGGACCCGCCGCGCCGGTTTCGCCGACGCCCCAGGTGGCGCCGTGCCGCTCGCGCGTGCGCCGCGCCAGCAGCAGCGCATAGGCTTCGGTCGATGGCCGTAGCTCTTTCATGTCGGCGTCGTGGATGCCGAGGAGCGCGCCCCGCGCCGCCTTGGTGTAGACCACGGCGCCGCCGAGGAAGTACGCCGAGGCGCCCGGCACCGAGAGCAGCGCCGCCGAGATCAGCCCGCCCGTTGAGGACTCCGCAACCGCGATCGTCTCGTGACGCGCGATCAGACGCAGTGCAAGGGCTTCCGCCAGCGGCAATAGTGTTTTCATAAATCACCTCTCCCGATCTGGCAGAGCACGCGAAACACGCCGACATCCGCGACTGCGAATTGCGTTGCGAACTGCGCGCCGATCGCTTGCGCGTCTTCCTGGTACAGCGTGTCGATCAACAGTGCGCCGGCAATCTTTCTATCGCCGCCGCGCAATTGCTCTTCCATCGACACCGGCATGCCGGCGGGGTCGAGCGCGATCCATATTTCGCCGCCGGCAACCGCCGTGTCGGCCGTCAGTTTCTCCAGCACGCCTGACAGCGCGGCTTCATCCGGCGGGCGGTTGAATCGGGCGGTGACCGTGAACGCGCCGCGAAAACCGCCGCGGCGCACGGTACGCCGGCACACCGTGCGGTTCATGTTGACGAACACCTCCGACATGATCGTGCGCGTCATCGGCGTCGGGTGGTCGAGCCGTTCGAGATAAGGCTTCGATGTGAGCACGTCGGGCGTTTCGACCAGGTAGAAATTGAAATAGCCCGCCGTGCCTGAGATCGCCTTATGCCGGCGGCCGAACAAAAATCCCGGCACGGCAACCCGCTCGAGCAAATGTTCGCCCTGGAACCAGGCTTCGAATTCAGCTTCGCGCCCGACGCGGCAATCGTTGAAGATCGCGAGTATTCCGGGCAACCCGCTCATCGCGCCGCGACAACCATGATCTCGACTTTGTAGTCGGGCGAGGCGAGCCCGGCTTCGACCGTCGCGCGCGCCGGCGTGTTGCCGGGCGACACCCACGCATCCCACACCGCGTTCATCTCCGCGAAATTCGCCATGTCGGTAATCCAGATATTGGCGGAGAGGAGCTTGGTCTTGTCGGTGCCGGCCTGGGCCAGAAACCCGTCGATCTGGGAAAGAATGCTTTTGGTCTGATCGGCCGTGCTCTTGCCTTTCGGCGCGTCGGCGACGATGCCGGCGAGATAAACGGTATCGCCGTGCACAATCGCCTTGCTCATGCGCGACCCGACCTCATGACGTTCGATTTTCATTGTGCGTCCTTCTTGCTGTGAGTGTCAGTCTATATTCAATCCGCAGCACGGGCATGAGCAAGGACCTTGCGCATGAGACTGGGGAGCGCTTCGTCCGCAACGTCTTGCAGTGCGACCCAGCGCATGCCGGCGGGCGCAGACGTCCGCGCCGGCAATTTTGCCACATGAACGCTGAGTTCGAGCGGAAAATGCGTGAAGACGTGCCGCACGAGTCCGGGGATGCGGCGCCAGGCGGTTTGCTGCTTCGATCGCTGCGGCGAAAAACGCGGCGCTGCGTCGAGAGCGTTACACTCCTCGAACTGCGCGCTCCATTCCGTGGTCGGCACTTCGGTCATGCCGCCAAGCAGGCCGCGCGCAGGCCGAGTTCGCACCAGGAGATAGCCGTCCGCCCGAATGGCGACAAAGGCGGCGCCTCGGCGGAGCGCGCCCTCACGCTTCGGCGTTCGCCGCGGCAATGCTTCAGCGTCGCCGCGTAAGCGGGCCGCGCAACCATCGCTCCACGGGCAGAGCGAGCACGCCGGCCGCTTCGGCGTGCAGGTGGTGGCACCGAGGTCCATCATCGCTTGGGCGAAATCGCCGGAGCGGTGCACCGGCGACAGCGCCTTTGCCAGCCTGCCGATCTCGGGCTTGGCGGCGGGTAACGGCGTCTCGACGGCATAAAGCCGCGCAATGACCCGCTCAATATTGCCATCCACCGGCATGGCCGGAGCGTCATAGGCGATCGCCGCGATGGCCGCCGCCGTGTAGGCGCCGATGCCGGGTAGTGCGCGCAGTTCGTCCTCGCTGTGCGGAAATTGCCCGCTGCGGCGTTCGACCACGGCCTGGGCGCAGGCGTGCAGGTTGCGGGCGCGCGCATAATAGCCGAGCCCGGCCCAAGCCTTGAGCACATCATCAAGCGGCGCCGCGGCCAGCGACTGCACGTCCGGCCAGCGCGCCAGAAAACGCGCATAGTAGGGTGCGACCGCCTTGACGGTCGTCTGCTGCAGCATGATTTCGGACAGCCACACGCGATACGGATCGGTGCGTTTGCCGGGCGGCGCGCGCCACGGCAAAGCGCGGCGATGGCGGTCGTACCAGGCCAGCAAGTCGGTGGGTTGCGGGAATGACTTTGCTGCGTGACCCTTGCCACGCTGTTGCCGCACCGCCGTCGCTGCTACGGTCATCGCCGATCCTGCTTAGGCTTCAGCGATGACAGAGCCACGCGCCATGAACAAGCCCGCCCGCTCTTTCGCCAAACCGCTGCGTGACGTCGCCGGCAAAATCGTCGGTCAGGCGTTTACACGGCAGGGATTTGCGTCGGCCGAACTGGTGACGCGCTGGAGCGAAATCGTCGGGCCGGAAATTGCCGCTCATAGCGAGCCGATCAAACTGCAGTGGCAGCGACCGGCGCCTGCGGCCCTGTCGGGCGGACAGGAGCCCGGCACGCTGGTGCTTCGGGTCGAGGGCCCAGCGGCGATCGAAATCCAGCACCTCGCCAATGTGATCTGCGAACGCGTCAACCGCTTCCTCGGTTGGCGTAGCGTGGCGCGCATTGCGCTGCGCCAGGCGCCGCTCCGTCGCAGCGAGCCCAAGACGCGCCGAGGGGCCGATCCCGCCGTCATGGCGCACATTGCGGCGACGCTCCCGGACATCGCCGACGATGGTCTCAAACAGGCGCTGGCGCGGCTCGGCGCGGCGATCAAAAAGAGTTGAGCGGCGCGTTCTATCCGCAACGATTAGAAGCTTCCGCTATGCCGCAGGGGCTTGGCCCGCGGGCACGCTAATGCCACATTGAGGCCGCAGAATTTCCAATAGCGCTGCTGTTTCCGCCCTCACTTCAGGAGTTGCCCTTGTCGATCACGCGCCGCAGGTTTTTTACCGTCGGAAGCACGTTTGTCCTCGCCGCAGCCAGCTTCTCCGGGGTGCTACTGTCCCCACTGAATTTCGCCTTCGCCGACCCGGCTGCCACGCCGCAGACTTCAGCAAAGACCCCAGAGCCGCCCGCCGACGCCCAGCTGCTCACCGAACTGGCGAAGCCGGGCCCCGCCGGCGAGGTCGTGCTCGGTTCCCCGAAGGCGCCTGTGACCATCATCGAATATGCTTCGATGACCTGTCCGCACTGTGCGCATTTTTCCGAGACGACGTTTCCCGAATTGAAGAAGCGCTACATCGACACCGGCAAGGTCCGCTTCATCTTCCGCGAATTTCCGTTCGACAAGACCGCGGCCGCAGCCTTCATGCTGGCGCGCTGCGCCGCCAAGGAGGGCGGCGGCAGCGACAAATACATGGCCGTGGTGGACACGCTGTTCGCCAAGCAGGATCAATGGGTCAACGATAGCCCGCTGGTACCGCTCGAGAACATCGCCAAGCAGCTCGGCTTTTCCGACGCCTCGTTCAAGGCCTGCCTGACGAATCAGACGGTGCTCAACGACATCGAAGCGGTGCGTGATCGGGCCGTCGGCAAGCTTGGCGTCAACTCCACACCGACTTTCTTCGTCAACGGCAAGAAGGTCGTGGGCGACGTTTCGATCGACACATTGGCCGCGCAAATCGACCCCTATCTCAAGGAAGGATAAGGGTTTTTCGCTCCGGAGCGAAGGCGCCGCGCGAGCCCCTCGGGGCAACCGGCGGGTGCGGACGCAGTGAAAGTTGTCCAAAAGCCCAGCGCGCTTGTTGCGCTCGCGGGCGGCGCGATTCATTCTGCGCGCCGATGCGGCACCTGCAACACGCCTTCGGGGCCCCTGGGCGTGATCCAATCATGATTCCCTTGACCGTCGCAGCAAGCGGAACGGACATAAGACGCGCATGAAGCTCACGCGGCTGCGCCTGATCGGCTTCAAATCATTCGTCGAACCGACCGACTTTGTCATCGAACCCGGACTGACCGGCGTCGTCGGGCCTAACGGCTGCGGCAAGTCGAATCTGGTCGAGGCGGTGCGCTGGGTCATGGGCGAAGCCTCCTACAAGGCGATGCGCGCGTCCGAAATGGACGACGTCATCTTCTCCGGCAACAACCAGCGCCCGGCGCGCAACCACGCCGAAGTCGCGGTCCAGGTCGACAACAGCGAACGCAACGCGCCGGCCGCTTTCAACGATGCCGAGACGCTCGAAGTGTCGCGCCGCATCGTTCGGGAACAGGGCTCGACCTTCCGGGTCAACGGCCGCGAGGTCCGCGCCCGCGACGTCGGCGTACTATTTGCCGATGCGTCTACCGGTTCGCGCTCGCCCGCTTTGGTGCATCAAGGCCGTATCGGTGAGATCATTCAGGCGCGGCCCGAGCAACGCCGGCGCGTGCTGGAGGAAGCCGCGGGCATTTCCGGCCTGCATGCGCGACGCCACGAGGCCGAGCTGCGGCTGAAAGCCGCCGAGGCGAACCTGACGCGCGTCGAGGATGTCATCGGACAATTAGCCGCGCAGACCGCGGCGCTGAAAACACAGGCGCGCCAGGCGGTGCGTTACCGCAACATTTCCGGGCAGGTACGGCGGACCGAGGCGTTGCTGTTTCACCTGCGCTGGACTGCGGCCGGCATCGAAGTCACGGACGCCGAGCACGCGCAGGACGAGGCCGTGCGCGTCGTCGCGGCCCGCGTCAGCGAGCAGACCCAAGCTTCGACGCGGCAGACCGAACTTGCCGCCGGACTTCCGGCGCTGCGCGAGGGCGAAGCCAAAGCCGCCGCGGCGCTGCAGCGGCTCATTGTCGCCCGCGAAACGCTTGAGCGCGAAGAGGCGCGCGCCAAGGAACGCATCAGCGAACTCGATCGCCGTCTTGAACAATTCACCGCAGATCTCGAACGCGAGCAGACGCTGGCGGCCGACGCCGCGGCGGCGCTCGAACGCCTGGATAGCGAAGAATCGACCCTGAAAGCCGAAGCGCAGGCCAATGCGCTGCGGCTGTCCGGCGTCAACGAGCGCGTCGAAACCGCCGACACGGCGCTCGCAGCCTCGGAAAGATCCTTCGCTGAATTGACCGGCGCACTGGCCGATCTTACGGCCAGGCGCAATCAACTGCAGGCGGCTTTGCGCGATCATGGTGAGCGCGCTGAAAAGTTCGCGGCCGAACTCGTCAATATTGAAGCGGGCTTGGTGGCGACCGGCAGCGGCGCACCCGACCTGCCGGCGCTGACCGTTGCGCTTACGGCAGCGCAGGCGGCGCTCGCCGAAGCTGAGAGTGTCGCGCGCGCGTCGGAAGCCACCCACATCGCAGCCCGCGAGCAAATGGATGCGGCTCGCGGCCCGCTCGTCGCCACCGAGCGCGCGGTGCAGCGGCTTGAGACTGAGGCCAAGACCATTGGCAAGCTCTTGGCGGTCGAGAACAAGAATCTTTGGCCGCCGGTGATGGACGCGCTCACAGTCGCCAGCGACTACGAAAAGGCGCTCGGCGCGGCGCTCGGTGACGATCTCGACGCGCCGGTTGGCGATACGGCGCCGATGCGCTGGGGCGGCGCAGCGAACGACCCGGCCGATCCGGCGCTGCCGGAAGGCGCCGTAGCGCTGTCGCAATTCGTCCAGGGGCCGCCCGAACTGGCGCGGCGGCTGGCGCAGATTGGCGTGGTCGAGCGCACCGACGGGCCACAGCTCGCCCACATGCTCAAGGCCGGTCAACGGCTGGTCACGCGCGAGGGCGACCTGTGGCGCTGGGACGGCTTCACGGTCGCCGCCCATGCACTGACCGGCGCGGCGCGCCGGCTCGCCGAACGCGGCCGTTTGCAGGCCATTCAAGGCGAACTCGTCATCGCGCAGAACGACGTCGAGGCGAAGCGCGAGGCCGTTGCGGCGGCCGAAGCGGCCTTGGCGGCCGCGGCAATTGCAGAGACGCAGGCCCGCGCCGCATGGCGCGAGGCGCAGCACGTGACCGACTCGGCGCGCGAGGATCAGGCCGCGGCTGAACGCGAGATCGCCCGCAACACGGCGCGCGTCTCGGCACTCACGGAAGCGCAGGCGCGCATTGCCGTCAGCCGCGACGAAGCCGTGCTTGCCCGCGACGCAGCCGGTAGTGCGCTCAACGCATTGCCGCCCGCGGCCGACATCGAAGCCAAGCTCACCGCCATCAACGAAGTGATCGCCGGCGAGCGCAGCACTTGCGCCGAAATGCGGGTCGAGGCGCAGGCGATCGCTCGCGAAGCCGAGCTTGCGGATCGTCGCCTGCAGGCGATCGCAGGCGAGCGCGCCGAATGGAGCGAGCGGCGCGACGGCGCTGCGACACAAATCGGCACCATCGGCGAGCGCAGCGTCGAGACTCAGCGGGAGCGCGCGGAGCTCGAAACCGCGCCGCAGAAATTCGCCGAGATGCGGCAGTCGCTGATCGGCGAGATCGAAACCGCGACTGCCGAGCGTCGTGTCGCCGCCGACCGGCTGGCCGACGCCGAGAACGAGCTCGCCGACGCCGACAAGGTCGCCCGCGCGGCGCTCGAGGCGGTCGGCGAAGCACGCGCGCTCGCCGCTCGCGGCGAAGAACGCCGCGACGCCGCCAAGCGTCGGCTCGCCGACATCGAGCACGAGATCCGCGAGGCGTTCGACATCGAGCCGGCGGCCGCGGCCGAACTCGCCGAGATCAAGCCCGGCGCGGAATTGCCGACCAGCGTCGAGGTCGAAGAAAAGCTCGATCGCATTCGCCGCGAGCGCGAGCGGCTCGGTGCCGTCAATCTGCGCGCCGAGCAGGAGCTCGAGGAGGTCGAAGCGCAGCACCAGAAACTGGTCAGCGAGCGTGACGATCTGGTCGAGGCGATCCGCCGGCTGCGGCAAGGCATCCACAGCCTCAATCACGAGGCGCGCGAGCGCCTGCTCACCTCGTTCGCCACCGTCAACGAGAATTTCAAGAAGCTGTTCGGCGAGTTGTTCGGCGGCGGCACCGCCGAACTGCAGCTGATCGAGAGCGATGATCCTCTTGAAGCCGGCCTCGAAATCATGGCCAAGCCACCCGGCAAGAAGCCGGCGACGCTGTCGCTGCTCTCCGGCGGCGAGCAGGCACTCACGGCACTGGCGTTGATCTTCGCCGTGTTCCTCACCAACCCGGCGCCGATCTGCGTGCTCGACGAGGTCGACGCACCGCTCGACGATTACAACGTCGAACGCTTCTGCGACCTGCTGCACGAGATGACCAGATCGACCGAGACCCGCTTCATCATCATCACCCACAACCCGATCACCATGGCGCGGATGAATCGCCTGTACGGCGTCACCATGGCCGAGCGCGGCGTGTCGCAACTCGTCTCGGTCGATCTCGAAGG
>JBAQJL010000035.1:0-177567 GCA_049300295.1 Xanthobacteraceae bacterium
GGACGTGCCCGGCGCGTGGCCGCGTCGGCCGCCGGCGGCGCGGTCACGGCGGTCAGCGCGATCGTGGCCGCGAGCGTCACAATGGCGGCAGGCACCCAGCGCCGCAGCGCCTCGGCTCGCGCGCGGAAGCCCGCAGCTTTAACGCGAATGGGTAGCGCCGACGTCAATCGCTTTGTCATTTATTCCTCGGTTGAACCGGATTCCCATGATGAATCGCGAAACTCAGGCTGGATGTTAGCGACTTTGACGGCTTGCCGGAAGCTGGCGAATGTCAAATTCACTCGACTAGAAAGGCTCGAATCGTCATCCCGCTCCAGCTTATTGATCAAGCATGATTTTTTCCTAAAACCGGTACCCACTTGGGGATCACGCTCTGCGGTGCCGTTCTGTCTGCGGGGCCGCCCGCCTATCATCGCGCAAAAGCCGGAGTACAACAACATGGCGGAGAAAATAGTACCGGTTCTCATCGTCGGCGGCGGCCCGGTCGGGCTGGCGCTGGCCGGCGACCTTGGCTGGCGCGGCATCGACTGCCAGCTGGTTGAGCAGTCGGATGGCTCGATCTACCAGCCGCGCATGGACATGGTCGGCGTCCGCACCATGGAATTCTGCCGGCGCTGGGGGCTGGTGGGCGCCGTCGAAGGCTCGGCCTACCCACGCGATTACCCCCAGGACAACATCTATCTGACGAGCCTGACCGGCTACGAACTGGGGCGCGAGCGCTTTCCCGGGATCGGACAAGCGCCGCCACCGCCGCAAAGCCCGCAGCGGCGTGAGCGCTGCCCGCAGAATATGTTCGACCCTATCCTGCGCGCGTTCGCAGCCTCGCAAAAAACCGTCACGATGCGCTATCGCGCCCGGCTGGTCGGCTTCACGCAAGCCGCCGACCGGGTGATGGCGACCGTCGAGAACGCCGAGACTGGCGCACGCGAACAGATTTCGTCGCGCTTCATCGTCGGGTGCGACGGCGCACGCAGCCTGGTGCGCGAGACGCTCGGCATCCCCATGCGTGGCAATCCGGCGCTGACCTACACCACCAATGTCATTTTCCGCTGCCCCGACCTGCTGTCGCTGCACGACAAGGGCAAAGCCTACCGGCACATTCTCATCGGACCGGAAGGCACCTGGTCGACCATCGTGGCGATCAACGGCGGCGACCAGTGGCGCTTTTCCATCATCGGCAGTTCGGCGCAACGCGACTATACGACGGCAGAAATTGAGGCCGCGATCCGTCGCGCCGTGGGCCGCGATTTCGAATTTGAGATTTTAAGCGTGCTGCCCTGGATACGCCGCGAATTGGTGGCCGAGACATACCGCAACGGCAGGGGCTTTATCGCCGGCGACGCCGCACATGCCATGTCGCCGACCGGCGGTTTTGGCATGAACACCGGCATCGGCGACGCCATCGATCTGTCCTGGAAGCTTGCTGCTGTGCTGCAAGGCTGGGGCGGCGACGGTCTGCTCGAGTCTTACACGGTCGAGCGCCAGCCGGTCGGAGCCCGCAATGTCGCCGAGGCGAGCGGCAACCTGCGTCGCATGCTTTCGGTCGGCACCCACCCCGACATCGCTGACGACACGCGGCAGGGCGCGGAAACGCGCAAAATGGTGGGCACTGAATTCAGCGAGATGATGCGCCACGAATGGTTCACGCTCGGCATCCATCTCGGCTATCGCTACGACGGGTCGCCGATCTGCTGGCCTGATGGCACGCCGCCGCCGCCAGACGTGGCCCGAACCTATGAGCAGACCGCACGGCCGGGACACCGTGCCCCGCACGCCTGGCTCGCCGACGGTCGCTCGACGCTCGATCTGTTTGGCCGCGGATTCATGCTGCTCGGCTTCGGCGCGACCGCCGCCGACGCAGCACCGCTCCTCGATGCGGCACGCGAACGCCATGTGCCGGTCGAGTTCGCTCCGCTCGCGGAGCCGAACATCGCCACGCTGTACCAGCGGAAATTCGTGCTGGTGCGGCCCGACGGCCACGTCGCCTGGCGCGACGACCGCATTCCGGAAGACCCGCTGCGCGTCATCGACGTGGTGCGCGGCGCGGTTCTCCGATGTATGGTGGGTTGAGCTACGTTTAACCGACCTACGTTTGCAGAGGCGCCGTCATGACCAAAGTTCCGTCCCGCGCAGAACTCGCCCAATCTGGCACCCTGGAGGATCTTTATGGCCAGCTTGGCCGGATCAGCATTGGCCCGGGATGGGCTAAGTCGACACCATCGCTGTGGCCGGCACCGAAGAAGACGTTCGCTCCGGCGCAATGGAAGTACGAGCAGGCGCGTGGCGCGCTCGATGCCGCCGGCCGGCTGATCAACACCGAGCTTGCAGAACGGCGCAACCTCATTCTGTTCAACCCGGCAGCCGACAACGGCTACGGCACGGTGCGCACGCTGGTCGCCGCGTATCAGATGATCATGCCGGGCGAGTGGGCCCGCGCGCATCGCCATACGCCGAATGCGCTGCGGCTCATTCTGGATTCTGAGCCCGGCACCTATACCGAGGTCGACGGTGTCAAGATTGCGATGGAACCAGGCGACGTGCTGCTGACACCGAACTGGTCGAGCCACGGCCACGGCAACGACAGCCGTTCTTGCGCCTATTGGCTCGATTTTCTCGACGTGCCGCTGGTGCAGTTGCTTGAGCCGATGTTCTTCGAAACGGCCGAAGAAGAAGGCGACAACGCAGCGCCCTCACTCGGTGCGGCGCCCACCAAGGATTCGCCTTTCGTGTTCCCACTCAGCGACACGCTCAAGCGACTCGACGCCGCCAAGCCCGACCCCTCCGGCCCATTCGGCACCAGCGTGCAGCTCGGCGATCCGGCGATGGCGACGATCGGCCTGCACATGATGCGGCTTAACCCGCGCACCAAAACGGCGCCGCTGCAAACGACCGCGAACAACATCTATGCCATCGTCAAAGGCACAGGCGCCACAACGATTGACGGCGAACGCTTCGAGTGGCGCCGCGGCGACGTCATCGCCGCGCCGGCATGGCGGCCGCACAGCCACGAGGCCGCCGAGGATGCGCTGATGCTGCGCGTCACCGACGAGCCGGTGATGCAGCGGCTCGGCTTTTTCCGCGTCGAGGAGACGAAGCAGGCAACCCACTGACCGTGTCCCCTGCCCTTGCGGGCGGAGCAATTCGGAATCTACGGCGTCCAGGTAACGAACCGCTTTTCGACAAGCTCGACCGCGTAAAACAGCACGACGCTGATAAGCGTCAGCAGGATGATCGCCGCAAACGCCAGTGGCGTCTGCGATTGCGCAGTCGAAATCATGATCAGGTAGCCGAGTCCGTCTTGCGCGGCGACGAACTCGCTGATGACGGCGCCGATCACCGCAAACGTGATCGCGATCTTGCAGCCGGTGAACAGGTGCGGCAGCGCGATTGGGATGCGCAGCCGGCGAAAGATCGCCGGCTCCGAAGCCTTTAGCGAATGCATCAGATCGAGCATCGCTCGCGGCACCGCCTCCAAGCCGGCCACGACATTCACCAGGATCGGAAAGAAGCAGACCAGGATCACAATGACGATCTTCGGCAGAACGCCGATGCCAAGCCACAGGATTACCAGCGGCGCCAGCGCCACCTTCGGCACCGACTGCAGACCGAGCAGGATCGGATAGAGGAGCCGCCGCAACGTCACGGTGAAGGCGATGAGGATTGCGAGCGGCAGCGACAGCGCGAGCGCCACCAGGAAGCCGAACACGGTTTCGCTCAACGTCACCAGGCTGTGATGTAGGAGCTCGGGCCCCCAGTCCTGCGCGGCGGCGATGATCGCCGACGGTGCCGGCAGCATCCAGCCCGGAATTTTGAAGAAGCGAACGCAGACCTCCCAGAGGATGAGCAGCAGCACGTAAATCAGCGGCGTGGTCGCACGCGCGATAACGGACTTGAAAGGCGCGGCGGCCATGGCGCGTCAGCCTCTCTCCCGCGCGAACAGCAGATCCCGCGCCGCGTGCTTGATCTCCAGAAAGCGTGGATGGTTCTCAGTGTTCACGTCCCGCGGCCGCGGCAAATCAATCGGAATGTCGAGGTCGATGCGGCCTGGGCGGCGCGACATCACGATGAGCCGATCGCCCAGCAACACCGCCTCGTCGATCGAATGGGTGATGAGCAGCGCGGTGCGCCGCAATTCCTGCCACAGCCGCGAAAGCTCGAGCGACAGTTCTTCGCGGGTCAAAGCGTCAAGCGCCGCGAACGGCTCATCCAACAGCAGCATGGCCGGATCAGCCAGCAAGGCGCGGCAGAAAGCGGCGCGCTGCTTCATCCCGCCAGACAGCATGTCGGGCCGGTGGCGGGCGAAATCCTTCAACCCAGTCAGTTCGAGAAGCCAATGGGCGCGTTCCAGGGCTGCTTGCCGCGGCAGCCCCATGACGTCGGCGGGCAACATCACGTTGTCCAGGATGGTGGCCCATGGGAAGAGCACGTGGTCCTGAAAAACAACGCCAACCTCACGCGAAGGGCCGTCGAGCGTCGCGCCGTTGCGCCGAAGCTGTCCTTGCGTCGGCGTTTCCAGACCGGCAACCAGCCGCAACAAGGTCGACTTGCCGCAACCGGACGGCCCGATAATGGAAACAAAGCTGCCGGCTTCGATCGCCAAGTCGAGCGGCCCCAGCGCGTGAACCGTTTGCTCGCCGCTGCCGAAGGTCTTGCCGACGCCCGCGAGCTCGATGATCGGTGCGCCGCGCCGGGCTTGTTGCTCTGCCGCAGATGATCGCGCAGCGAGCGGCTCGGAATTCATTCCACAAAGCCCGGGACGTACATATCCTGCGCCTTGACCGGATGTTTGATCGGATATGCTTTCTGCATGACAGCAATCGTCCGCTCGATGTGGCTTTCGTCTATCGCACCGAGTTGCTGGCCGGTCACAACAGCAAGTTCCCGTACTTTTTCGGTTTCTCCGGCGGCGACTTCGGCCGAAATCTCTTTGTGATATTTGTGCATGATCGCGCCAGCCGCGGCGGGATCGGCAAAGGCGTCGCGCATTCCCTTCAGGGTAGCGCGGATGAAACCCTTGAGCATTTGCGGGTCTTCTTTGATCGTTTGCTCGGTCGCGACGATTCCGTTGCCGTAATAGTCGAGTCCCGCATCCTTGTAGGCGAACCGCACCAGCTTCTTCGGCTTGACCGCGTCGGCCAAGAGCGGTTCGCCGACTGTGAATTGGCCGATACCGTCAACACGCCCGGTGGCGAGAAGCGACGGCAGCGACGACACCTCAGCCGTAATCCACTTCACCTTTTTGGCGTCGATGCCCGCGGCTTGAGCGTAGGCATTAAAGACAAGCGGAATGGCGCTGAACGCGCTGTCGGCAAGCGTTTTGCCTTCCAGATCCTTAGGCATCTTGATGCCGCTGTTGGCGAGCGCAAAAACCGCGTGCGGCGGGCTTGCATAGACGATCGCGAGGAGCTTAACGGGGATGCCGTCATTGCCGCGCGCGAGCACCAGAGCGCCGGCATCCGCAAAACCGATCTTCGCGGCACCCGAGGCCACTTTCTTAATGGCGTCGATCGATCCTTGACCGCGCAGAAAGTTGAGATCGATGCCTTCTTGCTTGTAATAGCCCTTGTCGTAGGCGACGTAAAAATAGGACTGGCGGCCGTAAAAGCCGAAATCGGTGGTAAAATTGACCTCGGCGGCGTGCACCGATGGCGGAACAGCGGCGGCGGCGAGCAGCAGCGCGCCAATCAATCGAGCAAACAGTCGCATGACGGCAACTCCTCGAAACGCCCATCAATCGCGTCGACATCCGTGGCTGCAATTCACGGGCCGAACGCGCTGTAGCGATATTGGTTTTCCCGAGCGGCGTTGACGCTAGGGAATTTGCCGCAAAGGGTCAATCCCGCGCGGCCAGCGCACGTTGTAAGCGCAACGCAATTTGTTGCACGCTTGCCTACTTTGGACTGTGCCAGCACGGCGGCTCCCTTGACAGCGCAAAGAGCCGTTCGTAACCAATCAGAGAACGGCGTTTTGTCTGGGTAACATATGAATCAAAAAAATGCCGCGAGGCGGATCGCCGTCATTGGCGCCGGCCTCGGCGGTTTGACCGCCGCCGGATTTCTGCAGCGCGCCGGATTTTCCGTAAAAGTCTATGACCAAGCGCCGGCATTCTCGCGCATCGGCGCGGGCATCATTCTGTCCGCCAATGTCTGCAAGGTGTTGCGCCGTCTCGGCCTTGAAGACGGCCTGATTGCCGCCGGCGTCAAATCGCAGAGCTATGTCAGCCGTGCCTGGGGCACCGGCGAGGTCATGGCCGAATTCGTGTTCGACGCGGCGCACGAGCGGCACTATGGCGGGCCGTATGTCCACATCCATCGCGGCGATCTGCATGCCGTTCTGGAACGCGGCGTCACGCCGGGAACGATTGCGTTCAATCATCAGCTGGTGGATTTGCGCGAGACCCGTGACGCGACACAGGTGGTTTTTGCAAATGGCGCCACGGCGGAGGCCGACATCGTCATCGGCGCCGACGGTATTCGCTCCAAGGTGCGCGAAGTTCTGCTTGGGCCGCAGCCACCGCAGTTCGTCGGCGCGGTCGCATACCGCGCGATCTTTCCTGCCGAACGGCTCAACGGGCTTTACATACCGGATTGCACCAAATGGTGGGGCACCGACCGCCACTGCCTGCCTTATTATCTCACCGGGCGGCGCGATGAAGTCTATGCCATCGGCGTCGTGCCGGCAGCGAACTGGGAGCATGGCGACACCTCGATTCCGGCGACACGGCAGCAATACCTGGAGTCGTTTGCGAGCTTTCATTCCGATCTGCAGCGCGTGTTGGAGGCGGTCGACACCGTCACGCTCTGGCCGGTGTTCGATCGCGAACGCGACGACCGCTGGAGCGGAGGAGCGAACGGCAATCTCGTGCTACTTGGCGACGCGTGCCATCCGATGCGGCCGTTCATGGCGGCCGGCGGCGCCATGGCGGTCGAGGACGCGGCCATCCTGAGCCGCTGTCTGGAAAAATTCGCCGATACCGTAGAGGCCTTCCGCTGCTACGAGGCGACGCGCATTCCGCGCGTGGCAAAGGTGCAGGAAATCTCGATTGCCAATACCTGGATGCGCGGGCCGACCGACACCGACTGGTTCTACTGTTACGATGCGTGCACCGCGCCGCTCGCGGCAACGTTTTGATGTCATTTCCGCGGAACCAGCTAATGTGTCCCGGGCGCAGTGCAGCACGCAGCGCTGCGGAGTGATGCACTGCAGAACCGGGACCGTTTCAAACTCGGAGTTTTGAACGATCCCGGATCAGCGGCGCACCGCTTCGCGCTGCACCGCATCCGGGAAACGAACCATTTTAATTCATGAGCTGTACGAGACAAAGCATGCCCGAAGCGAAACCCGACCCGATGATCGCCCGTGATCTGGTCGGCTATGGCGCGACGCCGCCTGATCCGAAATGGCCCGGCGGCGCGCTGATCGCGGTCAATTTCAATCTGAACGTCGAGGGCGGCGGCGAATCGACCTTGTTCAACGGCGATGAAGTCTCCGAAGGGATGCTCAACGATATCGGCGTGCCGGCCTATCGTGGGCTGCGCGTGCCGCTCGCCGAGTCGGCGTTCGAATACGGCAGCCGGCGCGGCGTGTGGCGGGTGCTCGAAGCATTCGACGAATTCTCGATCAAGACGAGCATCCTCGGCGTCGCACGAGCGCTGGAGCAAAACCCGGAGCTCGCCAGAGCTTTCGTGGAGCGCGGGCATGAAATCGTCAGCCACGGCTTTCGCTGGATCGACTATGTTGCGGTGCCGGAGGAGACCGAACGTGAGCATATCAGGCGCGCCGTCGAAATTCTCACCAAGCTCACCGGCAAACGGCCGATCGGCTGGATGACTGGACGACCCGGCCCCAACACGCGTCGCCTGCTAGTCGAAGAAGGCGGCTTTCTCTACGACCGCGACTCGCTCGCCGACGAACTACCCTATTGGCTGAATATCGGTGGCCGGCCCCATCTCGTCATTCCTTATTCTTATGAGGCGAACGACAATCGCTTCAACGAGAACTCGGGCTTCTCGACAGCCGGCGATTTTTTCACCTACATGCACGACGCTTTCGACGTGCTTTATCGTGAGGGCCAGCGCGGCTCGCCAAAGCTGCTCTCGATCGGGCTGCACGACCGGCTGATCGGCCGGCCCGGCCGGTGCCGGGGCTTGCTCAGGCTGCTGGAATACATGCGCGGCGTCGACGGCGTCTGGTTCGCCACCGGCGCTGACATCGCGCAACATTGGCGCACGCATTTTCCGGCAGTCCGCTGATTACTCCACCGTAATATGCGCCTGCGCGATGACCTTGCCCCACAACGCAAGTTCGTCGTCGAAGAATTTCCTGGTTTCCTCAGGCGTCGTCGCGCCCGGGTCGAGCTGAAGCTTGTGCAGCTTCTCGCTCACCTGCGGGTCTTTAAGAACTTCGACAGTGTCACGATTGATCTTGGCGATGAGCGGCGCCGGCGTGCCCGGCGGCGCGGCAAGCGCAAACCAGGTGATCGAGCGGAAGCCGGGCAACCCTGACTCCTCCATCGTCGGCACGTTCTCCTGCCCTTGAATGCGCTTGGTGCTGCCGACTGCAAGGATTTTAACCTGCCCGCTGCGGAACATCGGCACCGATGTCGTCGCGGTGTCGAAGAACATGTCGACGTGTCCGGCGATGACGTCATTGAGTGCCGGTAGAGCGCCGCGATAAGGCACGTGCAGCATCTTGATTCCGGCCATCTGCTCAAGCAACGCGGAGCTTAATTGCGCCGTCGATCCGACGCCCTGCGACGCGTAGGTGAGCTTGCCCGGGTTGGACTTGGCGTAGGCGATGAACTCCTTCACCGAATTGACCGGAAGATCTTTTCGAACGTCGAACACGTTCGGCCCGGTCGCGAGCAGCGTGATCGGCTCAAGCTTGTCGGGATCATATGGCAGATGCCGGTATAGCAGCTTGTTGATGGTCAGCGGCGACGGTGGACTGGCGAGCAGCGTATAGCCATCCGGGTCGGCGCGTGCGACCCGTTCGGCGCCGATGTTCATGCCGGGAATGTTTTCCACGACAACCGCCTTGCCCCACTTGCGGCCGAGGCCGTCGGCGACAATCCGGGTCAGTGTATCGGTGGTAGAACCAGCCGGGAACGGAATGATGACGCGCACCGGCTGCGTCGGATAAGCGTTCTGAGCGCGAGCCGCGCCGAAGCCGGCGGCCATGATCGTCAACGCCGCAGCGAGCAGTCCAATTCTTCGCATGATGATGTCCATTTCACGCGCCGCGTTTCGGGCTTCACGCGGCCGCGGTGTGTTGTGGGGCCTCGCGCCGGAACGGCTCGATGATCTCCCGCGTCACCAGCGCGATCTGCTCGAGATTGGGTACGAGTTTGAACAAAAACAGCTCGATGCCCATCTCGCGATAGGCGGATAGCTGCTTGCGCACATGCTCGGGCGGCCCGATGCAGCCCGCTTTCATCGCCGGTGCGGTGCGCTGCATGATCTTGCGCATGTCCGCCTCGGAGCCGTCGGAAACCAGAAGTCTGGTCGCCCGCGCTCTTGCGTCCTCGATCGAATCGCCGAAGGCGATGAACGGATTGAACGCGTAGCGCACCTTGCGGCCGCAGCTCGCCGACTTCCGATTCATCGTGATGATTGAGCGCTGCAGGCTGTCCATCACGTCGGCGGTGGTCTCGGCCTCCTTGTCGAAATCGAGGAACCACCAGTCGCCGACCTTGGCCACCATATCGAGACCGCGCGGGCTGCGGCTCGCGGTGAAAATTTCCGGCAGACTTGAAGTCGCGGGCTTCAGCAAGAGCTGAGCGGCATCGACCTCGTAAAACGCGCCCTGGTAGGAAAACGGCGTTTCGCTCCACATGCCGCGCAGGACGTCGACGAACTCCTCCGCGCGAACATAACGATCGTCATTGTTCTGCAGCGTGTCCCCACCGAACATGTGGTGCTCTTCGACATTCCATCCGGTGACCAGGTTGATGGCGGTGCGGCCGGGCGTCAGCCGATCGAGCGAGGTTGCCATCTTGGCGATCAAGGTCGGATGCCAGAGGCCGGGATGCACAGCGACCATGCTTCTGATCCGCGTGGTCCACGAACTCACCGCGGCGGCGAGAATCCAGGCCTCGAAATCCGCGCCAAGGTGCCGCTCGGCAAACAGAACGATGTCGAAACCAGAGCGATCGGCCGCACATAGGATCTCCTTGGCGAGATCGAAGGCCGGATCGACCTTGGCGGGCGGCAACGGTTTCAAAGCGCCCGCGACCGACTGCTCGATCGCTTTCGATCCGACGGTCACATGCGGGACAGGTGCGTAGAGGCCGAACTGCATCGCGGCTTTCCTTCCGGATTGGCCGCTTCAGACTAAACCCGCCGTCCCCACATGGCCAGGAAGCGCGCCGCAGGCGCAGCCGCACCGTCGAACAATCAGACGGCGAATGTCTGGACGATCGCACGCGCAAGACTGCCCGACACGTCGGATGAGGTTATCATTCGGGTCACGGAGAAATCGTGATCTTTCCGGTCATCTGTGGGTGAAATTTACAAAAATAATCGACGGCGCCTGCAGCCTTGAGCACCACGCTCTTGCTTGCCTTTGGTGGAACCTGCACATCCCAGGCGCCGTTTCGCGCCGGCGCGGTGTGGGCGACGAAATCGCCGTTCACCCACGTGATCGTATCGCCGACATGCGCGGTCACTTGCGCCGGCGCGAAGGCCAGATTCGAGATTTCGACCTTGATGCTCTCCGCTCGCGCGGATCCAGCCCAGGCGGCGATGAGCAGCGCGGCGAGCGCGGCGCTGCAAGCGCGAGACTTCATGGAGCCCCCTATTTGAATTCGGCCGCGACGTGCTCGGCGTGCAGTTCGTGGCCCTGGAAGATCTTTAGCCCGGTCTTCAGCAAGTCCTTCAGTTCCGGATTGCTGGCGCCGGGGATCAGCGTGCTTTCCAGGGCGCCGTCGACTGTCTTGTGGTAGGCGACTTCGTTGTCGATGTAAGCCTTGTCGAACGCCTTGCCGCTAAGTTTGGCGAGTTCGGCGCGTTTGGCGTCGGCCTGTTTGACCAGCGCCTGGCTGGTGGCGTTGTCTTCCGGCGTCACTTTGAGCTTCTTGACAAGAGCCAGCGCCTGATCGTTCACGGCCTTGTGGTCGCGCGCCATGCTCTTGGCGAATGCGATGACATCTTTGCTTTTGCTTTTCTTCAGCGCCAGTTGGGCGGCCTGAATGTCGATCTGACCGGCCGTGTAGGCGATGTGGGCGATCTGCGCGTCGGTCAGCTTGTTATCCTGTGCGGCAGCAAGTGAGGCTGCAAACAGCACCGCCGCAAACGCACACGCTAGTCTGGCGAACGTCATTGTGAACCTCCATGAACCTCCCTGTACGGCCTATCCGGCCGCATCAGTTCAGCCCATTGGATGCGGCAGCGGCACGAAGGTTCCCGGATTTGTTCACCGCGCCGGGTGACGGCTTGACGGCCAAAAAGCCACGGACTAATTTGTCCTAAAGATAATATCTTTAGCATCTTCCAATGCCACCAACGAAGCAACAGCCGAGCCCCACACAGGTCAGTGGCGATTTAACCGCCCGCATCATGTTTGCGGGGCGCTCGTCGTCGCTGTCGGCCCAGGTGGTCGCCCAGGTCCGCGACGCGCTGTTCGCCAAACGCCTCAAGCCCGGTGATTTCCTAGGCACTGAGAAGGATCTCGCAGCCCGCTTCAAGGCGAGCCGCATCGTCGCGCGTGACGCGCTGCGTACGCTCGAAGCGCTTGGCATCGTCGAAATCCGCATGGGCAAAGGCGGCGGCGCCCGCATCGCCCACGGTAATCCGCGCCTGTTCGCCGAGGCGCTCGCCGTCCAGCTCGACCTCACCGGCGTGACCGCCGCCGAGATCATGGACGCGCAGCGCGCCATTGAGACGCTCGGCGCCGAGCTTGCGGCCGAAAATGCGACGCCTGAAGACGTCGCAAAGCTCCGGCGGCTGCTGCACGAGGCGGAAGCCGTGATCGGCGACCTCGACGAATTCACTCGGCTGTCGCGCGATTTCCATCTCGCGGTGGCGGAGGCCTCGCACAACCGTGTGCTCATCGTGCAACTGATATCGTTGGAACACGTATCGTGGCCGCGCCGCAACGTTACCGCGACGCCCAAGTTGGCGCGGCACATTATGGACATTCACACCAAACTCGCCGACCTGATCGAGCTGCACGATCCGAGCGGCGCGCGCACCTTGATGGACGACCACGTCAAGATGATCCGCGCCCGTCGCGTCTCCGAGCACGGCGGCTCTACCCAAACGTCTGCCGCTCGCGGGCGGGCGAAGCGCGGAACTAACGGACACTCAATCTGCTGAAACCCTGCCAACACGGAGGAACACGATGGCGAACTTTCTGATCGAACCGCATTTCCGCCTGCACGAATGGGTGGCGGAGGAGAAGGGATATTTTCGCGCCGAAGGCCTCGACTATGAATTCCGCGAGCTGGTGCGCTCGACCGGCGGCAAGATCCACGACAAGGGCGACAAGGTCGGCGCCTATCAGTCGCTCGAAGCCGGCCGCAAGTCGAACGTGAGCTGCGCCTGCCACTGGACCGTCAACGTCGCGGCCTCCAAGGGCCTCGGCCGCATGTACACCGACGTCTACTCGGTCTCGCCATCCGGCATTTTCGTTCCGGCCGATTCGCCGGTGAAGACGCCGGCCGACCTCGCCGGCGTGCCGGTTTCGGTCGGCTATCAATCCGGCAGCCACTACGCCACGATCCAAGGGCTCGAATCCTACCTGAAGCCCGACCAGATCAAGCTGCACTACGCCGACGGCATGCTGTTCGCCCGCATGGAGCAGTTGATCGACGGCAAGGCCCCGGCCGTGAGCCTGTTCAGCGGGCCTTATTACTTCGCCGAGCAGCTCGGCTTCCGTAAGGTGATCGACACCACCTTCATGATCGCCACCATGATTCATGGCGAGCCCGACCCGGAAGATTTGCGCAAGTTCTTCCGCGCGCTCCGCAAGGCGCAGCGCGACATCGATCTGCGGCCCGAACTCTATACGCACTACTACAAGAACGAATTCCCCGACCGCTTCCACGCGCTGATGGATACCCGTCGTTGGGGCCCGGGCGAGCGCCTGGTGTTTGAGCCCTATACCAGGGAAGTTTACGAAGAATCCCGCGAGTGGATCGCCGACCACCACATCTTCGCCGAGGGCGAAATGGGAGCCGGGCAGTACGACAACGCCTCGCTGTCGCTGGTCAGTTGATCGCGCCAGCGGCCAACTTTCACTGTCATGCTCCGCGCAGGCGGAGCATCCAGTAACCGCAGGCGAGACGGTTCTTGTTCGGCTAAACCCGTGGCTTCGGCGGTTACTGGATCATCCGCTTTCGCGGATGATGACGGCGCGGAGGATCAACAATAACAGGAGGATTTGACATGACCAACCAGCGCATACCCGTCAGGGTCGCCCCCAAGGGCATGGGTCTGAACGATTTCGTTGCCCTGCAGGAAGGTTTCTTTGCCGCTGAAGGCCTCGATGTCGAATTCGACTGGAAGACCTTCCGCGGCACGCAATCGAGCTGGAAGGAGCTTGATTACTTCCAACGACCGCAAGACCGGCCCTATACCGAGGACAAAACGGACGTGGTGCAGGGCGCCTGCCTATGGGGCACGATCTGCAATGCCAGTGCCGGCATGGGCCGCGCCGTCACCGAGGGCTACGGCGAGTCGCCGTGGGCCATCTTCGTGCGGCCGGACTCGGCGATCCGCAAACCGCAGGATCTGCGCAACGTCCCCGTGGCCGTCGGCATGCGCGCCGGCAGCCACTTCAACGTGCCGTACCGGTTGGAAAAATATCTGCCGCTCGACGAGATCAAGACGGTCAACACCGGCGGCTTTGGCGCACGGCTCAAGGCCCTGCTCGACGGCGAAGTAGAGGCAGCAAGCCTGCTGCCGCCGCAAATCGCGATGGCCGAACAGCTCGGCCTGCGCAAGATCATCGAGGACACCTTCAAAACGGTGTGGTGGGTGCCGGAGAATTCGCCACCTGAGGTCGTGCACGGCTACATGCGTGCGCTCAATCGCGCCGAACAGGCGCTGGAAGCGAACCTCGCCAAATATCTGCCGCTGTGGAAGCTTGCTGTCCCGGCCGAGTTCGAGACCTTCCACCCTTGGGACTTCACCAAGTTCGGCCGTGGCGAGCGCTTCATCAACAAGCCCCTGCCCGACCAGGAATTCGACGGGGTGTTTGCGCAAGTCGAGCGCTGGGGTCTCGACCAGTATCTCAAGGATCGCGACCCGGAGACGCTGAGCTACTCGGCATAATCGCAAGGCCGGCCGTTTGCCGCGGCAATCCCAGGGAGCAGGCCGCGCGCCCCTTCCACCGCGGCCTACTTTGGCGCGCACAGCCCTTCCGCGAAAGCCCTGCGTCGTCAGCAACGCCGCCTTGGCGCCGCTGCGCTGGATCAGCGCGTTGATGACCAGCGTGGTGCCGTGGGTGACAAAAGATGCCGCGCCCGGATCAAGCTTCGCCTTGGCGAAGCAGTAGCACTAGCCGCGCTTGCCGCGCTGTGAGACTATTCTTACCCGCCATTCGTACAGTCTTGCACCCCCAGGATATTGAACCCCATAGGATCATGTCAGCAGGTATCGGAGACACGGTTCGCCGCAAGGAGGATTTGCGGCTCGTCACTGGACGCGGCTGCTACAGCGACGATTTCAATTTTCCCGGCCAGGCCTACGCGGCCATGGTGCGCTCGCCGCACGCGCATGCGCGAATCCGCTCCATCGACACCGCGGAAGCGCGCGCCATGCCGGGCGTGCTGGCGGTGCTCACCGGCCAGGATGCGCTGGCGGATGGGCTCAAGCGCATCCCGCACCTCGCCGCGCCCGGAACGGCGCCCGACATCGTTCTGAAAAACCGCGACGGCTCGCCGGTGCCGGCGGCGCCGCATCATGTGCTGCCCGCCGACCGCGTGCGCCATGTCGGCACCGCGGTCGCGTTCGTCATCGCCGAGACGATCGCGCAGGCCAAGGACGCCGCCGAAAAGGTCGAGATCGACTATGAACCGCTGCCGGCGGTGACGCAGGGCATCGCGAGCCTGGCCAAGGACGCACCGCGGCTCTACGACGATTTGCCAAATGTCATGATCGACGCCGAGGTCGGCGACGCCGCCGCAACCGATGCAGCCTTCGCCGCCGCCGCGCACGTCACGCGGCTCGAAACCTGGGTCAATCGCGTGACCGGCGTGCCGATGGAACCGCGCAGCGCCGTCGGCCTCTACGACAAGGAGAGCGACCGCTACACGCTCTACGCCGGCTCCGGCGGCATCGTTCGTCAGAAGCGCGAACTTTCGCAGATTTTCGGCGTGCCGTTCGACTCCGTGCGCGTAGTCACGCAAGAAATCGGCGGCAATTTCGGCACCAAAAATAGCTTCTTCCCCGAATTTGCGATGGTGGTTTGGGGCGCAAAGCGCGTCGGCCGGCCGGTCAAATGGACGGCCGAGCGCCATGAAGCGTTCGTGACCGATTACATGGGCCGCGATCTTACGGTCTCCGCCGAACTCGCGCTTGACGCCGAGGGACACTTTCTCGCTTTGCGCAGTTCAAATGTCAGCAATATCGGCGCCCATTCCGGCTCCTACGTGCCACTCGTCAAGGGCGTGGGCCTTGCGACCTCCGGCTACCGGATCCCGATCTCGCACATCAAGGCGCGCGCCGTGCTGACAAGCACGATGTGCACGACGCCCTACCGCAGCGCCGGCCGCCCCGAAGTGATTTATGTGATGGAGCGGCTGATCGACAAAGCGGCGCAGGAACATGGCTTTGATCGCGTCGCGCTGCGCAAACGCAATCTCATTCCGCCGTCGGCATTTCCCTATCGGAATCCGCAAGGCATCACCTACGACAACGGCACCTACCGGGTTGTCATGGACCGCGCCATGGAGCTCGGCGATTGGAAGGGCTTCAAGAAGCGCCGCGCCGAGGCGCGCAAGCGCAAGAAACTGCGCGGCATTGGGCTTTGTTCTTATCTGGAAACGACCGGCGGCTATCCGCGCGAGCGCGCCGATATCACCGTACAGCCTCAAGGCAAGGTCGACGTCGTGGTCGGCACGCTGTCGAGCGGACAGAGCCACGAAACCACGTTCGCGCAATGCGTCGCCGAATGGCTCGGCGTGCCGTTCGACGACGTCAATATCTTTGAGTTCGACACCGACATCGTCAAGGAAGGCGGCGGCTCGCATTCCGCCCGCTCGATGCGGCTCGCCGGCATCGTGATGGGCAACGCCTCCGACGCGATCGTCGAAAAAGGCAAGAAAATCGCAGCGCACATGCTTGAAACCGCCGAGGACGACATCGCGTTCGCGGCGGGCCGCTTCACCGTCAAGGGCACGGACCGCTCGATCGGCATCTTCGATGCCGCGAAGGCCGCGGCGGAGAATCACAAAGCCTTGCCGGAAGATTTGCGCGGGCCGCTCGCCGCCACCTCGGACGAAACCATCAGGCAGCTCGGCTTTCCCTACGGCGCGCATGTCTGCGAGGTCGAGATCGATCCGCAGACTGGCGCGCTCGACCTCGTGCGCTACACCGCGGTCGACGACGTTGGGCGTGCGATCAATCCGATGGTGGTGGATGGGCAAACGCATGGCGGCGCCGCGCAGGGTATCGGCCAGGCGCTGTGGGAGCTGTGCGCCTACGACGCGCAGGGGCAGCTGCTGACCGCGTCGTTCATGGACTACGCCATGCCGCGCGCCGACGTGCTGCCGTCATTCACCACGGACATCAGCGAAGTGCTCACGCCGACCAACAAGCTCGGCGTACGCGGCGCCGGCGAAGGCGGCACCACCGGCGCGCTCGGCGCCGTCGTCAATGCCGTAGTCGACGCGCTCGCCGAATTCGGCGTCAGCCATATCGAAATGCCGGTGACGCCGGAAAAAATATGGCAGGCGATTCATTCGGCAAAGCGATGAAGCAACACTTGATTCGTCGTTCCGGGGCTCGCGCCTTCGGCGCGTCCGGAATGACTAAATAGGGAGCAACCAATGCCTGATATTCTCACCAAACAAGACGGACGAATCCTGCGCATCACCTTGAACCAGCCGGGTCGCGGCAACGCCGTGTCGGATGAGATGGTGGCGGAGCTAACGAGCATCATCGGAGGCGCCGACAAGACGTCGAGCGTCGTTGTGCTGAACGGCGCCGGCGATGATTTTTGCGTCGGCCGCGCGGTGATGGGCTCAACACCAAAGAAGGATCCGGACGCCTATGAGCGCCGTGCCTTCAGCGACGTCGTCTTCGACTGCTACGGCGCCATGCGCAATGCGAGAATCCCAATCATCGCCGTCGTGCAAGGCCGCGCGCTCGGCTTCGGCTGCGCTATTGCGACGGCGTGCGATATCACACTTGCCAGCGACAAGGCGGTGTTTCAGGTGCCCGAAATGGCGCACAACATCCTGCCCACCATGGTGATGTCCTCGTTCGTCGATCGCGTGCCGCGCAAGGCGATGAGCTATTTGGTCTATTCGCAGGTTGAGATCGGCCCAGAGCGAGCGCTTTCGTTCGGCATTGTCAGCGATGTGGTTCCGGCGGCGAAGCTTGACCAGGCCGTCGAGACATTGTGCGCCGCGATCCTCCAGGCGCCGCTGCCGGCCATTTATGGCGTCAAGGAATATGTCAAAACCGCTCCTGACATGGCGGTGTTCGGCGCCGTCGAATTCGCCCGCAATTTGCACGCCACGATTAATTCCTCAGGCGAGATGAAGCGCAAGCACTGACGACCCGCGTCGCTGCGTGATTCGCGCGCCCGCAGAGCGGCGAGTTCCTTTGCAGCTCTCATGACACATTTGCGACTCATCGGCGCCATGATCCCGGACCGAGGAGACAGCGCGGCCTCGCAAAATCAGTCCTGAAAGGCTCCCGCCAGCAAATCCGGTTGGCATCCATACGGGAACATTCTGCGGGCCGCGAAGTGGTCACATTTTCATGCGGCCATGGGGGTTGCTGCGGTTCGCCCGGGGGGGCGGCCAAAAGCGGGGTATGTCCAAAAGCGGGGTATGTCATGAACTTTGCAAAACAACGCGGGACTGGCGACGGTGACAAGCCGACGGAAGTGGAAATTGAAGGCAATATTCGCGAGCTGGTACGACGCGACGCGACTGCATTGCGCCAGGGTAACGGCGAGAACGAAGTCGCCGCCAATAGTTTGAGTTCGCTGCTGCGCCGCGTATCGGGCAATTCGGCACGCGAAATCGACAATCTCATCACTGAACTGAAGACTCTGCGCGACAAGCTGGCGGCCGACGGCACCCGCGTCGAGCGCGACATCATCGAATACGCGGCGCTGAGCCAATCGGTGAGTCAGCTGACGAAGATCATTTCCGACGGCGTGACCCAGGTGAAGAAAGTGCCTGACGCTCCCAGCATCAGCGACTAGGCGTACCGCGAATCAGTAGTAGCCGACTGTGGCGCCGCCATCGACCGCGATGGCGGTGCCTTGTATGTGCCGGCCCTTTTCAGAGCAGAGGAACAGGGTAATCGCCGCGACATCGGCGGGCTTGCCGAGGCGGCGTATACCGTCGCGCGCAGTTGCCTCCTGCTTGAGCTGGTCAATTGATTTTCCTGACGCCTTCGCCCGTTGCTCGACCAGCTGATAGAAGCGCTCGGTCTCGGTCGCGCCGGGATGGATCACATTGACATTGACGCCGTCGCGCTTGCCGAGCTGCGACAACGCTTTGGAGAAATTGCCCATCGCGGCATTGACCGAAGCTCCAATCGAAAAGTCAGCGCCGGGCGAGCGCGCGGCGCCGCCGCCGATGTTGACGACGAATCCCTGCGCGGCTTTGAGCATTGGCCAGAACAAGCGGCACATGCGCACACAGCCGAACAGTTTGAGCGCATAGCCGTCCATCCACGCCTCGTCCGGCAGATCGACGAAATTGCCGGCGCGCGTCGCGCCCGCCGAACACACCAGAATATCGCACGCGTCGAATTGCTGTTTGACGCGCTCGAACACCTGCCGGCAGCCGTCGAGCGTGCGCAGATCGGCGGCGATCGCAACGGGGGCCGGTCCGCCCGCAGCGGCGATGGTCTTGCTCGCCGATGCAAGGTTCTCCGCCGACGATGACACGATGACGGTCTGGGCGCCTTCGCAGGCAAATTCGGCTGCGATTTCGCGGCCGATACCGCGGCTGCCGCCGGTAATGACTGCGACCTTCCCGGCAAACTCTCCTGACATAACCGCCCCTTCCCTCTCCGATACGTTAAGTCGCGATTGTACGGCACTTTCAGCGCTGCGGTAGTCCCCGCGGCAGTTGATGAATTTCGCCGGCCTCAACCTTACCCGGCGGACATTGTAATCCGCGCGAAACCTTATAATCTGCCGCGCCGTGTTGGCGTACCACCCCTCCCTCATTCCCCTTATCGCTCGGCGTCGTTTGGAGGCGCGGCCATGATCGTCGTCGCCATCGACATCGGCGGGACATTCACCGACCTCGTCGGCTTCGACGACAAGGCCGGCCGTTTCGTCGAGGCGAAAAGCCTCACGACGCCGCATGAACTGAGCCAGGGGATACTCGACTGCATCCGCAAGAGCGGCCTCCAAGCCGCCGCCATCGACGAGCTGATCCACGGCTCGACCATTGCCATCAACACGCTGATCGAGCGCACCGGTGCCAAGACCGGCCTCATCGTCACCGGCGGTACCCGCGATGTCTACATCGTCGGCCGCGGCAATCGCCCGGAGGCGTACAATCTGTTCTTCCACCGCCACAAGCCGCTGGTGTCGCGCCATTCGACGCGCGAGGTCGAGGAGCGGCTGACAAGCTCAGGCGAGGTTTTCCGGCCGCTCAATAAGGCAAGTGTCACCGAGGCCTGCCGCGTGCTTGCCGCCGAGGGCGTCGAGGCGGTCGCCGTGTGTCTCC
The DNA here is from genome assembly GCA_049300295.1 of Xanthobacteraceae bacterium. Taxonomy (GTDB): domain Bacteria; phylum Pseudomonadota; class Alphaproteobacteria; order Rhizobiales; family Xanthobacteraceae; genus BOG-931. The sequence continues at coordinate 19,868 of JBAQJL010000035.1, forward strand.
TGCACTCCTACGTCGATCCGGCGCATGAGCGGATCGTGGGCGCCATGGTCAGCGAGGCGCTGCCGAACGCCTATCTGTCGCTGTCGCACGACATCTTGCGGGAATATCGCGAGTTCGAGCGGCTCTCGACCACGGTGGTCAACGCCTATATCGGGCCGCGCGTCGGCGGCTATGTGAAGAACCTGAAATCACGGCTCGCCGGAGCGGGCTTTGCCGGCGAGCTGTCCATCATGCGCTCGAACGGCGGGGTGATGACGCCCGAAGTGGCAACCGCCCGCCCGGTTGCGATGATGGAATCCGGTCCGGTCGGCGGCATCATCGCGTCGGCGCGCGTCGGCGAAAAACTCGGCTTCGGCAACGTGATCTCGTTCGACATGGGCGGCACCACGGCAAAGACCAGCCTGGTGCGCGACGGCGAGCCGACACTGGCGCCGGGCTATTATGTCGGCGGCTACGCCAGCGGGCACCCGGTTATGCTGCCAATGATCGACGTCGTCGAAGTCGGCGCCGGTGGCGGCAGCATCGCCTGGATCGACGATATCGGCGCGCTGAAGGTCGGCCCGCAAAGCGCCGGCGCCGAGCCAGGCCCGATCTGCTACCGCGGCGGCGGCACTGAGCCGACCATCACCGACGCCAACGTGGTGCTCGGCCGGCTCGACCCAAAGAATTTTCTCGGCGGCACGATGGAACTCGACGCCGATGGCGCCCGCAACGGTATCGCCGACAAGATCGCCAAGCCGCTGGGCATGGACCCGCGCGCGGCCGCGCAGGCGATCCTGGAGATCGCCGTCTCCAAGATGTCGCTCGCGGTGCGCGAGGTGTCGGTCGAGAAGGGTTACGATCCGCGCGATTTCGTGCTGGTGGCGTCCGGCGGCGCCGGGCCGCTGCACATCTGCGCGATCGCCCGAGAGCTGCATATCCCGAAAGTCATCGTGCCGCTGTTCCCGTCGCATTTCTCGGCGCTGGGCATGCTGCTCGCGGATGAACGTCACGATTTCATCCGCACCTTCTACTACGACCTCGCCAACCTCGATTTCGCCGCGCTGCTTGCGGTGCACGACGAAATGGCAGCCGAAGCCAAAACGAGCCTGCACCACGCGCGCGACGCAGAGTTGCAGATCGCGCTTGACCTGCGCTATGTCGGCCAAGAGTTCACGCTTTCCGTGCCGGTGTCGCGTGACGCGATCAAACAAGGCGACCGGCAAAAAATCCGCGCGGCGTTCGATGCGTTGTACGAGCATCGCTATTCTCACAAATCGCCCGACGAGCCGGTGGAGATGGTCAATATCCGGCTCGCCGCCATCGGCAAGCGCCAGCCGTTACGCTTTCCCCGACTCACGCGTCGCACCACCACAAAGGCAGCGCGCCGCCGCGACGTCTATCTCGGCGACACCCGAAAGCCGGTGTCGTGCCCGATCTATCAGCGCAGCGAACTCGGCGCCGGCGCGCGCATCAAGGGGCCGGCTCTGATCGAGGAACACGGCACCACCACTGTGCTGTTCGCTAACGATCGCTGCACCGTCGCGGCGTCAGGCGAACTGATCATCGACGTCGGAGGCGCAAAATGACGAAGAAGGCCAAAAAGCGCCGGCAAGCCAAAAAGACGAAAAAGCCGCTCGATCCGGTAACGCTCGAAGTCATTCGCAATGCGCTGCCCGCCGTCGCCAACGAGATGGCCGCCGACCTGCAGCGCACCTCCTACAACATGATGATCTACGAGGTGCGCGACTTCTGCACCTCGCTCGTCAACACCAAGGGCGAACTGATCTCGCAGAATGTCGGCGGCGTGTCGCATTTCGTCGCCGATCTCGGCGTCATCATCACCGACGCCATGAAGCGCTACGGGCCGAAGGGTTTCGCCGAAGGCGACGTGATCATCACCAATCACCAGGCGGTCGCCGGGCAGCACCTCAACAACATCGTCATCTACACGCCGTATTTCTACAAGGGCGAGCTTTTGATGTTCGCCATGGTGCGCGCGCATTGGATCGACGTTGGCGGCATGTCGACCGGCTTCGGCGCGGGCCCGAGCGTCGGCGACCCGTGGCTTGAGGGCTTGCAGCTCGATCAGCTGAAAATCTACGAAGCCGGCAAACTCAACGAGACGCTCTACCGCGTGCTCAAGGACAACATTCGTTTCCCCGAATCCTCGCTCGGCGACATGAAATCGCAAATGGCGGCCTGCCGGCTGGCGGTACGGCGCATGAACGAGCTGTTCGACAAATACGGCAAGGACACGATCCTCAACGCCATCGCGCAGATCTTCGATGAAACCGAGCGCAAGTGCCGCAACGTCGTGGAAAAGCTGAAGGATGGCGTCTATGAGGCAAGCTCTTTCCTTGACGATGACGGCGTCAAGCGTGACGAGCGGCTTAACCTCGCGGCCAAAGTCACGATCGACCATGGCGGCATGACGATCGATCTGTCCGGCTGCTCGGGCGAGCGCAAGGCGGCGGTCAACTCGCGCACCTATGCGGGCGCGCGCGTCGCCTACAAGGCGCTGACCGGCCCGCTCGAACCGGTCAACGAAGGCTCGTTCCGCGCGCTCGAAGTGATCATCCCCGAGGGCAACATCATGATGGCGCGTTATCCCGCGCCGATGTCGGGCTGGAGCATGGTGGTCCCGACGGTCGTCGACACCATCGTCAAGGCGCTCGGCCCCGCCATGAAGGACCGCGTGCCCGCCGGCCACCACGGCCTCCTCGGCGGCGCTGTGGTGTTCTTCGGCGTTCACCCGAAAACGGGGCGGCGCTTCGTCGTCCAGAGCATCGAGGGCGGCGGCTGGGGCGGTCGACCGGGCGAGGACGGAGAATCCGGCACGGTCTCGGTCTGCCAGGGTGACGTGCGCAACGCCTCGATCGAGGGCATCGAATTGAAGTGCCCGGTGATCGTCGAGAGCCGGGCGCTGCGCACCGATTCCGGCGGCGCCGGCAAGCATCGCGGCGGCCTCGGACTCGATACCTGCGTGCGCAATCTGGTCGACGGCCGCTGGAATTTCGATCACCCGAGCCGCGAGCACTGCCCGCCCTGGGGCATGTGGGGCGGCAAGCCCGGCACGCACGGCGAGTTTCTGCTGCGCACACCCGGCGAAAACGATTACCGTTCCATGGACGCACCGCACTATCCGGTGCCGGTACAATCGGAGGTTATCGTGCGCACCGGCGGCGGCGGCGGCTGGGGCGATCCGCTCCAGCGCGACGCCACCCAGGTCCGCACCGATGTGATCGAGGAATTGGTGTCCCGCCGCGCCGCCGAGGAGTTGTATGGCGTGGTGCTCAGGGACGATATGACGCTAAACGAACAAGAGACCGAACGGCGACGAAATGCGCTAAGGTCGGCGGCAAAGTGGGAGGAAGGAGCCGATGGCAGCGAGCGACGCAGTCCTTAAGCCGCCGAGCCTGAAGTTTGCTCCGACGCCTCGGCCGGACCGGGACGGGGGTCGCGGTCCGCGACGACGCCGGCCATATCGCCCACGACCATTCGTGCCGCCGCAGCAACCGCGGCGCGGGAATACGACTTCACCTCGAAACCGCTTCGGAGCGCGGATCGCTCGCGCGCTTGTGACGGCACTCGGCGCGTTGCTGCTGCTGCTCGGGCCCATGATGTTGCCGGCGGTCGCTGCGGATCTGCTCCGCGTTGGCAATGTCGGCGCCGTGGCGTTTTCCTTCGTGCCGACCAATGTCGGCAAGGAGACCGGCATCTTCGCCAACAACGGCCTCGATGTTCAGATCATAGGCTTCGGCGGTGATGCCAAGCTGCAGCAGGCCATGGCCGCGCACGCCGTCGATGTGGGCTTAGGTTCGGGGCCCGGCATGGCTTTCATCGTCAAGGGCTCGCCCGCCAAGGCGATCGCCGATATCGCTGGACCGCCGCTCATCTTCGCGCTCGCGGTTCGCTCCGACGGCTCCGTGAAGACCATTGAGGACCTCAAAGGCCGCAAGGTCGGCATATCGACCGTAGGCTCCGCGACAAGCTGGCTGATGAACGAAGTATCGCGCCAGCACGGCTGGGGCTACACCGGATTTACCGAAGTAGCGATTGGCGACAACGCCGCGCGCCTCGCAGCGCTGAAGGCGGGCGCCATCGACGGCTGCGTCGTGGACGTCGGCTCGGCGCTCAACTTCACCGCGCATGGCGACGGCCGCATTCTCATGCGCTTCGGCGACGTCGCCAAGAATTTCATCATGCATGTCATCTTCGCCACCGACCAAGCCATGGCGGAAAAGCCCGCGGATCTCCGCGCCTTCGTCAAGGGCTGGTTTCAGAGCATCGCCTACATGCGGACGCACAAGGCGAAGACCGTCGAAATTGCACAGACCGTCATGCACACCGACGCAAAGACGACGGGCGCGATCTATGACGAATTGATGCCGATGTTCACCGATGACGGCCACTTCGACCCGAAGGCGCTCGCGGTGCTGCGCCGCTCGTTTGTTGAAATGAAAATTTTGCCGGCCGAACCCGACATGAGCAAGCTTTATACCGAAGCGTTCCTGCCGAAAGAATGACCCGGCAGCGCGTTTGGAGGTAGTAGCCGTGATCCGCTCACTGACGCTCCTTGCCCTCGTTGCTGCATGGGCGCTGTCCGCAATCGACGCGCGCGCGGCCGAGACGCTGCGCGTCGGCAAGGCGGTGCCGGAGGCATTTTCTTTCACGCCGCTCGACATCGGCATACGCAAGGGCATCTTCAAACAAAACGGCCTGGACATCACCGAAATCGCTTCCGCTGGCGACGCCAAGCTGCAACAGGCGATGGCGTCGAACAGCATCGATATCGGTATCGGCTCGGGGCCGGGCTTGGCATTCATCGTCAAAGGCTCGCCGGTCAAGGGCGTGGCCGAAATGGCGGGCCCACCGCTTCTGCTCGCCATCGTGGTGCGACCCGACGGACCGAAAACCGTCGCCGATCTCAAGGGCAAGAAAATCAGCGTCTCGACCGCGGGCTCGCTCACCTACTGGCTGGTGAGCAACACATCGCGTCGCCAAGGCTGGGGCCCGAACGGAATAACGATCCTGCCGATGGGCGCCATGGTCGGCCAGCTCGCCGCGCTGCGCCGTCATGAGATCGACGGCATCATCATGGACGTTTCGACCGCCTATGATCTTGTCAAAAAAGGCGACGGCCGCATCCTGGTGCGCTTTGGCGACCTGACCGAGTTCGTCACCCATGTGATATTCGCAACCAATACTCTCATCGCGACCCGACCCGACGCCATCCGGGCTTTTCTCAAGGGATGGTTCGAGACCATCGCGTTCATGCGCGCCAACAAGGCCGAAACCGTCGCCATCGACACGCAAGTCCTGCAAAAGGACGCCGACGTGATAAGCCGCACCTACGATGACGTGATGCCGATGTTTACCAGCGACGGACATTTCAACCGGAGAGGCCTCGAGGTTCTGGCAAAATCGTTTGTCGATCTCCATACGTTGCCGACCGAACCCGATATGAGCAAGCTTTACACCGAAGCGTTCCTGCCCCCGGCATCTCAATAGGATAGATCGACTTCAATGCCGAACCAGGCACAGCGTCCAGTCCAGTTCTTTGCCGACACGGCTTTCCCGACATGAGCGCCGGCGAGGTCGCGGTGCGAATCAAGGGCGTCGGCCACCAGTTCGGCGAGGCGGGCGAGACACAATACGTGCGCGCGCTCGCCGATACGTCGCTCGACATCATGCGCGGCGAACTGCTCTGTCTGATCGGCCCGAGCGGCTGCGGCAAGAGTACGCTGCTCAACGTCGTCGGCGGCCTGATGGATCCGACGAACGGCAGCGTCGAAGTGTCGGGACAACCGTTGCGTGGGCCGCGACCGCACGAAATCGCGTTCGTGTTCCAGGAGAACGCGCTGTTTCCCTGGAACACGGTTGAGGAAAACGTCCGGCTCGGCATGCTGTTTCAAGGCGTGCCGAAGTCCGAGCACGAAGCGCGGACGCGAAAATCGCTTGAGACTGTGGGCCTGGCCGATTTCGCCCGGCATTACCCGGGTCAGCTTTCGGGCGGCATGCGTCAGCGCGCGGCGTTGGCGCGGGCGCTCGCGCTGCAAACCGGCATCCTTTTGATGGACGAGCCGTTCGGCGCGCTCGACGAGCAGACCCGCATGATCCTCGGCGAGGATCTTTCCGTGCTGCTGTCACGCACCGAAAAGACCATCGTATTCGTTACCCACAGTCTGGGCGAAGCGGTGTTTCTGGCCGATCGTGTCGCCGTGTTTTCGGCGCGTCCGGGTATGATCAAAAAAATCATCACCGTAGACGAGCCGCATCCACGCAACCCAGGCTTCGTCACATCGGAGAAATTCACCGCGCTGCGCAACGAGCTTTATGCGCTGCTGCACGACGAAATCCGCAAAGCCGTCACCGAGTCGTCGCCGGCCCGCAATGGTGCGGGAGGAACCGCGTAGTGGCGCGACGCGGCGGCAGAACGGGGCAACTCGCCAGCCGGGCCGTTCAGATCGGCTTTCTGCTCGCCGTTCTGCTGCTCTGGTATCTCGCCACCACTTTCTGGGGCGTCAACCGCCTGCTGCTGCCGAATCCGGTCGACGTCTGGGAACAGTTCGTCGATGTGCTGCGCACCGGCAACTATCTGCCCGATCTGCGTGTTACCGCGACCGAGTTCGTCGTGGCGTTTTTTCTGTCGACGACGGCGGGCACCGTTATTGGCTATTTCGTCAGCCGCTCGCGCTTCTGGACTCGCGTCTTTGAGCCGCTGCTTGCCGGCATTTTCTCGATTCCAATCATCTTGTTCCTGCCGCTCTATGTGTTGTTCTTCGGCCTCGGCCTGGAGTCGAAGATCGCGCTCGGCACAACGATCAGTTTCTTTCCCGTCGTGCTGGCCACGATAGCGGGCTTCAGCAACGTCGATCGCACGCTAATCACGGCGGCGCGGTCGATGGGCGCCTCCGACTATCTGCTGTTCCGGTACGTGCTGCTGCCGGGGGCCCTACCCGTCATCCTCGGCGGCCTGCGCATCGGCTTTACCATCTGCCTGCTCTCCATCCTCGGCAGCGAGACCATCGCGTCGCTGGCGGGCCTCGGCCACCACATTGTCGAGCTGGCCGAAAACATGGAGATGCCGCGCATGTTCGCCTACATCACGTTCGTCGTCGTGATGGTGGCGCTGCTCAACGCCGTGGTGTCGCACCTCGAAGCTCGAGGAAGGCGCCGCGGATGAATTCAGGCCGATCCTCCGACGTAAGGTCCGCTTTAAGCGCCACGGCTTTCGCCGCCGGCTCCGGTGAAAGCGCGAGCCGCGTGAAGTCGGCGCGTCGTTTCTTTCTCCGGCACCCCGGGATCGTCCGGTTTGGCATCGTCATTCTCATTTTCATCTTTTGGGAAATCGCCGCGCGCTGGTTCATGGACCCGCTGTTCATCGCCCCACCCTCACGCGTCTTCACCTCGCTCGGCTCGGTGCTGGGGACCGACGGCGTACCGGCAGCATTACGGCTCACATTCTTCGAACTGGCTGTCGCATTCATCATCGCGGTCGCGCTGGGCCTCGTGATCGGGCTCGCGATCGGACTGCAGCCGTTCGCCCGCCAGAGCCTGATGCCGATCGTACTTTTGGTTTATGGGTTGCCGCAGATCACGATCCTGCCGTTGTTCATTTTGTTCTTCGGCATCGGCGCGGCGTCGAAGATCGCGTTCGGCGTGACTCACGGCGTCTTTCCCATCGTCATCACGGTGGTGGCGGGCGTGCAGAATATCAAGCCGATTCTGCTCACCAGCGCGCGCTCGATGGGCGCGAGCCGCTGGCAAGTGCTGCGCTGGGTGATCTTTCCCCACATGATTCCAAGCTTCTTCACTGGCATGCGGCTCGGCATGAGCGGCGTGTTGCTCGGCGTATTGCTGGCGGAGCTCTATGTGTCGACCGCCGGGATCGGCTATTTCACCGAGATGTTCACCGAGAATTTCGATCCCACCAAGCTGTTCGGCTTGATCACCATCCTGGCCGCAATGGCGATCATTCTCAACGAAATCGTGCGCCGGGCCGAAAACAGGTTCAACCGCTGGCGATGAGGTGCCTTCCCTTGTCATTCCGGGACCGAGCGAAGCGAGGAGCCCGGAATCCATAACCACGAGCGCTGGGGATATGGATTCCGGGCTCGCGGGCTGAGGCCCGCGCCCCGGAATGACGAACGAACAAGAGGATGCAAATGGCGAAGCTGAAATTGACCGTCGCCTGCGGCGATTACGAGATCGTGCGGGCGCTGACCGACGGTTCGGTCGAGTGCGACGGCATCGAGCTTGTCATGCTGACCGGCATGGGCTCGCGCGAGCGCCATTGGCGCATGGCGCGCAAGACCGAATTCGACGTCTGCGAAATCAACATCGGCGGCTTTCTGATGGGCCGCGATCACGGCGAACCGCTCACCGCCATTCCGGTGTTTCTGCACCGGCGTTTCCGCCACGGCTTTGCGTTCGTCAACGTCAATTCCGGCATCCGCACGCCGAAAGACCTGATCGGCAAAAGGATCGGCGGCACCAATTTCCAGCCTGCTTCGAACATCTGGATGCGCGGCATTCTTGAAGAGCATTACGGCGTACCGCATCGCCAATGCACCTGGGTGGTCGAGCGCGAGGAGGACGTCGAGTTCACGCCCGCCAAAGACCTGCGCATCGAGATGGCGCCGCCCGGCAAGCGGCTCGACGTGATGCTGGCCGAAGGCGAAATCCCGGCGATGCTGTCGCCCGATATTCCCCGGCTGTTTCTCGAAGGCGACAAGCACATCGTGCGCCTGTTTCCGAACTACAAGGACATGGAGATCGCTTACTTTCGCCAGACCGGCATCTTTCCGATCATGCACGTTACTGTCGTGCGTCAGGAGATCGTCGACAAATACCCGTGGGTGGCGACCAATCTGGTCAAGGCGTTCAACCAGGCCAAGGCGCTGGCCTATCGCCGTGTCGCCAATCCGCGCGTCGTGCCGCTGGCCTGGATCAGGACCGCTTGGGAGGAGCAGCAGAAGGTTTTGGGCGACGATCCGTGGGCCTATGGTCTCACCGACGCCAACCGCAAGAATCTCGAGACGGTGCAGCGCTATTGCCACCAGCAGGGTCTGATCAGCCGCACCGCTCCACTCAAAGAACTGTTCGCCGACACCGATCTTGGCGATGCCGGTGAGGGCGCGGAGAATATCTGATATCCCCTCCCCCTTGTGGGGAGGGGTTAGGGATGGGGGTCGCAAGGCGACGCGCAGTCGTCGACGCACATACGCCCACCTCCCGACCCCCCTCCCTACCCTCCCCCACAAGAGGGGAGGGAACAGTAGGAGACACTCATGCCCGACGTCCAAAAAGACGACCCGGCCTTTCTCTATTTCCCGACCAACTATCGCTGGTCGATGGGCCTGCTGATCTGCCTCGGCGGCGCGCCATGGACCGGCGTCGATATCGACGAGGTCAATCGCGTCGGCCGCGCGCTCCTCGATAAGGTCGGCGACGACGATGCGTGGTTCGAGGAATGGGCCCGCATGGGCGACAAGATCGAAGCCCGCGGCCGCGATGCCGAGCGCGCCGGACACAAGCTCACCGCAGCGTCGTGCTTCATTCGCGCCTCGCGTTACTACCAGACCGGCGAGCGCTTCATTCACCCGCGCTCGCAGAAAAGCCAGGACGTCTATGCGAAGTCGGTCAGCCTGTTCAAGGAAGCCGCCGCGATCGTCCGTCACCCGCGCATCGAGCCGGTCGAAATCCCCTACGAGAACACGAGCCTGCCGGGGCTCCTGGTGCATCCCGATCCGGAAGCCACACGCGGCCGCCCCGCGCCCGCGATGGTGTTCTTCGACGGCTTCGACGTCACCAAAGAACTGCAATACGGCTACGGCGTTGCCGACCTCGCCGCACGCGGCGTCGGCTGCCTGATTGTCGACGGTCCGGGCAACGGTGAGAGCGTGCGCTTCCGCAATCTGCCGCTCATTGCCGAAACCGAACGTTATGCGACGCCGGTTTACGAGTATCTCGCCGGCCGCGGCGAGTTCGATCCAAAGCGCATCGGCGTCATGGCGCTAAGCCTCGGCGGTTATTACGCGCCACGCGCGGCATCGCTCGAGCAGCGTTTCGCCTGCTGTGTCGCCTGGGGTGCGCAATGGGATTATCACGAAATCTGGGCGCGCCGCCTCGAAGCGCTGGATACTGGGAAAGTGCTGTCGCTCTCGGTGCCGCCCGAGCACCTGCAATGGGTACTCGGCGCCTCGGATCGCGCCTCGGCGCTCAAAATCCTTGAAGGATTCCGCCTCGACGGCATCGTGCAGAAGATGACCTGCCCGTTCCTCTTGCTGCACGGCGCCGGCGACGAGCAAATTCCGCTCGCCATCGCCGAGAAACTCTACGATGCCGTCGGCTCGAAACAGAAAGCGCTTAAGGTTTTCACGCGCGAAGAAGGCGGCTTCCATCACTGCCAAGTGGACAATCCGACCATCGGCGTGCACTACATGTGGGACTGGATTTCAGATGTTTTGAACGCGGGGACGTAACAATTCGTAGCCCGGATGAGCAAAGCGACATCCGGGATTGGCACGTTCGGGGGGATCACACGCCATGGCTAAAGTTGCGATCAAGAAACGCGCCGGGAAGGTGGCCGCAAGGAAAAAGACGGTCAAGGCGAAGGCCAAACCCAAAACGAAGCCCGCGCCGAAAGGGCCGCTTTATCTGACCGAAGCCGACGTGCAGCGCCTCGTGACCGTCAAGGATGCGATCGCGACGCTTGAGCTCATGTTCGAGACATGGCCCGATCCTGACACCACCAATCTGCCGCGGCAGCGCGCCCAGATCGGCAAAGGTTCGTTCAATCTGATGGGCGCCGCCTGGGGCGCGTCGGAAATTTTCGGGCTGAAGGCTTATTACGGCGCTCCCGGCGGCCGCTTCCATGTGCTGTTTTATTCTTCGCGCGACGGCAGCCTCAAGGCGATGATCGAGGCCGATCACCTCGGCCGCATGCGCACCGGCGCGGCGAGCGGGCTGGCGACGAAGATTCTCGCCAATCCGGACGCACGCACGCTCGGCGTGATCGGCGGCGGCCGCCAGGCTTTGACGCAAGTCGCCGCGGTCTGCGCGGTGCGAAAGATCGAGACCGTGCGCGTATTCACCCGCACGGCGGAGCATCGCGAAGCGTTTGCCAAGGAGATCGAGCGCAAGCTGCGGGTGGCGGCCGAGCCGGTCGCCACCGGCGAGGCCGCCATCGGCGATGCCGACGTGGTCATTACCATCACCAAATCGGCGGAGCCGGTGCTGCGCGCCAACTGGCTCAAATCGGGCGTCCACGTCAACGCCGCTGGCGCGAACTCGGCGTCACGCCGCGAGGTCGACGCCGAAACGGTGCTGCGCGCGACCGTGCGCGCGACCGATCAGGTGGCGCAGGCCCGCGCCGAAGCCGGCGAGTACCTCGAACTCATCGCCGCCGGGCGTTTGCAGTGGCAGGACATCGTTGAACTCGGCGATATCCTGACGGAGAAAGTTCCGGGACGCCGCGGCCCGGCCGACATCACATTGTACAAATCGCTCGGCATCGCGCTCGAAGACATCGCCTTCGCCGATCTGATCTGGCGCCGTGCCGTCGAACGCGGCATCGGCAAGGCGATGCCGTAGAACGAGGTCCAACAACAGCGACGGTGCGCGCGTCCCTGGCGTCGCCAGCGCAGTTGCGCCGCCGCTACTGCGTGCCCGCCAGATTGGCGTCCTTAATGACTTTGCCCCAGCGCACGGCTTCCGACTTCACATAACCGTCGAGTTGGTCCAGTGACTGGTCACCGAGCCCGATCATGCCGAGCTTTTCCAGGGGCGTGTTCATCTCCGGCGAGTGCACAGCAGCGTTCACGTCTTTGTTCAGCTTTTCGAGGATCGGCTTCGGCGTGCCGCCGGGCGCGAGCAGCATCTGCCAGGCAACGCTGTTCGGCCAAGACGGCAGGCCAACCTGGGCAAGCGGCTTGATGTCCGGCGCCGTCGGAAACACCCGATCGCTGGTGATGCCCAGCGCGCGGGCCTTGCCGGCCCTGATCTGCGGCAACATCGGTCCGAGGTCGACGAACAGAACGTCGACCTGGCCCGAGATCAGCGCCAGGGTGGCCGGGGCGCTGCCCCGATAGGGGACATGGGTCATCTTGATGCCAGTCAGGCTGCTGAACAGCGCGGCACAGAGATGGTGGAACGCGCCGACGCCGCCGGAACCGTAGGTCAGCGGCTTGCCCTCGGCGTCCCTTTTCTTAGCGAGCGCCACCAGGTCCGCCACGCTGTGCACCGGCAATTCCGGATTGACCGTCAGCACGAACGGCACGCCGGCCACCAGCGACACCGGCACCAGAGTCTTCAAGGGTTCATAGTTGATGTGTTTGAAGATGGTGGGATTCATCGCCATGGTACCGCTGGTGCCCTGCATCAGCGTGTAACCGTCCGGTTTCGCATTGGACGTGGCAGTCGCCGCAAGCGTCGTGCCGCCGCCCGGCCGATTCTCGATGATGAATGTCTTACCGTATTTCTTCTGGAGAATCTCCGCATAGGAGCGTGCCAGCAAGTCGGTGCCGCCGCCGGGAGCGAACGGCACCAGGATGGTGACGCTGCGTGTTGGATAGTCTTCGGCGCGCGCATGGTGTTGCGTCGCCATCAGCGCTGCCAGCGCCATCGCCACCAACGCCATCCGCGATCGGTTCATGACGAACTCTCCCTGTGCCGCAGGCCCGCGGTTCTCTGCTGCCACCGCTGGCAATGGCAAGCTTAGCGGAAGAACAGACGGGCGCTACGCGCCATAGGACCGCAGGCCGCGCGGCACCAGCTGCAGTGCAACACGCCGAAATGGTCTCAACGCACGGCCTTCTGCTGGGCCGCCATCGCCGTGACCTCTGAGGCAATAATATTGCGCAGCGCCATCACGGCGCGCGCGTTACGCTGGTCCTTTCGATAGGCGAGACTGAGCGTCCAAGAGAGCTTCGGCTTGCGCAGGCGGATGGCGGAGAGCTGTTTCCGCTCGACCTCTCGGCGTACCGAGCTTAGAGGCAGCACGGTGTAGCCGAGGCCGGCAGCCACGAAAGCTTTGGTGGTCGTGTAACCGTCGACCTGAACGGCCACTTCGAACTTGCCGCCCTGCTCCGCCATGGCGCGTTCCAGCAGCATGCGCAGGCCGTGCGTCCGGTTGGGCAGAATGAGCGGCAGGCGGTCGAGCAGCATGCCGTCTTTGACCGGCGGATGACCGGCCGCCTCCCTGCCCGGTCCGACGAGAACCATGGGCTCCGCAAACAGCGGCTCGATCTCGATGCCCTGATGACGCGGCGGATTGTGCATCAGGCAAAACGTCAGCTCCTGGTCGATCAGCCGTTTAAAGATGAAGGCGCTCACGCCTTCGACGAAATTGAGCCGCACCTCGGGATGCCGCGCCGCGCATTCCCGCACGATGCCGGGCCCAACCGCTTCGCTCACCGTTGGACTGACGCCGATCGTCAGCGTTCCGCGGATGCGCGCATCGTGCGCGCGGACATCTTCAGCGGTCTGCGCCACCTGGCGGATCAGCGAATGCGCCCGCTCCAGCAGCAACAGCCCGGCCTCGGTCAACTCGAGTTGGCGGCCGGCCCGCAGGATCAGCGCGAGGCCAAGTTCGTCTTCGAGCTTCTGGATCTGACGGCTCAGCGCCGGCTGCGCGATGCCGAGTTGCACCGCCGCTTTGGAAAAGCTGCGCGCCTCGGCCACATAAACGAAATAACGGAGTGCCCGGAGGTCCATCGCGGCCACGCCTATCAAAGCCATGCCAAAACGGCATAATTCATATCGGTATTATATCTTAGACGATTACGCAGCGACCGGATAGCGTGTCGCAAAATCCAACACCATCGGGAGGAATCCATGTCGCAAGCGATCCCACAGGTCATCATCACCGACACCAAGGCGATGGACTTCGAGGAGGTCCGTCGCGGCCGCGTCCATATGATCCGCCGCAAGCGGCTGCCGCTGGAGACGGGCGTTCCTGGGGTCACCATGGAGTATTCGCTGTCGGTGGTGCCGGACGGTTATTTCACGCCACGCCACCGGCACAATTTCGATCAGATCCGCTACACGCTGTCGGGCCTCCAGAGCACCGGCCTTGGCGATCTCGCCGCCGGCGAGTGCGGCTACTTTCCCGAAGGCGCCCATTACGGGCCGCAGAAGCAAGAGGGCCAGTGTGAATGCTTGGTGCTGCAGTTCCAGGGCGCAAGCGGCGAGCACCTGTTGTCCAATGAGGAGATGAACGCGACCTACGAAAAACTCCTCAAGTCCGGCGGCAAGTTCGAGAACGGCGTCTATAAGGGTTTCAAGCCGGACGGCTCCCCGAAAAACAAAGACTCCTACGAGGCGATCTGGGAGGAGCACGAAGGCCGCGATCTCGAATTCCCGCCGTTGCGCTACCGCCAGCCGGTCATGATGCTGACGGAGAATTACCGCTTCTGGCCCGATCGCAAACGGCCGGGCGTCGAGATCAAGCATCTCGGCACGTTCAGCGAAGCGCGCACCGGCATCGGTTTCATGCGATTGCTGCCGGGCGCCGCGATCGAAGGCGGGACGCAGGAGGACGCAGAATTGCGTTTTTCGCTCGGCGGCTCATTCGAATATGACGGCAAGACCTGGGGCGACGGCACATACATGTTTCTACCGAACGGCGCTCCCGTGAAAGGCTTGCGCTCGCAGAGCGGTGCGACATTCTTTGTCATCACGCTGCCGATGCTGGCGGACCTTGCCGCCGCCGCGGGCAATCAAGGCGTCAGGCATCCGGCGATGTCCACGCACGCCGGCGCGTAGTCATACGACAAAAATCGCGCCGCAGAGCGCGTACGACCTGTTGCGGGAGGAACCGGATGTCACGCAAGGCTTGGCTGGCTTGTCTTGGGCTGGCGCTGTCCATCATCGCGCCGGCCTCTCAGGCCGCAGCGCAAACCAAGCTCGCGGTGGCCAAAGTCGCCAACGACTTTGCCCTCAGTATGGTGGATTACGGCAACAAGCTCGGCACGTTTCAGAAAAATGGGCTCGCGGTCACGGTCAGCGAAATCACGCAGGCCAAGATGGTTCAGGCGGTGATCGGCGGCAGCATCGACATCGCCCTCGCCTCAGGCGCCACGCTTGCCTTTGCGGCCAAGGGCGCACCCCTCACCGGCGTTGCGGCTTTGTCCGGTCCGCCATCGATTCTTGTGCTCGTGGTCGCGCCGAAGAGTCCGGTCACCTCGCTCGATCAATTGCGTCACCGGACCGTTGCGGTATCGAACCTCGGCTCGCTGACCGACTGGGCGGTTTCGCAGATCGCGCTGCACGAGCACTGGCCGTCTGCCGACATCAAGCGGATTTCGGTCGGCGACACCGGTGCGCGAATTGCAACGCTGCGGACAGGGGCCGCCGACGCCGCGGTCGTCGACATCGCCGCGGCATTTAATCTTGAAGAGCGCGGCGAGGCCAAAATTCTGGTTAATTTCGGCGACCTGATCGCCAAATTCCAAAATCAGATCGTTTACGCATCCAACAATCTCATCAAAAACAAGCCGGACGCGGTGCGCGCCTTCGTTCGCGCCTGGTTCCAGACGACCGGCTACGCTCGCGCCCACAGAGCCGAGACAGTCGCGTTTGCCCAGAAGCAATTGGGCGTGACACCGGTGGTCGCCACCCGGGTCTACGCCACCCTCATGTCGGGCGATTTCTTTTCCAAAGACGGACGCTTCGATCCTGTCGTCCTAAAAGCCATGAGCGAAAGCTTCGTCGAGATGAAGCTCCTCAAAGGCGACGTTGACCTTACGCAATACGTCACCGATCGATTTCTCTCGAAGACGCCGTAAGATGCTACACCGCGGCGGATTTCGGCCGATGGCCGCTCACTTCGGCCGCGGCATCGGGATGCAGCACCCAGCCGTAGATCAGGCTCAAGAGCGCGAACGCCACCGCGCCGGCGAAGGCGACCTTGAAGTCGGCGGTTGAGAGTGCCGTCGCGCCGCGCCACGTCAGCGACAGATGCAGCAGCACCGCAACGGTCGAAATGCCGAACCCGCGGCTTAATTGCTGCGTCATGCTGGCGACCGAAGTCGCGGTACTCATCAGCGGCGGGTCAACGTCCGCGTAGGTTATGGCTTGCGTTGCGGTGAATTGCAGCGATTGAAAAAAGCCGGCGATCAGTAACAGCACGAAGATCACATATTCCGGCATCTGGGCGTTGAAGAACGCGCACATCGAGATCGCGGCAGCGCTGATCACACCGTTGATGAGAATGACGTTGCGGAACCCGAACCGCCGAATGATCGGCCGGGCAGTGAGCTTCATCGACAGCGAGCCGGCGGCCGTAGCAAAAGTAATGGTGCCGGAGACGAAGGCGGAAAGCCCGAACACGACCTGCAGGAGCAGCGGCAGCAGAAAGACCAGGGTGCCTGCCCCGGCGCGAAACAGCGAGCCGCCAAAGATCGCGGCACGGAACGTGGCGATGCGAAACACCGAAATGTCGAGCAGCGGATGCTTGGAGGTCCTCATGTGCCACAGTGACAAGGCGCCAAGCACGAAGCCCAGCACCAGCAGACCGAAGGCGATCAGCAGCCCACCATGACCGCGGCCGAACGCCTCGATGCCGTACATCACGCAGAACGCAGACGCGCCGGTGAGCAGAAAACCGATCCAGTCCAACGGGCGCTGGGTGTCTTCCTTCGGATTATCGAAGAACAGCGTCACCATGAGGATGCCGAGAAGGCCCAGCGGCACGTTGATCAGAAAGATCCAACGCCACGAAAAGTAGGTGGTGATGAAACCGCCGATGGGTGGCCCAAGCACCGGGCCGAGCTGCGCCGGCACCTGCAGATACGCCATGGTGGCGATCAGCGTCGATTTCTCCACGCTGCGGAACAGCACCAGACGGCCCACCGGCACCATCATGGCGCCGCCCAAGCCTTGAAGAACTCGCGCCGCGGTCAGTTCGGCCACATTGCCGGACAGTCCGCACAGGATCGAGCCGAGCGTGAACAGTCCGATGGCGGCGCGAAAGATCACGCGGCCGCCGAAGCGATCGGCCGCCCAGCCGCTGATCGGAACGAAGATGGCGAGGCTCAATAGATAGGCGGTGACCGCCAGACTGAGCTGCACGGGGTCGGCATGCAACGAAATCGCCATTTGCGGCAGCGCCGTGGTGATCACGGTCGAATCGATCTGCTGCATGATGATCGCCGACCCGACGATCATGGCGACGACTTTGGTCTTGGTCTGGGGCGACATGGGGACGAGATGAACCGAGCTGCGCTGCAGCTATAGCATCTCGCCGCGTTATTCCATCACTTGGAGACGCCCCGGACTTGGAGACGCCCCGGCGGCGCACGGAACTCACACCCAGGTTGTCCGCACATCCGGCCGCTGCCGATAAGCGTTAGGAGAAGACCTTATTTTGATGCGGTCGTCGGCTGCGCGGGCGCCGGCGGCGTGGGCTTGGCCGGCGCGGCGCTGGCTGTGGGCTTGGGCGCGACAGGTTTAGCGGCAGCCGCCTTTGCGGGCGGCGAGCGTTCGAAATAGACATCGACCTTCATGCCGACCAGCAGCGGGCCGGGATCGGTCAGATCGATTTTAACCTGCGTCACGTCGAAATCGGTGAGATTGCGCGAATTCGGCGAGTTGATGCGTCCGGCCTGGACGATCGGAGCGATCGACGCGACCTTGCCGTGGAAATCGCGGCCCGGGAATGCGTCGGCGCGGACAACAACCTGCTGCCCGATCTTGACCTCGCCGATGTCGCGTTCGTCGAGTTCCGCGCGCACGCGCAGTGCGGACAGATCGCCGAGCACGACAAGCGGCTCCGGCGAAGACGGCGCCGCCAGTTCGCCGAGCCTGGCATTGACTTGCAACACCGTACCGGCGATCGGCGCGCGGATTTTCAGCTTTTCAAGTCCGACTTCGGCCGACCACAGATTCGAGCGAGCGACATTGAGCTGTCCCTCATTCTCGGTCGGCAGCGGCGTTCCCGACTGGCTCTCGAGCTTGCGCAGCGCCGATCGTTTTTGGCTGAGGGTGTCCTGCGCGCTCGTCAATGCCGTGTGCGCCTTCGTAAGATCGGCGGTCGAACCGTGGCCGCCACCCATGGCGATCGCGGCATCGTCGAACGCATCGCGCGCGGTCATCACCGCGGCTTCCGCGTCAGCGACCGCATCCTCGGCCTTGCGCCGATCCGCCGCCTTGCCGGCCGCTTGATCGTTACGCTGGCGCTTGCGCATCGACACCTGGCCCCGCGAACTCTCGACCTGAGCCAAGGCTTCTTGATCGTCGAGGCTGACGAGAAGCTGGCCGGTCAATATTTTATCGTTGGCGTGGACAAGGACCTTGCTGATTGGACCGATGGCGGTCGACAAAATCTTGATTTGTCCCGACTGCGGCTCGATCAAACCCGGCGCGACAGCGAGCCAGTTCTGGTCGTCGGATCTGGCCGGCGCCGCTTGCGGCGCAACAATTCCTTGCGCGGCAGCAGCCACGGCGATTCCCACGAGTGAGACGCCTAGAACGGACCAAAGTATCGCTCGTTTTTTTGATGTAATCACGGCTTCCTCGATGACCTCGCTGCTTTCTTGGCTTCTGCTTTTTTAGCTTCGTCATTGTGTTCTTCGCCGACGATTTCGCCATCCTCAATACGGATGATCCGGTCGGCGTAGGGCACGGTCCGGGGATCGTGGGTCACGACAAGAACCCCGTGTTCCGAGTTCTTTGCGACATCGGCCAGAACCGACATGATGGCGTGACCGTTGTGACTGTCCAAAGCTGCGGTCGGCTCGTCCGCCAGAATCGCTCCTGGCTTGCCGACGATGGCGCGGGCAATGGCGACTCGCTGCTGCTCGCCGCCGCTCAGTTCGCGCGGATGTGAGTTGATCTTATGTGCGAGCCCAACGGCGGCCAACGCTTCCACAGACCTGTCATAGGCATCTTGCGAGTGATCACCGCGAACGTCCAAGGCCAGGCGCACGTTGTCGACCGCGTTCAGCGTCGGAAACAAATGATAAGACTGAAAGATGAAACCGATGTGATCGCGCCGCAGCGCCGCCAGTTGTTCGGGCGTCATTCCCTCGGTGGAATGGCCGCGGATGCGAACCGCCCCCTCGGTTGGCGCCATGATGCACCCGAGCACCGAGAGCAGCGTGGTCTTGCCGCTGCCGGATGGCCCCATCAGCAATGCCAATTCGCCGCCGGCAAGCGAAAGGTTCACGCCCTTGAGGGCCTGCACCTGACCGGCGCCGTCGCCAAGGGTTTTCGCAATCCCGACAGCTTCCATGACTGCCTCGGTCATCGCGCAAACACCATGGCGGGATCCATGCGCATGACCTTCACGATGGCCGAGACGGCCGAAAGCACGCACATGGCGACTGTGAGCAGAAACAGTCCGACAGTCAGACCCAGCGGCATGGCGATCGGCAGCGCCGAATCTGCGGTTGCATTGACCACAAGCACGCCGATGGCGGCTGCGATCGAGAATCCAATCACCGCGCTCACCAGCGCCTGAATGATGATAACCGTGTAGATGTAGACGCCTGATGAGCCGATCGCGCGCAGCGTGGCAAATTCGTACAGATGATCCTTGGTACTTGAATAAAGCGTCTGCGCGACGATGACAGTGCCGACGATCATGCCGAGCAATGCACCGGCGAACAGCGCGGCTCCCGCGCCGGTCCCAAACAGCCAGAACGAACGGCTGCGAGCGCCGAACTCGTCCGAAGTCAGCACGTCGACGTTGGAGAGTGTTTGCTGCAACCGGGTACGTACCTTTTGGAGATCGGCGCCCGAGGCCAAGTGCACGAGCAGGTAGGTGTCCTTGTTTGCTGGCATTCCGATGAATGTTCGCGCGCGGTCGAGCGTCGCAAAAATATATGGTGTGGTCGTAAACGAGCGGATGCCGTCGGAAATGACCCGGACCTGTACTTTGGTGTCGTTGATCTGCGCGATAGCGCCCATGCCTTTGACGGCCAGACGGTCGAAATAAGACTGATCGACTGCCACCGCGCCAGGAATCACCAGCGAATCAAGATTGCCTTCGATCACGTTCCACGGCTGCAGCCCCTGTCCTTTCATCGACGAGCCGATGATGAAAATCGGCGTCGCTTTGCCACCCGGCACGCGCCACTGTGAAAAGCCGATCACGACCGGCACCGCATCGCTCACGCCCTTGATCGAGAGCGCGCGAAATCGCTCGGATTCGTCGAGAGGCGCCGGATCCTCGAACGACCTCGTTCCTTGCGGGACGATCCATAAATCGGCCGATGCATGATCGATCATGGTGGTCACCATGCGGCCGAAACTGACGAACAGTCCCATCTGCACGTTCACCAGCACGATCGAGAAAACGATGCCGATGATGGTGGCGATAAAGCGAAGCCGATCGAAAAAAAGGTTCTTGGCCGCCAGCTTGATGATCAGCGGCACCCGCATGGAATCGTAGACGCGCGACCAGCCGGCCTGAATCCTGCGGGCCGTCGCATACGGGTAGTCCAGACTTCGTTCAACTAATGCTTGCACTGGCTATTCACACGATCCGAGAGGGAGAGCCGAGGTGGAAATTTGGTCGGCAAAGCCGAATGTCAATGTCGCTTTCCGGGTTGCTCCGCCGGCTGCTGTGCGGGCCGGTCAAACCGGACCCCGCGCTGACCGCGGTTAAATTGCCAAATCGCCCAACTTGCCAATCGCCGGAGGGCTGGCCCCCGCGATTCGCGCTCTCACTTAGACCAAAACAAGGCGAGTTGGCTGCGAAACCCGAATAATCGTTAACCGGCAAAGGTTTACCAAATAATCGCCACGAAATTGCCATCCCTCGCCTCCTCAAAGCGAGGCTGGGCAAGGCCTTTGAGGTGGAAGGCCTGTGAGGTGACGGCTTCCGGGGCGGAAGGCCTGTGGGGTGGTCAGGCCGCGAGCAGCTTTTGCACTTCGGTGACCAGCTCGCGCAGATGGATCGGCTTGGAGAGCACCTTGGCGTGCTTGGGCGCATTCGAATCGGAATTGAGCGCCACGGCCGCAAAGCCAGTAATGAACATGATCTTGATGTCGGGATCGAGTTCTGCGGCCCGCCGGGCAAGCTCGATACCGTCCATCTCCGGCATGACGATATCCGTCAGCAGGAGTTCGAACGGCTCTTCGCGCAGCCGCTGATAGGCCGAAAGGCCGTTATCGTAGGAAATCACATCAAAGCCCGCGTTTTGCAGCGCCTTGACCAGGAAGCGGCGCATATCGACGTCGTCTTCCGCAAGCAGGATTTTTGACATTGCTTCTGAATCCGGCTGCCGCCGGCCCCCCTTCAACCCATAAGCCGCATCGCCGGTAAAAATGAGGTGAAAGTCCGCCCTCGCATAACCGCCTTAGCACACCCTGGCAAAAATCCCACCTCGGCAAACATCGCCTGGCAACTCTTGGCAAGCTCTTGGCAAGCCGCGACTCCTATGGACAATAGGCTTTGGCGCACGCTAGGGAGCGGTGCCCGGCCGCAAAGGTCGCAAAATCCCGCCCGAGTGTTCATGTCGGATAGCCAGAACGAATTCGATCCCGCGTTCGAGGCAGTTGAGCCGGCAGAGTGCCGTGGTCCGGTGCTGTTCAATTCGCCCCATAGCGGGCGCGTCTATCCGCGCTCGTTCCTGCTGACATCGCGCCTTGACCTGTCGACGTTGCGCCGGTCGGAGGATTCCTTCGTCAACGAACTGATCGCCGGCCTCGTGCAACGCGGCCATCCGATCATGCACGCGCATTTTCCGCGCTGCTATGTCGACGTGAACCGCGAGCCCTACGAACTCGACCCGCGCATGTTTGAGGGCCGGCTTCCGTCCTTCGCCAACACGCGTTCGATGCGGGTCGCCGGCGGGCTTGGCACGGTGGCCCGCGTGGTCGGCGATGCGCAGGAAATCTATGACCAGCGCATGTCGGTCACCGAGGCGTTGCGCCGAATTGACGGGCTTTATAAGCCGTATCACCGAACGCTGCGGCGGCTATTCACACGCCTGCACCGCGATTTCGGCGCCGCCATTCTGGTCGACTGCCACTCCATGCCATCGAGCACCGGCGGCCGGGACGAACGGCCGCGGGCCGATCTCGTCATTGGCGATCGCTATGGCACAAGCTGCGTCGCTGTCGTCGCCGAAGTCGTCGAACAGACGTTGCGCGACTTCGGCTACGCGGTCAGCCGCAACAAGCCCTATGCGGGCGGCTTTATCACCGAACACTACGGCAACCCGGCCACCGGGTTGCACGCGATTCAGCTTGAGATCAATCGCGCGCTCTACATGGACGAGCGCCGCTACGAGCGTTCCGATTCTTTCGATCGTCTGGCCGGAGAACTTTCGGTCCTGGCCGATCGGCTCGCCCAAATCCCGCTTGAGGAGTTGCGGCCGTATCGCGCGGCCGCGGAATAACGGCCTCGATAAAAAGAAAAAGGGCCGCTCACATTTCTGGAGCGGCCCAAGTCTAGGGAGGAAACGCCCAAGGAGGGCGACGGCGGCAAGAGATAGCCTCTTGCTACCGCACTGCAGCAATATACACCGCGTCGCACAAAGCGCAAGCGTTGCTGACCTATTCCTTTACCGTTTCCCCGGGTTTTCTCCTGCAATTTGTGCAGGGCTGCTCTTCGGAAGATGGCTGCTTTTGCCAACGGTATGGAATATCCCCATTTGCCCAGCGGCTTAGGGAGGGACCCGCCCGTTGCACATAAAAGCGGCGGCCACCCAAGCTTGGCAAATCGAACGATCGAAATTCCCTATCAAACGGCGGCGCCGGCTGTCGTGCTGCTCGAAGGAAACCGAGGAACGATTGCGGCGATGAGGGCAGTTCGCTACTCGATGCGCGAGGTTGGTCCATGACGGCAATCGATTTTGCAGCCTTTGTCGATGAACTAGCAGCCGTCTCGGGCGAAACCATTCGGCCGTTTTTCCGCAGCGCGTTGTCCGTCGAAAACAAGAGTCACGGCGGTGGTTTCGATCCCGTGACGGCCGCCGACCGCGCCGCTGAAACCGTCATGCGCGCGCTGATCAAGAAGACCTTCCCGGCCCACGGCATCATCGGCGAAGAATTCCCAGCCGAGCGTCCCGACGCCGAATACGTCTGGATTCTCGATCCAATCGACGGCACCAAATCCTTTATCTGCGGGCTGCCAATGTGGGGCACGCTGATCGCACTGACACGCCGCGGCGATCCGATCTATGGCATGATGCATCAGCCGTTTACCCGCGAGCATTTTTCCGGGGACGGCGCCGGTGCACGCTATCGCGGACCGGCCGGCGATCGCGCGCTGCAGACACGCTCCTGCGCGGCTTTGTCCGATGCGATCATGCTGACAACCAGCCCGCTGCTGATGAACGCGACCGACCGTGGCTGCTTCGGCCGTGTCGAACAGGCAGTGCGGCTGTCGCGCTACGGCGGCGATTGCTACGCCTATTGCGTGCTCGCGGCCGGACACGCCGATCTGATCATCGAGACCGAGCTCAAGCCGCACGACGTGCTCGCGCTCATTCCCATCATCGAAGGCGCCGGCGGCATCATCACCACGTGGGAGAACGGCAGCCCGAATAACGGCGGGCGCATCGTCGCCGCGGGCGACCGCCGGGTCCACGAGCAGGCGATGAAGTTGTTGAACGGTTAGGTGCCTCGCGTTTCGCACTCCGCGGCCGAGATCATTTGGGCACCCCCGCCTGGTCCATCGCGGCAATCAATCGCTGCCGATCGGCGGCTCGGCGGAACGGGTAATACTCGCACAACTTGGTGATCGTGACGTCCGGATCCATCCGGCGATATGCACTGAGCGCTCGCTTAGCCTGTTCGGCTTGGCCCAGCATGGCGTTGGACGCGATCGTCATCCGAAGCGCCGGCAGCCAGTTCGGCTTCACCCGCAGCGCCATCGCGGCCCAGCGTGCGGCTTCGTCGTCGCGGTCGGCAACGAAATGGGCGAAAGCCAAGGCGCTTTGCGTCAGGAACACGCGCGGGTCGAGCGGATTGAGGCGCATCGCCTTGTTCAGGCTTTCAATCGCGCCTTCGGCATCGCCGGCATAGCCGCGGACCCAACCGCTGCGCTGCCAGGCGACCGCCAGGTTCACATCCAGGTCAAGCGCACGATCGATGAGCAGCAACGCGCGGTCGAGGTCGCGAAAGAAATAGGCATGGACGTGTCCGGCCCAGCACAGCGCAACGGCGTCGTCCTTGCCAATATCGGCGACGCGCTCGATCAGGCGGGAGATTTCGCTCTCATCGAAGCTCGCAGCCCAGCCATTCGCCTTGGCAAAGTGGTGACAAGAAGCGGCAAGCCCGTAAGGAGTCGAAAACTCACGATTCTTCGTTATTGCCGCGTTGAACAATTGCAACGCCTTGGCGTTCTCCTCTCCCGTCCATCGATTCCAGCAGGCAAGGCCGCGCAGGTAGAGATCGTAAGCAGCGAGATCGCCGGTCATATCCAGCTTGGCGCGATCGATCTCGGCTTTCTCCAGTTGCGGCGCTATCGCGCCAACCACACTGGTGACGAGTTGATCCTGCAGATCGAAAATGTCGATCAGATCGCCGTCAAACCGGTCCGCCCACAAATGGCGGCCCGACTCGGCTTCGATGAATTGGCCGGTGACGCGCACGCGATTGCCCGATTTGCGCACGCTGCCTTCCAATAGGTAACGGACGCCGAGCTCGTGAGCGACCTGCTTGGTATCGACCGCTTTTCCCTTGTAGGTGAACGACGAGTTGCGGGCGATGACGAAGAACGCGCGGTTGCGCGACAGGGCCGTGATGATGTCCTCGACAACGCCGTCGATGAAGTAATCCTGTTCCGGATCGCTGCTGAGATTGACGAACGGCAGAACCGCGATCGACGGCTTGTCGGCAATTCCGGGCGCAGCACTGTGCGGACCGGCCGCAGGAGGAGTGCTCTCCTCCTCGCGCACGGCGCCGACAAAACGCAAGCCCCTGCGCGGCAGCGTCTTGATCAAATTCTGCCGCGTCCCGGTGTCGCCGATGGCGCTGCGGGCCGCGTTGATCCGGTTGAACAGCGCCGACTCCGAAATGGCCCGCCCATGCCAGACCGACGCCAAAAGATCGTCCTTGCTGACCACACGATCACGATGCCGGATCAAATGGACAAGGAGATCAAAAACCTGCGGCTCGATAGCCACCAGGTCGGCGCTTCGGCGCAGCTCGCGGCGATCCATGTCGAGGGCATATTCCTCGAACAGATAGCGCAAGAATTTCTTCCCGTTCTCTTGGCCCCCGACGACCCTAGCACAAGCCTCACAAAGGAAAAATGGAGGGAACGCTAAGCCAAAATGGAGAACCCCTGAAAGACACAATGGCCTGTGTCTGCCATCAGGATCGCAACTGAACAGTGCAAGGAGGCAGACATGAATCTGCTCCGGTTTTCCGCCCAGGCTGCGATTCCCGTCATCTGCGTTGTCGGCGTATTATCGCCGCCTTTGGCGCGGGCGACAGACGTGAAATACGTCGTCAAGCCCATCGCCGAGATGAAGGTCAAGCAACTCCCGAAAGGTCCGCTTTACTGGCGGGTCGAAAGTTTCCCGACGCTGGCTCAGGCGAAGGCCGTCGCGAGCGGGTACCGCTGGAATCCGGACACGGTGAGCTACGACGGCTTGCCGTCACTGACGGCGGAAGCTGCCGGCAAGGCGTGGCTGTTCACGCTCGGGCCGCAAGGCGCGGCGACGGCGGGTGGAACCAAGGTGGCTGAAATCGGACCCGTGCCGGCCATAACGGCACCCGAGTATCTCCTGCGCGTCAACTACGGCAGCGGACCGCCGGGGGCCAAGACTCCGGTCCATTATCATAATGGCTCCGAGGCCTTCTATGTCATCAGCGGAAAATTGGCGCAGCAGACGCCGCACGGCACCACTTACGCCGAGGCCGGCCACACGATCAACGGCCATATGCCCGGGATGGCGATGCAAGTCTCCAACGCCGGCACCACCGACCTCGATGCTCTGATCATGTTCGTGGTGGATGCCACCAAGCCGTTCTCGGTGCCGACCAAGTTTTAGTGAAAGACCAGCGTCCGTTTGCGACTAGACGCACGATCGCCGGCAGCACTGCGAAGCGGCCTAATACGACGGCGTTCCCGGCACGAAGGCGTCGAACGCCGCCCAGAATTGCGAGCGGAAGCGGTCCTGCTCCATTAGCAACTCGTGCTTGGCGCCGACCACCACCAGATGCGAGCCGGCACGCAGCTGGCTCGCGAATTCTTCGATCGCCGCGTTCGACACCACCATGTCCTGGCCGGCGGAAACGATCAGCATGGGCTGGCGGATGCGCGACGCATAGCCGCGCTCACGGATCGCCCCTCCGGCACGAAAGGCTGCATCGACCCAGGCGACGGTGGGACGGCCGATACCGAGCTTCGGCTCGGCTTCGAGAACGGCGGCATTGCGTGCGTAGCGCACTGGATCGGAAGTCACGATATTGCCGGCAAACGGCCGTGTCTCCAGCACCTCGCCGGCTGCGCCGGGAACGTACATGGCGCCGAAGCCGGCGAGACGAAGGACGCGCACGATTGCTCTCGCTGCCGGCGACGCGCCTGCACCGGCCACCCCGATCAATGGCGCGGTCAGCACCACGCGGTCGAACCAGCGGTGGCCGCGGTACGCAGCGCGGATCAGCACGGTCGCGCCGGTCGAGTGCCCGATGGCGAACAGCGGCGGAGGACAATCCGGCAATACGATCTCGCGCATGAAGGCTTCGAGATCGATGTCGTACTCGGAAAAGTCGCGTACATAACCTTTGCGCGGATCGCTCAGCGCGCGCTCGGACAGGCCCTGGCCGCGCCAGTCGATGGTCGCCACAGCAAAGCCCCGCGCGCGCAAATCGCGCACGGTCTCGAAATATTTTTCGATCCATTCACCGCGACCCTGAAAGATGCACACGGTACCGCGGCGTCCCGCCGGCGGCTGCCAGCGCGCAAAACGGATCGAGACGCCATCACGCGTCTTGAGAAAGTCCGTGACGAAATTGTCCGGAACTGGGTTGGCGGGAATCGAGATCAGGCTCATGGGCGGGGCTTCGACAGCTACGTGTCGCTTATAACAGTCCACGACCAACCCTCAACCAGACTGCGCCCATCGGCAGGCTCTGGCAGAATCGCTTCGAGGAGATTCGGCCTCGGTAAATTCTCTTATTTTCCCAACAGCTTATGGCTCTTGCGCGACCAAAGACCCGTTCCCATATCATTTGCTGTGCAGGCCATTCTGGCTGCGCAATCCCGGCCGGGCCCTTAGGGCAGGCCATCCGCATGTCGCTCAAGGAGGATATGCCATGCGAACTTTCGATCTTGCTCCCCTCTATCGTTCCACCGTCGGTTTTGACCGCCTGTTCTCGATGCTCGATCAGGGCCTCGACGGCGCGGCGCCCGGTTATCCGCCCTATAATATTGAGCGGACCGGCGAGAACGCCTATCGCGTTTCCGTCGCGGTCGCCGGCTTCAACGAGCCGGAACTGAGCATCGTAGCCAAGGAAAACACGCTTGCCATCCGCGGCGAGAAGAACGCCAAGGACGAAGAGAAGCGCGGTGACGTGCTCTACCAGGGCATAGCGGCGCGTACGTTTGAGCGCGTGTTCCAGCTCGCCGATTTTGTCCAGGTCAAGGGCGCGAGCCTTGAGAACGGACTCCTGCACGTCGATCTGGTGCGAGAGATTCCCGAAGCGAAGAAGCCGCGTTCGATCCCGATCGGCGGCAAGACGACCGACACCACGGTCGAGCAACAGAAGCAGGCTGCGTAAGTCCGCGCTGCATCTGTTTGACATCGGACGTCGTAAAGGAAGCGCCCCGCTGGCCGGGGCGCTTTCGATTCCATCCACCGCGGCTGGGAAATGCTGCTATTGCGTATGCTGCTGTGTTGCCGACGGCGGAGGAGGCCACTGCGCCGGCACAATGCGGGTAGCATCGCGGATCACGCCGGTGCGCGCGTCGAGCACGACCCGCGTCGGGATGCCGCGAAAATCGGTCGCGCGCAACACATAGCTCGCGCCTTCGCGCAGCGGCCGTGACACCGGATGAAATCCCGCCGAGCGCACGGTGCGCATGATTTCATAAGGCGAGACAAAACCTGTCTCGAGTTTCGGCGGCGGCGGAACTGCGGGCAGCGCGCTAGCCGCCGGTGCGGCTTCGGCCGCGGTCTGGGCATAAGCCGCTTCCTTGAGCGACGCCCAGCACAGTCCGAGAGCGGCCACGGCAAAGCCGATCCTGACGATACGCGCAATCACGCTAGCCCCTCCGCTCGCGGCTTTGACCGCGCCCCGTTCCCAAGCGCCGAGGGTTCATTGCAATTGCGGCGGCGCTTTGACGCGATCAGGATATCTCGCACAGACGCACGAAGCGATCGATGTCTTCGTGCTGTGTTGAATAGGACGTGACGAGGCGCGCCAGCACCCGATCCGCGGGAAGATTTACACTCCCGCTCGGGCGCACGTAATAAGCCGCGCCGGCGGCCTTGAGTTTGTCGTCCAGGCTCCGCGGCAGCGCCACGAACAGGAGATTGGCCTCGACCGGCCACAGCGGCTTCAATCCAAGTGCCGTCAGCTCCTGCGCCAGACGATCGGCCATATCGTTGGCGTGACGCGCAAGCCGGAGCCACAGACCGCCCGCGAGATAAGCTGAAAATTGCGCGGCGACAAAACGATGCTTCGACAGCAAGTGACCGCCGCGCTTGCGCCGTTCGCCGAAAAACCTCGCGCGCTCGGGATCGAAGATCACGACGGCTTCGGCCGCGAGCGCGCCGCTTTTGGTGGCGCCGAACGACAGCACATCGATCCCGGAGCGCCACGTCATCTGCGCCGGGGTGGCGTTAAGGCGGACAAGCGCGTTGGCAAAACGCGCCCCGTCCATATGAACAGCAAGACCGCGCCGCTTCGCTGCCTCACACAACGTCGCGATTTCATCGGTACGATAGATGGTGCCGGCTTCGCTCGCCTGCGTGATCGACAGTGCGGAAGCAATCATCTGATGCGGGCTGTGATCGCCATATCCGGCGAGCGCAGCTTGCAATGTCTGCGGGGCGATCTTGGCGCCCTCGCCGGCGAGCCCGACAAGTTTGAAGCCGCCGCCGAAAAACTCCGGCGCCCCGCACTCGTCGGTGGCGATGTGCGACTCGGCGTGACAGAACACGGCGCCAAATGGCGGGGCCACCTGCGCCAACGACAGCGCATTGGCCGCCGTCCCGGTCGGCACCAGGTACGCCGCCACATCACGCTCGAAGATTTCGGACAGGCGCCGCTCGACGCCATAAGTCCAGTCATCACTGCCGTACCCGCTGGCGTAACCCGTATTTGCCTTGACGATGGCGTCGAGGATCTCGGGTGCCACGGGCGCCGTATTGTCGGACGCAAAGTTCATTGGAATTGGACTTTAGATTTCGGATTTTTGGGATTTTGCCCGCTGTTCGCGGCGCGAGCGTAGGCGGACCATTGCACTCCCGCCAGTCCCGTGATCCACTGCCATGACGCGGTGCGATAAGCGAGCGCACTTATCGGTGGCCGGCGGCGGGGAAGCCGGAAAACGCCCTTAATCGCGTCGCGAGACTTGTGTGTGTGCCCGGAATTTGCCATGTTGGGCATAGGACAGCAATGCTGTCCCAATTCAGAGCCCACAAGCGCGCAGCCAGCCGAATGGCGGGTTAAGGGCGCGGGGGTAGCCGCCGAGGCAAGGGCGTGTCGGTCGGCGGCAAAAGCAACCGTATGGCCGGTGAACGGCGCAAGGTTGCCCGCAAGATTGTGGATCGCCCGAGCGCGGCTCCTCGCTTTCCTCTCCGGATGATGAGGAAACGAGGGCGTAGGCGTGCGGCTCGCGCCGGAACCTGATGTACGCGGGTTACGGCGGCGACGGGGAGTGCGAGGACGACGATGAACGCGTCAGGTTTCGGCTTGTTTGATCCGGCGCTGGAAAAAGATTCCTGCGGTGTCGGATTCATTGCCGATATCAAGGGGCGCAAGTCGCATAGGATCGTCGAAGACGCGCTGACGATCCTGCTCAACCTCGAACATCGCGGCGCGGTCGGCGCCGACCCGCGCGCCGGCGACGGCGCCGGTATTCTGGTTCAGACCCCGCACAAGTTTTTCGCCAGGGAAGCCCAGAAACTCGGCTTCACGCTGCCACCGCCCGGACACTACGGCGTCGGCGTGCTGTTCCTGCCGCACGACGCGGCATGGCGGCAGGAAATCATGGAGACCTATGCGGCGGTCGCCGCGGCGGATGGCATGGCGATCCTCGGCTGGCGCGACGTGCCGACCGACAATTCGACTCTCGGCGAGTCGGTGAAGCCGACCGAGCCGGTCCACAAGCAGGTGTTTATCGCGCGCGCGCCCCTCCCTGACCCTCCCCCGCAAGCGGGGGAGGGTCAGGGAGGGGGCGAAGACGAATTCGAGCGCCGGCTCTACATCATGCGCAAGACCATCTCCGGCATCATGTACGGCCGGCGGCCGCGCAACACTTCGAACTACTACCCGGTGTCGATCTCTTGCCGCACCGTGATCTACAAGGGCATGTTTCTGGCCGACCAGCTCGGCACCTATTATCCCGACCTGCGCGATCCGGAATTCGAGAGCGCGCTGGCGCTGATCCATCAGCGTTTCTCCACCAACACGTTCCCGACCTGGTCGCTGGCGCACCCTTATCGCATGATCGCGCATAACGGCGAGATCAACACGCTGCGCGGCAACAACAACTGGATGGCGGCGCGTCAAGCGTCGGTGTCGTCGCCGAAATTCGGTGACGACATCACGAAACTCTGGCCGATCTCCTACGAGGGTCAGTCCGACACCGCGTGTTTCGATAACGCGCTCGAATTTCTCACCATGGGCGGCTATCCGCTCGCCCACGCGATGATGATGATGATCCCCGAGGCGTGGGCGGGCAACGCGCTCATGAACGAGGAGCGTCGCGCATTTTACGAATATAACGCCGCGCTGATGGAGCCATGGGACGGCCCCGCCGCCATCGCCTTCACCAACGGGCGGCAGATCGGCGCCACGCTCGATCGCAACGGCTTGCGGCCCGCGCGTTACATCGTAACCCGCGACGACCGTATTATCATGGCGTCGGAAGTCGGCGTGCTGCGCGTGCCGGAAGAAGACATCGTCGTAAAGTGGCGGCTGCAGCCGGGCAAAATGCTGCTGGTCGATCTCGATCAAGGCCGCCTTATTCCCGACGAGGAACTAAAAGCCACGCTGGCCAGGAGCCACCCCTATCGCGAGTGGCTCGACCGTACCCAGATGGTGCTGGAAGAATTGCCGCCGGTCGCGGAAACCGCGCCGATTTCCAACCTGTCGCTGCTCGATCGCCAGCAGGCCTTCGGCTACACCCAGGAAGACCTCAAAATCCTGATGACGCCGATGGCGACGACCGGTGAGGAAGCGATCGGCTCCATGGGCAACGATACGCCGATCTCGGCGCTGTCCGACCGGGCGAAACTGTTGTTCACTTATTTCAAACAGAACTTCGCCCAGGTGACGAACCCGCCGATTGACCCGATCCGCGAGGAGCTGGTCATGAGCCTGGTGTCGATCATCGGGCCGCGGCCAAACCTGTTCGATCTGGAGGGTCTGTCGAAGGTCAAGCGGTTGGAAGTTCGGCAGCCGATCCTCACCAACGCCGACCTGGAGAAAATCCGCGCCATCTCCGACATGGGCGATCACTTCAAGTCGCGCACGCTCGACACCACCTGGCCGTCCGAAACCGGCGCCGCCGGCATGGAAGCCGCGATCGGCGCGCTGTGCGGCGAAGCCGACGCTGCGGTGCGTGACGGCATTAACATCATCATTCTGTCGGACCGCCGCGCCGGCATCGACCGTATTCAAATCCCGTCGCTGCTCGCCTGCGCGGCGGTGCATCATCATCTGATCCGCGAAGGCTTGCGCACCTCGGTCGGCCTCGTCGTCGAGTCAGGCGAGCCGCGCGAAGTGCATCATTTTGCCTGCCTCGCCGGCTACGGCGCGGAGGCGATCAATCCGTATCTCGCCTTCGAGACACTCGTCGCCATGAAGGGCGAGCTGCCGCAGAAGCTCGACGGGAAAGAAGTCGTCAAGCGTTACATCAAGTCGATAGACAAGGGACTGCTCAAGGTGATGTCGAAGATGGGCATCTCCACCTATCAGTCCTATTGTGGGGCGCAGATTTTCGATGCGGTCGGGCTGAAATCCGAGTTCGTCGCCAAATATTTCACCGGCACCGCGACGCGCATCGAAGGGGTCGGGCTCGCCGAAATCGCCGAAGAGGCCGTGCACCGGCATCGCGATGCATTTTCAGATTCGCCGATCTATCGCACCATGCTCGACGTCGGCGGCGAATATGCGTTCCGCGTGCGCGGCGAGGAACACGTCTGGAATGCCGCGACGGTGGCAGCGCTGCAGCATGCGGTGCGCGCCAATTCGTACGAGAAATACGGTCAGTTCGCTCGCATTATCAACGAGCAGTCGGAACACCTGTTCACCATACGCGGCCTATTCCGCATCAAGGCGGCGGACGAGGACGGGCGGAAGCCCGTGCCGATCGAGGAAGTCGAGCCGGCCAAGGACATCGTGCGACGTTTTTCCACCGGCGCCATGTCATACGGCTCGATCTCGCGCGAAGCGCACACCACGCTCGCCATCGCCATGAACCGCATCGGCGGCAAATCCAACACCGGCGAAGGCGGCGAAGAATCCGACCGCTTCAAGCCGCTGCCGAACGGCGATTCCATGCGGTCGGCGATCAAGCAGGTCGCCTCCGGCCGCTTCGGCGTCACGGCCGAGTACCTCGTCAACTCGGACATGATGCAGATCAAGATCGCGCAAGGCGCCAAGCCCGGCGAAGGCGGTCAATTGCCCGGCCACAAGGTCGATAAGACCATCGCCAAGGTGCGTCATTCGACGCCGGGCGTCGGGCTGATCTCGCCGCCGCCGCATCACGACATCTATTCGATCGAGGACTTGGCGCAGCTCATCTTCGATCTGAAAAACGTCAATCCGGACGGCGACGTGAGCGTTAAGCTCGTTTCGGAAGTTGGCGTCGGGACGGTCGCCGCTGGCGTTTCGAAGGCGCGTTCCGACCATGTGACCATCGCCGGCTATGAGGGCGGCACGGGCGCCGCGCCGCTGACCTCGGTCAAGCATGCGGGCTCGCCCTGGGAGATCGGTCTCGCCGAAACCCATCAGACCCTGGTCGCCAACAGGCTGCGCGGCCGCATCGCCGTTCAAGTCGATGGCGGCATTCGAACCGGCCGCGATGTCGTGGTTGGCGCGCTCCTCGGCGCCGATGAATTCGGCTTTGCCACCGCGCCCTTGATCGCGGCCGGCTGCATCATGATGCGCAAATGCCATCTCAACACCTGCCCGGTCGGCGTCGCCACCCAAGACCCGGTCCTGCGCAAGCGCTTCAAGGGCCAACCTGAGCACGTGATCAACTATTTCTTCTTCGTCGCTGAGGAAGTCCGCGAACTGATGGCAGAGATGGGCTACCGCAAGTTCGACGAAATGATCGGGCAGATGCAGATGTTCGATCAGCGCAAGCTTGTCGCGCACGGCAAGGCGAGCGGCCTCGACGTTTCCAAGCTGTTCACCAAGCCGGACATGCCACCGGGCGTCGCGATATTCAATTGCGAGCGGCAGGATCATAAGATCCACGACATCATCGATCGCAAGCTGATCGCGCAGTCTCAAGCGGCGCTTCAAGGCGGCGCGCCGGTCCGCATCGCTTTGCCGATCAAAAATATCGACCGCACCACCGGCGCCATGCTGTCCGGCGAAATCGCCAAGCGCTACGGTCATGAGGGGTTGCCGCACGACACGATCGTGGCGCAGTTCACCGGCACTGCCGGGCAAAGCTTCGGCGCCTTTCTTGCGCGCGGGGTCACGTTCGAACTCGATGGCGACGCCAACGACTACGTCGGCAAGAGTTTGTCGGGCGGCCGCATCGTCGTGCGTCCGCCAGCCGCCGCCGCCGTCGTACCCGAGCAATCCATCATTGTCGGCAATACTGTTCTCTACGGCGCCATCGAAGGCGAGTGCTACTTCCGCGGCGTCGCCGGCGAGCGCTTCGCGGTGCGCAACTCGGGCGCCCTTGCGGTGATCGAGGGCGCCGGCGACCATTGCTGCGAATACATGACGGGCGGCGTCGTGGTGGTGCTCGGTCGCACCGGCCGCAACTTCGCCGCCGGCATGTCGGGCGGTATCGCCTATGTGCTCGACGATGACGGCACATTCGAATCGCGATGCAACCTCGCCATGGTCGAGCTTGAGCCGATGCCGGGCGAGGAGGACATCAATTCGCGCATCTTCCATCACGCGCGCGACCTTGAAACGCACGGGCTCGTGGACATCACGTTCGACCTCTCCGCGTTCGATGCGCACCGGCTGCATCATCTGATAGAGAGGCACGCCCGCTACACAGGCTCCGCGGTCGCGGCCAAAATTCTCGACGAGTGGAAAACGTTCTATCCGAAATTCCGCAAAGTCATGCCGGTCGAATATCGCCGCGCGCTCAACGAAATGAAGGCAGCCGCCATAGCGGCGGAGTAGGACGGAATGGTGTTCAGTCACGCCTCACAAGCGTCATGGCCGGACTTGTTCCGGCCATCCACGTCTTTGCTGTATTGGATCTGTAAGACGTGGATGCCCGCGACAAGCGCGGGCATGACGAATGAGAATGAGCGCTGCGACCGCCACAACGATATTTAAGGGCGCGCAGTGGGCAAGATCACCGGATTCCTGGATTACGAACGCGAGGACCGCGACTACGAGCCGGTCGCCGAGCGCGTGCGCCATTGGGGCGAGTTCGTGCTGCCCTTGGCTGAGAAGGATTACGTCACTCAGGCGGCGCGCTGCATGAATTGCGGCGTGCCCTATTGCATGGGCACCGGCGAACTGACTCCGGGTACGCCCGGCTGTCCGGTCAACAATCAGATTCCCGACTGGAACGATCTCGTCTATCAGGGCAACTGGGACGAGGCGGCGCGCAATCTGCACTCGACCAACAACTTTCCCGAAGTCACCGGGCGCATCTGCCCGGCGCCGTGCGAAGCCTCATGCACGCTCAACATCGACGAGAACCCGGTCACCATCAAATCGATCGAATGCGCGATCGCCGACCGCGCCATCGCGCAGGGTCTCAAACCTGAACTGCCGGCGGAAAAGACCGGCAAGAAGGTCGCCGTCGTCGGCTCAGGACCGGCCGGCATGGCGTGCGCGCAACAGCTCGCGCGCGCCGGGCACGATGTTCACGTCTACGAGAAATTCGCCAAGGCCGGTGGCCTTTTGCGCTACGGCATTCCGGACTTCAAGATGGAGAAACATCACATCGACCGCCGCGTCGAGCAGATGCAGGCCGAAGGCGTGGTGTTTCATTACAACGCCCACGTTGGTGTCAACGTCGATGCCAAAAAGCTCGTCGGCGAGTACGACGCCGTGGTGCTGACCGGCGGCGCCGAAAAAGGCCGCGACCTGGCGGTGCCCGGCCGCGAATTGAACGGCATTCATTTCGCAATGGATTATCTGCCGCAGCAAAACTGGCGCGTGTCCGGCGAGCGGGCCGGCGACGGCGCGCCTATCCTCGCCGATGGCAAGCACGTCGTCGTCATCGGCGGCGGCGATACCGGCTCCGACTGCATCGGCACCGCCTTCCGGCAGGGCGCGCGTTCGGTCGTCAATTTCGAAATCATGCCGGAGCCGCCGCTGCACGAGAACAAGGCGCTCACCTGGCCCAACTGGCCGCTGAAGCTGCGCATCTCATCGAGCCACCAGGAAGGCGCCGAGCGTGAATTCGCCGTCCACACCACCGCCTTTTCCGGTGACGACGGCGCGGTGAAAAGGCTGCATTGCGTGCGCGTCGACGACAGGTTCAAACCGGTCCCCGGCACCGAGTTCGAGATTCCGGCCGAGCTCGTGTTGCTGGCGATGGGCTTCGTGCATCCGGTGCACGACGGCATGCTCAAGAGCTTAGGTCTTGAGCTCGATCGCCGCGGCAACATTGGCGCCACGACGGACGATTACAAAACCTCGCTCGATAAGGTCTTTACAGCGGGCGACATGCGCCGCGGCCAGTCGCTAGTGGTCTGGGCGATCCGTGAAGGCCGCCAGGCGGCGCACGCCGTCGACAAATATTTGATGGGCTCGACGCTGCTGCCGCGGTGAAGCGCCCGCAATGTGACGATGAGTTCTGCTGTTTACAGCATCCAGCCGAAGGCGTGGCGCACAAACGATAAGCCGTCCTCATGCACCGGATCGCCGTGCGCCATCAGCACGCGCTCGATCGGCCAAGAGAGAATGGCATGAAGCGAGGCGCGCGCCGCGCGACGATTGAAGAAAGTGACTCGCCATTCTCTAGGAGCACCTGGATTTGGCGCGCATATGCCGTCGAGCCGTGCGACGACGCCCCGCCAGCCGCCAAACCAACTGGGCGGAAAGTTCTGTACAAGATCGGCAAATATTGCGGTTCGGCTTTCCCGATGGAAAAATACCACCTCAGTCAGGATGCTCCCGCGTACCGGAACTTGGTCGATCTCGGCGCTCCACTCCTTAGGTGTGTCACTAAGGTCCCTGTCGAACGCCAGGTCTTTGCGCTTCGCGCGCAAGCCGGGAGGTGCGCAAAGTTTTGCAGACGGGTAGGCGGAGTTCCATTCACTTAGATAAAGATGGTGGAGCCGGTTGGGAGAAACGAGGAAGCGGACCGATCCCAATGCATCCACGTTCTTCTTGAGCGACGTAGAAAGTGCAACCGGCGACCATACGAACAATCCGCCGTTTGGCAGGCGAATCACCGCCATTCGCGTCGGGTAACGAAACCCGAGGAAGGAAATAATCGGTCCGCGACTGGTCCAGATACCGGGCCCAAATTCGCAAAGCATGACGCCGCTCATCCGCCGCCTCGCACTCGCCTGGCGCCCAAAAACGCGCCGTTGCCACGCCGGGAGTTAACGCTCATCGGCGGCAGAGCGAATGAGGCGTGTGAATATGACGCACAACCTGCTCGGGCGCCCAGCGTCTTGGCGCTGACGCGCCCCGCATCAATGACTGGAAATACGGACTCAGTTGCGATAGCCCTTCGGCCAACGCGCCGCATGCTGCCTTTCGCCGAATTCGGCGGGGTGTTCCGGAGGGACGGAGATTAGTTTCTGATGAAGATCAAGTTGCCCGTGCGAATCGGTCTTGTTCGTCTGTCGCTTTTTGCTGTTGTCGTAGGCTTGGTTACCGGATTTGGCGCCGTCGTGTTCCGGGCCCTGATCGGGTTCATCCACAACGCTGCCTTTCTCGGCAAGTTCGCGCTCGATTACGACGCCAGCGCATTCACTCCGCCGAGTCCATGGGGCGCGCTCGTCATCCTTGTGCCCGTCGTCGGCGGCATCCTCGTCACTTTTCTCATTACGAATTTTGCTCCAGAGGCTCGCGGCCATGGCGTGCCCGAGGTTATGGACGCAATCTACTACAAGGACGGTGTCATCCGACCAATCGTGGCGCTCATCAAATCGCTCGCCTCCGCGCTGGCGATTGGGACCGGCGCGGCGGTCGGACGCGAAGGACCGATCATCCAGATCGGCGCGGCGCTCGGCTCGACGCTCGGGCAGATCATCCGCATGGCACCGTGGCAGCGCATCACCATGGTTGCCGCCGGCGCCGGAGCCGGCATTGCGGCGACCTTCAACACGCCGATCGGCGGGGTGATGTTCGCCATCGAACTGATGATGCCGGAACTGAGCGCTCGGACGTTTCTCCCGGTGGCGCTTGCCACCGGCACGGCAACGTTCGTCGGCCGTATCTTTTTCGGCATCCACCCGGCCTTCAGCATTCCCAGCGAACTATTGACCTCGGGGCATCCGGCGACGCTTGCCGCGCTGCTGTTGTTTGCCTTGCTGGGCGCGCTGATTGGACTGGCCGCAACCGGCTTCATCCGCGGGCTGAGCTTCGCCGAGGACATCTTCGAGCATATTGCCAATCCGTACCTGCGTCACATCATCGGCATGCTTGGATTGGGCATTCTGATCTATGTGCTGTTTCGGACCGCCGGACATTACTACGTCGAGGGCGTCGGCTACTCGACGATCCAGGCGATCCTGACCGGCGGCCTTGGATTTCCCGCGCTGCTTCTCATTCTGTTCGTGGCAAAGGTTTGCGCCACTTCGACCAGCATCGGCGCAGGGTCGTCGGGTGGAATTTTTTCGCCGTCGCTGTTCATGGGGGCGACGATCGGCGGCGCCTTCGGCGCGATAGCAACGGCGATCCATCCCGTTGAAGGCGTCAGCGTCACGACCGGCGCGATCATCGGCATGGCGGCGATGGTCGGCGGCGGCACCGGGGCGGCCATGACCGCCGTTACCATGATCTTCGAGATGACGCGCGACTACGATCTCGTCATGCCGAGCATCGTCGCGGTCGCGCTTGCCATAGGCGTTCGCCGCCTGCTGTCGCCGGAAAATATCTACACGATCAAGCTGGTCGGCCGCGGCCATTTCGTCCCCAAGGCGATGCACGCCAACATGTTCCTGGTGCGCCGAGCCGGTGAAGTCATGGAACGCGACGTGACGATCGTTCCGGCCGAGGCTGATTTCGGCGCGTTTCTCAACGAGCATGCAAAGGACCACGGCCTTCGGCACGTCGTCGTCACGCGCGGCAATCGCCTCGTCGGCGTGATCCGCATCAACACCGGGCTGCGGCACGGCGCTGAGGCCGCTTATGGCGGCGTTCATTTCGGCGACATTGCGCAACGCAACTTCACGCTGGCGCGCGAGAGCGACGTGATGTTCGACGTGGTACGGCGCATGGAACGCCGCGACGCCACCATGGCGGTGGTGACGACCACCGAGGGCCGCTGGCGTCCGGCGCAGATCGTCGGCGTTATTTCTAAGGAGCACGTCGCCGATTCTGTTGCCGAAAGCATTAAGTCGTTCGGCTGACCGCATTGATAGCCGACTGCTGTTCGCTGAGGCCCCTGTTTGCGCCACTCCCCTCCCGGCCGTGTTTTCAGCTATGATGGCGGCATCAGAAACGGGAGGACATCATGAATAATGTCGCAAAGTGTATTGTTGCTGCCGTTGCGGCCTTCGCGCTGCTCGGCTTGGCGCAGGCTCAGGACTCGCCGCAGCGCAAGGAGATAAAGCGCACCGATCTGACCGGGACCAACATGGAAGTCATCCTGTCAGTGGCCGAATACAAACCCGGCGATTTGGTCACGCGTCATATCCACCACGGCGTGGAAGCCTTCTACGTCATTCAAGGCGCGACAGTGCAAACGCCCGATGGCAAAGAGATCAAGTTGGCTACGGGAGCAGGCTCGATGAATCTCCGCGACGTGCCGCATGCCGGCTTTAAGGTCGTCGGCGATACGTCCTTAAAGCTTGTTACCGTGCATGTGGTCGACAAGGGGCGCCCGCTTTACGACGCGCCACCGAAGTAGGCCGCTGGCACCTCGCTGACGATGCACTCAACGTGCAGTGGGTGCGCCTTGCGGCGATGCACTCGCGGCGGTGTCGCCTTGCGGCCAGGCGAAATTGTCGGCGCGGCCCGGCGGCGCCGCGAGCGGATCGCCACGGACCAGCGCACTCTTGGCGGTCGGATCCTCTGAGGCGACCGGCGCTGTGTGGCTGCCAGCGCCGAGCAGGCTTGCGGCTTCGCCGCCGTTGATCATCTGGCCACCGCCGCCCGTAGCGGTCAGCGGCAGCACCGGCCCCACGGCAGGATGCACGGTGCCGGGTTTTGCAGGCGCCGCAGCCTGTGGCGACGGCAGCGCCACCGGCGCCGTGGGATTGGCCATGATGCGGCTCAGGTCCTGATCGACCAGATGCGCGAGCTTGAGCGCGCCGTATTTGGTGAAATGAACGCCGTCGCCGGTCCGCAGCCGGCGAATCTGGCCCTCGAAGTCCGGCCCCTGCACTGCGTAGCGTCCGTCCTCGTCGACAAAGCCATCCCAGATGTCGACATAAGTGACGCCAAGCTTGTCGGCTTCCGCGTGATAAAGATCGTCGAGATAGCTGATGTCGCTTGTCGCGCGGGGACCGCGGATCGCCGGCAGCCCGACCCAAATCACCGGAGCACCTTTGCTCTTAAGCGCCGTAATCATCTCATCGATGCGCTTTTTGTACGCCCGCGCCCACTGATCGCTGCGGAATTCGTAGGAGACGCTGGGACCCGGATGGCGCAGGTCGGCCGGGCGCTCTTCCGGCTTCTGGTCCGCGCCAGCCGCCGCTTGCGGCGCGACCTTTCCGTCCGGCTTTCCCTGTTGTGCCTGCGGCGCGGGCTTGGCCGCCGCGGCTGCCGGCGCGGCGCGCTCACGCAGCGGGATGCGGTCGTTCAAGCCGAGCATAACCACGATTGCACTCGGCTTCTCGGTTGCGAGCGAATCCTTGACGGCTTGCGGCCACTGCAGCGCCTCGTTACGCGGCTCGTAGCGCACAAGCCCCGAATAGGTACGGACGCTGCGGACCACACCGATCTGCTGATTGTCGGCGTAGACTTCCTCAAGCCCATAGGCGAGCCAATCGGCCATCGAGTCGCCGACGACAATGACGGTACTCGACGGCGGCGTCTCAGGCTTGCGTGGCGGCGGCGCGCGATAGGATTCGGCCGGCGGCGCATAGGCGCGACGCCGGCCGAAGAAGGGGAACGAAAAACCGTTCGATGGCGGCGCGGCGCGGTAAGGCTGCTGATAGCCCCAGCCGCCGCCAAAAAATTGCGCCTGCGCGCCGGTCGGCGGCGTCAAAGCGGCCGCCATGATCGCGGCGCCAATTGCCAGAAACTGTTTTCGCTTCATCGTCGCCTTCGCTTCATCGTCGCCATCGGCCAAAGATGTGTCGAAAGCCCTGAAAATCTAGCCCAAAACACCCACCTGATCCACAACGGCGCTCTTATCGGGAAATAATGTCAACGTGAAGGTGGCCGCATGCTTAGCGACCTCTTCCAAAGGTGAGCCAGAGCCTGGATCGACCCAACCGCGGACATCAACGGGCCTCGCCGGCAAATTCCTGCTGAAGCGCCGACAACCGCTCAAGCGCCGCGGCGGGCAGCGGACCTTTCTCCGCCGCCTTGAGCGCCTCTTCGAACTGCTCCGGTGTGGCTATGCCGACCAAGATCGTCCCGATAGCCGGCTGCGAGAGTGCAAAGCGCGTGGCTGCTTCGGTGAGGCTCGCGGCAAAACCCTCCGCGACCAGCGGCTCGAGACGGCGGGCGCGCGCCACATCGGCTTCATAACTCATGGCCGACCCGATCGGCGCAGGCGGGGGGCTGGCAATGGGATGCCGCGCGGCCGAGCCCGACAGCGCGCCGCCAGCGAGCACCCGGATGCCGATGACGCCCGTGCCTGCCGCGCGGGTGTGATCGAGCAGCCGGCCGTAGTCCTGCGCCGGATAGTTGGCCGGCAGGCCTGATGCCGCGGATGGATTGAGCATGTTGTAGACCACCTGCGCGCTGTCGAATTTGCCGGAATCGATCACCTGATGCAGCGCCTCGGTGTCGCCCACGGCCGTGAGCCCGAGGAAGCGGATCTTGCCCGCCTGCCGCAGGCGCTCGAATGCCGGCACGACCTCGTCCAACACTTGGCGCACTGAGAGCGCCGGACCGCCGCCACTCGCCGTGATCGAATTGTGCAGGTGGAAGATGTCGACCCGATCAAGCCGTAGCCGCGATAGACTGCCGTCGAGCGATTGGGCGATCGCGTCGCCGATCCGACCGACATCGGTGGCCGGCAGCCGGACCTTGGTGCCGACGACGCGGTCCGAGCGCTTGAGGCTTTGCAGCGCGCGGCCGAGATTCTTTTCCGACTCGCCGTCGCCGTACTGCACGGCCGTGTCGAAATAGTTCACGCCGGCATCGAGCGCGCGGGCGACGGCGCGCTCCTGGTCGCGCGGAGTGCCGCGCACCATCAGGCCGCCGACCGCCCCGCAGCCGAAGCCCAGCGCCGACAGGCGCAGGCCGCTGCGCCCGAACACCCGCATTTCCATGGCATCCTCCCCTGCTGGCGCCGCACGCTCACGCTATTCTGCCGGGCCGTCAATGCGAGAGCGAGGCTGCGTTGCTGCGCGGGGCGGCTTGCACCGGCCGCAGGTTTCGGACTAAGTGCGCGCCATGAGCGATACTTCTTTGATCCAGCGCCGCCGGCGCATTCGATGGCCGAACGTGCTGACCGTGGTCAGCGCAGCGATCCTTATCAGCGCGGAAGTGTTCGGCGCCGCCTTCGCGGGCAGTTGGGCGATCGCCAGCCTCGCCGGACTGGGCGCGCTTGGCGCTCACATCCTCGACGGCATCTTCATGCTGTGCGGGCTCGCCATCATGGCGCAGTTTCTGCGCGCCGCGCATCGCGTCGAGCCGTTCACCGCCGAGTAACTCGGCGCGCACCGCGACGCACGCTGTGAAGAAGCCGCGGCGTTACCTTTTGTTAAGACCAAATCGCTTGCGACTCTGTCCGGAATAGATTATTTGCGAATCGCCCAATTTCGCACGTGCCTGTGGCCGTGTGTCGGTCGGTGGGCATCCGGACAAGAGGCCGGACAGCCGCCTAAGGAAGAAATACTACTTCCTTGCTCCCGCGACCGGCAGCCGGAGGCGAAACCGGCATAGCCCGCTCTCAACGGGCGACGCGGCTTAAAGCAACGACGGAAGGGCTTTTTTGGATCCCGGCGCTAATGCCGGTTGACTGAAAAGGCTTGTCCTTCTTTGCCAGCAGTGCGGAACGGGATCTCCCTCATCCGGACCAAGGCAGCAATCACGGCAACGTCAGTCGTTTCGCAATGGTGCGGAACGGCGCGCGTTGCAGGAGGTTCACCTCGGCGGCTGTGCCGCCGGCCGGATTAGGGAGCTGGCTTGATGACTGCACGCATTCGCGAATTTCTCAAACATCGTACCCAAGATGGACCTTGCCTCGTGGTCGACCTGGATGTCGTCCGCGACAACTATCTTGGCTTCGCCAAGGTTTTGCCGGACACCAAGGTCTACTACGCCGTCAAAGCCAATCCGGCGCCGGAAATCCTCAAACTGCTGACCGGCTTTGGCTGCTGCTTCGACGTAGCCTCGCTGGCCGAGACGCACGCCGTGCTGGCCGCCGGCGCGACGCCCGATCGGATCTCCTACGGCAACACCATCAAGAAAGAGACCGAGATTGCCGCGGCGTTCGCGCTCGGCGTCACGCTGTTTGCCGTCGACTGCGAAGCCGAGGTGGAGAAGGTGGCGCGCGCTGCGCCCGGCAGCCGGGTGATCTGCCGCATCGTCTGCGACGGTTCCGGCGCCGAGTGGCCGCTGTCGCGCAAGTTCGGTTGCGAGCCGGCCTATGCGGCCGACATCATGGAGCACGCGCACAAGCTTGGACTTGTGCCGCACGGCGTGTCGTTCCACGTCGGCTCGCAGCAGCACAATGTGGAAGCCTGGGATCGGGCGCTCGCCTCGGCGGCGGCCGTGTTTCGTGCCTGTGCCGAGCGCGGAATTGCACTCGCCATGGTCAATCTTGGCGGCGGTTTCCCGGCGCGATATGTGCGCAAGACGCCGAAGCTTGAATCCTACGGCAAGGCGATCTTCCGCTCGCTGCGCAAGCATTTCGGCAACAACCTCCCGAACACCATCATCGAGCCGGGCCGCGGTCTTGTCGGCAATGCCGGCATGATCGAGGCCGAGGTGGTTCTGATCGCCAAACGCTCGCCCGAAGACGAGGTCCGCTGGGTCTATCTCGACATCGGCAAATTCCACGGACTTGCGGAAACCATTGGCGAGTCGATCCGCTATCCGATCCGCACCACCCACGACCGCGACGAAACCGTGCCCTGCATCATTGCCGGCCCAACCTGCGACTCGGTCGATGTGATGTACGAAAAGACCCCCTACCCGCTGCCGGTCACGCTCGC
Source organism: Xanthobacteraceae bacterium (assembly GCA_049300295.1). Taxonomy (GTDB): domain Bacteria; phylum Pseudomonadota; class Alphaproteobacteria; order Rhizobiales; family Xanthobacteraceae; genus BOG-931. The sequence goes on from JBAQJL010000035.1 coordinate 63,604, forward strand.
CATCGGCGACAAGGTCCTGATCGAGGCAGCCGGCGCCTACACGGCGACCTATTCGTCGGTCGGCTTCAACGGATTTCCGCCACTGCGGCAATACGTGATTTGAACTGATCGTCATTCCGGATCGCCGCAAACGGCGAGTCCGGAATCCATAGCCACAGGTCAGCGAGTATGGAATCCGGGCTCGCGGGCTTCGCCCGCGCCCCGGAATGACCGCTATTACGCCACCCACTCCACATGCGCCTTGATGGCCTTACGGGCGTCATCGATCCAACCGTGCGGCCGGGCTTTCTCGATCATCGCCGAGAGCTTGCCCTGCCAGTCCGCATTGTCGGCGACACCTGGCCAGCGGCGGAGCGCATCCTCAAATACCCAGGCAGTCTGCGCGTCGGATACCTCGGCTTTGCCGGCAACAGCACCGCGGACCGCATCGATCTTGCCCGGCTCACCCGCGGCAACGAGCTTAAATGCTCGAAAATTGTCGCGGTCCTCGAACGTCACGTCGCCGCCCGCCGAGACTTTCAGAAACATCGTGGCCTCCAGACTCAGTCCGATCAAATTATTTCGTCATTGCGAACCAACGGACCCGCGCGAAGTCGCGCGGTCCGATGACTGGCTCCGCGAAGCAATGACGACTGTGTGTCACGCCAGATCAATCACGCCGGCCTCGCCGCTCTCTGTGCCGAACGCCAGCAGCGTGCCGTCCGCGCTCCAGGCCAGCGCCGTCACCGGCGCATCGCCGGGTTTCTTGGCCAGTATCTCGGCGCCGTCGTCGACGCGCACGATCAGCACCATGCCGTCGCCGTAACCAGCGGCGATGATGTCCTGCCGCGGATGGCACGCGACGACTTCGACCTTTTGCTCGGTCGGCGCCAACAGCCGCGGCTGCTTGCCCATCGGACCGTCCTTGGTGGCGAACGGCCAGAGAATGACCTGATTGGAGCCCGAGGTCGCGAGCCAGCGCCCGCCCGTGGTCCAGCCGAACGAGGTAACGCGCGCGGAATAACCCGACATGCGCATGTGCTGGCGGTCGACGATGCGCCAGCCATGCAGCATCGGCTCCTGCATGGTCGTGACAACGAACCGGCCGTCGGGGCTCACCGTCACGCCGAGGTGCGAGCCCTTCCACTCAAGCTTTTCCGGCGCCGCACCCGCTGCGTTGGGAAACCACAAGCTCGCGCCGTTGTAATGCGCCACCGCGAGGCGGAAGCCCTTGGGTAGAAACGCGAGCCCGCCGACAGTCGACGGCGCTTCGAATTCGCGCAGCTCCTTGCCTTGCACGAATGCCGTCTTGCCGGCCGACCAGGCGACCGCGCCGTCCGGACCAAACGCGACGTGATCGACCCAGCGGTGCTTGGCATCGACTGCAAGCACGCGTGTCGAGCCGGCATCCGTCATCACCACCTTGCCGTCGTCGCCGCCCGAAACAATGCGGGCGCCGTCGCTCGCCGACGCGAGGATCGCGCCGCCATGCACATCCATGCGGCGCATTTCCCCGTCCGGCTCGGCGAACACCAGCGCTTCCTCGGCGAGCACGAAGACTGCGGTACGGCCGAGAAAATGCGAGCCGATAATCGCGCCGCCGGCGGCAACTGCGCGTGTACGATCGACGACGGAAACGGTGTCGGTGCTCGTGCGAGTGTCGGTCATGGATTGATCCGGCGGTGCAATTCCCCTCCCCCTTGTGGGGGAGGGTTAGGGGTGGGGTCGGGAGGTGATGTTAGGGGCGTGGACGCCCGCGCGTTACCTCACGACCCCCCTCCCAACCCTCCCCCGCAAGGGGGGAGGGCAAAAGAATCACGCGATGCAGCTTTCGAATCCTTCGGCGATCTTCTTGCCTGGCAGGTTGCGGCCGATGAAGACGATGCGGCTGTCGCGTTTTTCATCCGCCTTCCAGGGCCGCTGATGGTCGCCGTCGAGGATCATGTGCACGCCTTGAAAGACGAAGCGCTCGTCGTCGTTCTTGAACGACAGAATGCCCTTGCAGCGCAAAATGCTTGGGCCTTCCTTCTGCACCAGGTCCTGCACCCACGGGAAAAACTTGTCCGGGTCGAGCGGCTTGTCGCTTTTCATTGAAATCGATTGCATGTCCTCATCGTGGTAGTGCTTCAGCCCACCGTGTGAATGCGCGTGCTTGTGGTCATCATCGTGGTGATGATCATGGTCGTGACCATGCTCGTGGCCATGATGGTGATCGTGATCATGGTCCTCGCCTTCGAGGAAAGCGGGCTCGATATCGAGAATGCGGTCGAGATCGAAGGCGTTGCGGTCCAGAACCTCGTTCAGCGCGATGTTTGAACGCTCTGTCCTGTGCAGCTTGGCGTATGGGTTGATGCCGCGGATACGCGCTTCGACTTCGCTCAACTCTTCGGGAGTGACAAGGTCGGTCTTATTGAGCAGGATGACGTCGGCGAACGCGATCTGATTCTTGGCCTCGGGCGCGTCCTTGAGCCGGTCGTTGAGCCATTTGGCGTCCGCCACCGTGACGACGGCGTCGAGCTTGGTGCGCCGTCCGACATTCTCGTCGATGAAAAACGTCTGCGCCACCGGCGCCGGATCGGCGAGCCCCGTGGTCTCGACGATGATGGCGTCGAACTTGCCCTTGCGCCGCATCAGGCCGTCGAGGATGCGAACGAGATCGCCCCGCACGGTGCAGCAGATGCAGCCGTTGTTCATCTCGAACACTTCCTCATCGGCGCCGACCACGAGGTCGTTGTCGATGCCGATCTCGCCAAACTCGTTGACGATGACCGCGTATTTCTTGCCGTGCGGCTCCGACAGGATGCGGTTGAGCAGCGTGGTCTTGCCGGCGCCGAGGTAGCCGGTCAGCACGGTGACCGGGATTTTGTCAGTCATTTCGTCCCTCCGTTGGCCTCCCCTATATAGGCATCCGGCGGCCCTTGCATCACTCACTTGGCGGGTGGCTCGCCCAGCAGGTCGGCCCATGGGGTGCGGCGTTTCATCGAGGCGGATCGGCTTGATCGAGGCCCGGCTTCTTGTATCGTTTTTAAGACACGGCTCCGGGAGGGAACGATGCAGCAGCGGATGGGCTTCGCCGCGACCATTGGTGTGACGATTGGCGCCGCGGCGCTGGCGGTTGCGACTTCTGCGATGGCGCAAACCTACCCGGATCATGTGACCCAGATCATCGTTCCGGCCACGGCCGGGTCGAGCGCGGATATTCTGGGCCGCGTGCTGGCCGACGGCTTTTCGTCGCGGCTCGGCAAACCCTTCATCGTCGTCGACAAGGGCGGCGCCGCCGGCGTGCTCGGCACCGCGGACGTCGCCCGCGCCAAGCCGGACGGCTACACGCTGATGCACGGTGCGACCTATTCGATCACCGTGCAGCCGCTGATCGACAAGCAGGCCGGCTACACCGCCAAATCTTTCACGCCGATCTGCCAGACCTTCAAGAACGATCAGGTCGTCGTGGTGCCGCCGAACTCGCCGCTGAAAACCGCGCGCGATCTGATCGAAGCAGCGAAGAAGAAGCCGGGGGCGGTCACCGTCGGCATTCCCGGCATTGGCACCATCCCGCACCTCGCCATGATCGCGTTCGCCGAACAAGCCAAGGTGTCGTTTAACAACATTCCGTTCAAAGGCCCGGCCGAGGAACTCCAGAACGTTCGCTCCGGCCAGATCGAATTCGCCGCCGTGCCGCTCACGGCCGCGGCCGGCTCGGGCCTGCCGATGCCCGGCATTTTTGCCGAAACGCGCAATCCGTCGCTGCCCAACGTGCCGACCTTCAAGGAACAAGGCTTTGACGTAGCCCCGCTGAGCTACGGCGGGCTGCTCGGCCCCGCCGGAATGCCCGATGCCGTGGTCCACAAACTCGAGGCGGCCTGCATCGACATCATCAAGAGCGAGGCCGCCCAGCGCGTCGTCAAGCACACCTTCCAGCCGGCGGATTATTTCGCCGACGCCGCGGGCTTCACGAAGAACCTCGCCGTCGACGCCGCGGAGAAGAACAAGCTTGTGCCGCTGCTGAAGCCGAATTGAGAAGCGCTGTAGCCTGGGTTGAGCGCAGCGAAACCCGGGCTACTTGCCCCTGAGCAATCCTTCACGCCAAAAATCCTTGCAGCTTTTGACTCACGCTGCGAGCCGCTGCCCGGTCGAGCCGGCCCGCGCGGCGATCGATCCGGCTGGGATCAATGCATGCGATCTTTGCCGGCCGCACGACGGACGGCGCCGGCAGACCGGCACGAGCGAGGTCCGTGATCGCGACATCGGTCGACCATCGTTCGTTCTCGGCACTGGTGATCATCGCCACCCAAATCACGCCGTGCAAAGCCAGCTTGCGGTTGGAAATGACGAGCGCCGGGCGACGTTTCTCGGCGAGGCGGTCGGCGTATGGAAATGGCACTATCACCACATCAAATGGATCGAAGCGTGCTGCTTCAGAGGTCGCCATATGCCTTCTCGTCCGCCTCGCCTGACCATTCTGAGAAGGCAACGAACGGATCGTCTGCATCGCTCGCCGGCGCCTTGTCGAGAAGCACGCCTTCGCCCGTCAAACGGTAGCGCAGCGTGTCACCGGGATTAAGTTGCAGGCGTTCACGCACCTCGCGCGGAATGACAGTCTGGCTTTTGACCGAGACTTTAGAGAACGCGGACGGCGGGCGTGTTTGACGGTTCATTCCAGAAATATGTCTTACCGGCTTACGCCTTACAAGATCTATCGACTTGTCCTTTTTTTCTTGACAATGTCCCCGAATATGCTACAAGACCTTCCACCTCGCTCACTGTCCGTGAGGGGCCTTTCGGCCGAGGGTACTCCCCGAAGGGGAGCGAGGGCGGTTCCTGCGGACGGAGCCATACACTCTGTTCGCAGGCGGTTCGGAAACTCGCCCGGCCGGCCACGACGCCGGTCTGCCAGGAGCTGGCTGCCCGGGTGGCGGACGGAGTGATCCGTTGGCGCTGCCATGAAGCGCGGGACCGGACTGAGCCACGCCTAAAAACTTGGCGAGAGCCGCGGTAGAGCGCCGAGAGGCGAGCGCGTCTTCCAAAAGGGGACGCGCGCCGCGATGAACGCACAACAGGCGGCAACGCTTGTCGTCGGGCCCGCGGTATCTACCCCCGCGCTTTTCGGCGCTCCGCCTCCCTCCTTTGTGGGAGGCCCGTTTGTGCAAATGGTTGGCAAAACTCGGGCGCGAAAAAACGCGCCGCGAGAATGCGTCATTGCGAGCCAACGGACCCGCGCGAAGTCGCGCGGTCCGATGCCAGGCTCCGCGAAGCAATCCAGGGCCGCTTGCGATGACCGTGAGGCTGCACTGGGATTGCTTCGTCGCTATCGCTCCTCGCAATGACGGGTTGCCGGTGTAATGTTATAATATTACATCTCGCCCAGAGCGATGCTAAGGCTTTGAGATGAAAACGCTTATCGGACTAGCGACGACGCTCCTCATCTCCTTGGCCTCTGCCCTTCCGGCCCATGCCGCCGGCGACAGGATCGCCGTGGTGGCGGCGGAGAATTTTTATGGCGGCGTCGCGCGCGAGATCGGCGGCGACCGCGTTTCTGTCGTCAGCATTCTGAACAACCCCGATCAGGACCCGCATCTGTTCGAGACTACGCCGACGGTCGTCCGTCAGGTTGCCGCAGCGCAAGTCGTGGTGCTCAACGGCGCCGGCTACGATTCATGGATGGAAAAGCTGCTTGCCGTGTCGCCGAAGCCGGACCGCGCCGTCATCGTCGCGGCCGATCTCGTGCACAGGAAGGCCGGCGACAATCCGCACCTGTGGTACGACCCGCGCACCATGCCGGCCGTGGCCGGCGCGCTCGCCGCAGCCCTTGCCGCAGCCGATCCCGTGCACAAGGACGAATACGCGGCGCGGCTCAAGGCCTTTCTTGCATCGCTTGCCCCGCTCGACGAAAAAATCGCCGCCATGCGCAACAAATATGCGGGCGCGCCGGTGACGGCGACCGAACCCGTGTTCAATGACATGGCCGCCGCGCTCAATCTGAAAATGCACGACGCGCGTTTTCAGCTCGCCGTCATGAACGGCACCGAGCCAGGCGCTCGTGATTTCGCCCAATTCGAGCGTGAGCTGAAAGGTCGCGAGGTTCGGGTGCTGTTCTACAACAAACAGGCGCCGAGCAATCTGGTGGCGCATCTGATCGATCTGGCCCGCGCCTCCCATGTCGCCGTTGTCGGGGTGACGGAAACCGCTCCGCCGGGCGACACCTATCTGGCGTGGATGCTGAGCGAGCTTGACGCCACCGCCAAGGCGCTGGCCGGGCCCGCCTCATGACGGCCGACCTTCAAGATGCCGGCGGCAACGTCATTGAGCTTGACCATGTGACGCTCGCGGTCGACGGCCGCGACGCGCTCGCCCGCAATGTTCTCATCGATGTCAGCCTCGCCATCCGGCGCGGCGAGTTCATCGGCGTGCTTGGACCAAATGGCTCCGGCAAGACCACGCTGATGCGCGCCATCCTCGGCCTCGTCGCGCCGCGCGCGGGAACTATCCGCGTGCTCGGCCGCCCGCCGCGGCGCGGCGATGCCGGCATCGGCTACCTGCCGCAGGTGCGTACCGTGCTGCCGGATCTGCGGGTGCGCGGGCTCGACTTCATCGCCAGTTCGGTGCGCGGCGAACGCTGGGGCGTTCCACTGCTGTCGCGCGCCGATCTGATGACAATCGAGAAAACGCTGGCCGCGGTCGGCGCGCTCGATCTCGCCCGGCGCCCGCTCGCAGACATGTCGGGCGGCGAGCGCCAGCGGCTCCTGCTCGCACAGGCGCTGCTCGGCGAGCCGCGGCTCTTGTTGCTCGACGAGCCGCTGATCAGCCTCGATTATCACTATCAGGAGGCAGTGGTCGATCTCGTCCGCGATTTTGCCCGCGCGCGCAACATCACCGTGCTGTTCTCGGCGCATGAACTCAATCAGCTGGTCGGAGCGCTCGACCGCGTGCTGTATCTCGGCAACGGTCACGCCGCGCTCGGTACGGTGCCGGAAGTCGTGACCGCGCCGGTGCTGTCAAAGCTCTATGGCGCGCCGATCGACGTGGTCCACGCCGCCGGCAACATTTTCGTACTGTCGCGTGGCCGTGATGTCGAACGCTCCGACCATCTGCACGATCACGGTGACGGGCACGACCACGGCCACGCGCATGGCCATCGTCACGATCACCCCCATGCTTGAATACGATTTCATGCGCAACGCGTTTGCCGCCGCGGGCGTGGCGGCGATCGTTTCGGGCGTGGTGGGCTATTTTCTGGTGTTGCGTGGGCAAACGTTTGCCGGCCACGCGCTGGGGCACATTGGATTTGCCGGCGCAACAGGCGCAGTCCTCGTCGGTCTTGCGCCGCTGTGGGGGCTGATCGGCTTCACCGTCGCGGCAGGCATCGGCATGGGGCTGATGGGAGATCGGCTGAGCGGGCGCGATGTCGCCATCGGCGTGGTGCTGGCGCTGGCGCTTGGTTTCGGGCTGTTGTTCCTGCACTACTACACCGCGTTCGCCTCGCAGGCGACGGCGCTATTGTTCGGCGACGTGCTTGCAGTCGATCGCGGCATGATCGCAACCCTCGCGGGACTTGGCGCCATCACGCTTGCCGCGCTCGCCGCGATCATGCGGCCGCTGATCTTCGCAAGCCTGCAGCCGGAACTGGCCGAAGCCAAAGGCGTGCCGGTGCGCTTCGTCGCGGTCGCATTCCTCGCGATCGTGGCGCTGGCGGTCTCGGAAAGCGCGCAGATCGTCGGCGTGCTGCTGGTCTTTGCGCTGATGGTCGGACCGCCCGCGACAGCGCAGCGCCTGGCGAGCGGATTGTGGAGTGGCATTGCGCTGTCGGCCGCCATCGCGCTGCTCGAAGCATGGCTCGGCATCGCCATGGCCTATGAGACCGATTGGCCGGTCAGCTTTTGCATCTCGCTCCTGAGCGCGCTCGGCTATTTTCTCTCCCGATTGCCAAGGCCTGCCCGGCCGGGCATGGTCGCGCCCGGACAGGGAACGAGATGAGCGACAAGCCTGCCGAAAAATTGCGCACCATCTGCGTCGGCGAGGCCCTGCTCGAATTGATGCGCGGCGCCGACGGCCGCTTCGCGCTGTCGTGCGGCGGCGACACCTTCAACACCGCGATTTACCTGGCCCGCGCCGGCATCGCGGTCGCCTTCGCCACGGCGCTGGGCGATGATCCATATTCGGAAAGCGTGTTGGCGCTCGCCGCTGCCGAGGGCATTTCCTCGAATCTGATGCTGCGCGTTCCCGGCCACCTGCCGGCGCTGTGTCTTGGCGAAAACGGGCCGGACGGCGAACGCCGCGTCCGTTATTGGCGCAAGGGCGCGCCCGTGCGCCGGCTGTTCGAACTGCCGGACTGGATGCACGTGGCGGAAGCCCTGGTCGGCGCAAAGCTCATTTATTTTTCCGGCATCACGCTGTCGCTGTTTTCCACCACCGGACTGAGCCGCTTCCTCGCGGTGCTCGAAGTGGCGCGCCGGCAGGGAACCAAGGTGGCGTTCGATGGCAATTTCCGCCCGCACGGTTGGAGCGGCGATCTGCCTCGCACACGCTCGGTGTTCATCGAGACGCTCAAGCGCGTCGATATCGCGCTGCCGACATTTGACGACGAGGCGGTGCTGTGGGGCGATCCTAGTCCGGAGGCGACGGTGGCGCGTCTGCAAGCGTTCGGCATCGGCGAAATCGTCGTGAAGAACGGACCGAACAGCGCGCTCGTGGCGACGGGCGGCGCGCAGGAATTCGTGCCGGTTCCCGAAGTTTTCATTCCCGTCGATACGACGGCGGCCGGCGACGGATTTAATGCCGGCTATCTCGCCGCGCGGCTCACTGGCGACACGCCCGCTCAGGCGGCAAGCGCGGCGCATCGTCTCGCCGGCAATGTCATCCGGCATCCTGGCGCGCTCGCACCGCGCGCCGAGATCGCGATGCATTAGCAAAATCGATCTATTCGGATTTCGCTTGCGCGGGAATGAGCGGAGCAGCGTCGGCGTCATTCGTGATTTTGTCATCTATGCGCCGTCGTCTGCCCTCAGTTCTGTGCAAGCGTCTTGCGTGCCGTCGCCAAAGAGCACAGTCTAGTTGCGCGCTGATCTCGCCGGACTGATGACGCGAGCGCGGACAAAAGGGAGAGGATGCTCATGAAGAAGCATGATGAAGGCCGTCGTGCATTCCTTGTCGGCACGGCAGCAGGAGCGGCCGCAACCGTCGCACTCGTGCCGGACGCGCTTGCCAAATCAGGCACACAGGTAGCCGCAGCGGACACACCGGCCGGCAGCATGTCGGGCATGGCGATGGACGCCGCGACCGCGATGGCGCCGATGTCCAATGCGCAGGGCGCGTTTTTCAACGATGAAAACAGCCGCACCATAAAAGCGTTCGCCGAGCGGCTGATGCCCGGTGCGCCGGGCAAGCTGGGCGCGACCGATGCCGACGTGCTCAATTACATCGATCTGGCATTGGCCGGCGCCTACAAGGACGAACAGGAATTCTACCGGCACGGCCTCACCCAGCTCGATGCGCACTGCAACGCGGCGCACGGCAAGGCGTTCCGGAGTTTGCCGGCCGCGCAACAGGACGAAGTGATCGGCGCGCTTGAACACGGCAAGGCGCCGGAATTCGTCTGGCCGACCGGGCAGGCGTTCTTCAACACCGTGCGCAAACATACGATGGAGGGCATGTTCGCCGACCCGGTCTATGGCGGCAACAAAGACTTCGCCGGCTGGCAGCTGGTCGGCTTTCCCGGTGCGCAGATGCAGTTCACCGAACAGGACATGCAAAGCAAGGAGGCGTTTACGCGCGAGCCTATTGTGGGCCTGCAGTCGCGGCTCAAGCAGAAGAAGGGCTGAGCCATGGCAAACCTCAAAACCGATGTGGTGATCGTTGGCGTCGGCGCTGCCGGCGGAATCATCGCTGCCGAGCTCTCCAAAGCCGGCATGAAGGTCATCGGACTCGAACGCGGTCCACAGTTGAAGACCTCCGATTTCGATCCGCACGACGAGCTGCGTTATTTCCAGCGCCAGGATCTGCGCCCCGATCCGGTGACGACGCCGGTGACGTGGCGGCCCAATCCCAACGCCACGGCGCACCCGATCCCGTCGCAGAACAACGGCAACCAGGCCGGCGGCGGCACCGTGCATTACGGCGCGCTGTCATGGCGCATGCACGAGGACGATTTCCGCGCACGGACCAAGACGATCGAGCGTTACGGCGAAGCGGCCATACCGAAGGACTCATCGCTGACCGATTGGCCGGTAAGCTACGCCGAGCTTGAGCCGTTCTACGACCAGGCCGAGTACGAACTTGGCGTATCCGGCAAGGCCGGCAATATCCAGGGCAAGAAGATCGATGGCGGCAATGTCTTTGAGGCGCCGCGTAATCGCGAGTACCCGCTTAAGCCGCTGATTTTCGATCAGTCGGCATTGTTGTTCGAGGATGGAGCGAAGAAGCTTGGGCTTCACCCGTTCCAGTCGCCGCACGCGATCCTGTCCGAGCCGTATCACGACCGGCCGGGCTGCACCTATTGCGGCTTCTGCCAGGCGTTCGGCTGCCACGTCGGCGCCAAATCTTCGATCCTGGTGACCAAATTGCCGGAGGCCGAGGCAAGCGGCAATTTCCAGATCATCACCGGGGCCATGGCCTATCGCGTCAACAGCGACAATTCCGGCAAAGTAACCGGCGTGTCGTATTACGGTCCCGACCGTTCCGACAATACGATCGAAGCGGACATCGTGATCGTCGCGCCGTTCATCTACGACAATACGCGGCTGATGCTGTTGTCGAAGACGGCGAAATATCCGAACGGCCTCGCCAATTCGAGCGGCCATCTGGGCAAGCACATCATGGCGCACATGATGGTCGGCGTGTTTGTCACCTTCGAGGACCGCTACGTCAACAACTTCATGGGCCCGAGCGCCCAGAAGCACTCGATCGACGACTTCAACGCCGACAATTTCGATCATGCGGGCCTGGGCTTCATCCGCGGCGCCCAAATATCGATCGGAACGCCGACACTCGAGGGCGGCCCGATCAGCGCTACTCTCACTCCGCCGCCGCCCGGCGTGCCCCGCTGGGGCGCCGCGTATCGCGATTTCATTTCCCGATACTACGCGCGCCAAGGCGCCATGGTGGGGCAGACCGAAAACCTGCCTTATGCGGATCAGATGATCGATCTCGATCCGCACATCCGCGACAAGTGGGGATTGGCGGCGCCGCGCATGACCTATGATTGGCGCCGTCCCAACGAAATGGCGCGCGTCAAATTCGTTCAGGCGAAGATGGAAGAGATCGGCCGGGCGATGGGCGCGCCGCACGTCTGGCACGGCGGTTTCGGGCCGGGCGCGCCGGGAGCTCACCACGAAGGCGGCACCCGCATGGGCAGCGATCCAAAGGACTCGGTCGTCAACAAATACGGCCAGACCTGGGATCACCCCAACCTGTTCCTGGTCGGCAGTTCGACGTTCCCAACCATGGGGACAGGCTTCAATCCGACGCTGACCATCCAGGCGCTGGCCTACATGACGTCGGACGCGATCGTGAAGCGGTACCGGCAGCATCCGGGACCATTGATCTGACGGTGCGGCGGCACCAAACAAGCGGCGAAGCCGTAACGGGAACGGCTGCGCCGCACTAGTTTTATAGATTCGGTCGCATTTTCTTCGGAAAACCGGTGACCACTTTTCCGGAAAATGCACTGGAAAAGCACAAAACAATCGGCGTCATTGAGGGAGGTCATCAGTCATGGCAACGCAAAAGACCGATGTGGTGATCGTCGGCGTCGGCGCCGCCGGCGGTATCCTTGCCGCTGAGCTCGGCAAAGCCGGCATCAAGGTGATCGGGCTCGAGCGCGGCCCGCGATTGGAGACATCCGATTTCGAGGCGCATGATGAGCTGCGCTTCTTCCAGCGGCAGGATCTGCGGCCGGACCCGAAGCGGATGCCGGTGACGTGGCGGCCAAACACGAACGCGACAGCCCATCCGATTCCGTCGCAGAACAACGGCAATGAGGCCGGCGGCGGCACGGTGCATTACGGCGCACTGTCGTGGCGCTTTCACGAGGACGATTTCCGGGTGCGTTCGGCGACGATCGAACGTTATGGCAGCGCGGCCATTCCAGCGGATTCTTCGGTGGTCGACTGGCCGCTGTCGTACGCGGACCTTGAGCCGTACTACGAGCGCGCCGAATACGAACTCGGCGTCTCCGGCAAAGCCGGCAACCTCGATGGCAAGAAAATCGACGGTGGCAACGTGTTCGAGGCGCCGCGCAAGCGCGAATATCCGCTCAAGCCGTTGCTGCTTGATCAGGTCGGCGTCAATTTCAACGCTGCTTCCAAGAAGCTCGGGCTGCACGCCTTCTCGTCGCCGCACGCGATCTTGTCGGAACCCTACAAAGATCGGCCCGGCTGCACCTATTGCGGATTCTGCCAGGCGTTCGGCTGCCACGTCGGCGCGAAATCCTCAATTTTGGTGACCAAGCTGCCCGAGGCCGACGCCACCGGAAACTTCAAGCTGATCACCGGCGCGCTATGCTACCGCGTCAATTCGGACAACAGCGGCAAAGTGACCGGCGTCTCGTATTACGGGCCCGACCGCTCCGACAACACGATCGAAGCCGACGTCGTCATCCTCGCGCCGTTCATCTACGACAACGTGCGTCTGCTGCTGCTATCGAAGACGGAGAAATTTCCGAACGGGCTCGCCAATTCGAGCGGACACCTCGGCAAGCACATCATGGCGCATATCGGCGCGCGGGCATTCGCGGCGTTCGATGATCGCCACGTCAACGTCTATATGGGCCCGAGCGCGCAGAAGAATTCGCTCGACGACTACAACGGCGACAATTTCGATCACAAGGATCTGGGTTTTATCCGCGGCGCGCAGATTTCCGCAGGACCCGCCGGCCTCGAAGGTGGCCCGCTCGGCACCGCAATGAGCATGAACCCGCCGCCCGGCGTGCCGCGCTGGGGCGCCGCGTTCCGCGACTTCTACGCAAAATACTACACACGGCACACCGCATTGACCGGGCAGACCGAGAACCTACCCTACCCGGACCAGATGATCGATCTTGATCCTCACGTGCGCGACGCCTGGGGCCTGCCGGCGCCACGCATGACCTACGACTGGCGGCGCCCGAACGAGCGCGCGCGCGTCGAGTTCATCAAAAACAAGATGGTGGACATCGGGCACGCCATGGACGCGACGCTGGTCTGGACCGCGCCGTTCGGCCCCGGTTCGCCCGGCGCGCACCATCAGGGCGGGGCGCGCATGGGCGCTAATCCAAGGGAATCGGTGGTCAACAAGTACAGCCAGAGCTGGGATATTCCGAACCTGTTCATCATGGGCAGCGCTACCCACCCAACCATGAGCGGGTTCAATCCGACACTGACGATCCAGGCACTGGCCTATATGACGGCCGATGCCATCGTGAACCGCTATCGCAAAAATCCCGGCACGCTGTTGTAAATCCCACGCGGCTAAGCGCCGCGAAAGTCGCTGGGCCGTAGCTCGATCGGGATGCCGTGCGGCGTGCGCTCGCAGGCGCGTTCCCAGGCATCGCGCGTACGCGCGAGCGTTCCGGCGTCGGACAAGCCTTTCTCGGCGACGATCCGCTCCAGCGTGGCGAGCCAGTGGTGGTAATACGTCTCGCCGGTGTCGGGATCACCCGCGGCCTGCGCTTTCTTGATCTCATCGCCCAGAGTCGCCGCCCATTCGTTCCAGGTGAACAGGCCGCGTTCATTAAGCGACAACGCCAGCGCGAATGCCTGCGCTTCCCACGGTTCGCGAAACACCGGGCCCTCGGAATTGCGAGGAATACTCCGCACCTCATGTGTGGCGCGCAGCGTGGCAGCGTCGGTCATTTTACGCCAGCTCCAGATACGGCTCGAATGCCTCGATCGAGACTTTGAGCGAGGGATCGCTCGCCTCGCCCCACAATTCGCGGCCGTCGAACAGCACCGTATAGAGCCATTGCGGATCCTCGCCCTGGCCAATGGCGACCGTGTCGGGATAGACGTGACAGCCGCGGATAGCTTCGACAACGCCGGTCTTGCCGCGCGCGTAGCGCGGCAGCCGCGTGTGCGTTGCCGGATGAATATTCTTGGTGCGTACCTTGTCTCCTGCCTTGAAGCGCGCCGGCCCTTGTGCCGGCCGGCTGAATGAGCCCCGCGACAGCGCGTTGGCCACATCCGCGGTCTTCATCGTTCGCTTGAGTGCCTTGCCGGGCCGCAGCGCATGGCCGGACGCGATCTCATCGGCGTCCGCCAGTCCCTTCTCGACCAGCAGCTTCTCCAGCCGCAGTTGCCATTTTCTGTAATAGGAGCTGCCGAGATAAACTTCCGGCGGCAAGCGCTCGATGCCGGCGCGTGTCTCGTCGATCGTCCAAATTCCGGTAAAACCCAGCGCGCGGTTGATCGCGTAGGTGCGTCCCTCCCACGGCGCATGAAACACCGGCTCGTTCGGCTCCGGCTCGACTTTGCCGAAACCGTGCATGCCGCCCATGTCGTGAATGCCATCCATCAGGCGGCCTCCTTCGGATTTTTCGCCAATCCGGTGCCGATCATGCTGTCGCGCGTCACCAGCGCGGCGAGCTTTTCCTCGCTCCAGCCCTCGGTGCCGGCAGGCCGCATCGGCAGCACAATGAAGCGCGTCTCCGCGGTCGAATCCCAGACTCGCACCTCGGTCTCTGAAGGCAACGTGACGCCGAAATCGGCAAGCACGCCGCGTGGATCGTTGACCGTCCGCGAGCGATAGGGCGCCGACTTGTACCAGACCGGCGGCAACCCGAGCACTTCCCACGGATAGCAGGAACACAGTGTACAAACGATCATGTTGTGCCGCTTCGGCGTGTTCTCGACCGCGAGCAGGTGGTCGCCGACGCGATTGAGCAGCCCAAACGATGCCACGGCCTTGCTGGCATCGGCGAGCAGCGCCTGCTTGAATGCCGGGTCGCTCCACGCCTTAGCGACGACACGCGCCCCGGTATGCGGGCCGACCTTGGTTTCGTAGGCCTCGATGATCGCATCCAGCGCCGCCGAATCGATATAGCCCTTTTCGGCCAACACGGTCTCGAGCGCGCGCACGCGCAGCTGCATTTCCGACAGCTCCGAGCCGTGGTCGTGGTCGTGGTCGTGGTCGTCGTGATGGTCGTGAGTCATGGCTGTCGTCCTGGCATTTTCCCAATATCTTGCGATTCGTCGCGAGCCGCCGGCGCGCCGGTTCGCGGCGGCCGATATTGCCCATTATACTGCGCCGCAAGGACCTGTCACATGCGCGAAAATGGCGAACTCCGCACCGATCATGCCCAGTAGCATTGAGCACTTCGCCCAGTCCGTCGCAGCCTGTATCGATCGCGGCACCGTGGCGATCGGGCGCACGGCTGCTTGGTGCTGCCTCTACGTCGTGATCGCGGAGTTTGCCGTCGTCGTGATGCGCTATGCGCTCGGCCTGGGCTCGATCAAACTGCAGGAATCGGTGCTCTACGCGCATGCCGCCCTGTTCATGCTCGCCACCGCCTGGACGCTGCAGGTGGGCGGTCATGTGCGCGTCGACATCTTCTACACGCAGGCAAAGCCGCGGACCCGCGCGCTAGTCGACCTGCTTGGCGCTATCTTTTTTCTATTGCCCTTTGCCGCCGCGCTTGCGGCGCTCTCCCTTCCCTACACGGAGCGTTCGTGGGCGATTCTCGAACGCTCGCGCGAATCAAGCGGACTGCCATTCGTCTATCTGTTGAAGACCCTGATCCCGATTTTCGCGTTGCTCCTCGGCCTGCAGGGTGTCGCGCAGGCGATCCGGGCCGCGCTCGTTCTCGGCAGAGCGGCGCCACTGCCCTCGTCTGCCAGCGGACGAGGCTAAGTTGGCGGCCAACGAGATCCTTGCCGTCGCTCTAGTGGCCGCCGTCTGCATGGTGCTGCTCGCCGGCTATCCGGTGGCCCTGACGCTCGCCGGCATGTCCCTCATTTTTGCCGCCGGTGGCGTGGCCGCGGGTCTGTTCGATCCGCTTCTGCTCGGTGCGCTGCCGGAGCGCGTTTTCGGCATCATGACCAACGACGTGCTGCTTGCCATCCCGCTCTTCATCTTCATGGGCGTGATGCTGGAGCGGTCACGGATCGCCGAAGATTTGCTGGAAACGATGGGTCGCCTGTTCGGCGCCCTGCCTGGCGGCCTTGGTCTCTCGGTCGTCGTGGTCGGCGTGCTGCTCGCAGCGGCCAAAGGCATTGTCGGCGCGACCGCGGTGACCATGGGCCTGATCGCGCTGCCGGCGATGTTGCGGCACGGATACGACAAGGCGCTTGCCGCCGGCACAATCGCAGCCACCGCGACGCTCGCGCAGATTTTTCCACCGGCTACCGTCCTCGTGCTGCTCGGCGACCAGCTCAGCAACTCCTATCAGGCCGCCCAATTGGAGCAGGGCAATTTCGCCCCGCAGACAGTTTCGGTGGCCGACCTGTTCGCAGCTGCGATCCTCCCCGGCTTCGCGCTCGTCGCGCTTTACATGCTTTATCTGATAGGTGTCGCGATCCTGTCGCCGAAAAAATCGCCGCCCATGGCGCCCGACCCAAATGCTCAGCACGGACTAAAACTCGTTCGCCGCCTGCTCTCGGCTCTGATTGCGCCGATTGCGCTGATCCTTGCGGTGCTCGGCTCCATCCTTGGCGGCGTCGCAACGCCGACTGAAGCCGCTTCAGTGGGCGCGGTCGGCGCCATCCTGCTGGCTGCGTTCCGCACAGGCGCCGGCGGTTTGTTAATTCCCGTACTGGTGCGCACGACGCAGATCACCAGCATGATTTTTCTGATCCTGATCGGCGCGACCGTCTTCAGCCTGGTATTTCGCGGCCTAGGCGGCGACGTGCTGGTAGAGCGCACCCTGACCGGCTTGCCGGGCGGCGTCGCCGGCGCAACGCTGGCGGTGATGTTGGCGCTATTCCTGCTCGGCTTCGTGATGGACGCGTTCGAGATTATTTTTGTCGTGGTGCCGATCGTCGCGCCGGTACTCTTGAAGATGCCGGGCGTCAATCCGGTCTGGCTCGGCATGATGATGGCGCTGAACCTGCAAACCTCTTATATGCACCCGCCGCTCGGCCCGACATTATTCTATCTGCGCGGCGTCGCGCCGCCGGAAGTCACCACGCGGCACATTTATCTCGGCATCATCCCGTTCGTGCTGATTCAGCTCGGCATGCTGCTGGCGTTATGGTTTCTACCCGGGCTGGCGACGTGGCTGCCGCACAAGCTCTATGGCTCGTGAGTTCTACAGATCTCCCAACCCATATTCCGCCCATCGCGCCTGAACCTGGGCCGCATCTTCGTCGCCGGGCTTAACCGTGGGCGGGAAGCGCTCGTTATTCCATTGCGGCTGCCGCGCGTGTTTCCAAGAGCGAGTAGCATCGATCAACATCCGATTCCACAGTCCGGTGCCGAGTTGCGGCACGTTGCGGTCTTCCAGCGGCGTTGACGGATCGATTGGCGAGCCGAAAATTCCTGGAAAGACGACGATGCCGCCCTCACCCGCATTGACTCGGTGCGCGAACGCCCATTCGACCTGCTCATCGTCGGCGGGATCGATGTCCTCCTCCACCACGGTGACGTGCTTGTAGCGGTATTGCGCGGCGCTGTTGCCCCATAGCGCCGCGGCGATCTGCTTGGGCTGCCCCTGATAATGTTTCTTGATCTGAACGCGCAGATTGACGCCGTTGGTGATCGGCGGCGCGTAGACGTCCAAAATGCCGGGGATGCCGGCGCCGTTGAGGATATTCCAGGCGATGGCGGCGCGCTGCACCGACGACATCACGCTGTTCTCGCTGTAGGAGCCCGGCAGCGTGCCTTCGAGCGAACCACACAACACCGGGTCCTTCCGATGGGTGATGCAGCTGATCTGCATGGTCGGGCGCGGCGTGGGCAGGTCGGAGACATAGCCGGTGAATTCGCCGAACGGTCCTTCCATCTCGTAGGTCGCCGGGTCGTCGCTGATGCTGCCTTCGATGACGATCTCGGCGCTGGCCGGCACTTCAAGATCGACGGTTTCACAGCGCACGAGCTGCACCGGCTCGCCGCGGTAGCCGCCCATCACGTCCCATTCGCAGACGCCCGCAGGCAGCGGCGAACCTGAGAGAAACGACATGATCGGGTCCCAGCCGATCACGCACGCCACCGGCATCGGTTTGCCGCGTGCGGCCCATTTGACGAAATGTGCGCCCCAATGCTGGCCGCCCTTGATGAGTAGAAACGGCGTCGTGTTCTTCTTGCCGATCATACCGCGATACATGCCGACATTCATGACGCCGGTGTCGGGATCCCTGGTGACGATCGACGTGAACGTGTGGATGTAACGGCCGCCTTCAAGGTAGTGCCATTTCGGTACTGGAAATTCGGTCTGATCGATGGCATCGCCACGAACGATGACGTCCTTGACCGGGCCCGTCGGCACAATGACCGGCGGAATCGTCTCGCGGTTCATCTTCATGACGTGCTGAACCAGTTCTCGATTGCCGGCATCGCGGGAGAAGCCCAGCGCCAGTGCCAGCCGCGAGCGGGCCCCGAGCCCGCTGACGAACAGCTTGCTGCAGCGGCCATCAGCGTATCCCTTGATATTCTCGAACAGCAGAGCCGGGCCCTTCTTTTCGAGCATGCGCCGCGAGATGGCGCCGATCTCGCGGTCCCAGTCGACCTCAGCCTTGATCCGCCGCAGTTCGCCCTGCTGCTCGAGGCTTGCCATCCACTGCCGCTGGTCCAAAAAACCCATCGCCCACTCACTTTCCAATCTGCCGCTGAAAGTCCGCAAAGCTTGATCGTGGCTCTTAAATCCCGCAATTCTTGCCGTCGGGCAATGGGTCACTCATGATCCGGACGACGGGGAGGCCCATGACTGCAGCAACACTCTTCGATTTGACCGGGAAAGTCGCGCTCGTCACCGGCGCGTCGAGCGGGCTTGGCGTCCGCTTCGCCGAGGTTCTGGCCGAAAACGGCGCTGCGGTCGTACTGGTGGCTCGCCGGGCCGATCGGCTTGCTGCGCTCAGATCCCGGATCGAGCAGGCCGGTGGTCGGGCGTTCGCGGTCGAGGCCGACGTGCGCGACCGGGCAGCGATGGCGGCTGCGTTCGACGCTGCCGAGAATGCGTTCGGCACCGTGACCATCCTTGTCAACAACGCGGGCGTCGCCCATGCCGGGCGCGCCGTCGATCTTACCGAGGACGAATGGCGGCGCGTCCTCGCCACCAATCTCGACGCGGTGTTCTATTGGGCGCAGGAAGCGGCGCGGCGCATGCTCGCGGCCGGCAAGGGTGGCGCGGTCGTCAATATTGCCTCGGTGCTCGGTCTGAATGTCGATAAGGGCGTCGTCGCCTACGCGACCGCAAAGGCGGGCGTCATCCAGCTCACCAAGGCGCTCGCGCTTGAACTTGCCTTCAAGGGCATCCGCGTCAACGCCATCGCGCCTGGCTGGATCGTCACCGAGCTCAACCGCGATTATCTCGAAAGCGAAAAGGGCAAAGCGCTGACGCACCATATTCCCATCGGCCGATTCGGCCAGGAGCGCGACCTCGACGGCCCGCTGCTGCTTCTGGTGTCCGACGCCGGACGCTACGTCACCGGCGCCACCATCGTGGCCGACGGCGGCCAATCGGTCGCGCTGCGCGGGTGACTGTCCGTTTACAACGGCCGGTGCATCCGGCCGAACAGCCACCCTAACCCGAGCGCGATGGCGACCGCCGTGTAGGGCTGCGTCTCGATGGTATTGCGCAGCGCTTTCTCGAACGATCCGGCGGTCTTGCGCGCGGCTGCCGTTGTCGCATCGGCGACTTGGCTGGCGCTATCGCGGGCCTGATCGTAAAGGTCCTGGGCTGCGTCCGAGGCCTCGCTCGCGGCGTTCGAGGCGCTCTTTTTGGCGTCGCCAAAAGCGCGGTTGAAGTCGGAATTTTGCGTTCGATTCTCGGGCATGACGGGCTCCATTGCGGGAAATTCGGCAACTAACGCGCGGACAGGTGCAAAAGTTCATTGTGCGGAACGTTTGTTCCGCGGCGGGGTTAGCCAAGTCGAATTTCTGTTTCGGAGGAATTAAGATGTTTCAGCCGCGTTCGCGCGCTTTTTCCGACCGCCGCCTCACCGCAGTCGTCGATCATTTGCGCGCTATTGAAGGGGAATTAGCCGGGATCGGGCGCCAAGCCGGCCGCCGCGCCTCGACGAATGCATCCGCGGCCGGCGATCTGATCGTCGATACAGTCGGGCCAATCCTCAACGATATCGCCGACCGCTTCTGGCGCGGGCAACGCGCAGCGACCGAAGGCGCCGCAGATCTCAGCGGCCGGGCGGTGCGAATGGGTGGCAGGGTCGGCAATGATGCCCTTGAGCGCATCGCCAATCAGGCGAAGGAACGCCCGCTGTTGACCCTCGCCGTCGCGATCGGAATCGGCGTCCTGATCGGAGCGGCCGGACGCCGCTCCATGTAATCAGCCCTCCGCCGACATTTGCGCCGGAGGCTCAGCCCGTCGTATTGACGCCCAAGGCCGGCGCTTTGAGTACGGCTGGCGCTGGAGCGGCGGGATGGGACTGGAACAGGCGGCGATCGTGCTGGCCGGCGCGCTTGCAGGCGGCATCGTCAACGGCCTCACCGGATTTGGCACCGCAATAACGGCGCTTGGCATCTGGGTCTATGCCATCCCACCAACGCCGGCGGCGTCGCTCGCGATCATTTGCGCCGCAGTGTCGCAAACCCAGACGCTGCATCTGATCTGGCGTTCCATCCAATGGAAGCGCGTCCTTTGCTTCGTAATTCCCGGCGCCATCGGGGTTCCGGTTGGAACGCTCATGCTGCCGCACGTCGATCCGCGGATTTTCAAGCTTGGGCTTGGCGTGTTTCTGGTGATCTATCCGGCCTACGTGCTGTTGCGGCGGCACCACCTCGAACACGCTTGGGGCGGCGGGACGGCTGATGGCGTCGTCGGTTTCGGCGGCGGCATTCTCGGCGGCTTGACCGGCCTATCGGGCGTATTCCCAGTGATCTGGACCGATGTTCGCGGCTGGAGCAAAGAGCAGCGCCGCGCCGTCGTTCAGTTTTTCAATTTGATAATTCTCTCACTGGCGCTGGTTGCACATGCCGCCTCGGGAATGTTGACGCGGCAGGTCGGTCTTGATGCACTGGTGGCGCTTCCGGCCACAATCGGCGGCGCGTGGTTCGGCGCTTTCATCTACCGCAGGCTTGCCGACCACAGCTATCAGCGCATCATCATGGTGCTGCTGGCGATCTCGGGAGTGACGCTGATGTGGACGAGCCTTTGACGACAGAGGGTCGCGCGTTCGCGGAGCTAACCGCCGTTTTGCAGCAGCGACTTGATCTTTTCTAGAAGGCGCGGCAGTTCGACCGGCTTGGTGTCAAAATCGTCGCAACCGGCTGCAAGCGCTTTGTCCTTGTCCTGCACCATGGCGTGTGCGGTGAGCGCAATGACCGGAATCTTCGCGGTGGCGGCATCGGCCTTCAGGCGACGCGCCGCCTCCCAGCCGTCGAGCACCGGCAAGCTCATGTCGAGGAGGATCAGATCGGGATTTTCGGATGAAGCGAGATCGAGGCCTTCCTGCCCGTTCACCGCCATGACGATTTCGAAACCGTTGCGCACGAGCCTGCGCGACAGCATATCGCGGTTCATTTCATTATCTTCAACAAGCAAAATCTTGGTCATCTAACCTTCTCGTCCGCCACGGTCCCGCTCTTAACGTCACGATTGCGCCCGGCAATCGCCGCGAGCGCGAAGCCCAGCTTGCTGATGGGTTGCGCACTCTTGCTCAAGACCAAAAGCGTCCGCTCCGCCAGATAGCTGCGCTCATTGGCGGTCAATTCCTTGGCGGTGAGCACGACGATGGGCAGATCGACATATCTCTGATTCTGCCGCACGCGCTCCAAAAACTCGAAGCCGTCCATTTTCGGCATCATCAGGTCCAAAAGCACCAGCACCGGCTGTGGGTGCGAGGCGAGCCAGTCGAGCGCCGCCTGCCCATTGGCGACCGCGGTTGACTGCATGCCGACGTCCGCGATCGTGGCCTTGATCATGGCGCGCACGTCGGGGTCGTCGTCGACGATCAGGACCGTGCCGTCGCCTTTGCTGGAGGCAAATTTCTCAATGAGCGCGATCAGGCGATTACGGTCTATAGGCTTGGTCATGTATTCGGAGGCGCCGAGCGAAAACCCGAGATTGCGATGATCGACGATGGTCAGCATGATCACCGGGATATGCGCAAGCTGCGGCTCGGACTTCATGACGCCCAGCACCGACCAGCCATCCATCTTGGGCATCATCACATCGAGTGTGACGATGTCCGGCGCGTGCGTCCGCATCAGCTTCAAGGCCTCGATACCGTCGTTGGCGTGGGTAATCCGGTAGCCCTCTTTGCCCAGCGTGGCGGCAAGCACGTCGTGCACGGCCGGGTCGTCGTCGACCACCAGCACATGAATTTCGCCGGCTTCCGCCTCACGTATGACCGCCGGGCGAGCGCTCTCCGGCTCGTCATCGGGGATCGCTTTGGTGACACGATCGGGCAGCAGAATGGTGAAGGTCGAACCCTGACCGGGTTTGCTCTTGACCTCGATCGAGCCGCCCAACATGGCGCAGAAATGCCGGGTTATCGTCAGACCGAGACCTGTGCCGCCGAAATTGCGCGTCGTCGATGAGTCCGCCTGGGTGAAGGCCTGAAACAAGCGGCCCATCTGCTCGTCGGTCATGCCGATGCCGCTGTCGGCGACTTCGAATTTGATCCACGGGGCGCCATCGCGCGTTTCGTGCGCAAGACGCAGCGTTACGGTGCCGTCCTTGGTAAATTTCGCGGCATTGCTGAGCAGATTGATGATGCTCTGCTTGAGCTTGGTGAGATCGGTTTGCAGCGAGCCGATATCCTGCGGACAGTCGATTGCCAGTCTGTTGCCGTTCTTTTTCATCATCGGCTCGACGATCGTCTTAACTTCGTCGATCAACCGCTTGAGAAAGACGTGCTCCAGATAAACATCCATCCGACCGGCTTCGATCTTCGACAGATCCAGAATATCGTTGATGAGGCCGAGAAGGTGCTTGCCGGCACCCTGAATCTTCTCAAGATCCCCCACGCTGGCCTTGTCGCCGCGATCGGTCGCATCATCGAGCAGAATTTCGCTGTAACCGATGATGGCGTTGAGCGGCGTGCGCAGCTCGTGGCTCATGTTGGCGAGGAACGACGATTTGACCCGGCTTGCCGATTCGGCGGCTTCCTTGGCCTGCCGCAGCTCGATCTCCGCCTGTACGCGATCGTGAATGTCGACAAAGCTGGCAATAACCGCCCTCTCGCCCCGATAGTCGAGCCCCACGCGCGACACGATGACATAGGCCTCGGCGCCGTCGGGACGCTTGAAATGAAACTCTTTTCGCTCGCTCGAAATGCCGTTGATGATGCCGGCGAGTTCTTTGCCTTTTTCAGGGTCGGTAAAGATCGAGGACAGCGGCCGGGTGCGCAAGGCGCCGGCATCCTTGCCGACGATCTCGCAAAAGCTCGGATTAAGGTGCAGGACGTTTTGGTCCTTTTCACTGACAATGATCAGTCCCACAGGCGCCGCAGCATCGATGGCGCGAAAACGCTCTTCGTCTTCGCGCAGCTGCTTCTCAGCTTCCTTCCGTTGGGTGATATCGGTGTAAATGGCGATGAACCCGCCCCCGGGCACCGGATCGCGCCGCACTTCAAGCACCGTCCCGTCCGGTCGCACCCGCTCGAACGAATGCGATCGATCGAGCATCGCCAGTCGTTTGTGGAGCTCCTGCTCGATGTCGGCGCCCTCGCCGAACTCGCCGCGCGCGCCGATGTAGCGGATGTAATCTGAAAAGGTGCGGTCGGTGCCTAGGAACTCGTCGGGCATCTCCAGATATTTGCAAAACAACGAGTTCCAGGTGACCAGCTTGTGGTCGGCATCATACATGGCGACGCCCTGCGCCATGTTCTCCAGCGTCGCCCGCAGCAGCGCCGCCTCACGGCCGGCACTCGCGCCACCTGTCGCCTTCGCTTTGGTGTCCGCCATGCGGTCTCCGCCGGCTCGGGCCGGTTCGCTATCCGCGCATCGCCGAGAGCGCCTCGGCACGCGCCGCGTGGATGCGCAACATGTCGGTGAAGCCAGTGATGTCGAGCACTTCGCGAACCTGCTCCTGGACGCTGCACAGTGCGAACGAACCGCCCGCGGCCTTGACCTTCTTGACCAGCACCAGAACCGCCCGCAGGCCGGCGCTGGTGACGAAGTCGACGCCGGCAAAGTCGATCAACAGCTTCGGATTCTCATTTGTAATCAGCGCGCCAACCTTCTCGGCGAATGCGGCGCTGGCGCCACCGTCAAGCCGGCCTTTCGCCGTCACCACGAAGGTATCGCCAATGCGTTCGTCCCGAATGTCCATGCCGTCTTTGTCCTCGCAACCGATCAATTGCCCTTCTTATCACCCCGATTGCCTTCGCGGCTGATAGCAAAAATCATGCAATTTTCGCCATTCCGCCGGGCATACTCAAGACTGCTGCACAGTTTGCGCACGAGAAACAGACCGAGGCCGCCAATTGGACGTTCGGCGATGCCGACGTCAAAAGAAGGCTCCGGAGTAAGCCGCGGGTCGAACGGTGGCCCGCTGTCGATTATCTCTCCGGTCACTTTGTCCGGTTCGGCCGAGATCGCGATCTTTGCGGGCCGATCGCAGCAGTCGCCGTGCGTCGCTAAATTAGTAAGAACCTCGCTCAAGACCAAAGCCGTGTGGTGCGCAGCCCGTGCATCGACGCCATGCTGGTCGAGAAATGCTATCACCCGATCAATCAGCGCGGCGATCGCCTCTGGGGTCGGCAGCGTGCTGGCCTCAAACCGAATCGCACCTCGCATCGTGCCCGCCGGTTCGAACGACAGCAACAGGGCTGCCATGTCGTCGAAGGGGGGCCGGCCTGCCTCGAAGGCGCGGACGTCGGCTGCCAGTCGCTCGAGCAGTTGCCCTTCGGATGGCTTGAGGCGTCCAAAAAATGCCTCGACCCTGCCCTCGCCGTAAATCGCATTGTCCGGATCGTGGGCCTCCGTGAAGCCATCGGTAACGATCAGGAGGCGGTCGCCTGGAACAAGCTCGATCGCGTGCGGCTGATAGACCGCATTCTCGACCAGCCCAAGGGGTGGCCCTCCCATACCGCCGAGCCGCGCGATGCTACCCGTGCGGCTGCAGTGAAACGGCGGAACATGGCCAGCGCGCACATAGACAAGTTTGCCGGACGCAATCTCGAGTGAGGCCAAGAGATACGTGACAAACATGCAGCTTTCATTGCCGGCCGACAGCGCCTCGTTGAGGATACCCAACGCCCGCTCCGGCGCGCGAAACAAATCGGCGGCATCGGGCCGCGCCGTCAGCGCACGCAACATGGCGTGCGTACGCGCCATCATCAGCGCAGCGCCAGCGCCCTTATCGGACACGTCGCCGAGCGCGAGCACAACCATGTCTTCGCCGATGCAAAAATGATCGACCACATCGCCACCAACTTCCTTGGCGGGTTCCAGCAGAACGGCGATCGACAACGAGCGGCCGGCAATCCTGCCGGCGAATGGGGGCGGTACCAGGGCAAGCTGCAGCGTGCGCGCCTCGTTGAGCTCCAGTTGCTTACGCCTCAATTCATCGCGGGTGAGATCGCTCAGCGCCTTCTTTTCCAACGTGGAGAGTACGCGCGCGCGCAGCAGCGTCGGATTGAACGGCTTGACGATGAAGTCGGTAGCACCAAGCTCGATGCAGCGCACGACCGGCTCGACTTCGTTCAGCGCCGAGATGACCAGAATGGGCAGTTCGTTGATGCGACCGTCGCGCCTGAGTGCTTCCAAGACGCCAAAGCCGTCCAGCTCCGGCATCATGATGTCGAGCAGCACGAGGTCGTAGCTCTGCGCAGCGATCGCCGCCAAAGCCTGGACGCCGTTCTCGGCCTGATCGACGTGGACAAAGCCGAGCCGCGTCAGGCGCCGCAAAAGCAGGTCGCGATTTTCGGGGACGTCGTCAACGACGAGAATTTTGGCGTTCGGGTTGTTCATACCGTCGATTTCCGCCGGCAACGGCACGCGCTCGCTGCCGTGTGCGGCGCGGTCGGGATTAAGCAGAATCCCGCATCGGCGCGCAAGCTGCGGCCGCTAAGACCGGCGCAAGGCCTTGGTGCGCGCGGTTGGTGCCGGCAGCGCCGCCGTATCAAGTCTGGGACGCGCCGCGCTCAATCTGCAGCAGGCCCGCAAGACCGGAAGTCGTTATGACCTCTGTGACCGCCGCGGTGGGATTGAGCAGCATCAAGCGGCCGCCCCGGCGCCCGACGGCCTTGGCGGCCGAGACAAGGTGGCGAAGCCCGATCGACGCAATGAACGTGACACCGGCCATGTCGACGAACAGGGCGCTCTTGCTGCCGGACAGCGTGGCGAGCGGCAGGGCGACAACTTCGGCGCCCGAAATGTCGAGGCGTCCGACCATCGTGACAGTGGCCGCGGTCCCGTCGTCATGAATTGCGATCTGCATGAATGCCTGCCAAGCTCCATGAAGACTTAAACAAGCTTATATGACGATCTTGTGACACGCTCCCGCGCGTGCTCACGACAGCCGCTCTCGCTTCAAGGAGAGGAAATTTTCAGCCCGTATATTCCAGAATATGCATGCCTTGCCCCCAGCGGTCGATCAGATAAAGCCGCCCCTCGTCGTCGGCCCCGATATCGTTTGACTGGATGCCGGGCGCGCCTTCCGCCGTTTCAGGCACGTAGCAGCCAACCTCCTTTGGATGCAGCGGATCGCTGACGTCGACCGCGCGCAGGCCGGCGTTGAAATAAGTGAGAAATACGACGTCCTTCCACGGCCCGCTCGACGGCAGGTTTTCCAGAATGTTGTGCGCGCCGAAGCGGCCGGGGCGGTCGTAATACTTTTCGCGATCCGGCATGAAAGTCGCGATCGGCACCGGGTTGGTCTCATCGCGCGCGTCGATGATCCACATGAACTGCGCGTCCCAGTATTTCTGCTTGGCACGCGCCTCATCGGTCGCGACCAAATACGGCCGGTCGCCGATCGGCCACAGCGTATGATTCGAGCCCGGAAATGGCGGCGCCCATTTGGTATGGCCGACGAGCCTCATGTTGCGCAGATCGGTGCAGTCGATGATCGAGACGCCGCCGCCCCACCATGCGCAATACATGCGATTGTCGCGGATCATCGGCGGGCCGTGCAGGGTGGTCGCCTCCTCGGCCGGATGCGGATCGTTGCCGACCTCGTCGGACTCGGTCTTCATCCACGGCAAGCCCCAGATGCTGATGACTTCCGGCTTGAGCGGGTCCTTGATGTCGAGCGTCCAGATCACGCGCTTCGACCAGCCCGGCGCATCGTTCGGCATGAAGGCAAGTCCGCGACCGAGATCGACGCCGAAGCGATGCGGACCGGAGCCCGGCATGTCGTAAAAGCCGATCGGCTTCGGCGCTGACGGCGTCGATACATCGAAGATGAAAAAGCCGGCGCGCGCATTCTTGCCCTTATCGCCGGCGAGCCGCTCCGAATTCACGTAGAGCAGATCGTCGCCGACGATGCGCAGCTTGTGGCAGTGAATACCCGGCGGTGCGCGGAATTCGCCGACCTTTTGCGGCTTAGACGGATCGCGCACGTCATGCACGGTAAAGCCCTCAGGGCCGTTATAGCTCGAGCCGCCGACCGCACCGACGTACGCGTGGCCCTTGTGCACCTGCACCAGCGAGCCACCGCCCCACGCCGCCGACGGATCGTGGCCGATGAGCCGGAAGTTTTTTGCTTCTTCGGGAATGGTTGCGGGCATGGCTATTCCTTACTCCATCCGTCGTGCCCAACCGCGAGGCGGGCATCACGTTTTGACGCGCGGCACACATTAAAGACGTGGATGACCGGGACAAGCCCGGCCACGACGCGCCCTGGGTCTAAGGACAATTATTCCTTCACCAGCGTCAGCGCACGCGTGTAATAGCGCAAATCGATGTAGCGTTGCGGGTCGGCTGGCTTGCCGCCTTCGACCTCGGCGCGCAACGTCAGCACGTTCTTGAAACCTTCGAGATCAAACTTGGCGTCGGGCGCGAAACCGAAGCCGGGCTCGGCCATCAGCGTCACGCACTTAGCTGCAATGTCGGGCGCGAGCTTGTAATTCTGTTCGAGGATTGCGGCGTCGGCCGCGCGATTTTCGGGCGCAAGCGACCAGCGCAGCGCTTCGATGTAGGCGGCGAGGTATCGCTCCAGCGTCTGCGCGTGCTCGCGCGCCCAGGCGCGGCGCACGAATGCGCCGCCGGCCTGATACGGGCCCAGCATGTCGGTGGTGCGGCCGAGGCTGTGCAGACCGTGCGCCGCAGCCTGCAGCGAAAATGGCAGATTGAGAATGGCGCCCGCATTGTTGGTATTGTCGAACAACGCCTTGAGCCGCCGCGATCCGTTGCCGACCGGATTGAGCGTGTAATCGGTCCCGGCCTTGAGCCCGTGCCGCAACAGGATTTTCTTGGCTTGCAACGCGTAGGCCGTGTTGGTTGCATCGACCACGATGGCGTGGCCGCGGATATCGCCAAAATCCTTGATGGCGTTCTGCACGTAAAATTCATTGGTGCCGGAATCGCCGCCGCCGACGATCACGATATCGACCTTTGCAACATCGATCATCGCCACGGCATTATCGACCGCGGCCTGCACGACGTCCGCACTGCCATCGGCGAGCGCCTCGCGCTGCGCCTTGGAGCCCTTGGTGAACTGCAGATCGACCGTAAGGCCGTGCTGAGCGAAGAAGCCGTGATCGCGCGCAACGAAAAACGGCAGCGCGCGGGCGGTCGGAAACGTGTTGACGTGGAGCAGAATGGGCTCGGCCGCATAGGCCGCTGAGGCCACAACGTTCAACGCAAGCATCACGGCAATCGTGCGGCCCAACATGATTTCTCCCTTGGCGTCGAACTTGCTTTATTGTCATCATCCGCGAGTAGCGGATGATGCAGTAATCCCAGTGTCTCCATTTATGCAAGGCCCGCTCGCGATGACCGGATGGCCCGCCGGAGCTTGTCATCGGGCCGGCCGAAGGCCGGACCCGTTGGCGGGCCGCCACAGGGCAAGGTGTTTTCGTGGCTGAACCCAAGTCCTCTGCCGCCTTGTCTGCCAGCCCCCGCAGCGCCGAGTTGTTCGGCCATCCGCGCGGGCTCACCTTCCTGTTCTCGACCGAGATGTGGGAGCGCTTTTCATACTACGGCATGCGCTCGCTGCTCGTGCTCTACATGACGAAATATCTGCTGCTGGCGGACCATTCGGGCGGCGTGATCGGGCTTGCCACGGTCAAACGCGGGCTCGAAGCTCTGTTCGGCCCGCTGCCGGTGCAGCCTTTGTCGTCACAAATCTGGGGCCTTTATACCGGGCTCGTCTATTTCACGCCGATTTTCGGCGGCCTTTTAGCCGACCGCGTGCTCGGGCGTCGCCATACCGTCGTCATCGGCGCGGCGCTGATGGCCATTGGCCATTTCATGATGGCAGTCGAACAGCTTTTTCTATTCGCATTGCTGTTTCTGATCATCGGCAGCGGCTGCTTCAAGCCCAACATTTCAACCCAGGTCGGCGGCCTCTACGCGCCGGGCGATCACCGCCGTGATCGCGCCTATTCGATCTTCTATGTCGGCATCAATATCGGCGCGTTCCTGGCGCCGCTGATCTGTGGCACGCTCGGCGAACAAGCCGGCTGGCACTATGGCTTCGCCGCCGCCGGGGTCGGCATGTGCATCGGGCTTGCCATTTATCTTTACGCGCTGCCGCTGTTGCCTCGAGACGGCCTCTCGTCATCGTTCGAAGGTGGAAAGTTGGTCAGCGCGGCGCGCGAGGGAGGGGTCGACCTCGCGACGCCGCCGAAGCTCCTTTTGGACGGCGCCGCTTCATCGCTCACGCGCAACGACTGGCGCGCGATCACCGCGCTGCTCGTGCTGTTCGTCCCCAACACGCTGTTCTGGGCGACTTACGAGCAGATGGGCAATACGACGATCCTCTGGATCGACGCCAACGTCGATCGGCACATTAACCTGTTCGGCTGGATCACGCAGATTCCGACCACATCGTTCCTTGCTTTCAATCCGTTCATGATTTTTGCCTTCACACCGTTCGTCGTGACCCTGTGGGCCCGACAAGCCGCGCGCGGCACCGAGCCTTCGACAATCACCAAGATGGCGCTGGGCTGCTTGGGCGTGACCATCGCCAATCTGATAAAGGCCTTTGCCGCCTATCAGGCCGGCAGCGGCCAAGCGAGCTGGCTTTGGGTTTTGGCATCGATCGCCGTTATCACCGTCGGCGAGCTTTATCTGTCCCCGGTTGGGCTGTCGTTCGTAACAAAGGTGGCACCCGCGCGTCTGCTGTCGATGCTGATGGGCGTGTGGCTCGCGACAAGCTTCACAGGCGGTTTTTTGGCCGGCTGGCTCGGTAGCTTCTGGAGCGGGATGGCCAAGCCTGAATTCTTTCTGATGATCGCCGCGATCAGCGCGGTCGCCGGCCTGATGATTTTCATCTGCCGCTGGCCCCTGAAAGGCACAGTGCGTGAATAGGCCCTGACGGCTTGGCCTATGAAACCTGCGCAGGGTCCTCGCGGACGGCGGCAGGATCACCCGTCGCACGCTCGTCCGCAGCGTCGCGGCGCTCCCGCAGCAGCCCCAGCTCGCACGCTTTGATCTGCAGGCCGAGATATTTGGAGTAGATGCGGCATTGGGCAAAGCTTCCGGCGATGAACCACAAGCCCGGCTGCGGCGTGCGCATGAACATGTTGCGCAGCTCCTGGCCCTCGCCAAAACCCCAGATCGGGCCGACCCGGCGCGCCACCCCGGCACCAAAGAGTTTGCCGACCAGATGCTCCTGTCCCTGATAGCCAGTCGCCAGCACGATCAAGTCGGCCGCAAGAATCTGGCCGCTTCGCATCCGCGCGCCCTCAGCGGCGAATTCAGCAATGTCGGAAAATTGCGCCAGCCCCACTTCGCCATTGACGATCAAATCGGAGCAGCCGACGTTGAAATAATAGCCGCCGCCGCGCGTCAAATATTTGAACTGCCAGCCGGCGCCGTCGTCGCCGAAGTCGAGCTTGAAGCCGCGCCGCGCGAGGCTGTCGAGCAGCGGCTGATCCAGCTGTTTGGCCTGTTCCGTCAGCTTGATGTGACTTGTTTTGGCGAGCGCCAGCGGCATCGACATCGTGATGAGGTCGCAATCCTCGAGCGGCGGTCCTTCGTCGTAGAGCGCGTAGGGCAGTTGTGCGCTGGGTTCGACATTGACCACCATGGTCGAACGGCGCTGCACCAGGGTGACGTTGGCGCCGCTCGCGTGCAAATCCTGCGCGACGTCATGGCCGCTGTTGCCGGACCCAATGACCAGAGCCTTTTTATTCTTCCAGGCGCTGCCATGGCTGTATTGACTTGAATGCAAAATCGTACCGGCAAAATTGCGCAGGCTCTGAATGTCAGGGAGGTTCGGGATGCCGCTGACGCCGGTCGCCATGACGATGTGGCGCGGATGCAGCTCACGCGCGCTGCCGTCGGCACGGCGAACCGTGACCGACCATCGTTGCTTATCTTCGTTGTAGCTCCCGCCTTCAAATTCGCTCGCTGTCCAGTGGTTGAGCTCCATGCTCTCGACATACGCTTCGAACCAGCCGGCGACCTTGTCCTTCGGCAGGTAGGCCGGCCAATTCGGTGGAAATGGCATGTAGGGCAGATGATTGACGTGCGTCTGATTGTGCAGCACCAGCGCGTGATAGCGGTTGCGCCAATTGTCACCGACGCGCTGTTCACGATCGACGATCAGGGTATCGATCTGCAATTGGCCGAGCCGGGCGGCAGCAGTGAGCCCGGCCTGACCGCCTCCGACCACGAGGACGGCGGGATCGCGCTCGACATACGCGGCGGACACCGTCCGCTCGTCGAGCCAATTGGGTCCGCGAAAGTCGCGTGAATAGACTTTACCCTGCGGATGCCAACGGCCGGGCCGTTCTTCATATCCCTTGATTTCTTCCAGAACCGTCAAAAGCGTCCAGGCTTTTGGCGCCCCGCCGCTTGAGCCGTCCGGAACAAGCCGCAGCACGCCGCTCCCGCGGCCTTCGGCGGTTTCAAAGCGGAAGATCGCTTCGATCGCAGTCACGCCCGCGCGCGTTACGCGGCGCGGGGGCGTGCGCCGCTTGTCGATTTCAAAGCCGTCTGGGCGGATACGCGGCACGTTTGCCAGCAAACCCTCGGCAACCGCATCGGCACCCGTTACGGTTTCGATCCTCCAGGTAAACGATAGAACGTCGCGCCAATAGCTGTCGCGGACAAACAAGTTTTTGAGTACGCCTCCATCACGCGCCGTCAGCGCGCCTTGGAACGCGGCGAGCCATTTCTCGACACCAGCCGTTATTGTTTTCGTCTCGGGCACTTGGTCGCCTCGGCCCCTAATCTACTCAGCAAGGCGATGGCGCGCTACCGGCGTCGTGGCCGCGCGCGATCGCATCGTGATTCTGTTTGTCGTTCGCCACCATGACGACCGGGAGCTCAGCTGGGTTTCGTTTTATTTCCGTTGATCACGTCGTAGATGTTGCAGGCAATACCAGTCGCCTCATAGCCGTCCTGACCCGTCGCCTGCGCGATAGCAAACATTTGGGAGGCGAGGCCGACAAACGGCATCGGGACCTCCATCTTACGCGCCATATCGAGCCCGAAGCCCACGTCCTTTGGCATCCAGGACTTGCGCGGCTTGAACTTGCGGCTCACCAAAATTTCCATGATACGCCGGGTCGCCACCGAATCCTGCTGGGAGTTCTTGATAATGGTCTGGAAGGTGGCCTCGTCGAGCCCGCCCTTCCTGAGCCAACAGCAGATTTCAACAAGGCTCAGGTGTTGGACGGCGGCCAACATCGCCATGGCGTTCTTGACCAGCTTGGCGTTACCGAGCTCGCCGACGTGAAGAATCGATTTGCCCATCGCCTTGAATATCGGCTGATGCTCGTCGAACAACGCCTTGGAGCCCGAAAGCCAAAGCGCCAGTTCACCGGCCGCCGCGACCTCCTCGACGCCCCCGGCCGAAGCGTCGAGCACGGTCCAGCCCTTTTTGTTGAGCTCACCGCTGACGCTGACGATGGTGTCTTTATCGATGCTGCTAAAATCGATCCACTCCTTCGCACCGGTCGCCGCCTCTGCGAGCCCACCCTCGCCGAGGCCGACGGCCCTGACTGCATCGTTGTTCGGCAACATCGAGAGCACGAGCTCGCACGATTCGGCCACTGCTTTGGGCGTGTCCTTGAACTGTGCGCCTTGGCCTTCCAGTCCCTTGGCCTGCTCACGCCTCAAATCGTTGACGACCAGACGATAGCCGGCCTTGATCAGGTTGGCCGCCATGCCGCTGCCCATGCCGCCGGTGCCGATGAAACCTACGGTCTTCATGCCTCACACCTTCTTGTTGCGATCCACCCGCCCACTGGCCTAGATCGTCACCTTGGCGCGCCTTGCCTGCGTCTTCGCAGCATCCACGACCAAATTGCTGCCCTCGCGCGTGAGCACCACCCCGTAGTCGCGCTCCGCCGTCTCGGCCGACACCAGCCCTTCGCCTACATCGGCGAGCACGCTTTCAGGCGGCCGCTCGAGCGGGTCGCCGTAACCACCGCCGCCGGGTGTGTCCAAACGAAAGACATCACCCTCTTTCAGAGGATAATCGGCGTAGCGCGTCGGCAAGCGCTTGGCGCCGTCAGTGTCGGGATTGATCCAGATATCGCCGGGCCGGCCGTCGCGGCCATCCTCCATGCCGTGCGGCGGGATGACGTGTTTCATCGAACGAATGGAAAAACGCGCGTCGGCAAGATTAAGATATTCACGGCGCACGCCGAGCCCGCCGCGATAATGGCCCGGCCCGCCGGAATCGCGAATAAGCTCGAATCGGACGACGCGCGTCGGAAACTCGCTCTCGATAATCTCGATCGGCGCGATCCGGGCGTTGCTCTGGTTGACGGTAATAACCGACGCACCGTCCTTGGTAGGGCGCGCGCCGCCGCCGCCGGCGATGATCTCGTACTGCACATAGCCCTTGCCGGCCGACGTGCTGCGCCCGCCGATGACGATCGAACGGCTGCCCGAGCCGTCGGCCCGCACTTTCTCCGGTACGATCGGCGCCAGCGCGGCAAACAGCGCATCGACCAGGGCGTGCACGGTCGGATTGTAGGTGTTGACCGGCGCCGGAAAACGCGGATTGAGCACACTGCCTTCGCGGGCCTCGATCGTGAAAGCGCGCAGCAGCCCGCTCGACACGTACATGCGCGGGTCGATCATCGAGATCAGCGCATAAGCGCAGGCGGCCTGCACCAGCGGCGGGCGGATATTGGCGGGACCGCGGGTCTGATCGGCGGAGCCGGAAAAATCGAAATGCAGGCGATCGCCGCGCTTTTCCGCGGCCACGTGGATGCGCACGGGCTTTTCCAGTTCGATGCCGTCGTCGTCGACGAAACGCTCGGCCTCGTAGCGGCCGTCCGCCCATTCGGCGATCGCGGCGCGCACGCGTGCCTCGCCCATCTCGAACAGGCACGCATAACTTAGCTCCACTTTGTCCTTGCCGAACTTGACGACGAGCTCATTGAGCCGCCGCTCTCCCAGCCGATCGGCGCCGAGCTGACCACGGATATCGCCGAGCACAAGCTCGGGCGTGCGGCTGTTGGCAGCAATGATGCGGTCGATATCGCTCTGCGGCTCGAACTTCCGCTGGTAGCGCACGGCCGGCAGATGCAAACCTTCGTTGAAGGTTTCGCGCGCCTGGCCGGAGCAGCTTCCCGGCACCGGGCCGCCGATGTCCCCCTTATGGGCGATCGAGCCGCAAAAGCCGAACAGTTCGCCGGCGACGAACACCGGCGTCAGCACGCAAAAGTCGGGCGCGTGCGGGCTGCCGCCCTCATAGGGATGATTGATCAGGAACGCATCGCCCTCTCCGATCGTGCCGGCAAATTCGTCGAGCACGGCGGTGCAGCATGCGGGAAACGCGCCGATATGCAGCGGCAGCACCACGTGCTGCGCCACCACCTCGCCCTTGGCGTTCATCAACGCGCAGGACGCATCCTGCGACTCGCGCACGATGGTGGAGAAGCCAGTGCGGAACAGCGAGTTCTGCATTTCCTGCACAATGCCGGAGAGACTCGCTTTGATGACTTCAAGATCAACGGCGTCGATGGGCATGATAGCTTGCCTTTTGCGTCAGCTGTCATCATCCGCGAAAGCGGATGATCCAGTAAGCACTGTGTCCCGTTCATGAGCGCTGAACGCTACTATTGGGTTTACATTCTCGCCAGCGGTCTTGGCGGGACGCTCTACGTCGGCGTGACAAACAATTTGATCCGTAGAATGCATGAACATCGTATGGGCTTGGTTCCGGGTTTCACCAAACGCTACCACGTCTATCGCCTTGTCTATTTTGAACCGCACACAGATATTGAAGCTGCCATTCGAAGGGAAAAGGGCCTCAAAAAATGGAATCGCGCATGGAAGATCAAGTTAATCGAAGCGCAAAATCCGAACTGGGATGACCTTTATCCAGCAGTAGCAAGCCCATGAAATTTAATAACCTCCTTCGCACACGGGATTACTGGATGGCCCGCCTTCGCGGGCCATGACAACGGCGGTGAATAACATCACCCCTCCTCCGTCACGATCAGATTCTTCCATTCGTCGACCCGTGCCACCTGTCCCCCGCAGATGACAGTGGTGCAGTCGAATTGATCGAGGATCGCGGGTCCGCGCAAGGTCAGCCCGACGTCGAGTTTTTCGCGCTGATATACCGGGCACGCCACGATCTTGCCGTCGAACCGTACCGGCCGAGTCTCGCGCAGCGCATCGGCAAGCTTACCGCCTTGCGGCTTGAACGCCGGCATGGAGACGGGCGGCACCAGACCTATGCCGCGAACGCGATAGGACACGACCTCGACGGGCTCTTCCGGCGCGCTATGACCGAACCGATCCTTGTGCTCGGCATCGAATTTCCTGCGCAAGCCGGTAAGCGCCGCGACTTCGTCGGCGGTGCATGACATCGTGATCTCGTAGCCCTGCCCGGCGTAGCGCAGATCGAGCGCGCGATCGACCCGGATTTCTTTTTCGGCGAAGCCGTCGCGACGCAGGTCGTTGTGCGCCCGCGCTTCCAGCGGCGCGAACACGGCTTCGACCTCGCTCGGCGCCAGCGCTGAGATCGGATTCATGCGCGAACGGATGTAATCGTGCTTGACGTCGGACATCAGCAGCCCAATGGCGGAGAACACACCCGGATAGAGCGGCACGATCACGCCCGCCATGCCGAGATCGTGCGCCATGCGTGCGGCGTGCAGCGGCCCGGCTCCGCCGAAGGCGAGCAGAAAGAAGTCGCGCAGATCGTGGCCGCGCATGGTGGAGATTGCCTTGATGGCTTCCTCCATTTTCACATCGATGATGCGCACGATGCCTTCGGCCGCCGCCACCGCATCGAGCGACAATGGCTTGGCGATGCGCGCGACCGCCGCCTCGGCCCTGGCGCGGTCGAGCTCCATGCGACCGCCGAGAAAATTATCGGCGGACAGATAGCCCAGCAACAGATTGCAATCGGTGATCGTCGCCGTTTCGCCGCCGCGGCCATAGCACGCCGGACCGGGCGACGCGCCGGCGCTTTGCGGGCCGACTTCGAGCACGCCGAAGCGATCGACCTTGGCGATTGTGCCGCCGCCCGCGCTGACCGTGTTGATATCCATCATCGGCACTGCGAGATCGCGGCCTTCGATCTTGCCGCGACTGGCGAAGATCGGCTCGGCGTCCTTGATCAGGGCCACGTCGCATGAGGTGCCGCCCATGTCGAAAGTGATGATGTTGCCGATACCGCATTGGCGGCTGGCGTGGACGCCGGCGGTGACACCGCCGGCCGGCCCGGACAGCACAGTGGTCACGGCAGTGCGCGCAGCCTCGCCGAATGTCGACATGCCGCCGTTCGACTGCATGATGTACTTCTGCCGGGTGGCGACGCCGGCGCCGCTGAGGCGGCGATCGAGGTTGGCAATGTAGCGAGCGAGGATCGGCTGCAGATAAGCGTTAATGACCGTGGTGGAGAGCCGGTAATATTCGCGGATCTGCGGCAGGATTTCCGACGACAGTGACACATTGCAGTCCGGCAATTCCTCGGCCGCAATGTCGCGCACGCGCGCTTCGTGCTCGGGATGCAAGAACGAGAACAACAGGCACACGGCGAGCGCCTCGATGCGTTTCGCCTTGAGATCGCGCAAGGTGACGCGCAACGCCGTCTCGTCGAGCGGCACGAGCACGTTGCCGCGGAAATCGACGCGCTCCGTCACCTCGCCGGTGCGGCTCTGCGGCACGAGCGGCGCGGGCTTGTCGTACATCACGTCGAAGATCGCCGTGCCGTAGGGCCGCGCTTGTTCGGCGACTTCGTAGATGGCGCGGAATCCTTTGGTCACAAGGAGGCCGGTTCGCACGCCTTTGCCTTCGAGCAGGGCGTTGGTGCCGACCGTGGTACCGTGACAGAAGTAGCTGACCTCACGCGCCGCCGCAGCAGCATCTATGCCCGCGCCCGACGGCGGCGCGATGAGCGCCTCGATCCCCGACAGGATGGCCCGCGACGGGTCGTCAGGCGTCGAGGGAACTTTAGTGATGGTAACCGCGCCGGTTGTCTCGTTGAGATAAACGAAGTCGGAGAATGTCCCGCCCGTATCGACCGCAACCCGGAAGCGCGCCATTCGCCGGCATCTCTCAAGCGCAAAGTGTCCCAAGGCACCGAAATGCCCCGGTTTTGCGGCAGCTGACAAGGGGGCGCGGCGCATTACGGCTGCGCGCCTCCGGCCGCGCCTCGGGCTCCAAGGTCTTCGCCACGCCATCGAAGGTCATGTCGCGGTCCCCAAGGCGACTCCCCAAGCGGGCCGGAACAATTTACCTTGTGGGGCGTTTCATCTGGTTCGAGCGGGTTTAGGTTCATGCACAGCCGGGGTCAGGCGGATTCTTCCATCCCGCAGAGCGTGGCGGAGGCGCCCGGTGCGCTGGGATGGTCCGCTTGAACGCCGTTGTGGCAGGTTCGCGCCCCCATTCGGTGCGCTTTTATCTGGTGTTGCTGACGCTCGCCGTCGCAATTCCGTTGGCCGGATTGTCGTTCTACGTCAGCGCGCGGGTCGCCGCGACGGAGCGGGAGGCAACTGAGGCGGCGCTCCTCAACAGTGCCGGATCGCTTGCCGCCGCAGTCGACCAGGAAATCGACAAGCACATCGCGGTCGCCACGACGCTCGCCCATTCCAAGTCATTGCTTGACGGCGATTGGCCGGATTTCTGGCAACGCGCCAAAGCGTCGTTCGACGAGTTGCCGGATTCCTGGCTGGTCGTGCTCGATCCCACCGGACAGGTTTTGCTGAACACGACACGGCCGCCGGGCACTGCTCTGCCTCGCCGCCCGTTATTCGACGCCGAGCGAGAGGCGCTACGTACCGGAAAACTCCAAGTTTCCGACATCGTCACGGGATTCGGCAGCCATCGCCTGAAGTCCTTTGCCGTCGTTCCCGTGCTGCACGACGGGCGCGTATTATATCTGCTCGATATCACGCTGAGCCCCGCGCGATTTGTCGTGCTGCTGCAGAGCCAAAAATATCTGAAAGACTGGCTGGCCGCGATTGTCGACCGCGGCGACAAATTCGTTGCCCGGCTTCCCGACGCGGAAGGAACTAAATTGGGCCAGCCGGCCAGCGAAGGCTGGCAGAATGCCATTCACCATAATCCTTCCGGCGTCGTTTATCACGTCGCCACCGACGGCCATCGCATCATCGACGGTTACGCGCATACGGCCTACGGTTGGACGGTCGGAATAGGCATCCGCGAGAGTATTCTCAAAGCGCCGCTGCGGCGAACGCAATGGATACTCGTGGCCGCGTGCCTCGGCTGCATCGGATTGGGCGTCCTGTTGGCATGGTTGGTGGCCCGTCGTCTGCATCGCAGCGCCATGCAACTGCAGAAGGCGGCAACGGCGATCGCATCGGAACAGCCGCTGAACGTGGCGCCGACCGGCGTGCGCGAATACGACGATGCGGTCGCGGCGATCGCGATTGCCTCGCAGGCGCTGCACGCGCGCGCGCAGGAACGCGACCGCGCCGAAGCTGCGTTAGCGAGAAGCGCCGACGAGCACAATGCGCTCTACGAATTCACCAACAGGCTCTCGCGCGCCGAGTCCCTGAGCGTCGTCTACCAGGCGGCGATCGACGCTATCCTGCGGGCCCTGCATTGCAGCCGCGCCTCGGTGCTTCGCCTCGACGAAACCGGCGCGATGCGGTTCGTTGCCTGGCGCGGACTGTCCGACCGCTATCGCACCGCCGTTGACGGCCATTCGCCCTGGGCTGCCGACGAAACAAATCCTCAAGCCATCTGCATCGATGACATCGAGCATTCCGATCTGCCGGAGGCAATTGCAACCGTTGTCAAACAGGAAAGCATCCGCGCGCTGTCGTTCATTCCGCTGGTGACGTCTGACGGCAAGGTCGCCGGCAAGTTCATGACCTATTACGAGACGCCGCATCCGTTCTGCCGCGACGAGATCGATCTCGCGCTCAATCTTGCCCGCAGACTCGGCTTCGCCGTCGAACGGATGCAGGCCGAACAGGCGCGCCAGATCGCCGAACGCGAGCTGCGCCAGCTCAAGGAGAAACTGGAAACCGAAGTCCGGGAACGCACGCGGGAGCGCGACCAAATCTGGAATGTGTCGGAAGATTTGCTCGGCGTGTCGACCTTCGCCGGACATTTCGTCAGCATCAACCCCGCCTGGACCAGGCTGCTTGGCTGGAGCGACGCCGAAATCAGAATGATGCATGTGAGCGAATTGCGCCATCCCGACGACGCCGGCACCGCGATCGCGGGCCGCGGCCAGCTCGCCCAGGGCATCGGTACGGTGCGCATGGAGAACAGGTTCCGCCACAAGGACGGCTCGTGGCGCTGGATCCATTGGACCATGACGGCCGAGGAAGGACTGCTCTACGTATCGGGCCGGCACGTCACGCTGGAGAAGGAGGCCGCGGCCGCGCTCGATCGCGCCAACCAGCGCTCGGCGCATGCGCAGAAAATGGAAGCGCTCGGTGCGCTTACCGGCGGGGTCGCCCACGACTTCAACAATCTCCTGATGATCGTCAGCGGCCACGCGCAAAGCCTCAAGCGCCGCCTGACCGAGCCGAAGGACAAGCGCGCACTCGAAGCGATCCAGATCGCGGCGACGCGCGGCGAAAAATTGACCCGCCAGCTGCTGTCGTTCTCGCGCGTCATGCCGCTCAACCCGACGGTCATCAGCCCGGCCGGAACGATCACGGCATTCCGCGATGTTTTGTCCGGCACGCTTCACGTCAACATAGAATCGTCGATCGACGTTCCGGACACGACTTGGCCGGTGCGCATCGACAAGTCGGAACTTGAACTGGCGCTGGTGAATCTGACCGTCAACGCCTCCGATGCGATGCCGAGCGGCGGGCGGTTGTCGATCACCGCCTCTAACGTTCGTCTCAATGCTGACGACGCGCCCGAAGGTTTGACCGGAGACTTCGTCGCACTGAGCGTCGCCGACACTGGTTCAGGCATCGCCGGCGACGTGATCGGCCGCGTCTTCGAACCCTTCTTCACGACCAAGGGCGCCGACAAGGGTACGGGCCTTGGCCTGTCACAGGTCTATGGTTTCGCGCGCCGCTCCGGCGGCACCGCCGTGGTCAAGAGCGCGCCGCAGCACGGCACAACGGTCACGCTCTATCTGCCGCGCAGCCACGCCGCGGTCGAGCGGCCGTTGCAGGAGGATGCGACCCAATACGCCGCGCCAGACGGCATCACTGTGCTTGTCGTCGAGGACAACGCGGATGTCCGCGCGGTGACTGTGTCGCTCCTTGAACAACTCGGCTACCGCACCATCGCGGTGGAGCACGCCACGGCGGCGCTTGAAGCGCTTGGCCATTCACGCGCCGTCAACATCATTTTCTCCGATGTCGTGCTTCCCGGTCAGACCGACGGCTTGCTGCTTGCCCGTGCCGTGAAGGCGCGCTACCCGGACATTCCCGTCGTTCTTACCACCGGCTACGCGCGGGTGTTCGACAGCGAGCCGGAGTTTCCCGTGCTCCGCAAGCCGTATCAGATTTCGGCGCTCGGCCGAATCATTCGCGAAGCGCTCGACGCCGCGAAAGCAGACAAGACGGCGCTGGCGAGCTGAAGCCGCCCCCTCCATTCCATCAAGGGCATTCCATGAAGCAACTGACCGTAACGACCATCGCGCGTACCTTTCTTGCTGCTGCGGCTTTCGCAGTCTTGGCGATCCCGGCTGCGTCGCGCGCCGCAGGCACATTGAAGAGCGTTGGGTGTGCGGCGGAATCTGGGCTCCGGTCCAGCAACTCCAAGCAACGGGCTGAGTTAACGTTCATCAACAATACCGGACAGAAATTGGAAACCTACTGGCTCAACTACCAGGGCAAGCGCGTACGCTTCGCCGACATCGGCCCCGGACAGAGCCAAACTCTGAATACCTTTGTGACAAACCCGTGGGTCATCACGAACGCCTCGGGAAAGTGCATGGCGGTATTTTTGCCGACGCCTGGATCGGCAACAGCGGTGATACAGTAGCCCGATGGGCCCGTCGCGGCCCCACCAAGCACGTCAATCCCGATACCGCAGCGCCTCCACCAGCAGAGAGAACGCAGCCGATGGCTGTCGCCGGCTCGGATACCAGAGGTGATAGCCTGAAAACGGCGGGCACCAGTCCTCCAAAACCCGCGTCAGCCGGCGCTTCGTCACATACGGCTCCGCTAATCCCTCCGGCACATAAGTCAGACCGCCTCCGACGAGCGCGGCGTTGAGCATCTGCGCGGTCGTATTGAGGGTGAGCTGGCCGTCGACGCGCACTTTCAGGTCGCGACCGGCTTTTCCGAACTCCCAGGCGTAGAGGGCGCCGTGTGTCGGCAGCCGCAGATTGATGCAGTTGTGATCAATCAGGTCCTGCGGCCTTTTCGGTTTGCGCTTCCTGAAATACGATGGCGCGCCGACGACTGCCATGCGCATATTTGGCGCAATAGGCACCGCAATCATGTCCTTGGCGACCTGTTCGCCTGAGCGCACGCCGGCATCGTATCGCTGCGCGACGATGTCGGTCAGCCCGTAATCTGCCGTTATCTCGACCTTGATGTCCGGGTAGTCGCGCAGCAGCTTCGCAAGCTTCGGCAGCAGGATCGCATTGGCAGCATATTCGGTGGCGGTGAGGCGGATAGTGCCTGCGGGTTTTTCTCGCAGCTCGCTGACGGCCGAGAGTTCGGCGTCGATTTCGTCGAAACGCGGGCCCAGTGTGTCAAGCAGCCGCTCACCGGCTTCCGTCGCCGCCACGCTGCGCGTGGTGCGGCTCAATAGCCTGACGCCGAGGCGTGCTTCGAGCGCGCGCATGGTGTGACTCAGGGCCGATTGCGACACGCCGAGCTTCGCCGCCGCCTTGGTGAAGCTCTTCTCCCGCCCGACGGCGACAAAAGCCAGAAGGTCGTCGAGATGGCCACGCTGCATTTATGATCCTAGCTCATAAGTCCATACTCATTATAGCACCTAATTACAAGGGACTTATATACTTGACTCCCTCGATTTTTTACCCTATATTCTGGGCAGAAATTGAGGGCTGAGCGATGTCCAAGAGCACCATTTCGACCTTCCAGCTTTTCGAGATGTTCCCGGACCAAGAGACGGCCCGGGCATACCTTGAAGGTCGGCTTTGGCCGAACGGTCCGCGCTGCCCGGTTTGTGGCCTTGGCGAGCGGATCACGGAACGCGCTGGCGGCTTCTACCGTTGCAACCAGTGCAAGGAAGACTTTACGGTGCGCACGGGGACGATATTCGAGCGCAGCCATGTTCCGCTGCACAAGTGGGTTTACGCGATGTACCTGCTTGTGACGGCCCGCAAGGGCGTATCCTCGATGCAGCTCGCCAAGGAAATTGGCATCACCCAAAAGTCGGCTTGGTTCGTCCTGCATCGGCTCCGCGAAGCTTGCGGCGGTAATGACCTGTCCAAACTCAAAGGCATCATCGAAATCGACGAAACTTACGTCGGCGGCAAGGAAGCCAATAGACACGAATCGAAGAAGTTTAAGGCTGGCCGTGGCGCGGTCGGCAAGACCCCGGTTCTGGGTATGCGCGAGCGTGGAGGCCGAACGGTTGCCATGCCGCTCGATGGAACGGACGCGCGCACTATCCAAAAAGAGATTCTGAAAAATGTTGAACTCGGCTCGACTATCCATACGGACGAAGCCGGCGCCTACGCGAGCCTTCCCGCTTTGTCGTTTGAGCACGATACGGTCAATCACAGCAAAGGCGAGTACGTCCGCGACGACGTGACCACAAATGGTATTGAGAGCGTTTTTGCTGTTATGAAGCGCGGCATCTATGGCGTCTATCACCATGCAAGCGAGTGGCATCTTCACCGCTATGTTGACGAATTTGCCTTCCGGCTCAATGAAGGAAATGTCAAAACCCACACGATGACGCGGCTCGACAGCTTCGTTGATGGCGTAGCCGGCAAGCGCCTCACCTACAAAAGGCTCACCCAATGAGTGAACATCAAAAGCCGCCAAAAGAACTAGACGCCATTGCCGATGTCGTTCTCGGCTATCGGCCAAAGCCGAAATCGAAACCGGGCAAAAAACGCAAACATAAAGCAGCAAAACTTGCCCGCGCCGTTGCTGGACATAATGTCCCGTCATTTGATCACAAAGCTCACGGCAAATAGGATCGCGAACATTAGCGCCGCGAGTCCAGCCCCGATCCAGAAGCCTCGAAACTCGTTCCCGGCGTGGCGTTTACCGAACGGAACAATAAACGCCAATGAGAGCCAGTTAGAATCAGCATCATCCTCATGTGAACGATGGGAATGGGGCTGCGCAGGCGCAGTTGTCGTGGCGGTTCTTGCTGAATTTGCGATTGCAGTCTTCCATCCGCCATACAATTCCTTCCTTGAACAATGGGGATCGGCCGTCGCAAAT
Organism: Xanthobacteraceae bacterium; assembly: GCA_049300295.1. Taxonomy (GTDB): domain Bacteria; phylum Pseudomonadota; class Alphaproteobacteria; order Rhizobiales; family Xanthobacteraceae; genus BOG-931. The sequence goes on from JBAQJL010000035.1 coordinate 107,514, forward strand.
GCCGTAATTGCGCTCGGTATTGTTGGCGAAGTTTTATTCAGTAGGAAGGACGCAAGAATCCAAACCGAGTTACGTAAACGATCAAACGGGCAACTTGCTTCGGCTATCGAATCGGCCGCCGAGGCGGGGGCGCGCGCAGCCGAAGCGAATGCTAAAGCGCTGGAAGCCCAAGCGGAGTTGGATCGGCTTAAAGCACCTCGATTGCTCTCAGAAGAACAGCGTGGCCGCATCACCGAAAAAATGCGGCAATTCGCCGACCAAGAATTTACTGGGGCGGTGACAATGGGCGTTAGCGACGCTTGGACCTTGTGGCGGTTGATAGCCAACTCATTAGAGAGCGCAGGGTGGGTCAGAGCAAACCCGTCCGGGCAAGCTTTCGGTGACCCGCCTGCCTCCATTCCAATCACAGCCAGAACTGGGGTGGGCGTTTTGACTCCAGTTGGAGGGCGGGATTTTACAATAGAACTGGTGCGGATCGGCCAAGCGTTAGCCGAAGCGATGGCGGCAGAGGGCGTAGATGCAATCTGGTCTCCGGTCTCTGGAGGCGCCGTACAGGCCAATCCCAGAGCCATCAGAATCGAGATCGGCCCTAAAACGTAGACAATCCAATTGACGGCAGTCGCGAGCCTGTCACGCCGGCGTCTCCCTAGCCGCGACTTGCTAAGGGAGTCAAGTATATAATTCCCAATCACAAAGGATGCGCGGGCCTAGATAAACTGCAGGCGGTCAACCGCGAGAGTTCAAGAGAAGCCAAAGGAGATCCCCGCATGTCGGCGATCGCGCCGCGCTCTGCCACGGCGACCACGTCCGCGGCCATTACGGCACTGTTGCCGCTCATGACCGCCGTGTTCGTCGCCTACCTCGTTATCGGACTGGCGATGCCGGTTCTGCCGCTGCACGTGCATCAAGGCCTTGGCTTCGGCACCTTCGTCGTCGGGCTGGTGTCAGGTACGCAGTTCAGCGCTGCGCTTTTTTCGCGCGTGTGGGCTGGTCAGCATGCCGACAGCCGCAGCGCCAAACATACCGTTCTCACGGGCCTGTCGGTCGCAGTCGCCGCCGGCCTTTTCTATCTGATCTCGCTGCGCTTCGTCGCGAAGCCTGAGGCGTCGGTCGCCATTCTTCTGGTCGGCCGGGCGCTGCTCGGCGGAGCCGAAAGTTTCATCATCACCGGCGCACTGAGCTGGGGCCTGGCGCTTCTCGGCGTGCAGAACACCGGCAAAGTCATGGCATGGCTCGGCACCGCTCTGTGGGGAGCGAAAGATTGGACAGAGCAGGTCTACAAACCGGACATCCTCGGCAGGCCGGACCGGATCTACAAGAAGCCCGGATACGCCCCGCTCTAAGTCATCGAGCACGACAAGAAAGCAAGGAAAAGACCATGGATATCAAACGCAACGGCTCGCGGCCGTCCGGCAAAGGACCTGCAGACTGGTTCACCGGCACGGTCCGTATCGACCCTCTGTTTGCGGCCCCTGCCCCGGCGCGCGTTTCCGGCGCCAGCGTCACCTTCGAACCCGGTGCACACACCGCCTGGCACACGCATCCGCTGGGGCAGACGCTGATCGTCACGGCCGGCCTCGGCCGCGTGCAGCGCGAGGGTGGGCCAATTGAGGACATCCGACCCGGCGACGTCGTCTGGTTTTCGCCAGGCGAAAAGCACTGGCACGGCGCGGCGCCGACCACGGCGATGACGCACATCGCCATTGTCGAAGCGCAAAACGGCAGGGTCGTCGACTGGATGGAGCACGTCAGCGACGCGGAATACGGCGGGTGACCGCCTTGGAACCCAATATCCCGCGGCCCGTTGAACCCGCATTGACCCAGCGCGGCTGTTAATTGGAACTACTGCCGCAACGGCAGCCGCGGCGAACGCGACGCGCCTTTGCGGCTTTTGGAGAATTTGCCATGCCCCTTGCCAAGCTGCCCGCCAAGTTACCCGCCAAGTCACCTGCCCTGTCCAAAGTATCCCTTACGGTGAACGGCGAAGCGCGCGCGCTCGAACTCGACACGCGGACCACGCTGCTCGACGCACTGCGCGAACATTTGCATCTGACCGGCACCAAAAAGGGCTGCGATCACGGCCAGTGCGGCGCCTGCACGGTGATCGTGGATGGACGGCGTATCAATTCATGCCTGACGCTCGCGGTCATGCACGAGGGCGACAGCATCATCACCATCGAGGGGCTCGGCACGCCGGACCATCTCCACCCATTGCAGGCCGCCTTCGTCAAGCATGACGGCTATCAGTGCGGCTATTGCACGCCAGGACAGATTTGTTCGGCGGTAGCCGTGCTCGACGAGATCGAAGCTGGCATCCCGAGCCACGCCAGCGCCGACTTGACCGCGCGCCCGCAATTGACGTCCGCCGAGCTGCGCGAGCGGATGAGCGGCAACATCTGCCGCTGCGGCGCCTATTCCAACATTGTCGATGCGATCACCGAAGTCGCAGGGAGGCCGTTGTGAAATCCTTCACCTACGAACGCGCCACTTCGGCCGCCGAAGCGGCCGCCGCCGCACGACTTCCGGGCGCCAAGTTCATCGCCGGCGGCACCAACCTGCTCGACCTGATGAAGCTGCAGATCGAGGCGCCATCGCATCTGATCGACGTCAATGGTCTCGCCCTCGCCAAGATCGAGGCAACCCCCGACGGCGGCTTGCGCATCGGCGCGCTGGTGCGCAACACCGACCTCGCCGCCGATGCGCGGGTGCGCCGCGACTATGCGCTGCTGGCGCGCGCGCTGCTCGCCGGCGCCTCGGGACAACTGCGCAACAAGGCGACGACCGCTGGCAATCTGCTGCAGCGTACGCGCTGTCCGTATTTTTATGACACCGACCAGCCGTGCAATAAGCGAAAGCCCGGCAGCGGCTGCGCGGCGCTCGGCGGCATCAGCCGCCAGCTTGCTATTGTGGGGGTCAGCGAAGCCTGCATCGCGGCGCATCCGAGCGACATGGCGGTGGCGATGATGGCGCTCGACGCGGTGGTGGAGACTGTGCGGCCCGACGGCGCGGCACGGCACATTCCGATCGCCGACTTCTACCGGCTGCCCGGCGTAACCCCCCACCTCGAGACAGTGCTGGAGCCGGGCGAACTGATTACCGCGGTAACGCTGCCCGAGCCGGCCGGCGGCAAGCATATCTATCGCAAGGTCCGCGACCGCGCATCCTACGCCTTCGCGCTGGTCTCGGTCGGCGCCATCGTGCAGCGCGACGGGACCGGGCGCGTCGCGCTCGGCGGTGTGGCGCCGAAGCCATGGCGCGTCGCGGATGCGGAGGCCGAAATGCCACGCGGCGCAAACGCCGTCGCCGCGCGCTTGCTCGCCGACGCTAAACCGACGCGCGAGAACGCGTTCAAACTGCCGCTCGTCGAGCGCATGCTCGCCGCGGTGCTTAGCGAAGCGAGAGGCTGAGTCATGAAGTTCGAACATCCCGCCACGCTCAATCCGATCGATCAGCTCAAGGTGATCGGGCTGGCGACCGACCGCATCGACGGTCCGCTCAAGACCACGGGCACTGCGCCCTACGCTTACGAGCGGCACGACGTCATCGCCAACCAAGCCTATGGCTATGTGGTCGGCGCAGGCATCGCCAAGGGCCGCATCACGTCCATCGATCTGAAAGACGCCGAGGCGGCGCCCGGCGTGCTGGCGATCGTCACGGCGGAGAACGCTGGCAAGCTCGCCAAAGGCGACTACAACATCGCCAAACTTCTCGGCGGCCCCGAGATCGAGCATTATCACCAAGCCGTCGCGCTCGTCGTTGCCGAAAGCTTCGAACAGGCACGCGCAGCCGCGCAGCTCATCCGAGTCAATTTTGCGCCGGCCAACGGCGCGTTCGATCTTGCGGCGGCGAAGATTTCCGCGACCAAGCACGAGCCGAGTTTCGGCGGCCCGGCCGACACGGCTTCAGGCGACTTCGCCGGCGCATTCGCCAAAGCGCCCGTTCAGTTTGACGCTACTTACACGACGCCGGATCAGTCGCACGCGATGATGGAGCCGCACGCGTCGATCGCGGCATGGAACGGCGACAAGGTCACCATCTGGACGTCGAGCCAGATGATCGACTGGTGCACGACCGACATGGCGAAGACACTCGGCATCGCCAAGGAGAAAGTGCGTCTGATATCGCCATTCATCGGCGGCGGTTTCGGCGGCAAATTGTTTCTGCGCGCCGACGCGCTGCTCGCGGCGCTCGGCGCGCGCGCAGCGAAACGGCCGGTGAAAGTGGCGCTGCCGCGGCCGCTGATAATCAACAACACCACCCACCGGCCGGCGACGATCCAGCGCATCCGCATCGGAGCGACCAAGGAGGGCAAGATTACTGCCATCGGTCACGAGAGCTGGTCGGGCAATCTGCCCGGCGGCGATCCCGAGACTGCCGTTGGGCAGACGCGTCTGCTGTACGCCGGCGCCAATCGCATGACCGCGATGCGGACGGCCCAGCTCGATCTTGCGGAGGGTAACGCCATGCGCGCGCCGGGCGAGGCGCCGGGCATGATGGCGTTGGAAGTCGCCATCGACGAGATGGCCGAAAAGCTCGACCTCGACCCGATCGAGTTTCGCATCCGCAACGACACCCAGGTCGATCCCGAACATCCCGAGCGGCGATTCTCACAGCGCCAACTCAACGAATCCCTGCGCCTCGGCGCCGACCGCTTCGGCTGGAGCAAGCGTAATCCGCTGCCTGGAAAAATACGCGACGGCCGCTGGCTCGTCGGCATCGGCGTCGCCGCGGCGTTCCGCAACAATCTGCTCGCGCCATCGGGAGCGCGCGTACGGCTCGACAATCGCGGCGTCGTGACGGTCGAAACCGACATGACCGACATCGGCACCGGCAGCTACACCATCATCGCGCAGACCGCGGCCGAGATGATGGGCGTACCGCTCAAGGACGTGACAGTGCGGCTTGGCGACTCGGCATTTCCGGTTTCTTGCGGCTCCGGCGGACAGTTCGGCGCCAACAATTCGACCTCGGGCGTGTACGCCGCGTGCGTCAAGCTGCGCGAGGCCGTGGCGAGCAAGCTTGGTTTTAATTCCGCCGATGCGATGTTCGCGGACGGCTTTGTCCGCTCTGGCAATCGCAGCGTCCGGCTCGCCGAGGCGGCCGGCGAAGGTGGTCTTTCCGCCGAGGACAAAATCGAATACGGCGATCTGGACCAGAAGTATCAGCAATCGACTTTCGGCGCGCATTTCGTCGAAGTCGCGGTCGATGCCGCAACCGGCGAGATTCGCCTGCGCCGCATGCTTGCGGTGTGCGCCGCGGGCCGCATCCTCAATCCAAAGTCGGCGCGCAGCCAGGTGATCGGCGCCATGACGATGGGCGCCGGCGCTGCGCTGATGGAGGAGCTTGCGGTCGACACGCGCCGCGGCTTTTTCGTCAACCACGATCTCGCCGGCTATGAAGTGCCCGTCCACGCCGATATTCCGCATCAGGACGTGATCTTCCTCGACGAGACCGATCCGATCTCGTCGCCGATGAAAGCCAAGGGCGTCGGCGAGCTCGGCATCTGCGGGGTCGCCGCCGCCGTCGCCAACGCGATCTACAACGCCACCGGCGTGCGGGTGCGCGATTATCCGATCACGCTCGACAAGCTGCTCGACGGGCTGCCCGCGATTGCCTGACACTTATTGGATCAAAGACGTGGATGGCCGGAACAAGTCCGGCCATGACGACGTAAGTCGCGCCGTAGCCCACGCTAGTGCATCGTGGCGGCGGCCGCGGCGGGATTTTCCATCGAGGCGATATTGTTCTTGACCGCCTTCTGCACCTTCTCGAAGGCGCGGACCTCGATCTGGCGCACGCGCTCGCGTGACACGCCGAATTCGTCGGCGAGTTCTTCAAGCGTGATCGGATCGTCGGCAAGCCGCCGCGCCTCGAAAATACGACGCTCGCGGTCATTGAGCACGGTCAGCGCGGCACCCAGCGCCTTGTGGCGGTTATCCGACTGCTCGGACTCGGCAAGCCGGCTTTCCTGGCTGACGCTGTTGTCGACCAGCCAATCCTGCCACTCGCCGGAATCGCCGTCCTCTCGGATCGGCGCGTTGAGCGAGGCGTCGCCGCCGAGCCGGCGGTTCATCTCGATCACGTCCTGCTCGGTGACGCCGAGGCGCTTGGCGATGATCTTGACCTGATCGGGCCGCATATCGCCCTCTTCGAGCGCGGAAATGCGACTCTTGGCCTTGCGCAGATTGAAGAACAGCTTCTTCTGGTTGGCCGTAGTGCCCATCTTCACCAGCGACCAGGAGCGCAGGATGTATTCCTGGATCGCGGCCTTGATCCACCACATGGCGTAGGTCGCGAGCCTGAAGCCCTTGTCGGGCTCGAACCGCTTAACCGCCTGCATCAGGCCGACGTTGCCTTCGGAGATGACTTCGGAGATCGGCAGGCCGTAGCCGCGATAGCCCATCGCGATCTTGGCGACGAGTCGCAGATGGCTGGTGACGAGCCTATGGGCAGCGTCGCGGTCGCCGTGTTCGCGCCAGCTTTTCGCCAGCATGAATTCTTCCTGCGGCTCCAACATCGGAAACCGCCGGATCTCTTCGAGGTATCGGGTAAGACCGGTTTCGCCCGACAAAACCGGCAGTGCAGCAGTCTGGGCCATGATAGCGCCCTCCTAAAAATGCCCCCGCGCGAGCGGCGGGCGAATGGGCCGCCGCTCCCCGAGCCGACGGCGCCAGTTCAAGTTCGCACCCGCAGCATACACGGTCGAATCAGGTCCGCGGAAGAGACGCAGCATCACTTCAGCGCGATACAGCGTTGATCTGGATCAACCGACGCTGAAAACTTGCGAAATCGGTTAAACCCTTACCCTCTGTCCTGGGACATTTGGCTGGATTCCGCCCGACCGCGGACCAATTCACTATGTAAACGGGTAAGATCCGGCGGCAGTTCCGATCGGAACCTGAGTATTTCGCCGCTAGACGGGTGCTTGATCGACAGTAGATAGGCATGCAGAGCCTGCCTGCCAAGGTCCGCCAGGGCAGCTTGAGCATTGGTCGAGAGCAGAGCGCTTTTGGTTCGAAATCCCGTCCCATAGGTCGGATCGCCCATCACCGGATGGCCGATTGAGGCTAAATGCACCCGAATCTGGTGGGTTCGGCCGGTTTCGAGGCGGCACGCGAGCAGGCTGGCGACAGGCTCAGCCAGCTTCCCAGCCCGGCCGGCGCGGGGGAGCCGATTGCTACGCGGGAGCTCTGCCCCATCTGCATACCGCTCGAGGACCTGCCAATGGGTGATAGCTTCCCGGCCACCCTGCCGGATCGCCATGTGGTCGCGCGTGTGGGGCGAGCGATTGATCGGGCGATCGATGGTGCCTTGCGGCCGCTCGGGCGCGCCCCAGACGAAGGCGAGATAGCCGCGCTCGAACTCGTCTCCGTCCCGGCCATGGCTGGCGAATTGCGCGGCGAGCGCGCGATGCGCCTTGTCGTTCTTCGCCACCACCATCAGCCCGGTCGTGTCCTTGTCGAGCCGGTGCACGATACCCGGCCGGCGCTCGCCGCCGATGCCGGACAGGCTGGCGCCGCAATGAGCGATCAACGCGTTGACCAGGGTACCGGTCTGGTGCCCACCCGCCGGGTGCACGACCATGCCGGCCGGCTTGTCGATGACAATAATGTCATCGTCCTCATAGACAACCTTGAGCGGGATCGCCTCCGGCTCGGGCTTGGCCGGTTCCGGCGGCGGCACGTCGAGCACGATGGCCACGCCTGAATTGACGCGGTAGCTTGGATCGCGGATCGTGCGGCCGCCGACCGCGACCGCGCCCGCCTCGACCAGCGCTTTCAGCCGGGTCCGCGACAGTTCGGCGACATGCGCTGCCAGCACGCGGTCAAGCCGATTGCCGGTGTCCTCGTCCGCGGCAACAATCGATCTGGTCGTCATGGTGAGCGTCATGCCAAAGATAAATGTATCAGACAAATCATCCGCCAAGACGTCATCCGCACAGCCGGAGCCCGCCAGCGATCTCAGCGCCACCGTCACGCGAGTACGCTGGCTGATGATCGTCTCGGCCTTGACCACCGCGATTGCGCTCGCGGCCGTGATCGGCGTCATCGGCTACCGCTTTTTCAACCGTGGCGGCGGCGGCAATGCCGACACCATCGTCAACGGCACCGTGTTTCTGCCGAAGGGCGTCCACATCGATTCCACCACGATCTCCGAGGGCCGGATCGTCGTGACCTTCGATCTCAACGGCGCAACCGAAGTCCGCTTCTTCGATCTCAAGACGCTGCAGCAGATCGGCCAGCTTCATTTCGCCACGCAGCCATAACCCTCGGTCAAATCACCGGGCTGGAGCTCGCCCCGGAACGACGGACCAAGGCGCGCTTGCGCCGCCGCATTATCGGGGCTATTTGGGTCCGCGGCTCCCTTCGTCTAGCGGCCCAGGACGTCGCCCTCTCACGGCGAAAACAGGGGTTCGAGTCCCCTAGGGAGCGCCAATCAATAAAATCAATAGCTTAGCGGCCATATTGGCGGCATCGATTGGCGACTTGGCGCCATCAATTGGCGACATCCGCCTGCTGCGAAACTTTAGTACTCACAAATTTATTCTTGCCGCGGGGTCCAAAAGCGCGACGAAAAACCGCGTCGCCGGGATAAGCCGCTTGTTCTGCTTATCGCAAGCGGCCGGCCCCTAGCGAAGCTAAAGTGCTTTAACTGCAGTCGCATTACTTGCAGCGCTTCAACGCGATGCCCTCGCCGTAAGAGAAGCCCCGCTGATTAATCCTCGGCTCACGGACTGCAGCAAGTCGATTTCTGTTATTGCCGCACTCACTCGCGCGCGCAGGCGCGCTCATATCCAGCGTTGTCGGAGGTACTGCCAGCGATAAGGCGTGCCGGTCTGCTGCTCGACGCCATCGAAATTCTGCGGCTGCACTACGCCGAAACCCTCCGAGCCTGGCGAGACCGCTTTCTCGTTCCGGCCGCGTTAAACACATTATTTGGACTGAGCGGTGGAACTCAGGATCAACCCAATGATTATGCATGAGGGGTGTCCAGCGGGAGGCCAGCATGGCGAACGCCAGGGTAAGTTGGCGAAGGTTGTTGCCAGATGGCGCTCTTGTTGGGACTTTCGCGCTTGACACCATCGCCGCTCGAGACAAACGATTTTCGGCGCAATCCCTTGGAAGCCCGGCGAGGCCGAAGCGCCAACGCCCATTTCTCCGGATCCCAACCAATTTTTTAGCGGTAGTGAAGTCGCATTTGTTGTTGCGGTGTCTCGTCTCATTCCCCAAGACGAGGGATAGTTCCGATGGGGCGCGTTGCACCGGACCGTGCTCAAAAATATGACGATGGCTCCAATCAAAACTACCGCTTCTATAAAATCGAACGCATCACTTCGTACTGGACCTGACTGAGAAGACTGCGCAGTTCAGGGGGAAATCATCGAAATGGCCGCAATTTTTCGGCCGCGTGCAAACATGGCGGCTACGCTTATCTTGTTGGGAATCGCGGCGCTCACAGTTGGTGGCGTTGTTTGGTGGTGGGAATGGCCGCGGGTCGATTGGGCGCGCCATGTCGGCTGGCATGTTGAGCAACCGGTTCCCTTCAGCCACCAGCATCATGTCGCCGGCCTGGGGATCGATTGCCGGTTCTGCCACACCTCGGTTGAAGTGTCGTGGAACGCCGGCCTGCCGCCGACCTATACCTGCATGACCTGCCATTCCCAGATTTGGACCAACGCGGATCTGCTGGCTCCGGTGCGGCAAAGTTTGGCCGACGACAAGCCGATCGTCTGGAACCGGATCACCGATCTGCCGGGTTACGTCTATTTCAACCACAGCATTCACATCGCCAAGGGAGTCGGCTGCTCGAGTTGTCACGGCGAAGTGGATCGCATGCCTCTCACCGAAAAGGCAAAGACCCTCACGATGGGTTTTTGTCTGGACTGCCATCGCGATCCTGGGCCGAACCTTCGGCCGAAAGACCAAATCTACAACACGCAATGGGAGCGGACCGACAGGACTCCTTCGCCGGCGACGTTGGTGGCGCAATATCATGTCGGTGGCCGCACATTGACGGACTGCTCGATATGTCACCGATAAATCGGCAATGGCGCAGTCTTGAAGAATTAGCGGATGATCCGTCGTTCGTTGCGCGCGCAGCGCAGGAATTTCCATTGCTGGCGGATGCGATGGCGGTGCCATCCGATCGGCGCCGTGTGCTCAAGCTGATGGCCGCCGCCTTGGCGATGAGTGGACTTGGCGGTTGCGATCTCGGAGAACCGGGCGGACATCTGACTCCCGCAGTGCGCATACCGCCGAACATCATTCCAGGGCTATCGAACTATTACAGCACCGCCAACGTTTTGGATGGCTACGCCGCCGGGGTCATCGTCAAGCATCAGATGGGTCGCCCCATCAAAGTGGAGGGTAATCCGCAACATCCGGCGAGCCTCGGCGCCACCGATGTGTTCGGGCAGGCGCAGTTGCTGGAATTTTACGATCCGGAGCGCGCCGCAGAGATCACGGAACGCGGGCTGCCGGCAGACTGGCAATTGTTGCAGACCGCAATGTTGAACCAGCGCGTCAAGATTGGGACGAACCACGGCGCTGGATTGCGCATTCTGACCGGCACGATCACGTCGCCGACCCTCGCCAGGCAATGCGATGCCCTGCTCAAAAGCTATCCCGCTGCGCGCTGGCATCAATGGCAGCCGGTGTCTCGCGACAATGTTCGGAAAGGGGGTGCACTCGCGTATGGAGCGGCGGTCGAGAGCGTGCCGAACCTGAGAAATGCGGACGTGGTCTTGGCAATCGACAGCGATCTTTTGAGTTCCGCGCCTGGCCATTTGCGCTTTGCGCGCGACTTCGCCTCGCGCCGCAATCCGACCCGCACGCAAAAGATGAGCCGACTCTACGCGGTCGAGCCAACGCCGACTCTCATTGGTTCTATGGCGGACCACCGATTCATTGCCGGCCCGCGCGAACTCCATCAAGCGGTCATGGCGCTTGCCGCGGCGATCCTCGGGAGCACGCCGCAATCCGGAGCGCCCGACTGGGTCGACAAAGTCGCAAAGGATCTCATCGCAAATCACGGTCGTGCGCTTGTGCATGTCGGGCCCGACCAACCGGCGGAAATGCACGCTCTGGTGCATGCGATCAACGACAAGCTAGGCGCGCCCGGATCGACGCTCGATCTCATAGAGCCGGTTGCGCACAGACCCCTCGAACAGGGTGCCTCGCTCAACGAACTCGCCGCCGACATGCAGGCCGGAAAGGTGGCCAGTCTTCTGATCATCGACAGCAATCCGGTGTACGCCGCGCCCGCGACGCTGGGCTTCGCCGAGGCGCTCACCAAGGTGGCGTTCAGCGTGGCGTTGACGCCGACGCCGAACGAGACGAGTCAGGCGGCGGTCTGGGCCGTGCCCATGGCGCATGCGTGGGAAACCTGGAGCGACGCCCGCGCCTATGACGGCACAGCGACGATCCTCCAACCGCAAGCGCTGCCGCTCTACGACGGCATCAGCATTCACACGATGGTCGCCTTGTTCTCGGATCCGGATCCGGATGCCGGCCTCGATCTCGTCCAAGCAACGTGGAAGGACCGAAATAACGGCGATTTCGCGCAGTCGTGGCATGACGCGCTGGCGAACGGCGTCGTCCCCAATTCCGCCAGTCCAAAGGCAACCGTGGCATTGCGCACGGAGGCAGCAAGCCTGACACCATCGGCACCGCCCGATCACCCGCTCACGATCTTGTTTCGGCCGGATCCATCGCTGTGGGACGGGCGCTTTGCCAATAATCCGTGGCTGCAGGAGTTGCCACGGCCGCTGACGAAACTGACCTGGGACAACCCGCTTCTGCTTTCGCCGCAGAACGCCCGGCAATTTAAGGTGCGCAACGGCGATAAAGTCCGCTTGTCCATGGGCAAAGTGGCCATGACCGTGCCCATCTGGATCGTGCCGGGCCAGGCACCAGACTGCGTCGTTGCACTTCTGGGATTTGGCCGACGACAGGTCGGCGCAGTCGGCGCAAATGCGGGATTCGACTTTTACCCGCTGACTGGCCGCACCGATGCGCCCTCGCTTCAAAAAGCCAACGGCGCTTTGAAGTTGGCCAGTACCGATCATCACAACCTCATCTTCGGCGTCGCCGGTGACATCGTCAGACATGGCACGTTGGCCCGGTACGGTGAGGATCCACACTTTCTCGGCTCTGGCGAAAAAGAGCCGCATCTCTACCGATGGAAGCCTCAGGGGCCGGCGGCCTGGGCCATGAGCGTGGACCTGAATGCGTGCATCGGCTGCAACGCGTGCGTTGTCGCCTGCCAGGCCGAAAACAATATTCCGGTCGTCGGCAAGCAGCAGGTGCTGCGTGAGCGCGAGATGCAATGGCTGCGCATCGACCGCTACTATGACGGTAATGTCGATGCGCCGGTAAGCCACTTCCAGCCGATGCTTTGCATGCAGTGCGAGCAGGCGCCGTGCGAGGTCGTCTGTCCGGTTGGCGCAACGGTCCACGATTCCGAAGGGCTGAATGTGATGGTGTATAACCGTTGCGTCGGCACGCGGTTCTGCTCCAACAACTGTCCCTACAAGGTTCGGCGATTTAATTATTTCGACTTCTCCGGCGAGGAGCAGCGGGCCATCCAGTCACGCAACCCCGACGTCACGGTGCGGGGCCGCGGCGTGATGGAGAAGTGCACCTTCTGCCTGCAGCGCATCGCGGAGGCTCGCATCGCGGCGGATCGCGACAATCGTCCGGTCGGCGAAGTCAGGACGGCATGCCAGGCCGCCTGCCCGACACAAGCCTTTACCTTTGGCAACATGGCCGACCCAGAGAGCGACGTCGCCAAGCGCAAGCAGAGCCCGCTCAATTACGCGGTGCTGGCCGACCAAAACACGCGCCCGCGGGTGACCTACGAGGCGCGCATCCGCAATCCGAATCCAGACCTCGATGGTGACGTCGGATGACCGACATCACATCCTCCGACACCCTCCTCCCAGAACGCCCTCGCGGTGACGTGCGGCCGCCGCGACTGAGCGATCCGGTCGTCTTGCCGAGCGCCACCAACAAATCAATGACCGACCACATCTGTGCGATCGCACTTCGCGAACGCGCCTTTCTGTGGTGGTGGATCGCATTCATCCCGGCGTCGCTCCTCAGCGGCCTTCTGCTCGTTGCGATTGTCTGGCTGTTCTACGCCGGCGTCGGTATCTGGGGCATCGACTGGCCGGTGGCCTGGGGGTTTGCACTCATCGGCTACGTCTGGTGGATCGCAATTGCATCGGGCGGAACATTCACTTCCGCCTTATTCTATCTGGTGAAGGTGGAGTGGCGGACTTCGATTAACCGTATCGCCGAAACCATGACGCTGTTTGCGGCGGCCTGCGCGGGAATTTATCCTATTCTGCACCTCGGCCGACCCTGGCTGTTCTACTGGCTGTTTCCTTATCCCGGCACGATGGGGCTTTGGCCACAGTTCCGCAGTCCGCTTCTGTGGGATTTCTTCGCCATCCTGACCTACGTCATTTCCTCCATTCTGTTCTGGTATCTCGGCCTGCTTCCCGATCTGGCGACGGTCCGGGATCGCGCCACCACGCGCGGCAAGCAGATTTTGTACGGCGCGATGGCGATGGGCTTCCGCGGCTCGGATCGCCAATGGCGGCATTATCACGCGGCATACGGTGTGCTCGCGGCAATTATGGCGCCGCTTGTCGTCTCCGTGCACAGCATTGTCGGCTTGGATTTCGCGGGGGCCGCCACTGTCGGATGGCACTCGACCCAGTTCCCGCCGTTCTTCGTCTTCGGCGCGTTGTTGTCGGGCTTCGCGACGGTGCTTCTGTTGATCGTACCGCTCCGCCGGTTGCTGCATCTGCAGGACGTCATCACCGGACGACATTTCGATGTGCTCTGCCGGCTGATGTTGGTGAGCAGTTTATGCCTCGGTTACGCCTACATGATGGATGCCTTCAGCAGCCTCTACGGCCCCGATCAGGCCGACAAAAGGTTTTTCTTCGACAAGCTGTTCGGGTCTTATTCGCCGGTTTACTGGGCCACCATCCTGTTCAACATCCTTATTCCTCAGCTCATGTGGTTTCGACCGCTGCGCGTAAACCAGGCGGTGGTCCTGCTCGTCAGTTTCGGCGTGATCGTCGGCATGTGGTGCGAACGCTACACGATCGTCGTCATGGCGTTGCGCCGCACGCAACTGCCTTCCGCGTGGGGTGATTTCCACGGCACGTTCTGGGATTGGTCGACGCTGTTCGGCACCGTTGGCCTGTTCCTGACCGGCATCCTGCTGGCCGTCAGGTTTATGCCGGTGATTTCGATGTTTGAGATGCGAGCCTTGATCCAATCTCGTCGGCGCGACGGAGAGCGGACATGAAGCGCGATCTTGTCGCAGCGTTTGCGACGGAGGCGGCTCTGCAAGATGCGCTGCAGCGTTTGCGTGCCGAACGTCTGGATGGCGCGCGTACCTACACACCGCAAGCTCTCGCGGGTGCGCCCGGAAATTCGACGCTGCCGCTTGTCATCTTTGTCGCAGGAATGATCGGCGCGCTCGGTGGTTTCGCCATGGAAGTTTACGCCGACACCATCAGCTATCCGCTCGACATCGGCGGCCGCCCTGAATTTTCATGGCCCTCTTTTGTGCCGATCGCCTTCGAAATCGGCGTGCTGTTCGCGGTACTCGCTGGTGTGATCGGCTATTTGGTCGTCAACCGCATGCCGCAACTCTATGAGCGGATCGACGAATGCGACTTCATGCGAGGGGCGACCAGCGACCGGTGGGTCGTCGCCATTCGCATGGACGATCAAAATAGACTTGCCAGCGCGCGCGCAATCCTTGATCGCCTTCACCCCGCAGCGATCGAAGAGGTACCGGTATGAAGCGCGCGGTCCTGCTTGTCAGCTTGGTGCTGCTCGGCGCCTGCGACGACATGGCGACGCAGCCGAAGGAGAAGGGTTATTCGCCCGATGTCGGGCCAGCGCAGGAACCTCCCGGCGCGGTCGAATATTTGGATAAACCGGTGCAGGCGCCTCCCGTGACCCTGGCATTGTTGAAACGCGGCCAGGAGCGCTTCCGCATCTACTGCACGCCTTGCCATTCCGAGCTGGGCGATGGGCAGGGCATGATCGTGCAACGAGGGTTTCCGCCGCCGCCGTCCTATCACATCGAACGGCTGCGCCAGGCGCCTGTGCAGCATTTCTACGACGTCATCACCAATGGTCACGGCGCGATGTATTCCTTCGCCGAGCGCGTGCAGCCCGCGGATCGCTGGGCAATCGCGGCTTACATCCGTGCCTTGCAACGCAGCCAAAACGCCACAGTCGCTGACGTGCCACCGGATCAGCGAGGCAAGCTGTAATGACGCGGCGCCAGGCAGAGCGGGTAGCGTGGGCAGTCGGCGGGGTTGGCCTCGCCGGAACGATGGTCGGCTGGATTTTCTTTCCGGCGGCTTTCCCGCATGCGTGGCTTGCTGCCGTAGCCTTGTGGATGGGCTGGCCGCTCGGTTGCATGGGATTGCTCCTAATCCACGCGCTGACCGGCGGTCGTTGGGGCTACGCCATACGGCCGCTGCTGGTTTGCGGCATGGCCACCCTGCCACTGCTGATTCCGGTGCTGGTCCCGTTGATGACCATGCTGGCCGCTCTTTACCCTTGGGCACGATCGGGTGCGGCATTGCACTTGGACAATCGGCTTTATCTCAATCTGCCCTTCTTCGTCGGCCGTATCATCGTCTATCTGATCGTCTGGTTTGGGCTTGCCGGCTTGATCCTGCGGGCGCTGCGACGACCAGCGCCCGAATTGGCGCTGGCTCGGCTCGCGCCGACGGGCCTCATCGTGCTGGCGTTGACCGTCACCTATGCGGCGGTCGACATGACAATGTCCCTCGATCCACGCTTCGTATCCAGCGTCTACGGTATGATTGAGATTTCCGAGATGGGGCTGTTGGCCCTGTCGGTGTCGGTTTTTGCCGCCGCACTCGGATTGCCACCCGACGACGGAACGGTGCACAGCCTTGGCCGGCTGCTGTTGGGGCTCGTGGTGCTGTGGGCCTACCTCGATTTCATGCAGGTCTTGATCATCTGGCAGTCGGATCTGGCGGACGAGGCCCCCTGGTACATCGTTCGCTCGACCGGCGGCTGGGGCGTCGCAGCAGCCGTCGTAGCTGCCGGTCATTTCGTGCTGCCATTCTTCGCTTTGATTTGGCCCCAGGTGCAACGTTCGCGGCGCGGGATCGCGGCCGTGGCTGCGTTGCTTGTCCTGACCGCGATAATCCATGGTTGGTGGCTGGTGGTGCCGGCGTCGGCGCGCGGCTTTGGATTGCTCGATGTGCTGGCCATGCTCGGACTACTTGGTATCGCCGCGGCGCTCGCATTACGCGCGCCGTTGTTGCCGGTGATGCGGAACGCGGTGCGCTCCCATGCCTGAAAAGCTGCTGGCACCCGCACGACACGAGACAAGCGACGTCGGCACGCCATTCATCTGGATTGGCGTACCGCTGCTTTTCGTTTCAGTGCTCGCTCTGGCGCTGCTTGTCCTTTGGCTGTTCCCGAAGTCCACGCTTGATCAAGCCAAGCAACTGACGCTGCCGACTTTCCCGAATCCGCAATTGCAGCCGAGTCCCCGCGAAACCATGGCCCGCTTCTACGCCGCGGAGATGCAACGGCTGAACGGCACGGGGTGGGTGGATAAGGCCAAGGGGACGGTGCACATCCCGATCGAAGATGCGATGCGCAAGGTGGCGGCTGAGGGCATTCCAGGCTGGCCGACGTCGCAGGACAAACAGCCATGAGGCTCCGCTTCGCAATCCTGTTGCCCTGGCTGGCGCTCGCTTTGACGGCAGCGACAGCGGCAGCGGCGCCGCCGCCCGACCTCGACGGCTTCGCCTACCGGCAGAGGCTGGGCAACCAGCTGCCGCTCGAAACCGTCTTTCGCGACGAAACCGGCCGCACTGCACCGTTGCGCAATTTGCTCGGCGGCAAGCCGGCGGTTTTGGCCCTGGTTTATTTCCATTGCCCAAACCTGTGCGGCATCGTGCGTAGCGATCTGTTCGACGCGCTCGCCAAGACCGGCATGATTGCGGGTCGGGACTACACCCTGATCGCATTGAGCATCGATCCGTCCGAAACGGTCGCGGATGCCAAGGCGGCGAAGGCCGATGATCTGTCACGCTATCCCTTGCCGGGCGGGCAACAGGCTTCCCATTTCCTGACCGGTTCGGCGGACAGCGTGCGGGCGATTACCGACGCCGTCGGGTTCCGCGACCGCTATGATCCCGAGCTGAAACAGTTCCTGCATCCCGCCGGCATTGTCTTCACGACCCCCAAAGGTGTCGTTTCAAGCTATCTGCTCGGCGTCGGGTACCAGCCCGGCGATGTGCGGCTCGGTGTGACGCGGGCCAATCTGGGCAGCATCGCCTCCGCGGCTTTGCCGGTACTCCTGCTCTGTTTTCACTTCGATCCACAGACCGGCCGCTACACGCTCGCCATCATGAAACTGCTGCAGCTCGCCGGCTTGATCACCGTCGTGACCATCGCCGGGACCTTGTTTCTCGCCTTCCGCCGTGACGGGAGGGGCGCATGACTCTCTGGTTGCCGGAGGCGACGACCACTGCCCCGGAGGTCGATTATCTGATCCTCGCAATGCTGCTGATCTCCTGTGCGGTCCTGGTGCTCGTCTTCGGCCTTATGCTGCTCTACGTGATCAAATACCGCGCCGGCAGCGGCATCGATCGCGGCGCGATAGCGAAGAAGACATGGCGCCTCGAGACCAGTTGGACCGCCGCGACGCTGATAGCGTTTTTTGGGCTCTTCATCTGGGGCGCGGATTTATATTTGCGCCTGTTCCAGCCGCCGCCGGACGCGATGAAAATCTACGTCATCGGCAAGCAGTGGATGTGGAAGATCGAGCATCCCGGCGGCCAGAGCGAAATCAACGCACTGCATTTGCCGATCGGGCGGACGATCGAGCTGGTGATGACGTCCGAGGACGTAATCCACGACTTTTCCGTCCCGGCATTTCGGATCAAGCACGATGTACTGCCGGGGCGATACGAGTCGCTTTGGTTCAAGGCCGACAGACCTGGGACCTATCATTTGTTCTGTACGCAGCTCTGCGGCACCGGACATGCACAAATGACCGGCGAAATCGTGGTGTTGACGGCGCCTCAATTCCAGAAATGGCTGCAGCAGAATGGCGCCGGCGAGACATTAGCCGCGGCGGGAAAGACATTATTCATGCGCAATGGCTGCAGTGGCTGCCACGGCGGAAACGGCGTCGGCGGCAATCAAGCTGGCAGCACCGTGCGCGCTCCGGCGCTCGCTGGCCTTTACGGCAGCGCTGTGACGCTGGCGGATGGCACCGTGGTCACGGCCGATGACCGCTACATCCGGGACTGCATTCTTTTGCCCGCAACCCAACGCGTCGCCGGCTATCCACCCGCGATGCCGAGTTTTGCCGGACAGATCAACGAGGACGATCTCCTCAAGATCATCGCCTACATCAAATCGCTAGCGACGGAGAAGCCCTCATGAGCGCCACGGCCATCGAGACTTCGGAGTTCGCCACTTCGTACCTGACCGACGGCTTTACGTTGCGCAGCTGGCTTCTGACGACGGACCACAAGAGAATAGCGCTGCTTTATCTTGGCAGCATCACTTTTTTCTTTTTCATCGGCGGCATCGCTGCGGCGCTCATTCGCTACAACCTGATCGTGCCGCAGGGCATGATCGCGTCGGCCGAGACCTACAACAGGATATTCACCATGCATGGCGTGGTGATGGTGTGGTTTTTCTTGATTCCCGCCGTTCCCGTGACGCTGGGCAATTTCGTCGTACCGCTGATGCTGGGCGCGCGCGATCTGGCCTTTCCAAAACTCAATCTCATCAGCTGGTATCTCTTTATCTTCGCCGGGGCTGTCGTGGTCTACTCCTTGTTCACCGGCGGCGTCGATACCGGTTGGACCTTTTATACTCCGCTCTCTACCAGCTACTCCCAAGGCCACGTCGTGGTGACGGTCGTCGCAATTTTCATCGCAGGATTTTCGTCGATTGCGACCGGCCTGAATTTCATCGTCACGATACACCGCCTGCGCGCTCCCAGAATGACCTGGTATAAGATGCCGGTATTCCTGTGGTCGCTCTATGCCACCAGCGTCATCCTGGTGCTGGCGACGCCGGTGCTGGCAACGACCCTGATATTGCTGGCCTTCGAGCGCATCTTTCACGTCGGTGTGTTCGATCCTGCGCTGGGCGGCGATCCGCTGCTGTTCCAGCATTTATTCTGGTTCTACTCGCATCCCGCCGTCTACGTCATGATTCTCCCCGGCTTCGGTGTCGTCAGCGAAATCGTCCCGTGTTTTTCGCGTAAGGAAATCTTCGGTTATAACTTCATTGTTTGGTGCAGCATCTCGATCGCGGTGATCAGTTTCCTGGTTTGGGGCCATCACATGTTCGTGGCCGGCACGTCGATCTATTCCGCGCTGGTATTTTCGATCCTGAGCTACATGGTCGCCGTGCCGTCCGCGATCAAAGTGTTCAACTGGATCGGCACCATGCACAAAGGCTACATCCGGTTCGATGCGCCGATGTTGTATGCGCTGGGCTTCATCGGTCTTTTCACCATTGGCGGCCTGACCGGTCTGTTCCTCGCCGCTCTTGGCGCCGATGTCCACCTCACGCAGACGTATTTCGTGGTGGCGCATTTTCACTACGTGATGGTCGGCGGCATGGTCTCGGCCTTCTTTGCCGGGCTGCATTATTGGTGGCCGAAAATCACCGGCCGCATGTATCCGGAAATGTGGGGACGTCTTGGCGCGATGATCATCTTCATCGGCTTCAATCTGACCTTTTTCCCGCAGTTCATCCTCGGTTACCTGGGTATGCCTCGCCGCTACCATTCATATCCACCCGAGTTCCAGGTGCTCAATGTGCTGTCATCCGCCGGCGCCACGATCCTGGCAACCGCCTACTTGCTGCCGCTCGGATACCTGATCTGGTCGCTTTTCTACGGCGAACGTGCGCCAGCCAATCCATGGGGCGCGACAGGGCTTGAATGGCGGACGCAGTCGCCGCCCCTCACCGAGAATTTCGACGTGACGCCCGTCGTAACCGAACGTCCTTATAACTACCCGCCGCCCGAGGTGGTCCCGGGTCATGTCTGAAACCTCTCTCCCGCACGAGTTCCAATATTCAAGCGCCCTGCACCAGGCAGAGACCGCGGTCTCCGGCATGTGGCTGTTCCTTGCGACCGAAGTGCTGTTCTTCGGCGCGATTTTCCTCGCCTGGATTTATTGTCGGCATTGGAACCAGGCCGGCTTCGACGCAGGTGCGCAACACACCCAACTCGCGATCGGCACGATCAATACCGTGATCCTACTGACCAGCAGCATGGTCTATAGTTTCGGCGTTGCCTTCATCGAGGCGGGAAACAACCGACGCCTGATCCAATGTTGTGCGGTTGTCTGGGGCCTTGGATTTTCATTTTTGATTCTCAAATTCGGCCTCGAATACTACAAGGATTTTTCAGATCATCTTTTTCCAGGCTCGGATTTTTCCATCAATGGGGCGCTTGGCGGCGGAGCGCGGCTGTTCTTCGTCTTCTATTTTGTCAGTACGGCGCTCCATGGCATCCACATGATCGTCGGCCTCACACTGGTTGGATGGATCATTTTGCGCGCCAGACGCAACGAATTTTCCGCCGTGTACTACACGCCGGTCACTGTCGTTGGACTCTATTGGAGTTTTGTCGACGTCGTGTGGATCGTGCTGTATGCACTCATCTATCTTGTAGGGCGAGGGCCATGAACGAGCGTTTTCGCTGGTTGCTCGGAACCTGGGTCTTACTGCTGGTCCTCCTGGCCGCCGAGTTTGGCGCCGGCTTCCTGCCCCTGAAGCCCTCGGTCCGACCGCTGGTTTTGATTGCTCCCGTCATTATGGTCGCAGCCGTCGGCATCATGTTCATGCAGGTCAAGAGGGGGCCGGCCATCGTGCGCCTATTCGCCGTGGCAGGCCTCGTCTGGCTCTGCATCTTGCTCGGCCTTGGCAGCTTGGATCCGATGACGCGCACCGATGTCCATGTCCAAAGCACTGGAATTAAGTGACGCAGTGCGAGCATGGCGCGGCTGCCCGGAAGCGATTTTCCGCGTCACGGCGTCAGCGGACGTGGCTTGGTCGCGCACGGCCGGCAAAGCCAGCGCGCACCCGAAAGATACCGCCTTCGTAGGGTTTTCCCGGTTTGCCGTGCGTCGCGCTGGTCACATAGAGGTCGCGCAAGTCGGGACCCCCAAAGGCCATCATGGTCGGGTTCTGGATTGGAAGTTCGACCACCCGATCGAGCCGTCCGTCCGGCGTGTATCGGTGCAGACAAGCGCCGCGATGAATCGCGCTCCAGTAGCCGCCGTCCGTGTCGAAGGCGCCTCCGTCTGGAATTCCAAGCTCTTTCGATATTTCGGCAAAGACCCGTTTGCGGCCGAGCTTGCCCTGTTGAACATTGAATTCGTGGGCGTAGATGCGGCCTTCGTCGGAGTGAGCGATGAAGAATTCCCCGTCCCGACTCCAGGCGAAGCCATTATGAAGCAGACTGCGGTCATTTTGCTCAATGAGACCACCAGCGCTGGTGAATGAGTAAAGGTGTCCCTTGACCGGCGCCGCATCCGCTGGCGGTTCGGGGTCGAACATCGTGCCGAGCCAAAGCCGTCCGCTGGGATCGCAATCGACTTCATTGAAACGATGGATGCGGGGGTCGAACGGCGGATCGCACAACTTCGCCAATTCACCGCTGGAAAAATCCAAAGCGAATATTCCGTTCCGTAGGGCAACGATGGCGCCGCCGGACGTCAAAGCGTAGCCGCCGATGTCGGAAGGCAAAGACCACGATGTCGTTTCGAGAGTGGGAATCTTCGTCCGATAGAGCGCAGGCGCTTTGATATCGACCCAATAAAGTTCGCTTTGACCTTCCGTCCATAGGGGTGATTCGCCGATCACGGCCCGCGCATCAATGACGAGTTCGATCTCTGTTTCGCTCTCGGACATGGGCATTCCGCTCGATTTTCGTATTTTTCTTGACTAAAGATTGGGTTGGCTGCGGACGGCTTTTTTAATCGCATCCCTAGGTCGCCAACGGAGAAGTATCTACGGGAACGCCTGGGGCGGCAATACGAACGCACCAGCCACATGGCAAAGCGTCGCACTATGGCGTTCTGGCCCTGTTGTTGACCCCGCCAATCGCCGACTTTTCGCGCGCTGCTACGCAACATTTTTGATGGTTCCACGTTGTTGATAAGTCAGTGCGTTTTCGCGTCGGATACCGATTGCCCGCGCCCGCCGAATTGGAAAAACCATGGGTATGAATGTCAGCGAATTTATCTGGCACCGGCTGTCGGAATGGGGGCTCAAACGCGTTTATGGCTATCCGGGCGACGGTGTCGGCGGCCTCGACGTGGCCTTGGAAAAAGCCAAGGATTTCATGGAGTACGTGCAGGTCCGTCACGAGGAAATGGCGGCCTTTATGGCCTCGGCTCACGCCAAATTCACCGGCCAAGTAGGCCTTTGCTATGCGACCTCGGGACCAGGCGCCATCCATCTTCTCAACGGCCTTTACGACGCCAAGCTCGACCACGTCCCGGTCGTGGCACTCGTCGGACAGCAAGCTCGTCCCGGGCTCGGAGCCTCGTATCAACAGGAAGTCGATCTGCAAAACTTGTTCAAGGATGTCGCCAGTGAATACGTCGGCCAGGCCAGCGTTCCCGAGCAGGTACGGCATCTGATCGATCGCGCGGTCCGCATCGCGCACACCAAGCGTGCGGTTACCTGCGTCATCCTGCCGAATGATCTTCAGCTCCTGCCCTACGAGGATCCGCCGGTTGCCCATGGCACGACGCACACCGGCATCGGCTACGCGGGCCCCGCTAAATTGCCGGATGACACCACCCTTCGGGCGGCAGCCGACGTTCTCAACGCGGGCAAGAAGGTCGCGATGCTGGTCGGCGCGGGCGCGCTCGATGCCACCGACGAGGTGATCGCGGTCGCCCAGCGGCTCAACGCAGGTGTCGCCAAGGCGCTGCTCGGCAAGGCCGCTTTACCGGATGATCTACCGTTCGTTACCGGATCGCTCGGCCTGCTCGGTACCAAACCGAGTTGGGACTTGATGAAGGGTTGCGACACATTCCTGATGGTGGGCTCGGCTTTCCCGTACAGCGAATTTCTTCCGAACCCCGGTGCGGCGCGGGGTGTTCAGATTGATATCGACGGCAGCAGGCTCAGCCTGCGCTACCCCATGGAGATCAACATGGTGGGCGACAGCGCGACGACGCTGCGGGCGCTGTTGCCGATGTTGAAACAGAATAAGGACCCATCCTGGGCGCGCGAAATCGAAAGCGGTCTGAAATCCTGGTGGAAGCTGCTCGAAGCCCGCGCGATGAACAACGCGGACCCGCTGAACCCGCAGCGCATATTTTGGGAGTTATCGCCGCGGCTGCCTGATAACGCGATCATAACCGCAGATTCTGGCTCGGTAGCCAATTGGTATGCGCGCGACCTCAAGATGCGGCGCGGTATGAAGGCGTCGCTTTCCGGCGGGCTCGCTTCGCTCGGCGCCGGCACGCCGTACGCGGTTGCCGGCAAGATGGCTTTTCCGGATCGCACCGTGATCGCCTGCATGGGTGATGGTGCCATGCAGATGAACGGTCTCAACGTCATGATCACGATCTCGAAATATTGGAAGCAATGGTCCAATCCGCACCTGATCGTCCTGGTATTGAACAATCGCGATCTCAATCAGGTGACCTGGGAAGAGCGCGTGCAGCTCGGCGAGGGCAAGACGGAGTCGACACAAAGCATTCCCGATTTTCCGTACCACAAATATGCCGAGCTGCTCGGCCTCAAGGGCATTTTCGTCGATCGACCCGAAAAAGTGGGCGCCGCCTGGGACGAGGCACTGTCGGCCGATCGGCCGGTCATTCTGGAAGCCTATACCGATCCGAACGTTCCGCCACTGCCGCCGCATATCACGCTCAAGGAAGCCAAGAACTTCATGTTCATGATGCGCGATGAGCCCGAGCTCGGCAGTGTTCTGAAGAACAGCGCGAAGGAGCTCCTGAGCAGCATTTTGCCCGGAAAAGACTAGCTATGAATGTCAGCGTTCCGATCGGCAAAGTTCGCGCCAGCGCCTATAAAATACCGACCGATAAGCCGGAGGCTGACGGAACGATTGCGTGGGACTCGACTACGCTCGTCGTGGTCGAAGTCTCCGGCGGCAATCTCATCGGTCTCGGATATACCTATTCCGACGCTTCGATCACCGCGCTGATCGATACAACGCTTGCAAAGACTATCGACGGGCTCGATGCGATGGATCCGCAGGCAGCGTGGCGCGCGATGCAACGCGCCGTGCGCAATCTCGGACGCGAAGGCCTCGCCGCAACCGCGATCTCCGCGGTCGACGCCGCATTGTACGACCTGAAGGCGCGCATCTTGGATTTACCCTTGGCGACGCTGCTCGGCGCTTATCGCGATGCGGTCACGATATACGGGAGCGGTGGATTTACCAGCTATTCGGACGGCGAGCTTGAGACCCAACTTGCAGATTGGGTGTCAGGCGACGGCTGCGCGTTCGTCAAGATGAAGGTCGGCACCGATCCTGACGACGATCCCCGCCGCGTTGCGCTGGCTAAAGCTGCGATTGGCGAGGCAACACTTTTTGTCGATGCAAATGGCGCTTACTCGGTCAAACAGGCGCTGACGCTCGCCGCGCATTTCGCCGATGAGAATGTCGGCTGGTTCGAGGAGCCGGTCTCATCGGACGATTTGCGTGGGTTGCGGGCGGTTCGCGAGCGGTCCCCGGTTGAAATGGACATCGCGGCGGGCGAATACGCCTACACGATTTCATATGTCCGCGAGATGCTCGAAGCTGGCGCGGTGGACGTGCAGCAGGCCGATGTGACGCGGTGCGGCGGCGTGACCGCATTCCTGCAGATCGCCGCCGTCTGCGAGGCTTTCCACATCGATCTGTCCGGACATTGCGCGCCGGCGTTGCATCTGCACGTCGCCTGCGCGGTCCCGCGATTGCGCAATCTCGAGTGGTTTCATGACCACGTCCGCATCGAGCACATGCTGTTCGACGGCGCCCCGATAGCAAAATACGGCGTTATCCGCCCAGATCTCACTCGTCCCGGCAATGGTTTGGTCTTCAAACATCAAGATGCCGCGCGCTACGCCGCTTAGGAGGTTTCATGGACTTGCCGCGCCGTGACAGTTCGATCCCGCTACTTGGCTTGATCGCGCTTGGCGTGGCTGGCATGGCACTCGGATCGGACTTGATGCGGGCGCCGAAAGCTCGCCCTGCAACGCGGGGGTACCGCCTGCTCCCATCGGCGCTACGCGACCCGCCGTTTGCCGATCGGGCAACAGTGACCGCCGCCCGGCGTCTCAATCGCGCGGCCGGAACGCTCGCCGTCTCCGTGCTGGCCGACAGCGCAATCGAGCATTACCGCGGATCGTTCAAGAACAAAGCGATGTTTACACCTCTCATCGTGTCGGCCTTGACGCTCGTGGCGAGTGTGCACGGTACTTCGGACGCTCGTCCCGGCGCTCACGGGTTACGTGACGCAATCTATACGTTGGCGGCTGCGACGGGGCTGATCGGCACCGGCTTTCATATTTATAACGTTGGTAAGAAGGTTGGCGGGTTTAGCTGGCAGAATTTATTCTACCGAGCCCCACTCGGCGCGCCTTTTGCAATTCTGCTGTCGGGTCTCGTCGGCTTTTGCTCGGAGCGGGTGCGCGATACGTCGCGCTGGCAGGTCCCGACGATCTTCGGTCTGCCGGCTGGCCGCACCATGGCCGCCGTAATAGGCGCGGGACTTCTGGGCACGACTGGCGAAGCCGGGCTCATGCATTTCCGCGGCGCCTTCCACAATCCTTTCATGGCGTTGCCCGTCACGCTGCCGCCCGTGGGCGCGTTGCTGTTGGGATCGGCGGCGGCGGGCCCGCCGGGCCGAAATCTCTGGTTCACGCGCTGGTGGCTGCGGTTGTTGACGGCGATGGGCTTTGCCGGCGTTGCCTTCCACGCCTTTGGCGTCGCTCGCAACATGGGCGGTTGGCGCAATTGGAGCCAGAACGTCCTCAACGGGCCACCGCTCCCCGCGCCGCCAAGCTTCGCCGGCTTAGCTCTCGCCGGCTTGGCCGCACTCGGACTTATGGATGACCATCCCGATGCATGAGCAAAAACCTGTACGCCTGACGGAGGGACGCTTTCCGGATTACGATGTCCTGTCCAAGCGCCTCACGCCTTCGTGGAACGAGAAGACGCGCGAGGTCATAACGCGCCGGCTCGCCATTGGCTCGGAGCCAAAGTTCTTTACCCCGGACGAGTTTCAAACAGTCCGTGCCATAGCCGATCGGATTGTGCCGCAGCCTAAGACACGGCCGCCGATCCCGGTCGCCGCCCTTGTCGACGAGAAACTGCATCGACATAAGGAAGACGGCTACCGGCATTCGGGCATGCCGCGCCAAGACGAGGCCTGGCGGCGCGGTCTCAAAGCGCTGGATGGTGACGCGCAGCAGGCTTTTGCCGCGCTGTTCAAAGACCTGTCTGATCAGGACCAAGACGAAATGCTCGCGCGCATGGAAAAGGGCCTGCTTAAAGGGCCGGCGTGGGGAGCCATGCCCTCGAACACCTTCTTTAAAATGCGCATGGCACATGACATCGTCCTTGCGTATTACGCGCACCCCACGGCGTGGAGCGAAGTCGGCTGGGGCGGCCCTGCCAGCCCGCGCGGCTATGTCCGCATGGATTTCAACGAGCGCGATCCTTGGGAAGCGGCTGAGGTCAAGGATGGCGACGTCGAATCGGCCCGACGGAAAAATCGCCGTGTCGGCTGATCCCCTGGAGAACCCGCGCGCTACCGACGGCCGAGCGCCCGATGTATTTCGCCCCGGCGCCTGGGTTCCGATGCGTCAATATCGTGACAGTGATGCAGTCGATTTTGTGATCGTCGGCACGGGAGCCGGCGGCGGGACACTGGCTTGTAAGTTGGCCGAATATGGCTTCTCGGTCGTCGCGCTGGATGCGGGGCCGTATTTCCGGCCACTGGAAGACTTCGCGTCCGACGAATCCGAACAGACCAAGCTCTACTGGACGGACGACCGCATCGTCGATGGTGACAATCCGCCGCAACTGGGAAGCAACAACTGCGGCAAAGCGGTCGGAGGGTCCACAGTCCATTTTGCGATGGTCTCGCTCCGCTTCCGCCCGGAATGGTTCAAGTCGCGCAGCGTTCTTGGATACGGTGCGGATTGGCCGCTCGATTGGCGCGAGATGTGGACTTACTACACCGAGGTCGAAGAGGCGTTGAAGATCGCGGGGCCGATCAATTATCCCTGGGGTCCGCACCGTCCGCGCTATCCCTATCGCGCCCACGAACTCAATGCCGCCGCTCGCGCGCTCGCCAAGGGCTGTGAGGCGCTGGGCGTCGAATGGACCGAAACACCGCTGGCCACTCTCTCTGCGCCACGTGGACTGGCACATCCGTGCGTCTATCGCGGCTTCTGTGTGACGGGCTGTTCGACGAACGCCAAGCAGAGCGCGCTGGTCACCTGGATTCCGCGCGCGATCGCCGCCGGCGCCGAAATCCGCGACCTCGCGATGGTCGGCAAGATCGCGGTCGATGCCGCCGACGCTGCGACCGGCGTACACTATTACCGTGAAGGACGCTGGCATTTTCAACACGCGCGCAACGTTGTGGTGGCGGGATACGCGATCGAAACGCCGCGATTGCTATTGAATTCGGCAACCGATCGGTTTCGCGATGGCCTCGCCAACAGTTCCGGTCTTGTTGGGAAAAATCTGATGGCCCAATCCAATCAGGCGGTTTGGGGCGTCATGGATGACGAAGTTCGCTCTTACAAAGGGCCGCCTTCGCTCGCCATTACGGAGCATTGGAACTACGAGGACAAAGGCAAGGACTTCTTCGGCGGCTATAGCTACATGAGCCAAGGACCGTTGCCGCAGCTTTGGGCCAACACGCAGATGGGCGCGCACGGGCTTTGGGGTGCCCGCCTCATCAGCGAGATGGAAAAATACAATCATGTTGTCGGCTTGAAAATCGTCGGCGAAATGCTGCCGCAAGAAGCAAATCGAGTGACCCTCGCTGACGACGTCGATCAATACGGACTTCGCATTCCCCGGGTCACTTATTCATGGTGCGACAACGACAAGCATTTGATCGACCACTCTCTAAAATTCATGACCCAGGCGATGCAGGCGATCGACGCCAGGGACATCTGGACGCAGGACGACGACACCTGCCATTTGAACGGCACCGCGCGCATGGGTGACGATCCGCGAACCAGCGTGGTCGATACCAACTGCCGGAGCTGGGACATCCGCAACCTTTGGATTTGCGACGGCTCGGTGTTTCCAACGGTCGGTGGCGTCAATCCGTCTTTGACCATCCAGGCGATTGCCTGCCGGACCGCTGACCGTATCAGGGCCCTGGCCGGCAACGGCGAGCTATGATCGGTCAAGACTATACGCCGCAGTTCTCAACGCCTTAATCGCCGTCTCGCCCTGTAAGCGCTTCCCGCGATCCCTCGACTTGCCCCTTGCGAAGCGAGCCTTCCTTTTTCGCCGTGACCGACATGAGAGGCTAAGAGGGTCGCGACCGCTGCGAGTGTCGTTACACTAAGGCAGGCGAGGCCGATGCGAAGCCAAGCGGGATTAAACGGAAACGCTCGAAGGCTGGATCGATTGTCAAACCGACCATGCGCGCCCGGATCGCCACGCCCCGCTTCGCACAGATTATCGGGTCGACCTGGATCGGAGGGCTCATTGCTGGTCTCGCTCGCCTTCCCGCTTTTCGCCAGAAAGCGATCCGCCAAAGCCGGCATCAGCATCTGCGCTATGATCGCCTTCACGGTCGAGTGACCGAGCCAATACTCACGCGGCGCCCGCTCCACAGCGCGCAAGACCGCTTCCGCGACCGTCTCCGGCTGGAAGATCGGCGCCACTGGCGCTACCTTGCGCTTGAACTTGTTGCGCGCCCAATCGAATTGGGGCGTGTTGACCGCCGGCAAATGCACCATCGTGAGCCGTATCTTGCTGTGCTCGTAGAGTAACTCGCTTCGCAATGAGTCGACGAAACCACGGACGGCAGCTTTGGCGGCACAATAGGGGCCCTGGAATGGGATCGATCGATACGCCAATGCCGACCCGATACAGACGATGACGCCACGATTTCGCCGACGCATGTGTTTTAGCGCTGCTAATGTACCGTGCACCTGCCCGAGATAAGTCACTTGGGTAACTTGCTGGAATTCCGCGGGCGTGATGTCAACGATACTAGCGTAAACCGTCACCATGGCGTTGTTGACCCAGACGTCGATCGGTCCGAGCGTGGACTCGACCTGTTCGGCCCCGCGCATTAACGCATCCGCGTCGGCTACATCCGCTTGAATCACGAAGGCCCGACCGCCTGCCGCCTCGATCTCTCTCTTTGCGCTCTCAAGACCTTCTCGGCCGCGGGCTACGAGTGCTACTTGCCAGCCGCGTTTTCCGAAACCTACGGCTACAGCGCGGCCAACGCCTGCGCTCGCCCCGGTGACCACGACGGTTTTGCGTGACCTGGACATTTTTGCTCTAGCTATCGCTATATTAATCTCACACCCTAACGCGCGAGCACGTTACCGGTTCATCTGAAGTCTCTTTAGCCGGTTCACAGGCGAAATCTGCAAGCCGAACGCACCACTGGCGGACCGTGAGACCGCAAGCTTCATGCAGGCGAGGGCCGCACTTTGCGATAGGGTATGGTCTAAGTAGCCATGCCGCTTAGGTGTCGAGCAACAGCCTTCACTCGATTTCGAGAAAGCAACGGAACGAATATAGATTTCGAAATAACAACAGTCGTTAAGTCGCATCTCGCATGCATCAAGGGCGACAGCGTGCTGATCACAGATCAGGACGGCCAGAGAAGCCGGAGAGATTCGTTCGCGAACTTTGGGGTTAACGCTGACGGTGCATTGTCTGTTAGTGATGGTCGGGTCGTTATCGCTTGGACTTCCTCGGCTGATGGACGTCGCACTTTTCGCTGGGACGAAAGCGGCGGCCCGCCCGTGACCGTGCCGACCCGCTAAGGCTTCGGTACGCGCGTAACTGGGAAAACAGTCCAGCAATCCCAAGGACGAAATATGCTTCGATTGGCATCCCGTCAGATTGGTGTGCGAGCTTGATATCCCTGCCTGAAACTATCGGCAGTACGCGGCCTCCTTATTTCAGGCCACCTCGGATAGCGCATGTTGCCGGCAGTGTTCCAGATAAGCGGCTTCGTGCAAAGCGATCAGCTCGACGACGCTCGCCCATAGCCAGGACGGGGCATCCAGCGAAGCCTTGTGTCTTTTCGACAGGTCGGACAGCCATGACCGGCGCACGCTCGATTTCATTTGGCGTCCGTGTGCGCGCCCGACGACACCCGCCAGATACCGCGCCAGACTCATGGCTTCTTGCCGCGTCAGCCGATTGATCTCAATCTTGAGATCTTGCGGCATAAGCTCCCTGACCACGACAGATTTTTCGAGCAGCCTCGCCGCTATCATGCGCTGTCCGAGGTTGGGCGAAAGCGCCTTGGCGCCCATCACCACGCGACCCGCATTATCACGCGGCATTTGAACTTTGGAGGTCCTGGGCGCCGCGGCAGTCACGCCTTCTTTTACGTCGACCAGACAGAGACTCGAACCTTCGCCCTTACCAACACGCAGCAAAGAGGCATAACGCAGCCGTCCAAGCGAACTGCATCCCTTCAGCCAATACGCCGAATCGAGCAGATCGACCGGATCGTCTTTTGCGTGGCCGCGAAGCGCCGTCAGCACGGAGCGTACGGAATCGCTCGCGAACATTTCTCCCAAGGACTTACGCTCTGCCGACGTCAGCGCCCAAAACCGCCTACCGAGCGGGATTTTGGGTTCAACAGAATCGAGGCGTTCTTCCGCCAAGTGCCGCCATCGACGTCGCGTGGATTGGGCCAAAAGCCGCTGAATTACCTTTGGCCGGTGCGCGTTGTCCTTGTCGGTCTTGAAATTTCCGGACAGCGCCGATTGGTAACCGGCGATAAGCTCTTCCAGAATGCGTGCAGTCGTTACGCCGGGCAAGTCCGACCCGCGCGCCGCCGACGCCAGCGACAGGCCGAGCCGGATCAAATCGTGCGCCGGATTGCCGATAACGGTTTGATCAAGATCTCTGATTTGTATCAGGACGCGGCCCTTCGCATCGGCGAGCGGACCGAGATTGCCGAGATGGCAGTCACCGCAAATCCACACCGGAGGGCCTTCCGGCATTTTACCGCGGCTGTTCTCCAGCCATTCGTAGAACTTGACGGTGCTGCCGCGCACATAGGCGTGCGCGGAGGTCGCCATTTTGAGATTCCGCGTCTGCGCGAGAATCTGTTGGCGATCTGCTGGTTTTACCATTTGTCCTGAATCGCCGTCAGCGGCGTCCTCACATCCTGCAGCGTGTCGTGAAAGAGTTCACGAAGATCCTTTTCTTTAGACACAACTATCGCTCTCGGTTGGTTGAGGTATTCGCTTCTCCAACCGGTCTTCCCGTCATTGGTTCCGGAAATCCGGCAAAAGTCAGGAGAGGCCCCGCGTCCGGGCTTCGGTTGCGAATACGCGTCGAACAAAAGGGCCCCCCTTGTGGGGCGATCGGTGTTTTCGGCAATCCCGCTGGCCGCTTGGCAATGAGAACGGCTTGCGCCAGCCTGTGGCAAAAAACTGGCGCTATTGCCACTAATAATTTGATTGAGCCTTTGATCTTGCTAGATACAGTCCCCTCCCCTACGGAGCGCCAGCCATCTGGCTGAGTAACATACCTGACCCCGCCGCTGAGCATGCGCTGCGTCTCCCATGAGACGTCGATATGCTCACGAGCCAAGGGGTGAGAATTCGCCTAAGATGCCTGGGAAGAGCAGTCAGGCTTTACCAAATCGCGAGACATCATGGTTTCGTCATTAGAGTCGATTACCGAACAGCGGCACGATCAGATTTTTCCCGTCCTCGATTCCCTGGAGATCGAGCGGGTGCGCCGGTTCGGCGAAACACGCTCATTCACCGCCGGTGAAGCACTGGTGACAAGCGGACAGGTTGCTCCCGGCCTCATGGTCCTCCTCGCCGGCACGGTCGCTGTCACCGAGCACGGCTATCTTGCCAACCCCAAGCCAATCTTGATCCACAGCGCCGGCAATTTCATGGGCGAGCTGGCGCAATTGGCGGGACGGCCGGCGCTGGTGGACGCGGTCGCTCAGGAGCCGGTGGATGCGCTTATCGTTCCGCCGGAGCGACTGCGCGCGCTGTTGATCGCGGAAGCCGAACTTGGCGAACGCATCATGCGCGCGCTGATCCTGCGCCGGATGGCCATCATCGAAGCCGGGACGGGCGGACCGATCATCCTCGGTCGCGCCGAGAATGGCGACGTCCTGCGGCTTCAGGGCTTTTTGCGCCGCAACGCGCATCCGCACCATTTAATGGATCCCACGACCGACCCGGCCGCCAATGCCCTGATCGAACGCTTTCACGTCGATCCCGCCCACTTGCCGATTGCGCTGTGTCCCACCGGACAATTGCTGCGCAATCCCAGTGAGGGCGACTTAGCGCGCTGTCTCGGCTTGGTACGGCCGATCGATCCGGATCGCCTTTATGACGTCGCGATTGTCGGCGCCGGTCCAGCCGGTCTGGCGACGGCCGTCTATGCGGCGTCGGAAGGTCTCTCTGTCGTCGTGCTTGATTGCCGCGCGCTAGGCGGCCAAGCCGGCGCATCGGCGAGGATCGAAAATTATCTCGGCTTCCCGACCGGCATCAGCGGCTTGGCCCTGATGGCGCGCGCCTACAATCAGGCGCAGAAATTTGGAGCCGAGATGGCGATCCCCGACGAGGCGACCAGTCTCGCCGGTGCCAATGGCGGTCCTTTCACCTTAAGCCTGCAAATTGGCGAACGCGTACAGGCCCGCTCCGTCGTGCTCGCAGGCGGGGCGCGATACCGCCGGCTCAGCCTCGAGAATCTGGAAGCGTTCGAAGCATCGAGCGTTCACTACTGGGCGTCCCCATTGGAAGCAAAACTATGCGCCAGCCAGGAAGTGGCTTTGGTTGGCGCGGGCAACTCCGCCGGTCAGGCCGTAGTTTATCTGGCCAGTCACGCCGCCAAGGTATGGATGCTGGTGCGCGGCCACGATCTCGGTGCGACGATGTCGCGTTATCTGGTTGATCGCATCCGGGGTCTCCCCAATGTCGAAGTGGTGACGGGCGCAACGGTCAGCGGCCTCGAAGGTCACGATGGCATGCTGCAGGCGTTGCGCTGGCGAATCGGCGCGACCGGCCAGGACGTGCGCCGCGACATCAGGCATCTCTTTCTGTTCATCGGAGCCGAACCGAACACCGACTGGCTCAAGGGCTCGGGTATTGCGCTTGACGCCAAGGGATTCATTCTTACCGGGGCCGATGCCGGCGACGGCCGCTATGTGCTGGAGACAGGCCGGCGCGGCGTGTTCGCTATCGGCGATGTCCGCGCCAAGTCGGTAAAGCGTGTTGCCGCCGCCGTCGGCGAGGGCGCGCAGGTTGTTGCTTCAGTGCACACATTTTTGGCCGTCAACTCGCCCCGATCGGCCACCGGCCCGGCAGTCCAAGTCCAAAGCCAAGTCCAAAGCCAAAGTACCTGACGAGCTCCTTTCCGAATGTCCTTAACCTCCACGCGGAAATATGCTTGAGGGATTGGCGGCCGCGGAATCTTTCGAGGACGATCATGCTGAGAGATGACAGGCACGAGGAGCGCCAGCGGCCCATGGCGGCGCGCAACGTGCTCGGCGAGCCGCTCGATTATTGCTCGATCAGCCCGATGACGGGATTCTATCGCGATGGCTGCTGCAACACCGGCCGCGAGGACCCCGGCAGCCACACGGTGTGCGTCGTGATGACGTCCTCGTTCCTCGAATTTTCCAAATCGCGCGGCAACGATCTGTCGACGCCGGTGCCGGAGTTCGGCTTTGCGGGCCTCAAGCCCGGCGACCGCTGGTGCCTGTGCGCTCCGCGCTGGCAGGAAGCATTCGAGGCCGGACAGGCGCCGCGCGTGGTGTTGCGCGCCACGCATGAAGGCGCGCTGGCTCATTGCGCACTGGCCGACCTTAAACGCTTCGCCATCGACTTGGCGTAAAGCGCGCAGGCCTTGCCGACGGCAATGTTCAACCTGTCTACAAATTGAAAAGCCGCTCCGCATTGCCATGCGCGATGCGCTTCTGGTCGGACGTGCTGACGGGGATGTGATTCAAGAATGCACGCGCCTCGGCCATCGATGCGTAGGGATGGTCGCACGAGAACATGATCCGATCGACCCCGACTTCGAGCAGCAAATCGAGAAACGTCGCGGTGAAATTGAAGCCCGCAAAGGTGTAGTGGACATTTTCGCGCAGATAAGCGCCGAGCGGGCGATCGAGCTTGGTCAGCCCCATCGGCATGTTGCGGTTGAGCCTCTCCAGCATGAAGGGCACCGCTTCGCCCAAATGCCCGATCACGACTTGCAGCTTGGGGTACCGGTCGAACACCCCGCCAAGGACCATGCGGATAAGATGAACCCCGGTCTCGATGTGCCAGCCCCAACCGGCTGCCTCAAACATCCCGCTCACGGCCGGAGAAAAGCCGCCATACAGCACGTCGGCGACCGGTTTCGCCGGCACCGTTGGATGCAGATAAATCGGAACGCCGAGCGCTTCGGCGCGCTCCAGGATCGGCCAGAAGAATTTATCGTCGAGATAGCGGCCGCGCGAATGGCCATTGATCAGCGTACCCTTAAAGCCCTGCTGCCGGACCCTGCGATCGAGTTCATCGGCCGCTTGTTCGGGAGCTGCGACTGGCAGGGCGGCAAACGCTGCAAACCGCTTTGGATTCTTGTTCACGACGTCGACGAGGAAGTCGTTCGATTCCCGGGCGACCGCGATCTGCTCCGCCACGTCGGCTTGTTCGACGCCTGGAGAATTGAGCGAGAGCACCTGCACGTCGATGCCGGCAGCGTCCATCTCGGCGATACGCCCGTCGCCGACGTCCTGAAGTTGCGTCAAAATCTTCGCGCCGCGGGCGCCCATCGTGTGCAGTCGTTCGGTGAATGCGCTGCCTGGCCCGGCAAACCACCCGGGGCTCGCGAAATGCTCTTCCAGGGTGATCGTTCACAGCTTGTTTGCCACCTGCGGCGCGTCGTTTCTGCTTTCGCGATTGGCTTACGCAACTGTCATTGTGGGCATCGTTGCCGAAGCCGCCCCGGCAGATGCGGCGTAGATGAAGTCGCGACGATTCATGACGGTCCTCCCCAAGACTAGCGCCGCTCCGGCAGCGGTCGGCCCAAGTGTTTTTCAAGCGATCTTAAGCGACGTCGATCCATTTGGACAACGCGCCCATGCCGCGCCCCAGCTGCGCCGAAGACACTCCAAAACCCGCGTTCCGGTTGGGAGCGGTTAACTATTGATCGCCTAAATTGCGCGCAAATGCTTGCTTGCCGCCGTGCCGTGGACGAAGCGTTGCCGATACAGCACAGCATCCCGAATTCAGCCGTGTGCGACTCCGCCTCGCTCGACAGTGAAGGGAGGCTGCACCATGTTCAAACTAATGGGCGGCGGCAGCCAGATTCGGCCGCAAGACCGTCCGGGGGCGGGGGTCACTGAATGCTCTGGAAGATGTGGCGAGCCGTAGCCCTGATCCTGGCGATTGGGCTGCAGAGCCAAGCCGTACGCGCCGACGAAAATCCTCTGTGGAGACTTCTATTCGGCCATGAAGACCCGCGCTTGACCGCAACCGGGATCGGACTTGGGATAGCGACGACCGGCGCGTCCTACGCCCTGACACACAAGCATGGCGTACCAGCGGTTCGCACCACATCGGCGGGCGTCGCGTTCGGCGTCACCACGTTCGGCTGCATGGTGCTTTACCCGATCATTGGCACGATCGCGGTGCATCGTGAGCTCACGCCGCGCGAGGCCTATAGCGGAATTGCCGGTTGCATCATTCCTTTCATCGGCGGATGGATCGTCGATCAAACGCTGCCGCATGATCCGTGGTACGATGGCCTGTCGGTCAGGCATGCGGGCCGTCCACGCGCATGGCACCATGCCTCGCGCAAGCACCATTATCGCCGTCATACGAAACAGCACGTATCCGCCGCGAGCATACCCCTGACCCGGTGATTCCTTGCCGGAGGCTTCTGCACTGGCAAGCCGGGCGGGCCTATTCTCGACCGCTTGACCTTTATCAATGCGCTTTCGCGCATTTGCCCGATCCTCGGCGCGTCGGGGAGAAAACAGGCGCTTGTGGACAAATTTCGGTCTAGAATCGTTCGCTATTGTGATTGACACAATCGGCCTTGAAAATCACGATTGTGGGCGAACGTCCCATTTCAGGAGGAATTGATGAAGCTAAAGCTGACCATCGCCGCGGTTGCACTTATCGCCGTATCGGCGATCGCGCAGGCACAGCAGGGAGCACCGCCGCCCAAAGTTCCCAAACCCACCAAGGCGGACGTGCAAAAGGTCGTGCAGATGATCATGGCCGACAAGGCGAAGGTCCAGGCCTATTGCGAGCTGTCGAAGATCAACGATCAGATGGCCGAAGCCCAGGACAAAAAAGACCAGAAAAAGATGGAGGCGCTCGCCACTCAGGCCGACGCGCTGGTGCAGAAGATCGGGCCCGACTACGAAAAGCTGATGGAAGGGCTGGATCAGGTCGACGAGAATTCTCCTGAGGCCAAGACATTCGGCGACCTGTTCGCGCCACTCGACAAGCAGTGCGGCGCCTGACCGACCTCGCGTCACTGCGCACGCAGGTATGAATTCGAGCATCCCCGGGGCGATCGGCTCTGGGGATGTTTTATTTCGGCACCGCACACGCTTGAGCGGGCCCGCGCATGGCTTACTATGCGGTCCCCAAAAAAATGGAGAAACGCTGCAATGGAACCCCTCCCCAAAGGCGCTAATTTCGTCCGCGGCAAGACGCTGTGGGAGATCGGCCTGCACATTGCAGGCAACCCCGATACGCCGTATGGCGGCAATCGTGACATGATCATCACGGTGGGATCAGGCTCGGGCGAGCGCTTCCGGCCGTGGCTGCGCATGGCGACCGGATCCGCGATCCTCGCCGAGGAAGTCGCGGCCGGCGGCGTCGAGTGCGCCTTCGTCAATCCGTCCGCATTGCTGACACAGGCCTATCGCGGCGTCGGCCTGTTCAAAAAGCCACTGCCGTTGCGCGTCGTCGCCTCCTATCCAAGCTGGGACCGCATGGTATTTGCAGTGCATCCGCGCTCGGGCATCCGGTCGCTCGCCGATATCAAGACGAAGCGCTATCCGTTGCGGATCTCGGTGCGCGAAGACCCGACGCACTCGACCCATGTGTTGATCGACCAAGCGTTCGCGCTGCACGGCTTTACGCTGAAAGATGTCGAGTCCTGGGGCGGCCGCCTGGTGTTGTGCGGCGGTCCGTCCGATAAACGCCGGCTCGAACCGATGGCGCGCGGCGAGATCGACGCGGTGTTCGACGAAGGCATCAAGGTCTGGCTCAACGAGGCGCTCGCCGCCGGGCTCGTGCCGATCGAACTCAACGAAGACGAGTTCACCGCACTGGGCAAGCTCGGTTGGCGCCGCGTGCCTCTGCCCAAAGCGCGCTTTCCAGGCCTCGCCAAGGATGTCGACCAGCTCGATTTCTCCGGTTGGCCGATCTACGCCAGCGCCGCGCTGCCCGACCAGATGGCCTACGACATCTGCGCCGCGCTCGCCGCACGCGAGCCGGAAATTCCATTCGAGAAAGGCGGCAATGACTCCGCGCTCACGATGGTGCGCGAAACCGACACGTCGCCACGCGACGTGCCACTGCATCCTGGCGCTGAACGCTGGCTGCGCGAGCATAGCTGAACGAAGCGGATGTCCCGGGCGCGGCGCAGCACCATGGCGTTTTGCGCGCTATGGTGCCGCGCCGCCCGGCCGTATTTTTCCCGACAGTTCTTTCTGATAGTCCGTGGTGAACGCAGAGCCAGCGGCGCACCAACGCGGCCGCGCTTCGAACTCGAAGCGGTATGCATTATTTTCCGTTAAAGCAACGAACAAACAGGAAACGGTTGTTCGTCGCCAAATGTTCCGCGGCCGCGCTGTTCCGTCACGACAAAACGTGTTAGAATAAAATTGTGAGGAACCGGACGCTCGCGCGTCGGTTTGAATCGTATTCCTATATTTGTGGAGTAGGTCCTTGGCCCCGCGTGCGTATTGGAAAGGCTACTTGAAGCTTTCGCTCGTTTCCTGCCCGATCTCGCTGTTTCCCGCCACGTCGGGCCGCGAGAAGATCAGCTTTCACCAGCTCAACCGCAATACGGGTAACCGCGTCCGCTACCGCAAGGTGGATGCCGAGACCGGCGATGATGTCGAGGCCGGCGATATCATCAAAGGCTACGAGGTCGACAAGGGACAGTATATCGAGCTCGAGCCCCAGGAGCTGGAAGCGATTGCGCTGGAAAGCAAGCGCACCATCGAAATCGACACGTTCGTTCCCAAGGGCGAGATCGACGACCTTTATCTGGCCGATCCCTATTACGTCGTTCCAGATGGCGAGGTCGGCCAGCAGGCTTTTGCGGTCATTCGCGACGCTATTCGCGAGGAAGGCATGGTGGCAATCGCCAAAGTGGTCTTTACATCGCGCGAACACATGATCGCGCTCGAGCCGCGCGGTAAGGGCATGATGGGCGTGACGCTGCGCTACCCTTACGAGGTACGCAAGCCGGACGAATATTTCGCCGACATTGAAAATGAAAAAATTCCGAAGGACATGCTCGACCTGGCGACCCACATCGTCGACACCAAGCGGGGAAAATTCGAACCCGAGAAATTCGAAGATGAGTACGAAGACGCACTGAAAGATCTGCTGCGCAAGAAGCAGAAGGGCGAAAAGATCGAACAGCCCAAGGAACGGGCGCCCTCCAACGTTATCAATCTGATGGATGCGCTGCGCAGCAGCGTCAAGGCGGAGGGTGGACAGTCGGCGCGTCCAGCCAAGTCCGCCAAGAAAGGCCGCAAGCGAAACGACGGCCAGCGTGAAATGCTGCTGCCGATCGCCGGCAAGAAGGGCAAAGAAGCCCCCGCCAAAAAAACCGCGCGGCCGCACGCGCGCCGCAAAGCCGGGTAACGCGCTTACTTGAATCGCTAGCTTACTTGAGGGTCAACTCACTTGGAGCGGCGACGGTGGCTGCCGGCTTTGCTGTTATCGCGTTTGAGCGGAATCACCGCCGCGCTCGCGCCTGCGCTCTTGCGCAAAGCCGCACGAAGGTCGACTGGCCGCCCATGCTTCTTCAAAAGATCGGCGAAAGCCTCGTCGGCCAGCTCCTGGAACGTCATCATCCGGTCGCGCGCCAAAAGGTCCAGCGCCGCCCAACTTTCCGCGTCGATCTGCACTCGTTTGCCCGGCATGGCGCCCTCCCCTGACGCTCGTTGAACCGCGCAGCGCGGCCCGCATCGCCGCCTGCGAGCCTTACGAGCCGCCTTTCCAGGCCCCGTAAAACATAGCCAGGGCCGCCGCGAACATCGCCAGCGTCGTCAAACTGACGACAGCACGATTAAGCAAGGAGCTGGTTTCCTTCTTCATGATCTTCGCATCGCCAGCGATGAGCAGGATACCGAAAAGCAGGAACGGCGCCAGCACGCCATTGATGACCGCCGACCAGAACAAGAATCGCATCGGATTTATGCCGATGAAGTCCATGCAAACGCCGAACCCGACCGAGAGCAGGATGACTGTATAGAACGCCGTGGCTTGGGGAAATTTTCGGTCGAGCCCGCGCGGCCAGTTGAAGCTTTCGGAAAACGCGTAACCCGCCGAGCCGGCGAGCGTCGGAATGGCGAGCAGGCCGACCGCAACAATGGCAAGCGCATAAAGCGCCACCGCAAAGTTTCCGGCCAGCGGCCGAAGCGCTTCGGCAGCTTGTTTTGACGTTTCGATGTCCGTGGTTCCCTGCCGGTGCAAGGTCAACGCCGCTGTGAGGATAATGAAGAACATGATGAGATTGGACAAAAAAGTGCCTGCCCCGACATCCATCATGCGATCGACCAATCGAGTCTTGATGGCACCGATCCGCCGCGGAATTCGGAACGTGCCTTTGGCTTTGGCCTCTTCGACCTCCTGCGACGATTGCCAGAAAAACAAATAGGGACTGATCGTGGTGCCGAGAACGGCAACGATCGCTTCCCAGATTTTCTGCCCCTTCGGCAACCCGGGCAAGAAGGTCGCCTTCATCACCTCGCTCCAGTCCGGATGAACCAGGAAAGCGGTAGCCACATAGGCAAACAGCGACAGAACGAGCCACTTCAAGATCGTCGCGATCACCTCATAGCGGCACTTGACCATTGCAAAGGCGATGCCGGCGCCAAACAGCGGTATCCAAAAATAGGCGCTCAATCCACTGAGCATCTCGCCGGCATCGGCCATACCGGACAGATCGGCGGCGATATTGATCGAATTGGCGATGAACAAGGCGCCGCAAACGGCAATGACGACGGCGCGCGGAAACTTTTTCTTAAAAACGCTGCCGAGGCCTTGGCCGGTGACCATGCCGATGCGAGCGCACATCATCTGCACGGCTGCCATCAGCGGCCAAGTCGGCCACGCCAGCCAGAGCAGACCCATGCCCTGCTGCGCGCCGACAATA
Organism: Xanthobacteraceae bacterium; assembly: GCA_049300295.1. Lineage (GTDB taxonomy): Bacteria > Pseudomonadota > Alphaproteobacteria > Rhizobiales > Xanthobacteraceae > BOG-931. Next base: position 148,158 of record JBAQJL010000035.1, read on the forward strand.
GAATACGTCACGATGCCTGAAGGATCGTCGTCCGCCGCTCCCGTAATAAGGCCGGGTCCCAGCGATCTGACGCAGCGCCCAATCCAGGAGACGCCAGGCAGCCGCAGGTTCATGCGCAACGCCGCGATTCTGCCGATAGTTTTTTTGCTCACTCGCCCGCCAAGGCTCGCGCTCGACGTAGCGCGCGACATAGCCGCCCCTCGATCATTTCTTCTTCCTCGGCACGCGCTTACCCTCCTTGCGCGCCTTGGAAAGGCCAATCGCGATCGCCTGTTTGCGGCTTTTCACCTTGCCGCCCTTGCCGCCGCTGCCGCTTCGCGCCGTGCCTTTCTCGTAACGCCGCATTTCCTTCTCGACGTCCCACCCCGCGCCCGGGGAGTATTTGCGCTTCCTCTTCTTCGCCATTGAAATGGTCTCCCAATAAAAATATCGGTCGAACAAATAACCGTGAACAAAGGGTCTGGTTCCCGACTCGGCGGCGGACACTCCGCTCCTCCGCGCGCCCGCGCAACCGTGTCGCCTCACTCACCGCAAGCCCGCACTTCAACGTGCACGCAATCGCCGACGCCGCAGCGTTCGCCAGCGCCGCTGGCAAGCAAGGTGCGTGCCTCCTCCTCGGATTCCGCTTCAACGCACCAATCCTCGATGCGCGTGACCTGCACGCTGGCATGGAAGGTTTTGCGCTTATTTTTTCGCCTCGCCACCGACGCCTCCGAATCAGAATCAGTCTTGGAATTATAGCCGCCGCGCCCCAGCAAGCGTGCGCCACCCGGTAACGAACCCGGCGTGCGATAGTTCGCCACCGGCTGGCAGGACTGTGTAGAATCGCCTACGCTATCTCTTCGCTGTCACGTTCATGATATCGGTCGCCGCGTGCCCGACGCTTCCACCCAACCAACCGACACATCCGAGACCTGCCCGACTTCTGAGCCGGCGATTCGTACCATCGCCATGCCGTCGGACACCAACCCGCACGGCGATATCTTCGGCGGCTGGCTGCTGTGCCAGATGGATCTTGCGGGCGCGACGGTCGCTACGCGGCGCGCCGGCGGCCGCACCGTGACGGTCGCGATCACCGCCATGGCGTTTCATCGCCCCGTCATGGTCGGCGACGAAGTCACCTGCTACTGCAGTATCGAGGCCGCAGGCCGCACTTCGGTGACGATCAAGATCGAGAGCTGGGTGCGACGCCCGTTCGGCGACGAGCCGATCAAGGTGACCGAAGGCGTGTTTACCTACGTGCGCGTCGGCCCCGACGGCAAGCCCCAGCCGATCGCGGCTGCGGCACAGAGCTGAGCCGCCGCGCTCATTCGGCCGCCGGCACGACACCCGCCGGTATCTGTGCGGGCGGTCCCCAGGCGACGCGGTGAAAATCAAAGCCGGCCGCAAGCGTCGGCTTGACGATGGCGAAGAACGGCGAGACATCGAAATCGCGCGGTGTGAACAGGCCGTGCGTTCGGATATGGTCGATCTCGCTCTGCACGTAGGGCGCGATCCCATAGGTCTTGCCGCCGATCGTCACGCGCTCGGGCAGGATCGGATAGTGGATCGACTGGAACGCCCCTGCGATCAGCGTCGAGCAGATCGCCTTCGTGGGATTGCCCGCGCCGATCGCCAGCATGCGGCGGCGAAACCACACCGGCACCGGCGGATAAGGGAACAGATAGCGCGCGAGATCGACAATCTGTTTGGAGTCGTACGGCTTGCCGATGCGCGCCAGCGCGTAATCGATTACCTTTTGTTTTTCTTCGGCGGACAGTCCCACCGGACGGCAGATCCGCGTGTGAAACTGGATGTATTTGGACAGTGGCGCAGTGATGACGCCGGTATCGGCTTCAGCCTCCAGGAGAACATTGGGCTCGCCATCCGCGGCGTTGTCTCCCGGCCGTTCGCCCACATAAAGCGCGGCATGCGACCAAGTGGATTGGGTCAAGAACTTGATGATCGCGGCGAGGCGCGTATTGCCCTCGACCAGCAGAATGTCGCCGGGCTGTAATGCGGCTCGAATCACGCTCGGATCTGGCGCGAAGAACGGGGCGTAACGCACCGTCGGCCGCATGAGAAACTGGAGGATCTTGTCGCTGAGGTAGTGTTCGAGCTTGTCCAACATGAGCCGCAATTGCCCGCTGAAAGGAGATGAGAACGGCCCGCCCCCAAACGCCATCCGGTGAGCCGTGCAGTGGAGACCCAAGCCGTGGCCTGGGCAATACGTCAAAAAGTAACATTTTTTGCGCTAAAACCTATATTCTAAAGGGAATCGTCCTGATAGCGGCAGGCCAACCGCTCGGCGCCAGCAAGGGGAAGACCCATGCCCTCAACCTTCCGTCGGGACTGGATCACCAAGCCGATCTTTCGCCTGGCGCAGCATGCGTTGCCGCGCCTGTCCACCACCGAACGCGAAGCCATCGAAGCCGGCGACGTTTGGTGGGACGCCGAGCTGTTCACTGGCAACCCCGACTGGAAGACTCTGTTGGCGTGCGCACCCGCCAAATTGTCGCAGGAGGAGCGAGCGTTCCTCGCCGGCCCGGTCGAAGAGCTGTGCCGCATGGTCGACGACTGGAAGGTCAACTGGCAATGGCTGGACCTGCCGCCGCAGGTCTGGGATTTTCTGAAGGCGAAGAAATTCTTCGCGATGATCATTCCGAAACGGTACGGCGGTCTTGGCTTCTCCGCCTACGCGCATTCCGAAGTCATCCGCAAGCTGTCGTCGCGCTCGATCTGTACGGCCTGCACCGCCATGGTGCCGAATTCGCTCGGGCCGGGCGAGTTGCTGATGCAGTTCGGCACCGAGGCGCAGCGCAACTACTGGCTGCCGCGACTCGCACGCGGCGAGGAAATCCCCTGTTTCGGGCTGACCAGTCCGGAGGCTGGCTCCGACGCCGCCTCAATGATCGATACCGGGGTGGTGTGCCGCGGCACATTTGACGGCAGCGAGGTGTTGGGCATCCGGCTCAACTGGCACAAGCGCTACATCACGCTCGGACCGATCGCTACGGTGCTCGGGCTCGCCTTCAAACTGCGCGATCCGGATCATCTGATCGGCGAACGCGACGATGTCGGCATCACGCTGGCGCTGGTGCCCACCAACCTGCCCGGCATCAGCATCGGCCGCCGCCATCTGCCGGCGATGCAGGTTTTTCAGAACGGGCCGAACTGGGGCCACGACGTGTTCATACCGATGGACCACGTCATCGGCGGCGTCGAACAAGCCGGCAAGGGCTGGAAGATGCTGATGAGCGCGCTGGCCGCAGGCCGCGGCATTTCGCTGCCGTCGTTGTCGGCGGCCGGAGCGGCCTATACGGCGCACGTCACCGGCGCCTATGCGCGGATCCGCGAGCAGTTCCACGTCCCGATTGCGAAATTCGAGGCGATTCAAGAGCGACTCGGCCGCATGGCGGCGAGCGCCTACTTGCTTGACGCCGCGCGCCGCATGACCTGCGCGGCGCTCGATGATGGCCACCATCCGGCGGTGGTCACCGCGATCATGAAAGAGCAGGCCACGGAGCGCATGCGCGTTTGTGTCAACGACGCCATGGACGTGCACGGTGGCAAGGCCATCATCGAAGGACCACTCAATTATCTCGGCAGCCTCTATCGCGGCGTGCCGATCGGCATCACGGTGGAAGGCGCCAATATCGTTACCCGAGCGCTGATCCAGTTCGGCCAAGGCGTGATCCGCTGCCATCCCTATCTGCTGAAAGAAATGATGGCGCTCGAAGATACCGACCGCGCCCGCGGCCTCGACGCCTTCGACCGGGCGTTCTGGGGCCATGTCGGCCACAGCCTCGCCAACACGGCCCGCGCCATCGGCCGCACCTGGACGGGCGGACTGTTCGCGCCGGCGCCTGACGCCGGCAAAGCGACGCGATACTACCGGCAGCTCGGCCGCTATGCGGCGGCTTTCGCGCTTACGGTCGACATGGCGCTGCTTAGCCTCGGCGGCGCGCTCAAGCGCAAGGAAATGCTGTCGGCGCGGTTCGGCGACATCCTGTCCGAGCTTTATCTGTCGAGTGCGGCGCTCAAGCGCTGGAACGATGAAGGCCGGCTGGACGACGATTTGCCGCTGCTCGACTGGTGCATGCAGGCAAGCATTGCTACGATCGAAACGCGTTTCGACGAGATCCTGGCCAATTTCCCGGTCCGTCCGGTGGCTTGGCTGTTGCGCCTGTGCATTCTGCCATTCGGCCGGCGCCGGCGCGGTCCGTCCGACCGCGTCACCGACATCTGCGCCGACATCATCACCGCGCCATCCGCGACGCGCGACCGCCTCACCGTCGATCTGTTTCATCCGCCGGAGAGCGAACGCGACCATGGATTGGCGCGGCTTGAGCGCGCCTTCGCCATGACGGTCGCGGTGCAAGCGATCAGGGACCGCATGCATGCGGCACGCGTACGCGATATCGACCAGGCCGTGGCCCAGCGTACGATCACCGCGGACGAGGCAACGCAACTCAATGCCGCTGCGGAAGCCGTCGCGGCGGCCATTGCGGTCGACGATTTCTCCCCGGAAGAACTCGCCGCGCGCGGCGCCAACAAGGAAGACGTGTCATCGCAAACGATCTCACAGCCGGCCCCGCAGCCTCATCCGCAAGCGGCCGAGTAGACCGGCCCGTCTACATCGTCGATGGCAGCCGCACGCCGTTCATCAAGGCGCGCGGCCGGCCCGGCCCGTTCACGCCCGTCGACCTCGCCGTGCAATGCGGCCGACCACTGCTGTTGCGCCAGCCGTTTCCGCCGGACACCTTCGATCAAGTGATCCTCGGTTGCGTCAACGTCCTTGCCGATGAAATGAACCCGGCACGCGTCGCCGCGCTCCGCCTCGGCATGGGCGAAAGGATGACGGCCTTCACCGTGCAGATCAATTGCGGCTCCGGCATGCAGTCGATCGACACCGGCTTCCGCTATATCCGCGAGGGATCGGCGAATCTCATACTGGCAGGCGGCGCGGAATCGCTCAGCCACGCGCCGCTGGTCTACAATCGCGGCGCGGTCAACTGGTATGCGAAGCTGTTCGGGGCACGCAGCCTTGGCGCTCGCCTCGCAGCGCTGCTCGCTTTGCGCCCGTCATTTTTCAAACCGGTCATTGGCCTGGAGCGCGGGCTGACCGATCCGATCACCGACCTCAACATGGGACAGACCGCGGAGCTCGTCGCCCATCTGTTTCACATCACCCGCCGGCAGTCCGATGAGTATGCGGCCGAGAGCCAGCAGCGGCTCGCGGCGGCGCAGAAGGCCGGCCATCTCGCCGGCGAATTGGAGCCGGCCTTCGCCCGCGACGGCACGGTATTCGACTACGACGACGGCGTGCGGCCCGACTCGACCGCCGACTCGCTCGCCAAGCTCAAGCCGGCTTTCGACCGGCCGTGGGGCCAAGTGACGCCGGGCAACAGCTCGCAGATCACCGATGGTGCATCCTGGGTCATCCTCGCTTCGGAGGACACCGTGCGCGAGCACGAGCTCACGCCCAAAGCCGTCATCGTCGACAGCGAATGGTCGGCGCTCGATCCATCGATCATGGGGCTCGGACCGGTTTACTGCTCGACCGCGCTGCTCCAGCGCCATCAACTCGCGCTCGCCGATATCGACTTGTGGGAACTGAACGAAGCGTTCTCCGCACAGGTTTTAGGCTGCCTCGCCGCCTGGGAGGACGCCGAATTCTGTCGCGACGCGCTCGGCCTTGCCGGACCCGCGGGCCGCATTCCGCGCGATCGGCTTAATGTCGACGGCGGGGCCATCGGCACCGGTCATCCGGTCGGCGCCAGCGGCAACCGCATCGTGCTGCACCTCATCAACGCCATGAAACGGCTCGGCAAAAAGCGCGGTATCGCCACCGAATGTATCGGTGGCGGCCAAGGTGGCGCCATGCTGATCGAAGCAATCTGAAGGGCGCCCATGACAACCTCACACCCGGGCAAGCCGGCCCTCGCCGTTCTCGGCAAACGCAATCTCGAACTCGGACCGTTTGCGATCGACGAAGTACCGCAAGATCCGAGCCCGTTTGCGCATTGGCGAATGCGCACCGATGCGGATGGCATCGTCTGGCTGCTGTTCGACAAAAAAGACGCCAGCGCCAACACACTGTCCGCCGAGGTGCTCGCCGAATTCGACGCCATCCTGCAAAAGCTCGAAAGCAATGCGCCGCGCGGCGTCGTGATTCGGTCCGCCAAGCGGAGTGGCTTCATCGCCGGCGCCGACATCACGCAGTTTCGCGGCGTGAAGGACGTCATCCAGATCGAAACGCTGATCACACGCGGCCACGCGGTGCTCGACCGGCTTGACCGGCTGCCGACCGTTACGATTGCGGTCATCCACGGTTATTGTCTCGGCGGCGGTCTCGAACTTGCGCTCGCCTGCGACTATCGCATCGCCGTCGATGATGCGAGCTTCGGCTTTCCCGAGGTGCAGCTTGGGCTCCATCCGGGCCTCGGCGGCACGGTGCGGCTGCCACGTCTGATCAATCCGACACAGGCGATGACCATGATGCTGACCGGGCGCAGCGAGCGCGCCCGCCGCGCGCGGCGGCTCGGTCTGGTCGATGCGGTCACGCAGGAGCGCCATGTGGGCGGCGCCGTGCAGGCCGCGGTCAGCGGCGAATTGAAAAAGACGAAGCAAACCTTCGCTGCTTCGTTGCTGAACTTGAAGCCGGCGCGCCAGATGCTGGGATCGCGCATGGCGAGCGAGGCCGCCAAGCGGGCCCCGCGCGCGCATTATCCGGCGCCCTATGCGCTGATCGACCTGTGGGTCGAGCACGGCGGCAACGCCGCGACTGCGCAGAGGGCCGAGATTGCGTCATTTGCCAAGCTCTTGGTCGGCGACACCGCGCAAAATCTGGTGCGCGTGTTCTTCCTGCGCGACAATTTGAAAAATCTGGCCGGCGGCAAGTGGGACGGCAAGCGCGTTCATGTCATCGGCGCCGGAACGATGGGCGGCGACATCGCCGCCTGGTGCGCGTGGAGCGGCTTCATCGTCACGCTCGGCGACACCAGCGCGAAGGCAATCGGCGGCGCCGTCAAGCGCGCCGCCGAACTTTATGGGAAAATCGGCCGCGACGACAGCCGCCGCGTACGCGACGCACTCGACCGCCTCATTCCCGATCTGAAGGGCGATGGCGTTGCCGGCGCCGACCTGATCATCGAGGCGGTGCCGGAAAATCTCGAGCTCAAGCGCAAAATCTTTGCCGGCATCGAGCCGAAGATGAAACCCGAGGCAATCCTCGCCAGCAACACGTCGAGCATTCCGCTGGAACAGTTGCGCGAAGGGCTGCCGCGGCCGGAACGACTCGTCGGCATCCATTTCTTCAATCCGGTATCGCGCATGCAACTCGTGGAAATCGTGAGCCACGACCAGGTCGCAGCCGACGTGCTGGCCGACGCCCGCGCTTTCCTCGGCCGCATCGACCGGCTGCCGGCGCCGGTGAAAAGCGCGCCCGGCTTTCTGGTCAACCGCGCGCTCACGCCCTACTTGCTCGAAGCATTGCTTATGCTCGACGCCGGCATGAAGAAGGAGACGATCGACAAGGCCGCCGTCGATTTCGGCATGCCGATGGGACCGATCGAGCTCGCCGACGAGGTCGGCCTCGACATCTGCCTACACGTTGCCGAAATGCTGCGCAGCAGTCTCAATCGCGACATCCCGGACGCGCCGCAATGGCTCAAGGACAAGGTTGCCAAAGGCGAGCTCGGCAAAAAGACCGGCAAGGGTCTATACGACTGGAAGGACGGCCACGCGGTCAAAGCGCACGACGACGCCACGCCATCGCCCGACACCGCCGACCGGCTGATCCTGCCGATGCTCGACGCTTGCATGACCTGCTGGCGCGAAGGCGTGGTCGCGGACGACGAGGTGCTGGATGGCGCCATGATTTTCGCCACCGGCTTTGCGCCATTCCGCGGCGGCCCGATGCACTATGCGCGCACGCGCGGCTTTGCCGACGTGCGCGACACGCTCAAACGCTTGGCCGGACAATATGGGCCGCGCTTCCAGCCCGATCCGGGCTGGGACTCTAAGCAATGATCCATTCGGACGCGGGGGCGGCGCCGACGCTGTTCGCCGATCCGGCGCGGGTCGCCGACGCCATCGTCGAGAAAGTCGGCAAGACGATCGTGCTCGCGCTGCCGCTCGGCCTCGGCAAGCCCAATCACGTCGTCAACGCGCTGTACGCCAAGGCCGCGATCGACCCGTCGATCCGGCTCACCATCTTCACCGCGCTCACGCTCACCCCACCGCGCGCGAAGAGCGAGCTTGAGCACCGCTTTCTCGATCCGATTGCGCGGCGCCTGTTCGCCGGGTATCCGGCGCTCGATTACGCCACCGCGATCCGCGCCGGCAAAGTGCCGCCCAACATCGAAATCAACGAGTTCTTCTTTGAGGCCGGCCAATGGCTGAACTCTCCTTATGCGCAGCAGCAATATATCTCGGCCAACTATACGCAAGCGTTGCAATGCGTGCTCGACCGCGGCGTCAACGTGGTTGGCCAACTGGTAGCGCATCGCGCCGAAGAGGCCGCCAGGCCCTACAGTCTGAGCTGTAATCCGGATCTGACGATCGATTTGCTGACGTTGCGTCACCAGCGTCGCGTCGATTTTTTGTTTGTTGGCCAGGTGAATTCCGAGCTGCCGTTCATGCCCGGCGACGCCGCTATTGGCGCCGGCGAATTCGACATGCTGCTTGAGAGTCCCGCGACCGACTTTCCGCTGTTTGCGCCGCCGCGCGAACCGGTGTCGTTTGCCGATTACGCGGCGGGCCTGCACGCCGCGAGCCTGGTGCCGGACGGCGGCACGCTGCAGATCGGCATCGGCGCATTGGGCGAGGCGGTGGCGCAGGCCCTGATCCTGCGGCAGCGTCACAATGCGGAGTTCCTCCAATTACTGACGCGGCTCGGCTACGATCCGGCGCGCGACAAGGCCGTGCATCACCAGCCGTTTGCGATCGGACTTTATGGTTGCTCGGAATTGTTCGTCGAGGGTCTGCTCGACCTGTTTCACGCCGGGATCCTCAAGCGCGAGGTGAACGGGGTCGTGCTTCACGCCGGTTTCTTCATCGGGTCGCGCGCGTTCTATCGAAACCTGCGCGAGATGCCGCGCGAGGTCGTACAGAAATTCGGCATGACCTCGATCTCCTTCGTCAACGAGCTGTACGGCGACGAAGCCAAGAAGCGCCGCGCTCGCACCGACGCGCGTTTTCTCAACGACGCGATGATGGCGACGTTGCTCGGAGATGTGATCTCCGACGGTCTCGAGGACGGGCGCATCGTCAGCGGTGTCGGCGGCCAATACAATTTCATCGCCCAGGGTTTTGCGCTTGAGGGCGCTCGCTCGGCGATCCTGCTGCACGCCTCGCGGACCGCGGCGGGAAAGACGTATTCCAACATTCGCTGGCGCTACGGCCACACAACCATCCCGCGGCATCTGCGCGATATTATCGTGACGGAATACGGCATCGCCGACATTCGCGGCAAAAGTGACAGTGAAACCATTGCGGCGATGCTGGCCATTACCGATTCGCGCTTTCAGGACGAGTTGCTCAAGCAGGCCAAGGATGCCGGGAAAATCGCGCGGTCCTTTGAACTGCCGCCATCGGCGCGCAACAACACACCGGAAGCGCTCGCACTCGGTTTGCGTGACGCCGCCACTGCGGGTCTGCTGCCGGCCTTCCCGTTCGGTACGGATTTCACCGATGTCGAGCAGCGGCTGATGCCGGCCCTGCAAACCCTGAAATCCGCCTCGCCCGCCGGGCTCGCCGCCATGGTCGTGCGCGGGTTTATATCGGGATCCGCCGGCGACAAGGAATGCCTCGCCCGGCTCGGCTTGGCGCAGCCACGCAACGTCTCAGAACGGTTTTATGCGGCTTTGGTGCGCGGCGCGCTACAGTGATTCGGTACCCGCTTGTGGCATCGCTGGACCAAACAATCGCAACCGAATTCAGTGATGTGATCGGTCAGCGCACGCTTCGCAGCCGATGAAGAACAAGCCTGTCGCATAAAATATTGGTAGTCGTTGTCAGTTCATTAAGGTTCGTTATTCGGCTGTCACATTCGACGCGGGGCGGTCTTGCATAACGACCGAGTTGCCGCTAGATATCGTCGATCGAGTTTTCGGCCGAAAGACTGGCCACGCAGCGACGATAACCGCGCCTGACTGACAATCCTTCACCAAAATCTCGAGCGAACCGGACTGGGCATTAACCGCCCGGTCCATATTGACGTATCTATGAAGAGAGGTTGCCCGTGGAAAACGGTACCGTGAAATGGTTCAACACGCAGAAGGGTTACGGTTTTATCCAACCCGAGGGCGGCGGCAAGGACGTGTTCGTTCACATTAGCGCGGTGGAGCGTGCCGGACTGCGCGAGCTCCGAGAAGGTCAGCGCGTAACGTTCGAGATCGAGACCGACCGCAAGACCGGCAAGTCGGCGGCCGAGAATCTGAAGACGGTCGGCTGATGCGGCGCGGCCGCCAACGGCCGCACTACCAGAGAGACAGCTCTTTAGCCCGGATTGCGCGGCGCGCAGTCCGGGTTTGGTGATTCGGGGCGAGGCTATCGGTTATCCGCGTGCGGGCAGCCCTGGAATCGGGATGCCGCAAATCTGAATAATCAAAAATGCGTTGAGCAGCAGCACGACGACGGTGCCTGTCACGGCGGCGACTTGTGTGAGCCGGCTGTTGGCGAACTCACCCATGATGTCGGCGCGCCGAGTAAAAATCAGCAGCGAGATCATCGGCAGCGGCAGCGCGATCGAGAGCACGACCTGGCTGACGACGAGGGCATTGGTCGCGTTGACGCCGAGCGCGACAACCACGAAGGCCGGACCCATAGTGACGACGCGGCGCAACCAGACGGGGATGCGGAAACCGACAAAGCCCTGCATGATCATCTGGCCGGCCATCGTTCCGACCGTCGACGAAGAGATACCCGATGCGATGAGCGACAGCAGAAAGACACCGGCTGCGCCGGCGCCGAGGAGCGGTGTCAGGGTGTGATAGGCGGTTTCGATTTCCGCCACGTCAGGATGACCGGCGTGGAAAGCGCCCGAGGCCATCATCACCATGGCCATGTTGACGAGGCCGGCGACGACAAGCGCGGCGATGACTTCCTGGTTGGAGAAGCGCACCACTTTGCGCCGCTCGCTTTCGTCGCGGACCGGCATACGGGCCTGCGTCAAGCCGGAATGTAGATAGACTGCATGCGGCATGACGGTTGCACCGACAATGCCGACCGAAAGCAGCAGCGCTTCGGCGTCGGGGATTTCCGGTTTGAAGGTGTGGAGCAGGGCCGACGACCAGTCGACCGGAACGATGAACATCTCGACGAGGTAGCAAAGGCCGATGAGACTCACCATGCCGCCGATGATCAGCTCGATTGGCCGGAAGCCATAACCCTCGAACATCAGGATGCCGTAAGTCACAAGCCCGGTAATGACCATCCCGACCAACAGCGGCATCTGGAATAGTAATGAAAGCCCGATGGCGCCGCCGAGGAACTCGGCGAGGTCTGTCGCCATGGCGGCGATCTCGCAGACCGCCCACATCGCCCACACCACGGGCCGCGGGAACTGCAGCCGGCACATTTCCGCAAGGTTGCGCCCGGTGACGATGCCGAGCTTGGCCGAAAGCGCCTGGAACAGCATCGCGATCAGATTCGCGAGCAATACCACCCAGAGAAGACTGTAGCCGTATTTCGCGCCGGCCTGAATGTTGGTCGCGAAATTTCCCGGATCTATGTAGGCGATCGAGACAATCACCGCGGGACCGACGAAGGCCAGATAGCGGCCCCAGCCGCCGGGACGACCCGCCAGCACGGCCTGAGCCGCGGCGATGGTTCGACTGCTCAGCGCCCCGTTGCGGCCCGCCAGGTCCACCGCTCCAGGCCTCTCGTCCACGGATGTCCGCAGCATGGTGATGCAGCACTCACACCAAAGTGTAGCCTAGGTTACTATGGGGTGCCGACGGGTCTTCGTCAATGGCTATATTATGTAGCCTTGGCTACATTTTGACACGCCATGCCGAATGTGGTCTCGCCTGCACAGGTGAGCGACGACGGATATCGGACCATCTCGGCGGATCGTTCAACGATGGGCAAACTTCCCGCGGAGGGCACCCAGGCGCGCCGCTTCGGCAAGATGCGGTCGGCGCAATCAACCGCATTGCTGGAAGACTATGCCGAGCTGATCGCCGACCTGCTCGCCAGCGAAGGCGAGGCGCGCCCGACCGATATCGCCCGGCGGCTCGGCGTCTCGCACGCCACCGCGATCAAATCGATCTCCCGCCTCAAGCGCGCCGGGCTTGCCACCGCCCGCCCCTACCGTGGCGTCTTCCTCACCGAGAAAGGCCACGCGCTTGCCGAGCGCGTGCGCGTGCGGCACCGTCTCGTTGTCGACCTGTTGCGTGCGCTCGGCGTGCCCAGCGAAGCGGCGGAGGCCGACGCCGAGGGCATCGAGCATTATGTCTCGGAAACGACGCTAAAGGCGTTCGCGCAGTTTCTAAAATCGCGCGAGTGATGCTGTCATGCCGGGCTCTGGCCTGCGGCCAGCCCCGGAATGAGAGTTACACCGCGTGCGCGGTAAGCGCGTCGACGATGCCGTCGACGATCTCCTCGATCATTGCCTTGTCGTCGCCCTCGCCCATGACGCGGATCACCGGCTCGGTGCCCGATGGCCGCACCAAAAGCCGCCCGTGGCCATTCAGCCGCTTTTGCGCGCTCTGAATCGCGGAGCGAACCTTGGCATGTTCGAGCGGCTTGCCGCTCTTGTAGCGCACGTTCTTGAGCACCTGCGGCAGCGCATCGAAGCGATGGCAGACCTGCGACACCGGCTTGCCTTGCTTCTGCACCACGGCGAGCACCTGCAGCGCGGCCACAAAGCCGTCGCCGGTCGTCGTGTAATCGGACAGGATGATGTGGCCGGATTGCTCGCCGCCGACGTTGTAGCCATGCTCACGCATATGTTCGAGAACATAGCGGTCGCCAACCGGCGTGCGCACGAGTTCGAGCCCGAGCGATTGCATGCGGCGCTCCAGCCCCAGATTCGACATCACCGTGCCGACGATGCCCGGCTTGGCGAGCAGACCGTCGTCGCGCCAGCTTTCCGCGATCACGGCGAGCAACTGATCGCCGTCGATCAGATGGCCGTGCTCGTCCGCGATCAGAACGCGGTCGGCATCGCCGTCGAGCGCGATGCCAATATCGGCGCGCATCTCGCGCACCTTGCGGCAGAACGCTTCGGGCGCGGTCGAACCGCAATCGTGATTGATGTTGAAGCCGTCAGGCTCGACGCCGATCGGCACCACGTCGGCGCCAAGCTCCCACAGCGCATCGGGCGCGACCCGGTAGGCGGCGCCGTTGGCGCAGTCAATAACGATGCGCAGGCCTTCGAGCGACAGGTTGCGCGGCAGCGTGCGTTTGGCGAATTCGATATAGCGGTCGTGCACGCCATCGATGCGCTTGGCGCGGCCGAGATCGCGGCCGCCGGCGAGGCGCTTGGTCAAATCGCCGTCCATCAGCCTTTCAATCTCGCGCTCGGCATCATCGGACAGCTTGTAGCCATCAGGCCCGAACAGCTTGATACCGTTGTCATCGAACGGGTTGTGCGATGCCGAAATCATGACGCCGAGGTCAGCGCGCATCGAACGGGTGAGCATGGCGACCGACGGAGTGGGCATTGGGCCAAGCAACAGCACGTCCATGCCGACTGACGTAAAGCCAGCCACAAGCGCGGTCTCGATCATATAGCCGGACAGCCGCGTATCTTTGCCGATCACCACGCGATGGCGGTGCTCACCGCGGCGAAACACCAACCCCGTCGCCTGACCCGCCTTCAGCGCCAGTTCCGGCGTGATAACGCCGTTCGCCCGGCCGCGAATGCCGTCGGTGCCAAAATACTTCCGAACCATCGTCTGGTTGCCCCGCCGCAATGCCTCTTGCAGAGAGCGATATTAACCGCTTCCCGGCCCCGGTCGCCTCAAAAATAATGCAGTAATGTTACCATTCTTTGCGGCAGCACCGAGAGCAAAAACGATACTAGCGTCAATGTCTTAGCGGCTGGTTCCCGCAGCTTACAGAATCGCTCGGTATTGCCTCAGACGCCCTTTTTGTCGCGGGCGCTGGGCGCCGGCTGCGTGACCGAAACAGGGTCTGAACCCGGAAAAGTATCTTCAAGGCCCTCCTCCAGGGCCTCGTCGAGGGTCTTCCGGCGCTCGGCATCGGCCTGACGGCTCCGCTCCTCACGATCGCCGCGCGCCCCCTGAAGGGTCCGGTTGCCACTGTGCCCACGCTCCATCATCGCCAGCGCTCCATCATCCACCTTTTCAATACAGCCGGCGCACAGACGCCCGTTTCGGCGCCGCTCTGGCCAGGCCCACAAAACCTCAAGCATAACGAATTCCGGCCGCGCCCGTTCCCCCTAGCCCTCTCCGATCAGACCGAAACGCCCCGGTTGTGCTATCAAATGCGCGCCTGCGAGCCGGGGAGCGCGACCATGACACCTTTCACCTGCATCGACGATATGCGGCAGACCGCACGGCGTAAGGTGCCGCGCGCGTTTTTCGAATATGCCGACGGTGGCTCCTATGCGGAGGAGACGCTGCGCGCCAACCGCACCGATCTCGAACGCATCAAACTGCGCCAGCGCATTCTGGTCGATGTCGGCGGCCGCAGCACCAAGACGACGATACTCGGCGAGCCGGTCGCGCTGCCGCTGGCGCTGGCGCCGATCGGTCTGTGCGGCATGCAGCATGGCGACGGTGAAATTCTGGCCTGCCGCGCCGCGCAGGCGGCGGGCATCCCGTTCACGTTGTCGACCATGTCGATCTGCTCGATCGAAGATGTCGCCGCCGCCGTCGGCAAGCCGTTCTGGTTCCAGCTCTACGTGATGAAGGATCGCGGCTTTATCCGCGCGCTGATCGAACGGGCGGCGACCGCCAAATGTAGCGCGCTCGTGCTCACCGTCGACCTGCAGATTCTCGGCCAGCGCCATCGCGACATCAAGAACGGCATGACGGTCCCGCCGAAGCTGCGTCTCGGCAATCTCGTCGACATCGCCACCAAGCCGGCCTGGGCGCTCAGCATTTTGCGCGGCAAGCGCAAAATCTTCGGCAACATCTCCGGCCACATCAAAGGTACGGAGAACGTCACTTCGCTGACGCAATGGATTTCAGGCCAGTTCGATCCGGGGCTGAACTGGAAGGATGTCGAGTGGATCAAAAGCCTTTGGCCCGGCAAGCTCGTCCTCAAGGGCATTCTCGATGTCGAGGATGCGCGCATCGCGGCGAAGACCGGCGCCGCGGCTTTGGTCGTGTCCAATCATGGCGGGCGCCAGCTGGACGGCGCGCCGGCTTCGATCACGGCACTGCCGAAAATCGCTGACGCAGTCGGCTCGGACATCGAGGTGCTGTTCGACGGCGGCGTCCGCTGCGGCCAGGACGTGTTCCGCGCGCTGGCGCTCGGTGCGCGCGCCTGCCTGTCCGGCCGCGCCTACATCTACGGCCTCGGCGCCGCCGGCGAGGCGGGCGTCGCCCGCGCCATCGAGATCATCAAGAACGAGCTCGATGTCACCATGGCGCTGACCGGCTGCAAAAATGTCGGCGAGATCGACCGGCAGAAGATTGCGGCGATGTGAGAGATTACGATGCGGTTGCGCGCGCCTCGATCTTGTCCTGCGTCTTCGTCTTGAAATCACCGGCGTCGTGGCGTTCGCGCAATTGTAGTTCAAGCGGTCCGGTCGCACGGTTGACCATTCGCCCGCGCTTGACGGCCGGGCGCTCGCCGATTTCTTTCGTCCAGCGCGTCAAGTTCTTATAGTCTTGCGTCTGCAGGAACTTGCGCGGGTCGTTGTAGGAGGCGCCGTTCAACATGCCGTTGCCATACCACGGCCAGATTGCCATATCGGCGATCGTATATTCGTCGCCGGCGACGAATTGATTGTCCGCAAGCTGTCGGTCGAGCACATCGAGCTGGCGTTTCACCTCCATTGCAAAACGGTCGATGGCGTATTTGATCTTCACCGGAGCATAGGCATAGAAATGCCCGAAGCCGCCGCCGACATAGGGCGTTGAACCCATCTGCCAGAACAGCCAGTTCAGCGCCTCGGTGCGCTTGCCGCGAGCCTTTGGCAGGAAGGCGCCGAATTTGTCCGCCAAGTAGAGCAAGATCGAGCCGGATTCGAACAGACGTTGCGGCGTCGGTTCGCTATAGTCCATGAGAGCAGGGATTTTGGAATTCGGGTTCACCCCGACAAATCCGCTGCCAAACTGGTCACCCTCACCGATCCGGATCAGCCAGGCGTCATAGTCCGCTCCGCCATGACCGGCGGCCAGCAACTCCTCCAGCATGATCGTCACCTTCACGCCATTAGGCGTCGCCAGTGAATAGAGCTGCAGCGGATGCTTTCCCCGCGGCAACGCTTTCTCTTGGGTCGCGCCCGCGATAGGGCGATTGGTATTGCTATAGCGCCAGTCGGGACTGTCGCCTCTCTCCCAAACCCAGACTTCCGGCGGCGTGTATTGGGGTGTGTCAGTCATGTTGGCTCTCGTGTGTCGCTCGATAAGTGGGCCGAATGGATAGAGCGGCCAGCGCGGGCTGTCCAATCACGGTTATGGGCGAAGCAGCTGCAACTGTCGCCCGCCAAGTGTTCATTGCCGATATGTGAAAGGTCTGGGTGTCGAGGCCGACCTCTGGGCGATTTGAAATGATCCACCCTATCCGCTCGAGTCGATCACGGACCACAACCGTCCAGAGGGTTTGTGCAGATCGAGGCCAAAAACGGTCGAGAGGCGGCACTTCCAGCTTACGATTTTGGCTGTTCTTGGCCGATCGTTGCCTCATACCAATATACAAACGTGAACAGGAACAACATCCCGGCACCGATCAGTATCGTGGTCACCGCCGCGGCATAAACGCCCGCTAATCGCTCGCCGGGAACAACAATTGCATTTGCCGCCAAAGCAAGCGCGGCGATGTCCATCGCTAGCGCAAATATTATCACCTGCAACGGCAACCGCGTCGGATTTACGGCCTGCCGGCGGCGCGGAAATGTCAGCGCCCAGCTCCCGAGAATGACAGCCATAACGCCGCTTGGAATGCGCCAAACGATCGGCGCCGGGGCTGCAAACAATAACAATAGCGGCGGCAGGATCGAGCCTAACGTCGTCATGAATCCCAATTGAATCCAAGTGCGTGTCACCCAGCTGTCCCACTTGGTCAATCGACCTCCGAGCAACTGCCGAAGGATCATTGTCAGCACAGACAGGCCCGCGAAGGTCATGCCGACGGTCGCGATTGTGTAAAGATAACTGGATGCGTCCACGTCAGCCCCCACACCCCCCGTGACCTGAGGCCCTCATTCAGTAATGATTAGACACCTTGATTAATTTGACCTCATTTGGATCGCTAGAGCAACTGAGCGGGCGCGGAGCCCGCGGTGCGGCGGAGCTCGGCGGCTTTGGCGACTTGCGGCTTGGTCAGCTTCATCTGGCCGAGCACCGCGCCGACGATCTGCACCGGCAGCGTGCGCCGATCCCGCCGCAGATGTACTTCATGGCCCGACGTTGATGCGGCTGGCGTTGAAGCTGCCATCTGGCTGCTTGAGCGCCGCGAGCACAGCAAACTTAGCCCCGGCTTTGAGATCGCTGAGGTCGCCGATCACGTATTTCACGATCGGGGTGCCCGGCGGTACGTCGATCTTCTGCTCGCCACCTTTGTATTTGACGGTGATCACCGGCCCACTCACCGCGGTCACTGTGGCGCCGACAGTACCGTTGGTCATCGTCGAGCCGGGCTGTGTCCAAGGCCGGAAGCCTTCGCCGGTGCCGCGCATCGCCTCGGGAAAGATGTGCACTTCGACGGCCTTCTGCGTGCCGTCGGGCTGCGGCATCGCTCCGCTGCCGATGAAATCGCCGTCCTTGATGTCCGCAAGCGTCGCCTTCTCAACCCGCACGACCATCACCTTGTCGGCGAGGTTGAGCTTCAACGCGTCGCCCTTCGCTGACTTTGCCATCACCGTGTGGCCATCGACTTTGCCGATGACGCCAGTGACGCGCTCTGGCTTGGGCGCCTGCGCCAACGCCGACACTGCGGACAGCCCCGCAAGCAACGCGAGGCCCGCCATTGCATATTTCATCTTCATGTCACGCTCCTATCCGTCCCGCAAAACGTCCGCGGCCACGTCAGGCAGCCGCGGAAGCAATTCACAACAAATCTTGAAAACAATTCCTGGCGGAATACAGCCAACATCACATCGGCGGCGCCACGCCATCGCGGCCGACATTGATGCCAGGCGCTTCAAGCGTTCCGTCCGGCATCTTCTTGGCGGCGACGATGAAAATCTGCGCGCCGCCCTTGAGGTCGCTCATGCTGCCCGGAACGAACTTCACCACCGGCGTATCGGGCGGAACAATGATCTTCTTCTCACCGTCGGCGTATTTGACCATCATGACTTGGCCGTCGACGCTCGAAACGGTCGATGTAACGTCGGCGTTGGTCATCGTACTACCGGGTTGACGGTCCCATTGCGAGAACCGCGCCGGCACCACGCCTTTTTGCGCGTCCATGAAGATGTGCAGTCCAACCGCCTTCTGGCTGCCATCGGGCTGCGGCATCGCCGTCACGCCGACGAATGTTCCGACTTTGATGTCGGCAAGCGACGCCTTGACCATCGCGGTGACGCGGGCCTTGTCGGCAAGCTTGATCGTCAGCATGCTGCCGTCGCGCGATTTAACGCTCAACGTCTGGCCGTCGACTTTTTCAATCGTGCCACGCACACGCACCATGCCCGGCTGCTGCGCCACGGCCGATGTGGCCACCAGCGCCGCGGCCAAAGCCAACGCGGCCTTCCATCCTGTTCTTTTCACGTCACCCTCCCATGGTTTTGTGTGTGATGTTGCTCGCTTGGCGCTATCGCCATACGCCGTAATCGCCGTACGATACGTTCGGCGCCTGCAAAGTGCCGTCGGGAAGCTTTTTTGCTCCGGCGACAAAGATTTTCTCGCCCGCCTTCAGATCCGCGGCGGATGCCTTCTTATACTCGACGATCTCGGTCGCCGGCGATACGGCGACTTTTTGCTGACCGCCCTTGTAGGTGACGCTGACGGTTTCACCGCTCACGCCGGTGACCTCATCGGCAACTGTGGCATTCGTCATGGTGCTGCCGGGCGTGAAATCCCACGGCCGGGACCCTTCGCCGACACCGCGCATGGCTGCGGGGAAGATCAGAATTGTCGATGCCTTCTGTGAACCGTCCGGCTGAGGCATGGCGGTCACGGCGATGTAATCGCCCTTTTTGATGTCGGACAGCGAAGCCTTGACCACTTGGTTCACCGGCGCGTTCGGGGCAAGCTCCACCTTCATCACCGCGCCGTCGCGGCTCTTCACCGATAGCGTCTGCCCGCTGACGCTTTCGATGGTGGCCCGCACGCGCACGATTTGCGGCGCCTGTGCGGCGGCCAACGATGCCGCCAAAAGCGCCACCGAGACAACGCTCGCGCCTACCGTCCAGCGTGAGATTTTCGCCATTCTCATTTCTCCTGAAGCTACCTGTTGACGTCGCCCACGCTGCGCGCAGCGGGGCCCTCGAATGGGCAAGCGGCGCGCCGATGTTTAACCCCGAAGGCCGCTAGGATATTCCGGCCGGCCCGCCCGTGGAAGCCGTGAGATCGGCCTCGACCAGCTTCCGCAGTTCCTTGGTCACCTCCGGCTGTTTGCCGAACCATAGCGCGAAGCCGCGCACGGCCTGATGCAGCAGCATGCCAAGGCCGTCGGCAGTGCGAAGGCCGCTGGCGCCCGCCGCCGCAAGCAATGGGGTTACCAGGGGAACATACACCAGGTCGGCGACAACCGCATGACCCGGCAGCCGCTCGATGTCGAGCGTAAGCCCGCCGTGATGTTCCATGCCGAGCGTCGTCGCATTGACCACAAGCCCCGCGTCGGCGACGTGGCTGTCGCGCTCGCCCCAGGGCGCCTGATACACGCTTTCGCCGAAACGCCCCTGCAATGCCTCGGCGCGGTCTGCGCTGCGGTTGACGACGATGATGCGCGCAACACCGCGCAGCACCAGGCCGTAGACCACCGCGCGCGCCGCGCCGCCGGCGCCGAGCACGACGGCGGTGCGCAGGTCCTTGTCCCAATGCGGCGCGCAGGTGTCGAGATTGTCCAAAAAGCCTTCGACATCGGTGTTGGTGGACCGCAACGTCGCACCGTCAAGCCAGAGCGTGTTGGCGGCGCCGACGGCTTCGGCGCGATCGTCCGGCTGCGACAGCGCCAACGCCACCGCCTTGTGCGGCAGCGTGACGTTGGCGCCCGCATAACCGCGCCCGGCGAGATTTTTAACGAATGGCGCAAACTCATCCGGCGGCACCGCTTCGCGGCGGTACTCGCCGGCGATGCCGTAATGCTTAAGCCAGTAATTGTGAATTAGCGGCGAGCGCGAATGTCCGACCGGCCAGCCGACGATGCAGGCCGCACGCGCCGCAGTGGTCACGCCTCGTCCACCACGGAGTTACGCAGCACGCCGATCTCCGGGCACTCGACCTCGATAGTGTCGCCCGGCTTGAGCCACACCGGCGGATCGGCCTTTACTTTCTTGATCGGCGTGCCGGTGCAGATGATGTCGCCTGCCTTGAGCGTCATGAAGCTCGTCGTGTAGGAAATGATATCGGCGATCGAGAAGATCATGCTCGCGGTGGTGTCGTCCTGAATCACTTCGCCGTTCTTGCGCGTGATCAGGTGCAGCGGTTTGGTCAGATCGAATTCGGTCTGGATCCACGGCCCCACGCTGCCGGTGGCGTCAAAATTTTTGCCCTGCGTGACGTTGAACTGACCATGTCGCGTCCAGTCCCGGATGGTGCCCTCGTTGGCCAGCGTGATGCCGGCGACCACCTCCAGCGCCCGCTCTTTGGCAACGTGCTTGCATTCGCGGCCGATCACGATCGCAATCTCGCCCTCGTAATCGAGCTGTTCGGAGATTTTCGGCCGGACGAGCTTCTGCCCCGAGCCGACCATGGAGTTCGGCGCGCGGTAGAACATGCTTGGATATTTGGGATTATTGGTGACGTTGTAGTCGGCGCCGCGGTTGGCATAATTGATGCCGATGCACAGTATCTTTTCAGGCGCCAGAAGCGGCGGCAGCAGCTCGATCTCGGTGAGCGGCATGTCCGGGCGGACAGCGTCGGATACGGCCTTGGCCTCGCCGAGCGCCTGCGCGCGGAACACTTCGAGCAACGTCGAAAAACGGCTCAGCCGGCCGCGCAAATCGACGATACCGTCGCCCACCACCACGCCGAAGCTCGGCCGGCCGCGCATATTGTAGCTTGCAAGGCGCATGTCGCGTCTCCCCGACTTTCCAGGCGATGTGTTAGGAGTCATCGCCTTACCCGTCAATCTCCCTCAGGGCGTGATGAGAACCCTCTTTATCGACTGCAATGATCAGTTGGCATCCGCCTGGAAGCGGGTGCTGCGCCCCGGCGACCCGCCGATCGAGGTCAACCGCCAGCCGTTCACGGCCGCCGAGCTGCCGCAACTACTCGCCGGTTGCGACATCTGCATTGACGATCACTCCTATCTGCCGACCGGGCGTATCGAGCAATGCAAGGCGCTCAAGCATGTGGTGTTTCTAGGCACCGGCGCGTCGAGCTACATGGACGTCGCCGAATTAAAGACGCACGGCGTCACCGTCCACACCATCAAGGGCTACGGCGACGTCGCGGTGGCCGAGCACACCATCGCGCTGATGCTCGCCGCCAGCCGGGACGTAGCCCACATGGACCGGCAGATCCGCGCCGGCACCTGGTCGACCCGCGAGGGCGTACAGCTTGCCGGCAAGACGCTCGGCATCATCGGGCTGGGCGGCATCGGCCGGGAGGTCATGCGGCTAGGCCGCGGTCTGGGCATGGAGGTAATCGCCTGGAACCGTACCAGGCACCCGGACGACCCATGGATGGAGCTCAACGAACTGTTGTCGCGCGCCCACTTCATTACCCTGCATCTTGCGCTCAATGAGGAGACGCGCGACTTTTTTGGCGCGGCGCAGCTGGCGCGGACCAAGCCGGGCGTGATCCTGATCAATACCGCGCGCGCCGCCTTGGTCGATGAAACGACCTTGCTGTCGGGCCTGCGCAGCGGTCGCATCGGGCACGCCGGCCTTGACGTGTTTCATACCGAGCCGTTGCGCAAGGACCACCCCTTCGTCAGCCTGGCCAACGTGACGCTGACGGCCCACGCCGCCTTCCGGACACTCGAAGCCTCACAAATCCTGCTGCGCCGCGCCATCGACATCGTCCGCGATATCATCGACCCTCCCGGCAGCCCGCGCCGCGGCGAAAGGTAGGGCCGTGGCGCCGGTAGCGACCCGGTTTCATGGATTTGGTGGCATTTTCTTCGGAAACTGGCGACCACTTTTCCGGAAAATGCTCCAATGCTAAAACTCTCACCATGAGCGAGCGCTTTCGCGACATCACGCTGCGCGTCAATGGCGAGGACGTGAACGAGCTCGTCGAGGCCCGCAAAACGCTGGTCGATTTCCTGCGTGACGACCTTGGCCTCACGGGGAGCCACGTCGGCTGCGAGCACGGCGTTTGCGGCGCCTGCACGGTGCGCATTGACGGCGCGGTTGTGCGTGGCTGCCTGATGCTCGCGGTGCAATGCGACGGCGCGGAGGTCGAGACCATCGAGGGACTGTCCGATTCCGGAGCCATCGCCGACTTGCAGGATGCATTCCGGCGGCGCAACGCACTGCAATGCGGTTTCTGCACGCCCGGCATGCTGATCGGCGCGCACGACCTGGTCGGCGGCGGCAGCGTGCCCAGCCGGCAAAAAATTCGCGATCACATATCGGGCAACTACTGCCGCTGTACCGGTTATCAGGCTATTGTCGATGCAATCGAATCTGTCGCCCAAACCCGGGCGGGAAAGGAAGTCTAAGCCATGAACGAGCACGTCAATGCGACGACGCTGTCGGAGCGCGCCGACGAAATCGAAGAAAAAATGATGCACGACCTCGCCGAGCGCATCGCCACCAAATCGGTGCTGTTCGGCATGGCCGACGGCAAAGTCGAGATGATGAACGGGTTCGAGTTCAAGAAGAACAACCCTGACAAATACTTTCTGATGGGGGCCGATCCGCGCCTGCCGAAAATGCCGGCTAAGCCGACGCTGATCGATTTCTTCAAAAACCGCTTCGCCTCGCTCAATCATCTGCTGCAGAGCGCATCGCTGGCGCTCAAGAACGGTCACAACGAAAAGATCGTTCTGGCCTGTCTGCTGCACGACATCGGCGTCGCGAGCTTCATCCGCTGCGACCACGGCTATTGGGGCGCACAGATGATCGAGCCCTACGTGGACGAGGAGGTGAGCTGGGCGGTGCGCATGCACCAAGCGCTGCGTTTCTTCCCCGACTCTTCGGTCGGCTACGAATATCCGCAGATGTACATCAACAATTTTGGCGCCGACTATAAGCCCGAGCCCTATATCCAGCGCGACTACGCGTACGCCAAGAACCACAAATGGTACATGACGTCACGGCTCATCTGCGTCAACGACATCTACTCGTTCGATCCGAACGCCAAGGTCAATCTCGACGACTTCGTCGACCTCGTCGGGCGTAACTTCAAGCAGCCCGAGGAAGGCCTCGGCTTCGACAGCTCGCCGTCGGCGCATATGTGGCGCACCCTGATGTGGCCGACGCGATTTCTGTGAGCCTTATTCCCCTCCCCCTTGTGGGGAGGGGCAGGGGTGGGGGTCGAGAGGTAATGCGCGAACGTCAACGCCAGTCGTCTCCTCCCGACCCCCATCCCCATCCCTTCCCCACAAGGGGGAAGGGAGCATCATGAAGCTTTCCCCCGACCAGCCCTCCGGCCTCACCGCACTCGACCGGCCGAATTCCTATATCGGCCGCTCGGTGCCGCGGCCCAATCTGGCGCGGCTCACGGCCGGGCGCGGCCAGTATGTCAGCGACGTGGCGCTGCCGCGCATGGTGCACGTTGCCTTCGTGCGCTCGCCGCACGCTCATGCACGCATCAACCAAATCGACACAGGAGCGGCGAAGAAAGCGCCCGGTGTTGTCGCCGTGGTCACCAGTGCCGAACTTACCACGGTCATCACACCCTGGGTCGGCGTACTCACGCATCTCAAAGGCATCAAATCGGCCCCGCAGCACGCCATCGCGGTCGAGCGCGCCTGCTGGCAGGGCGAGGCAGTGTGCGCCGTGGTCGCACGCACGCGTGCGCAGGCGGAAGATGCCTGCGCGCTGGTGAGCGTCGACTATGAGGTCCTCCCCGCCGTCACCGACGCCGAAACCGCGCTCGACGCGGCAACGCCCGTGATCCACCCGGCGCTCGGCGACAATCTCACCTTCGAGCGCACGCTCGATGTTGGCGATGCCGACAAGGGCTTTGCTGAAGCCGACGCGGTGGTCGACACGACATTCGTGTTCGGCCGCCATACCGGCGTCACCAACGAGCCGCGTGCCATCGTCGCCGACTGGAATCCCGGCGAAGGGCGCCTGACTGTGTATCAGGGCACGCAGGCGCCGCACATGACGCAAAACATATTCGCCAAGCATCTCGACCTGGAAGAACACCAGGTGCGGGTGCTGACCAAGGACGTCGGCGGCTCGTTCGGCATCAAGGTGCACATCTACGCCGACGAGATGGCCGCGGTGGCATTGGCGAAGCTGCTCAAGCGCCCAGTCAAATTCGTCGCCGACCGCTTCGAAAGCTTCTCAACCGATATTCACGCGCGCGATCATCGCGTCAAAGCGAAGATCGGCGTGAAGAACGACGGCACGATCACGGCTTTCGAGATCGACGACCTTACCGGCATCGGGCCTTACTCGGTCTACCCGCGCACCAGCGGCATCGAGGCCAATCAGGTCGTGAGTCTGGTTGGCGGCTCCTATACGTGCCCCAACTACCGCGCCCGCGCCCGCGTCGTCTTTCAGAACAAGAACGTGATGTGCCAGTACCGCGCGGTCGGTCACCCGATCGCGACCGCGGTTACCGAAGGACTCGTCGAACTCGCGGCGGCGAAGATCGGCATGGACCCGGCGGAGCTGCGCCGGCGCAATCTTTATCCCGACGACAAGTATCCGGTCACCAGCGCCGCCGGCCTGAAATTTGAGAAGCTGTCGCATCATGCGTCGCTCGATAAGATTTTGGCGATGATGGACTACACCAAACTGCGGGCCGAGCAGGCGCAGCTGCGCCCACAAGGCACTCACCGCGGCATCGGCTTTGCATCTTTCATCGAAGTGACCAACCCGTCGGCGGCGTTCTACGGCGTCGGTGGCGCGCGCATTTCCTCACAGGACGGGGCAACGCTCAAGCTCGACTCAACCGGCGCGGTGTTCGTGCATTCCGGCGTCACCGAACAGGGCCAGGGCGCCGAGTCGGTGCTGGCGCAATGCGTCGCGACCTCGTTCGGCGTGCCGATCGAACGCGTGCGCGTCATCACCGGCGACACCGACAACACGCCCTATGGCGGCGGCACCTGGGCGTCGCGCGCTGCCGGCATCGGCGGCGAGGCCGCATGGCAGGCCGGCAAGGCGCTACGCGCCAACGTGCTCGCCGCGGCGGCGTCGATCTTGCAAACCGAGCCAAAGGCGCTCGATATCCGCGCCGGACTTGTGGTTGATGCCGATACCGGGCGTGAGCGCATCGGCCTCGATGAGGTGGCGCGCATCGTCTATTTCCGTCCCGACACCCTGCCACCCGGTGTTCAGCCCGAATTCGTGGTGACGCGGCATTACGTGCCGCGCGCATGGCCATTCGCCTTCACCAACGGCGTGCAGGCGTCGTATCTGGAAGTCGACACCCGGACCGGCGAGGTGAAACTGCTGCGGCACTGGTGCGTGGAGGATTGCGGCACCGTGATCAACCCGCAGCTGGTCGATGAACAAATTCGCGGCGGTATCGTGCAGGGCATCGGCGGCGCGCTGTTCGAGCACTGCCTCTATGACGAGGCCGGCCAACTGCTCAACGCCAATCTGATGGACTATCTGGTGCCGATGGCGACCGAAATGCCCGACATCGACATCGGCCACGTGGTGACGCCGACAGCGGATTCCGAACTCGGCGCCAAGGGCGCGGGCGAAGCCGGCACCGCCGGCGCGCCGGCCTGCGTCATGAACGCGGTCAACGACGCGCTACGCCCGCTCGGCGCGGCGCCGATTACGACGATGCCGATCACGCCGGAACGCGTGTTGGGGGCACTGGGAGGTTTATAAGCATGTCATGCTCCGCGAAGGCGGAGCATCCAGCAATCACCGATCTCGCAGATCAGCACCGTCGGCGTTTACTGGATCGTCCGCCTTCGCGGACGATGACACTTAGGCACGCCGCGGAAACAACTTCACCGCGTTGCAGCGCGCAATCATTTTGCGCGCGTCCGGCGCGAGAAAACCGCGCGCGTTGAAATCCTTCACCTCCTCGGCCACCACCCGCTCATTACAGAACGGCCAGTCGCTGCCGAACAGGATGCGTGACTTATCGGCGATGCGTGACAGCGTGCCCATGGCTTCGACGCCCGACGCCAAGGCGTTGTCGTACCAGAACGTCCTGAAGGCCGCGAAAAGCTCTTCGCGCGTGCGCTGCTGCAGCCGCTTGTCGATCATCGGCGCCACCGATAGCCGCCAGGCGAGATACGGCAGCGTGCCGCCGGCATGCGAGAGAATGAAGCGGATATTTGAGAACCGCTCCAGTGCGCCGGTGAACACGAGGTTGACCGCGGCGCGCGTCGTGTCGAACGGGTACTCGATCATGAAGCCCGGCCATTGCAGATCGAGCCCCCGGCTCGATGGATGCAGCCCCGGATGGATGTGCACCACTGCGTTGTTGTCATCGAGATACGCAAGCAGCGGGTTGAACGCGGCATCGCCGAGAAATTTTTCGCCATAGCTCGCGAACAGCGAGATGCCGTCGAAACGCAACGTCTCGAGGCAGTAGCGCGCCTCTTCGATCGCCGTATCGATATCGTGCATCGGCAACAACCCGAAACAGCCGAATCGCCGTGGGTGTTTCGCGATCAGCTCGGCCGCGTAGTCGTTGCAGCGCCGGGCGAACGCTGCGGCCTGGGCCTCCGGCATGAAGGCAACGCCGGGCTGCGCGATCGACGTGATCGCCAGAGCGATACCATGCTTGTCCATCAGGCCAAGCGCGAGGTCGTCCGACCAATCGGGGTAGCGGCCGATCGCCGGTCCCCTGCCCGCCTCATACACCGCGTCGCGGTAAAATTGCGGGATCAGGTGAAAATGCACGTCGATCATGTTCGCCGCCATTGAGCCGCCGCCTCTTGTCCGCGTGTCATCCACTTCTACAATGAGCGCAGGAGGCGCGGAAATGGCAAGCTGGAAAGATCGGCCCGTCATCATCGTCGGCGGCGGCATCGGCGGCTTGAGCGCGGCGCTTGCGCTCGAGCGCAAGGGCATCCCGTCGCAGCTCGTCGAACAGGCGCCCGAGTTCAAAGAGATCGGCGCCGGCATCCAGCTCGGGCCCAACGTGTTCCGCATGTTCGAGGTGCTCGGGCTCACCGCGGCGGTCAGCGCGCTCGCGGCGTTCCCCAACAACCTCATCATGCTGGATTCCGTCACCGGAGAAGAGGTCACGCGCATCCCGCTCGGCGACGCGTTCCGCGCCAAATTCGGCCAGCCCTATGCGCTCATTCATCGCGCCGACCTGCATAATGTGCTGCTCGACGCCTGCCGGAAATCGAGCCAGGTCCGGCTCCACGCAGGGCAAAAAGTGGTCAAGGTCGACGAGACTTCGGACGGCATCGTGGCGCGCACCGAGAGCGGCAAGGAGTATCGGGGCGCGGCGCTGATTGGCGCCGACGGGCTGTGGTCGACCATTCGTCAGATGGTTGTTGGCGATGGCAAGCCGGACGTCGCCGGCCACGTCACCTACCGCGCAGTGCTGCCGACATCGGCGATGCCTGAGCAATGGCGCTGGCGCGACATGGTGCTGTGGGCTGGCGAGAAGGTGCACCTCGTGCATTATCCGCTGCGCACGGGCGAACTGTTCAATCTTGTCGCGACCTTCCACTCCGACCGTTACGAGGAAGGCTGGGACAGTTTCGGCGATCCGGCCGAGCTGCACGAGCGGTTCGCCAAGACTTGCGAGCCGGTGCGCACGCTGCTCAACAAGATCGAAAGCTGGCGCATGTGGGTGCTGTGCGACCGGCCGCCGATCAAGGACTGGAGCAAAGGCCGCATCACGCTCCTGGGCGACGCCGCGCACCCGATGCTGCAATACCTGGCGCAGGGCGCCGGCATGTCGATCGAGGACGCCGTGTGCCTCGCCGACCGGGTCGTTGCGGCGGACGGCGACTACGCGGCGGCGTTCCGCGCCTATCAGCAGGCGCGTTACCTGCGCACCGGCCGCGTGCAGATCATGGCGCGGGTCTATGGCGAATTCTATCACGCGGCCGGCGTCGCCAAGGAACTGCGCAACATGATGCTGTCATCGCGCAGCGTGCCATGGATGGGATGGCATGGCTTTACGGGGAACAGAAAGGGCTGACGCGCGGCGCTGCGGGATGAACAAGAGGCCATAAGCTTGAGGAAAACTCATCGAGCGTCGTATGGGCCTTGCCATCGTCCCGTCCGCTTGCGTCAGTATTATTTTTCCTTCAGCGCCTTCTGTTTCAGGTCCCAATCGAGCAGCGCCCAATGCGCCGTGAAATCGGCACTTCTGCCCTCACTCCTTTCGTCGATTTCACGGAGGATCGGGACGACTCGCTCGGGCATCAAATTCACTATCAGCAGGTAGGCCCCGGCAGTAGCGCGAACGCGATAGTCCGGGTGATCGAGCAACACGGCGAGGGCGGCCCGGCCGTTGCTGGTTGCGTCCAGTGCGTTCGCGATATCGTTCATGAGAAGTACGACCGCGTTTGCACTCTCGACGTCCAACAATTCGTCTTTGAGGGTCGCCTTCAGTCTGGCGGCGCACTCAAAGGCTCGAATCAGAAGTGCGGATCTTTCATTCAATGGTATCTGATTTTTGCGCTCCAACAGTGACGTAATTGCTTTAAGTCCCTCTGCTTTGAGCTGATCGAGTTCTTTGACAATCGCGACTCCGCGAAGAATCTGCTTGCGCTGCGAGGTATGGTCCTCGGACGCAAAGATCGCTGCACTTCCGTCGAACCATTGGTCAAGTTTCATCCCTAGACCGGCGATCGCATCTTCTATTTCCATGGACGCCTCCGACCCGTTCCGTACGCTTGTCCTTTTTATTGAAGGATAAAGAGTTGACGCAGAATCTTAAGGCCTTCTTCGCGTTGGACGTCATACGATTGGGTTTGCACCCATTCGTACGAGCTATCGCCGAATCTTGGTGACGGACGGGGTCAGGCGGCAGCGGTTTGAGCGTGCAATCTGACGATCTCGATTCCGTCCTTGAACTTTACACCCATGATGATCTTGGACAACTGGTTGTATCCA
>JBAQJL010000036.1:0-14428 GCA_049300295.1 Xanthobacteraceae bacterium
GCAGCCGGCTACAACTTCCGACGCCTCATCAAGTGGTTGAACGATTTTTTACGCTTCATTCTGGCGGTCCTCTTCGCCCAGTCAAAATCGCTGCCCGTCTGAAAATAGCGTTCTTCACGGAAGACGACCGCGCGACTTCGCGCGAGTCCGTTAGCTCGCAATGACGCGGTTTACTCGCTCTTGCCGCCGAGTTGCTTGAGCTTGGCGAACACCGCGTTGACGTCAAGTTCGTCGCCCTCTTTCTTGGCGGCAGGCTCGGACTCCTCCTTCGGAGCGGTCGTCACCGATGCAGGCAGCAGCGTGGCGCCCTGCTCTTCGACCGGGACCGGCTTCTCTTTGGCGGCGCGGTGCACTTCAAGATCGAGGTCGATCTGCGAGCACAGCCCGAGCGTCACCGGATCGAGCGGGGTGAGACTTGCCGAGTTCCAGTGGGTGCGCTCGCGAATCGCCGCAATGGTCGACTTGGTGGTGCCGACGAGCCGCATGATTTGACTGTCTTTCAGCTCCGGATGATTACGCACCAGCCACAGGATGGCATTCGGCCGATCCTGCCGGCGTGACACCGGCGTATAGCGCGGCCCCTTCTTTGGCTTGGCTTCGGGCATGCGCACCTTCGGCTCGGCCAGATGCAGCTTATGACTGTGGTCGGCTTCGGCGGTGGCAATTTCCTCGCGCGTCAGCTGGCCGGTCGACACCGGATCAAGGCCTTTAATGCCCTGGGCGGCGTCCCCGTCCGCGATCGCCTTCACCTCCAGCGGGTGCAGATTGCACAATTGCGCGATCTGATCGAACGAGAGCGATGTATTATCCACCAGCCACACGGCTGTCGCTTTGGGCATCAACGGCGCGGTCGCCATGGGTAAATCTCCTCTGTGCTCCGCCCGCCGTGGTCAGGCGAAGCCACTCCTCAAGAATTACTGGAAAAGCTGCCGAAATATAGGCGTCCGAGTCTTCCGGCGCAACCGTTTGTCGGCCTTAGTTTATCGGCCTTAGTTTATCGGCCTTAGTCTGTCGACCTTGGCGAAGACCGACCCGACCCGCTATTGGTGAACGACGGCGCGTGGAACGTGCTCGCAAGGTTAAGGGAGGCGCGGATGGGCAGAGCTTTGTGTGCGATTGCCGCGCTCGCGATTGCCGCCCTGCCGTTTGCGACACGCGCCCAACCAGCGGATTTTCCGACGCGGCCGGTACGGCTGGTCGTCCCCTTCGCGCCGGGCGGTGGTGTCGATATCGTCGCCCGGCTGGTGGCGCCGAAGCTGAGCGAGGCGTGGGGCCAGCCGGTCATCGTCGAGAACAAGGCGGGCGCGGTCGGCGCCATCGCCAGTGAATACGTCGTGCAGCAGCCGGCAGACGGCTACACCGTGCTGATCGGCGTCGCCGGCAGCCACGCGATTGCGCAGTACCTGCATCACAATCTGACCTATGACCCGATGCGCGACTTCTCTGGTATCACGGTGCTGGCCTATTCGCCGCTGATCTGCCTCGTCGCGCCGTCTGGTCCGTTCCACACCATGAAAGAGCTGGTCGACGCTGCGAAGACCAAGCCGATGCCGTTCGGCAGTCCCGGTGCGGGTTCGCAGCCGCACCTGATCGGCGAAATGTTCAATCTGCTCTACGGCACCAAATTCCAGCATGTCGCCTACCGCGGCGTTGCGCCCGCCATGCAGGATCTGCTCGGCGGCCACATTCCGATGGTGATGGGCGAGATGGGCTCGGCCAAGCCGTTCGTCGCTTCGGGGCAGCTGCGCGCGCTCGCGGTGACCGGCACGGCGCGGAACGCGAGCGTGCCGAACGTGCCGACGTTTACCCAAGCCGGCTATCCGAGCTTCGAAGTCAATTCCTGGTTCGCGCTGTTCGTGCGCGCCGCGACGCCAAAACCTATCGTCGACAAGGTCGCGGCCGACGTCACCAAGGCGGTGCGCAGCCCCGATGTCGAGGCGCGCCTGGTTTCCGATGGCTGGGAGGCCGGCGGCGGCACGCCGAAGGAATTCACCAGGCTCTGGATGGATACGTCGAAACAGCTCGGACACGTCATCCAAGAACGTCACATCACGATCGAATGAGGACATGTCATGGCCGGACCGCTCGATGGAAAAGTCGCAATTGTCACTGGCGCGGGGCGCGGCCTCGGCCGGGTGATGACGCTCGCGTTGCTGGCCGCGGGCGCGAGTGTCGCAGCGACCGAGCTCGATGCCGAAGCGCTCGATGAAACCGGGCAAGCCGCCGAAGCGAGCGGCGCCGGCGAGCGCATTCTCGATGTCGTTGCCGACGTCACCCGTGACGACAGCGCGCCAAGGATCGTACGCGCCGCCACCGAACGCTTCGGCCGTCTCGATATCCTGCTCAACAACGCCGGCATCAACATGACGCTGTTCCGCCGGCCCGACCTCAAACTGAACGGAAAATTCTGGGATGTGACGCCGGAGGAATTCCGCCGCATCATCGATGTCAACGTCATCGCCGCTTTCCTGATGAGTCGGGCCGCGCTGCCGGTGATGCTCAAGCAGCACTGGGGCCGCATCATCAACGTCACGACAAGCCTCGACACCATGTATCGCGGCGGCATGCAGCCCTATGGCGGCTCGAAAGCGGCGAACGAGGCGCATCTCCTCGGATTCGCGCAGGAGCTTGAAGGCACCGGCGTCACCGCCAACGTGCTGGTGCCGGGCGGCGCCGCCAACACACGCATGGTCTCGGTCGGACAGCAGCCGGATCGGGCAAAGCTCGTTTCGCCCGACGTCATGGTGGCGCCGCTCGTCTGGCTGTGCTCGAACGCGTCCGATGGCGTCAACGGTCAGCGCTTTATCGGCGCACAATGGGACAAGAGCCTGCCGCCCGACGAAGCGGCGAAGAAGGCAGGCGCGCCAGCGGCATGGCAGCAGCTTGGCCGCCAAGCCATCACACCCGACAGCGTGCGCTGATTTTATTTGGTCGCGTTGACGGGCTGCACCGCCGTGGTCTTCGGCACGGCGAGCGGCACCGCACGCCTGACAAAGCCCATCGGCGGATGAACGATGCGCTTTGTGAAAATCTGACCGCAACCATTGCGGCCGCACATGGTCACGGCCTGCGCGGCGTTGCACAACGATCCGATCGAGAGAGCCGCGAGGGTTGCGAACAAGGCGATGCGATGCATACCCCTGATTAGGATTTTATGGTGAATGAATCCTTAATTACGGCCGCCTGCGGCAAAACGGATCACTCGGCCTTGATGCCTGCCTCCTTGATGATCGGCGTCCATTTGGCCATTTCGGCCTTCTGCTTCGCCAAAAGCGCCGCGGGCGTCCGGTCTTCGGCCGGCCAGACTTCCTGACCGACTTTTTTCAATCGCTCCTGCACCACCGGATCGGCCAGGCTCTCGCGAATGGCCGCATTGAGCTTCGCGATCACGTCCTGGGGCGTGCCCGTGGGCACCCAGATGCCGTGCCAAAAACTGGCGTTGACACTGGTGATGCCGAACTCGTCGAGCGTCGGCACGTTCGGCGCCGCCCACCAGCGCTTGGCCTGCAGCACCGCAAACGCCTTGAGTTGGCCGCTTTGCACGTAAGGCAAAGTGCCGGCCGCCTGACTGAATGCGAAGTCGACGTGGCCGCCCAGCAAATCCTCGGCGACCGGCGCGCCGCCGCGATACGGCACGATCTGAAACGCCGTGCCGGTGACTTTCTCGAACAGGCGCGCGGCAACGTCGGTCGGACCGCCAACGCCGACAGTCGCCATCGTCGCCTTGCCGCCATCGGCCTTGAGCCAGGCAATCAGCCCTTTGACGTCGCTTGCCGGAAGCGTCTTGCCCGAAACGATCCAGATCGGCGTGTCAGCGATCAGCGACACCGGCGCCAGATCCTTCAATGGGTCATAGTCGAGCTTCAGGATCGCCGGATTGAACACCGCCGTCTGGGTGTGGCCGATGCTCAGCATGTAGCCGTCGGGCGGCGAATGGGCGACACGGCCGACACCGATGCTGCCGCCGCCGCCGCTGATATTGATAACGACGACGGGCTGGCTGAGCGGTTTCTGCATTCGCTGCGCCAAGAGGCGCGCGATGGTGTCGGTCGGCCCGCCGGCCGGATACGGCACCACGATCGTGATTGGACGCGACGGAAAGGAGTCGGCGCGCGCGGTAACCGCGCTGGCGAGAACCGCAAAAGCAAGAGCCACAACAACAGCCACGAACCTGCGCATGTCATTTCCTGATTTTTGCCGCATCGCGCGGACATTGTGATGCGGCGTAAGGGTTGCCTCAGTACCGGGATTGTATTTTGCTACGCGCAACTGTGCCAGTGACCGAGGATTGCGGGCAAGGATTGCCGGCGCGGATCGCCCAACGAGGATTTCCAATGGATTTCGAATTCAGCGAGGAACAGACTCTGCTGCGCGACAGCGTGCGCAAGCTGATGCAAAGGCACGCGCCGCCCGAATACGTGCGCAAGCACGATCGCGAGCGCACCTATCCGGAAGACCTGTTTCAGGCATTCGCCGCGGCCGGTCTGTTGGCGCTGCCTTTTCCGGAAGAATACGGCGGCGCCGGCGGCACACTGCTCGACATGACCATCGTCGCCGAAGAAATTTCGCGCATCTCCGCCGATCTGGTGATGGCCTATACGGGCAATATTTTTTGCGGGCTCAACCTGCTGCGCAAAGGCACCGAGGAGCAGAAGCGCCATTGGCTGCCGAAACTCATCGCCGGCGAAATCAAGCTCTCGATCTCGATGTCGGAGCCCGACGCCGGTTCCGATATCGGCGCCATGCGAACCAACGCGGTGCGCGACGGCAATCAATGGGTGATCAACGGGCAGAAAATCTGGGCCTCGACGGCCGGCGCGCCCAACAATGTCATCAGCCTCTACGTCAAGACCGATCCGAAGGCGCACTACCGGCAAGGCCTGTCGCTGTTTCTGGTCGATAACGACACGCCGGGCCTCACGCTGCGCAAGCTCGATATGCTCGGCCGCCGCGCCACCGGCACCTACGAACTCACCTTCGATAACGCGCGGGTGCCGCCGGACCGCCTGATCGGCGGCGAGAACAAAGGCTGGGACGTGGTGATGTCCGGCCTGGCGGTCGAGCGCGCCGCATCGTGCGCCGGCAATGTCGGCGCCGCGCAGGGCGTGGTCGATCTCGCCCTGCAATACGCCAAGGACCGAAAACAATTCGGCCGCCCGATCGGCGCCAATCAGGCGATCGCCCACATGCTCGCCGACATGCAGACCGAAGTGGAGGCCGCGCGCACCCTGATGTGGCGCGCCGCCTGGCTGGTCTCGAACGGCAAGGACGCGCTGCGCGAAATCACCATGGCGAAACTGTTCACCTCGGAGACTTACGTCAAAGTCGCCAACCTCGGCATGCAGGTGCTCGCCGCGTTCGGCTATTGCGAAGAGTTCGACATGGCGCGCCACTATCGCGACGCCCGCGCCGCCACCATCGCCGCCGGAACGTCGCAGATTCAGCGCAACCTGATCGCCAATCTGATGGGCCTGAAGGTGCAATGATGCGTTCTTCCGCCCCCGCGATAGCGGGGGAGGGGGACCACCTTGCGCAGCAAGGTGGTGGAGGGGGCATCTGAGGTGACGCCGATGAGAGCGCCGAAGAAAGTAATCGGTAACGCCCAGCGCCTTCGGCGCGCTATGTCGGTGCCGGAAGCGCGACTGTGGAACCGGCTGCGCTCGCGCGCTCCTGGAAAGCCAATCTTTCGTCGCCAACATCCTATCGGGCCTTATGTGCTGGACTTTTATTGCGCGAGAGCGCGGTTGGCGATCGAGATCGACGGAATTAGCCATGACATGGGCGATCGGCCCCAGCGCGATATTCGCCGCGACGCTTGGCTGAAAAAGCAGGGTGTTACCGTGCTGCATATCCCCGCTTGCGATCTAACAAACGGGATCGATGAAGCGGCGGACGCCATCGCTCGAATGGCGGCGGAGACGCGGTGAGGCCCACGCCCCCTTCACCACCCTACGCTCGCTCCGCGAGCTTCGGGCGGTCCCCCTCCCCCGCTTTCGCGGGGGCGGAAGGCATACAAATCCGTTCTCGCGACACCCCCGGCGCCCGAGCTTTGCCAAACAGCCACAAACGCGTTGCCCCCCGAACGAACAAAGAGGGAGGCGGAGCGCCGAAAGGCGCACCTACCAGCCGCGCCACATTCTCGGATGTTGCCACCTGAGAATGCTTGCGGGCGCGGCGCGGGCTTTGCGCAGCCCGCTCGCCTTCCGGCGCTCCACCGCGGCTCTCGCCTAGCGACCGAATGCTTTGGCTCGATCCGGGCCGCGCTTCGCGCGATCGAGAAGGAGCGGGCGTTAACCCGCGCCATCAATCGCGTTTTAAGCCAAGCACCTGGCTCGCCGGTCTTAATGCCGGCGGGGACGATGCCCGAACCGCCCGGGTGCGGAGTGTATCGCTCCGCCCGCGGGAACCGCACTCGCTCCCTTCCGTGAGTACCCTCGGCCGAAAGGTCCCTTGATTCGTGAGCGAGTCAGGATTGGTAACATGTTCGGGGACAAAAAATAAGGGAAATATTCCTATCCGCTGTGGCTATCGAAGCGACACGATCACGCACCTCATATGCAACAGTTTACTTCGCAATCGTTGAGGGGCGGGGGTTGACGTCTCGACGTCTTTATGTTCCATATTTGTTCTAAGGAGTGGGATTCGTGGCCAAGACACCCGGCAGCATTAGAGATTCGATATACGGCTATCTGCAAACCACTGGGGGCGAAGCGTCGGTAGACGAAATTTCTCGGGCTGTAGTCGCACAAATGGGTGCGACCTCGCCATCGTCCGTGCGGAGTTATCTTAACAACAACGTCGGTAAATCCTTCGACCGCACGGGTCGCGGTCGTTATCGACTCAAGGCGAGCGACCATATCTTGATGCCCGCCAAGAAGCTCGATCTTGATCCCACTGTGAGTGTGGGCAACGCCAAGCTCTATGAAGCCGATTGCTTCCAATGGCTGGCGTCGGAGCCGGCGTCGTCGATCCACGCCTGCGTCACCGATCCCCCATATGGCGTGCTCGAATACACCGAAGAGGAGCAAGAGAAGCTGCGGATGGGTAGGGGTGGCGTCTGGCGGATCCCGCCATCTTTCGACGGTCACAAGCGCGCACCTCTGCCGCGGTTCACGGTTTTGGACCAAGCCGATCGTGTAAAGATACACGCCTTCTTTAAGAGACTCGGTATCCTGCTGAACCGCGTGCTGGTTCCGGGCGGCAACGTCGTAGTCGCTTCCAATCCGCTGCTGACTCACATCGTCGCGTCCGCCCTGTGCGAAGGCGGACTTGAAGCGCGTGGTCAGATCGTGCGGCTTGTCATGACGATGCGCGGCGGCGACCGGCCGAAGAACGCGCACTTAGAGTTTCCGGATGTGAGCGTCATGCCGCGCTCGATGTTCGAGCCCTGGGTCGTGCTGCGCCGGCCTCTCGAAGGGCGCGTGCAGGATAGCCTGCGCGCCCACAAGACCGGCGGCTTCCGTCGCCTCTCTGATGAGCGGCCGTTTGGTGATGTGATTCCATCGCAGAAGACACCGAAGCGCGAGCGCGAACTCGCTGCGCATCCGTCGCTCAAGCCGCAGTCGTTCCTACGCCAAGTCGTGCGCGCAGCGTTGCCGATGGGCCAGGGGACTGTGCTCGATCCGTTCGCTGGCTCAGGTTCGACGCTCGCGGCGGCCAACGCCATTGGCTATGTCTCGGTCGGGATTGAGAGCGACCCGAAATACGTAAAGGTGGCGAAACGCGCTATCGAGAAGCTTGGATCACTTCGCCAGATAGATCCAATTTGACCGCAATTTCTTGATACCGGTCCCGCTCAACGTCGAGGTGCGTGTTCCGAGATTTCCGCCGCGCGGATTGTTGCGGAAGTCGGCAATTTTCACCGCACCCAGATAGACTTCGGTGAACTTCATGGGTTCACGGTCCACCGCCGGCTCGGTGTCGTGATCCGTGCGGTACACAAAGACGCACATCCACTGGTCACGCGCTCCGTGAGTGTCAACCGCGCCACCGGCCTTGCGCGTGCTTTTGATCTCGACGCCATCGGTGCCGGCGGCGACAGAGTTTTTCGGATAGCGGCCCTGCACCACCAGATCCGGATGGCCGTTGAAATGCTCATTTTCGACCAGGACGCGGGCGTGCTTCGCCATCGATGCCGTTAGCATGTCGGAGATCATGCCGCTCATCGCCGCCGGCCGGAGCATTTCGTCCATCCGGTGAAGGCCCTTGCCAAGCAGCATGGCGTTCACGTCGTAAAAGAAATCGTACACGTCCAGCATCGCGATCTCGAAGTCCTTGAGGCGCAGCGAGTAGGGAAGCGTGACCTTCGCGTTGAAGGCGGTGAGGTCCAGAACTTGTTTCTTATGGGGCATCGTTTCCACCGTCCGCGAGAAGATAGACGCAATTCTCCCGACATAACAGCCACTCGACGGTCCAGCACTCGGATGGCATGCTCCGGCACGGGGAGAAAGCAGGATGGACGCAGCCGAATTTCGCGGACTTATGGGTGGTAGGTCCGACGTCGACATGTTGCCGGTCTGCCTCTTGTCCGAGGACCGGCCGTTTGTCTGCAATGATGACGCCAAATGGATGGCCTTCCGGCAGGCTCTAGTTGACGGCGTCCCGGGTCTGGCGGCCGGCGACGTCCGCGTGATCTGGAGTGGCCGGCACGGTTTCAGCATGCGGCCGCGAGCTCGTTTCAGGGCCTTTGACGATAGCTCCGACATCGACGTCGTCGTCGTAAACGGGACAATATTCGACGAAGTGTGGATCGCGCTCTTGGTCGCCGCTTATCGGCGTCTTGCTGCCAACCGCGACATCGGGGGTTGGAGCGTCGAAGGGCGCCAAGAACTCTTCGCCGGCTGGCTAACGTCAACCTCGATCCGCATGGACTGGCCGATCTTGCCATTTCGGTGACATGCCATTTCGGTGACAGTGCACTTATTTCCTGTATCACAAGGCGAATTTACTACACCGTCACGGCAATTCCCCGATCTGGCGAGTTAAGCCTTCCGCGGCCCCGCCCGACGCGGTTGCAATCGTCATGCCCGGCCTTGTGCAGCCTTGTGCCGGGCATCCACGTCTTCTCTGCCTGCAACGATGAAAGACGTGGATGGTCGGAACAAGTCCGGCCATAACGCCGTGGGAAGACCATGTTCAGAATGGCCCGCTACCGGAACGCCCGAACGCCCCTCTATCCCAAGATCTCTCTCACCTTGTTGGCGAGCGTCGTCATCGGAAATGGCTTTGTAAGAATTTCCATGCCAGGTCCGAGGTGCCCGTTCCCGACAGCGGCATTCTCCGCATAGCCAGTGATGAAGAGCACCTTAAGTCCGGCGCGGCTTGTGCGAGCGGCATCGGCGAGTTGACGCCCGTTCATATGCCCCGGCAGTCCCACGTCGGTGATCAGCAAATCGATCGATTGATCGGAGCTCAATATCTTCATTGCCGAAGCTGCATCGTGCGCTTCCAATACGCGGTATGAATTCTCCGTCAGAGTTTCGCTTACGAGCATGCGCACCATTGCCTCGTCGTCCACAATCATCACCGTCTCGCCGAACCCCTGATCGGGCTCCCGGGTCAGTGCTGCTTCGATTTCGTCGGCGCTGCCAAAATAGCGCGGCAGGTACAGGCACATTGTCGTCCCTTTCCCCACCTCCGTGTAAATGCGGACCTGACCTCCTGATTGCCGCACAAAGCCGTAGATCATGGAAAGGCCCAAGCCGGTGCCTTGGCCCATTGGCTTGGTCGTATAGAAAGGATCAAATGCGCGGGCGACCACGTCGGGCGGCATGCCTGCGCCCGTGTCTGAAACACACAGGGAAACATATTGCCCGGGAGGAACATCCCGCTCTCGGGCGGCTTGATCGTCGAGCCACTTATTCGCGGTCTCGATTGTAAGCTTCCCGCCGTTTGGCATGGCGTCGCGCGCGTTGATCGCGAGGTTCAGTACCGCACTCTCCAACTGCGGCGCATCCACTTTTGTCAACCAAAGTCCAACGGCCCCCACGACCTCGACGGCGATGTTCGGCCCCATTGTACGGTTGATCAGGTCAGCCATGCCCGCGATGAGCTTGTTTGCGTCTGTGGGCTTGGGGTCCAGCGTCTGGCGACGCGAAAACGCCAGCAACCGATGTGTGAGTGACGCGGCGCGATTGGCGGATTCGACGGCCGCGCCAATAAAGCGATCCGCTTCGGATGCCCGCCCCTGCTGAATCCGATGCTGTGCCCGATCCAGCGCGCCGATGATGCCCTGGAGCAGGTTGTTGAAATCGTGCGCCAAGCCGCCTGTGAGCTGGCCGACAGCCTCCATCTTTTGCGCTTGCCTTAGCTGCTCTTCCAGACTTTGGCGTTCGCTTATGTCACGCGCCGTGACTGCGACGCGGGCAGGCTGACCGGGCTCCGCGGGTATTGGAGTGGCCACGGCATCTACAACCGATTTGCCCTGTTTGCGGGTGTAGGAAAACGGTGCGCCGGCGTGCAGAGACGCCTCCAGATAAGCGTTCAGCTCCGCGGCCCGGTCGGGTGGAAAAATTTCGTTAGTCGATCGCCCGATGACCTGAGCGCGCGTCATCCCATAAAGCGTCAGAGTTGCCGGATTGATTTCATCATATTGGAATTCGCCGTCGGGCCGGCGCGAGAGAATGGCGTGGCACTCCGACGAGTGCATATAGAAGGTTTGAATGTTCCTTAAATCGGCGGTGCGTTCCTCAACCCGGCGCTCAAGCTCCTGGTTAAGCATGGACAGGCGCTGGGCTTGCCGTTCCAGCAGCGCTTCGGCTCGCTTTTTTCCGGTGATGTCGCGCGCGATCTTGGAGGCGCCGATTACGTTCCCGTTTCTATCCTTGATGGGCGAAACGGTGAGCGAGACGGCGAGCAGGCTCCCATCTTTCGCCTGACGCACGGTCTCAAAATGCTCGATGCGTTCACCACATCTGATCTTCCCGAGGATCACACCTTCCTCGTGATGGCGCTCCGATGGGATCAGCATCAGAACGGATTTGCCGATGATTTCATCCGGGGTATAGCCAAAGAGTCGCTCGGCAGACTGGTTCCAGGTCTGGATGATGCCGTTCGTGTCCTTGCTGATGATGGCATCTTCCGAGGACTCGATGATGGCAGCGAGATGCTCTGACGCCCTGCCTGTCGTGCTCCGCTCCGTCACGTCGCGTGCAATTTTGGACGCGGCGATCACGTTGCCTCGAGAGTCGAATATCGGGGAGACGGTGATCGCGACATTGATCAACGATCCATCCTTGCGGCGGCGAACGGTCTCATAATGTTCCACCCGCTCGCCGCGACGTATCCTCCCGAGAATCAGATCCTCGTCGCTCTCCCGCTCCGGCGGGATCAGAAGGTAAATGGGCTTGCCGACGATCTCCTCGGCCGTGTAGCCGAAAATCTTCTCTGCGGCGCGGTTCCAGGTCAGGATGACGCCATCGAGGCTCTTGCTGATAATGGCGTCCTGCGTGGAGTCGACAATTGCAGCGAGTTCCTGAATGGCCCGTGTGGCATCCTCTGGGTCGGGTGATTTCAAACTTTCACTCCTGCGTCGAGGGTCCAGCCATGAGAGGGGGCAGTTCTTTCTCGGTCTCGGACAAGGCGGTGTAAAGGCACCGCTCGCCCGCCGCCGCGCCCTCCAAGAGAAAGCGAAGCGCGATTGTTGTCTTGCCGGTCCCGGGATTTCCTTCGAGCAAAAATACGTGCCCGACAGTCAGGCTACCCCCCAAAACATCGTCAAGTCCAGCGACGCCGGTCCGGGCTTTGTCTGATCGGCTTTTCTCAACATCAATGGGGTGCTCCGATCTTCCTGGCAATTATTTCCGGGAGAAGTCGCGATGGAATGCCAGTCAATACAGGAGCGAGCTCTTCCTTCACACGTTGCAGGTCATGCCGATGCTGACACTTCAGCCAGAACTCAGGGGGGACACCGCACAATTTTTCGAGACGAGCCGCCATGGCAGGAGTAATCGCGGCATCGCCGGCCAGAATCCGGTGGAGCGTTTGACGTGTGATAGTAAGATCTCTCGCAGCCTGGCTGACAGACAAGCCCAAGCTCGGCAGCACATGGTCGCGCAGCAACACGCCAGGATGTTCGGGGCGGCCAGAGGTCGGAGTCGCGTGATCAGCACCGTTGTTCATGTTACCTGTAACGCCGAACGCGACAGGTCGGTTCCGTCCCGGTCCAACTCCGGCCATGACGTACGCGGTTTCCAGATACGGAAGGACGCTTCAGGCTACCGAACCCGATCGCCTCACCCTTGCCGGCCGGAACTGCTTAGATTGGACGGAACCTGAGCGCCAATCTGATGGGGCTGAAAGCCCAATGGCCTTTGTTCACAGGCTGAACTCCCTGCAATCGCAAAGACTTATGTCTTGGCATTGCAGCCCAGCCGCGGCCGTCCCTGATTTGGCCCATTCTTGGCGGAAGAATCGCCCGCATTGAGTCCCTTTTTGGGTTCCTTAGGGGCGAGGCACTCGATGACGACAGCGATAATCGGCCGGCTGAAGTCTCCCGATGCGCGCGCGGCGCTGAGCGCGGCGAGCTATCTGCTCGAGCTCGCCGTGATCGCAGCGAGCTATTTCGGCCTCGCCAACATTGCGCTCCTGCTGCCGGCGACCAATCCTGCCGCAACACCGTTATGGCCGCCGACGGGTGTCGCGCTCTGCCTTGTTCTGTTGTGCGGCTATCGCGTCTGGCCTGCCATTTTCCTCGGTGCGTTTTCCGCCTCGGCGTTCTCAGTCTATGGCATGACGATGGCCTCGCTGCCCGAGGCGGCGGCCGTCGGCATTGCGACCGCGGCGGCGGCGTCAGCCGGCGCGTGGCTAATCAATCGCTGGTCGAACGGCCGCAAAACCTTCGATACGCCGGCCGGCATCGCCAAGTGCATGGCGATCGTTGTCGTCACCGCGCTGATCAGTTCAGCCATCGCATGGTGGGGCAGCCGTCTTGCCCAAGAACTTGTCGCCCAAGAACTTGTCGCCCGAGAATTTGCCGCCCGAGAATTTGCACATCGCGTTGCGCCTGCCGATCTGATCGCCGGCTCGATCGTTCCGTGGATCAAATGGTGGCTCGCGGATGCCGCCGGCACGGCGATCCTCACATCGGCAATTCTGCTCTGGGCCAACACGCCGCTGCACCGGATTTCCAAACTGGGCGTTCTGGAATCGGTCATCGTCATGCTTGTGGCGGGCACGATCGGCGCCATCGCGGGGGGCGCCCTGATCGGCAATGACCTTCCGGCGTTGCTGCCGTATCGCGAGGCGTTTGGGTTTCTGATCTTTGTGCCGCTGGCGTGGGCGGCGCTGCGCGGCAATCAGCGCGACGCTGCTGCCGCTACGCTGGTCTTCTGCGGCGCCGCGATCTGGAGCGTTTCGGCCGGCTCCGGCGCGCTGCCTGCAGCCGACTTGCATCGATCGCTCATTTTTCTGCCGGCGCTTTCGATCGCGGCGCTGATCGTCTCTCTCATGCTCGCGGCCACGGCCGCGACGCAGCGGCAGGCGCAAGCCGCTCTCGCTGCCACGCAGAGCCATTTGACAGCGCAGCTCAATCAGACGCAGCTCGCGTTTCGCAGCCTCAAACAGCATTTCCAGATCTTCATCGAAGGCGCCGCCGATTATGCCATCTTCGTGCTCGATCCGACCGGACACGTCACCAGCTGGAACGGCAACGCGCACAAGATCATCGGCTACGAAGCCGACGAAATTCTCGGCAAGCATTTCGCCATTCTGTACCGGCCCGACGAGCGCCGCGCCGGCGTGCCAAATCGGGCGCTGGAGTTGGCCGTCCGGCACGGCAAGCACGAAGTCGAGGGCTGGCGGGTGCGCAAAAACGGCGCGCCGTTTTTCGTCACCGGCGCGCTCACCGCGATTCGCGACGACCACGACAATCTGATCGGCTTTGCCAACGTGCTGCGCGACGCGACCGAGCGGCGCGACACGCAGGAGAAGCTGGTCGAGGCGCGCGAACAACTCGCGATGTCGCAGAAAATGGAGGCGATCGGCAAACTGACCGGCGGTATCGCGCACGACTTCAACAATCTCCTGATGATTATCGGCGGCAACGCCCAGACCTTCAAGCGCCTGCTCGACCCGAAATTGCCGCGCGCCATCGAGGCCATTCAGACGGCGGCCAAACGCGGCGAAAGCCTGACGCGCCAGTTGCTGACTTTCTCGCGGCGCCAGCATCTCAGCCCCACCGTCGTCGATCTGAGCGCCAGCGTCAGGAATATGCGCACGCTCATCGAAAGCTCGCTGCGCGGCAACATCGTCTACAAAGAGCAGATCGAAGCCGGCATCGACCGCGTCAAGATCGACCTTGCGGAGCTCGAACTCGCCATCGTCAACGTCGCCGTGAATGCCCGCGACGCCATGCCGAACGGCGGCGTGTTTTCGGTGACTGTGTGCAACGTCAAGGCCGACGGCGGCATCAACACGGATCAGAGCGAGA
>JBAQJL010000037.1:0-97878 GCA_049300295.1 Xanthobacteraceae bacterium
GGAATCCCCAATTCGAATTCGCAAGAAAATCGGTCCCAAAGCCCCAATTTCCGGCAAATCCTATCGCCAAAAACCGCTCGATTTCCCCCACCAATCAGCCGCTTCAGCATATTTCACGGTCGACTAATTTGCTGCCGCCGGAATGCCCCAGCACGATATTCAACATGGCTCATAAGTCGCGTTCTTTGGCCCGGCTGGTTGACGTTGGACTGATTGCTGCCATTGCCATCGCTAGTCTTGCATTCATTCTGCGCGTTGGGCTTGTGCCGAGTAATCCTGCTGCCGGTGTCGCGGTCATCTATGCGCCGTGGACAACCCCAGACCAGACAATGGTTCGGGCGGTCAGTGCCGGTGCACGGTTTGTGCGGTTCGGCGGCTTTCCTTTCATCGCCGTGGTGATGCCGGAGAAGCCCGACTACGTTGCGCGTGTGCTCGCCGGGTCGGCTTTGCTTGCGGTTGATCCGCAGGTTCTTGGCGCGTGTCTACCCGCCTCATTTCTCAAGCATACCGGTGTCCTGTGAACGATTTGCAATCATTCCAACTGAAAGTTGCCAGAGTATTGATCGGCCTCGGTATTGCGCACGTGCCGATGTTGGCTGCGATTTGTGCATTGCTGGGACGGGACGTTACGGCAAACACGCTCGGTTGTGCCGCTCTAGCACTAATTCCAATAGCGCTCCTTTACGCCGGACGGCCGATCAGCGTGGTTGCCTTTGGCATCGCGGTCACCCTCGTTGGCCAGACCTCGCTACTGGTGCTCGCATTCAGCGGTCATCCGTGGCAGATCGAAATGCATTTCTACTATTTCGCAATACTCGCAATGCTATCGGGC
Organism: Xanthobacteraceae bacterium; assembly: GCA_049300295.1. Lineage (GTDB taxonomy): Bacteria > Pseudomonadota > Alphaproteobacteria > Rhizobiales > Xanthobacteraceae > BOG-931. The sequence continues at coordinate 833 of JBAQJL010000037.1, forward strand.
TTTTGCGATTGGCGGGTTCTCGTGCTGGCGGCCGGTCTTGTCGCCCTCCATCACTTGAGTCTCAACTATCTTCTGCCAGCCGCCATCTATCCCGACGGTGGCGACTTGTTGCGGGCCTGTGTTCATGTCCTCGTTGTTGTGATTGAGGTCGCAATATTGATTTTCATCGGTGAGACGATCCGATCCGCCTTTGCCGCGGCCGATCAGGCGCGCGCCGCCGCCGAAGGGGCGGCTGCCGAACTCGAACGTATTGGCGGTCAGCGGGAACGGAACCTCGTTGCAACGAGCAACCGCGCAGATGTGATGGGCAAGCTTCTAGACAATTTCAAAGCGGAGATGGCGGAATCGATCAATGTCTTGAACGAAGCAGCCCGCCAGCTCGAGCAAAGCGCCGACGGCCTCGGCGCGACGGCGGATCATGCCAAGACGCGAGTGGCGGCGGCTTCATCGGCCTCCGAGGAGACGACGGCGAAGGTTACGACTGTCGCCCAATCCGGAAACGAACTAGCCATGACCATTTCGGAGATTACCGCGACGGTAGCGCAATCCTCGCGTCTCACCAGCGAGGCGGTCAGTTGCGCCGATACGGCCAGCAAGACGATCACCGAGTTGACGAATGCGGCCAGCGAGATTGGCAATATAACGGGGCTCATTAATGGAATTGCCGCGCAGACCAACCTACTCGCCTTGAATGCGACCATCGAAGCCGCGCGCGCCGGGGCGGCCGGCAGGGGTTTCGCGATTGTCGCCCAGGAGGTAAAGGCCCTCGCTGCGGAAACTGCGAAAGCAACTCAAAATATCGCCAGCAAAACTGCTGGAATTCAAAGCACAACGGAACGCTCGGCGGCGGCTATTCAGGCGATTCTGTGCATGGTTCAGGAATTAGATCAGTTGTCCGCTCGGGTCGCGGGCGCGATCGAACAACAGGCCTCTGCCACTAACGAGATTGCGCAGAACGTTGACGCGGCGGCTACAGGAGTGGGTAATGTCGCCGGTTCGATCGGCGACATCGAGGCGATGATCAACAAGACCGCTCATGCCACCGTTGGCCTTCGGCACTCGGCCGTCCAGCTCGCCACCCAGACCAAGACTATTCGCGAGCGAATCATGAACTTCACCGACGAAGTGCGCGTGGCTCAGGCCTCGTAGCCGGCCATTCACTTGCCACGAATAGTGAGGACGTTTCTGTAAAATCGGTATTACGCCGAGGCACGCAGCGGTCCAGAATCGCCAGCGGCTTGTTGGCGCTGTTGGGGAACTCGATGGTCATGAAGACCATCTCCTTGTCGCCGAGATTTTCCAGCTTACACCAATCGCATGGTGCGTAGCACACCGCCGATCATGCGGACGGATGACCTCGATTGCAGTCCCGAAGGCTATGTCGTAGTGCGGCCAGCCTCTTACTTGCCAATTGATCTTGTCCGCGCCGATAGAGTGACCACGTCTTCCGTTGCAGGCGCCACTCCTCGGCGTAGTCAGGTTTACTGCCATTCAGTTTGTCATGCCCGATGTCTGCAATCAGGCGAAAACCCGACATACCGGCGGCAAGGCCGAAGCGACACCGGCGTCCGCAGCACCGATCATGCGCTGGGAGGCGCGTTCAAAGCTGCAAGCCCCTCGGGGCGCCCCGGATGAATGGGGACAATCGGCCCCAGACCCGTGGCATCGAGCACCTCGCGTATCTGCTCGTTGACACCGCATAGCGCGAAGGAGCCGCCTGAGGCTTTCGCCTTTTTCATCAGCAGCAGGACCGCGCGAATTCCCGCACTGGTGACGTAATCGATCTCCGCGAAGTCGATCAGGATTTTTGGATTCTCGCCGGTGATCAGCTCGCCGACCTCCTTGGCGAACGCTGAGCTATAGATGCCGTCAAGGCGACCGGTGAGGGACACCACGTCGACATCGCCGACCCGCTCCTTCTGGATTTCCATGCACGACTCCTCGCTTGCGTTCAGCCCCGGCTGGCCGCCAGCCGCGCATAAGATCAAAACTTCGCGAAACGGTCGAGCGCCTCGAATTTTACTGCTGAAATTCTCTGTTAAAAGGCCCGACGCTCAGCGCGCCCGCGGAATGAACCGCTCCATGCCGACATCTTCAGCCCAGACGCGGCGGTGGGCGTCGTGCATATGCGGCAGAGCGGCACGGCGCGACGCCACCACCGCCTCGTAGTCGGTAGTGAAATGGCGCATCAGGTCTGCCACTTCGCGGCGCAGCGCTTCCTCGTCGACAGTCTTGACCACACGCTGGTCGACGACCAGGCGGCCGTCGACCATCACGCTATCCACGCCACGGCCCGCTTCGGTGTAGACGAGCTGCCGCGCGGCGCTGTTGTAGGGCAGATAGGCCGTGTCGTTCAGGTCGATGAGAATGAGGTCGGCCTTATACCCTGGCTTGATCGCGCCGAGGCAATGACCAAGACCTGCGGTGCGGGCGTTGCCGAGTGTGGCGTGGCGCAGCATCTCGTGTGCCAGCGGCGCACCCGGCTCGGGATCGCTCACCGCCGCGGTCAGGCACAACATTTTCATCGCCTGGAACACGCTTTCCACGTCGGTGCCGCTGCAATTGTCGCAGCCAAGCCCGAGCCGCACGCCGGCCTGCCGCATGGCAAGGAGCGGCGCGATGCCGCTTTTCAGCTTCATGTTGGAGAGCGGATTGAGCACGATGCCGGCGTCGGCTGCGGCGAGCTGCTCGATCTCCTCGCGCGCGATCCAGACGCTGTGCACGATGTTGAGGCGCCGGTCGACCAGGCCGCAATCGGCCATGTAGCCGATCAGACCGCCGTGCTTGCCGAACTTCTCGCGGCCGATCAGCCGCTGCGCGCGCGTCTCATACACGTGCGTGTAGACCGGCAGATCGTGCTTGGCGGCAAGTTCGCCGCAGGCGCGCAGCATTTCGGGCGAGCAGCGTTGCGGCGCGAATGGCGCCACCGCCCAATGCAGCGTGCCGGCGGCCGGGCGGCGCGCGAACTGATGTTCCAGATAATCGATCTGATCGCGGATCGGCCGCGGCTCCTTGCCCAGCATCTCCTGCACGTTGGGCGGCAGGCTGTCGCCCTGCCGCATCATCGCGATCGGCGGAATGTCCCACACCATCGGCGAGAACACGACGCGGATGCCGGCCTCGCGATAAGCGTCGATAACCACATCGGTCTGCGCGTCGGAGAGCGGCACGAGGCCGAGCATGTCCTGCACCGTGGTGATGCCGCAGCGCAGACACTCGATGGCGCCAACGAGCGTGCGCGCCCTCACCTCTTCGTTGCTGCGGTTCGCGCCCATCGGCAACGTGTAGAGCAGCCAGAATTCGAGCGGCAATTCCTCGAACATGCCGCGGCACAAAACGTCGTGCGAATGGTAATGCGCATTGATCAGGCCCGGCACGACCAGGCGGCGCGACGCGTCGATCACCGCATCGGCGCCGTCGGCCGCGAGGTTGGCGCCAACCGCGGCGATGGCGTCGCCCTCGATAAGAATGTCGGCCAGGGCCGGCTTATGCACATCGCCGTCGTGGTCGTAGACCTGCCCGCCGCGGATCAGAGTTCGTTTCGCCGTCATTGCCGCCCTCCTCGTCACGCCGCCATGCTGTCGGAGGAAGCGCGGACCTTGCAAGCGGTGGAGCACGCGTCCGGCGCATGGCGATTGGGCCGACCGGCCTTGAAGTCATATGGGCTATTTCCCACTATATTGCCCATTGTATATGTGGGCTACTTTGTGGTTGACGCTTGGCCCACGCCTTGGTTCGCTTGAGGCACAAGCAACAGAGCGCCACAGGGCGCCCGTGAGCGAGGACAACGGCCGGGAGCGTTGCCATGAACGCCCAGCAATTGCTGCAGGAAATATCCGATTATTGCCGGCAAACCGGCCTCGCCGAGTCGACCTTCGGCCGGCGCGCGGTGAACGACGGCAAGCTCGCGGCGCGGCTGCGCAATGGCGGCCGCATCACCACGGACACCCTTGATCGCATCCACGGTTTTATGTCTTCACACCCTGCCCACGACAGGCCCACGATCATTGAGCGCCCGCGCGAGCCGCATGGCCCGGCTCCTATCGCTGCGCCCGGCCATCCAGCCCCCCCGGCGGGTGGCGGCAAGCCGGGTGACCCGCAGCGCAATTTCCGTTTCTTCGACAACCGGCAAAAGTACCTGCTGTTCGTCAATACCTGCAGCGAGAAATGGGAAGTGGCGAGCCGCGTCTCCGACGAGCTGGCCCACATTCATCCACGGCCGCCGGCGGTGCGCGTGTTCGACGCCGGGGTCGGCGATGGCTCGGTGCTGACGCGCGTAATGCGCGCCATGCACGACCGCTTCGCACACATGCCGTTCTATCTGGTCGGCAAGGAGATCAGCCTCGAAGATATCCGCCTGACTTTGCAGAAGATGCCCGACCGCTTCTTCGAGCATCCGTCGACGGTTCTGGTGCTGACCAACCTCGCCTACGCGGACGCGCCGTGGCTGCACGTCAAATCGCTCAACGCCGCGTCGAGTCTGGTCTGGCAGGAGCTGCCGCTGATCGGTAATTCGGCGCATCGCTTCGAGCAGCAGATCATCGATCTCGAGCCGTTCCTGGCGCAGAACTGGAAGGCCGGCGTCTCCGCACGCACCGGCAACCCGATCTATGAGCGCCCGGTGGTGCTGGTGATCTATCGCGAGGATCACCGCTTCCTGCTCGACCCGATCATTCCGAAGCCCGGCGGCACGCTCGCCAATTACGACCTCGTCATCGCCTCACAGCCCTACCGGGCGCGCGCCTCGCTCGACTTCAAGGCGCAGCGCGTGATCGCCCCACTCGCCCGCGCGCTTGGCTCCGGCGGACGGCTCATCGCCATTCATTCGCACGGCCACGACCCGGGCATGGAAATTATTCAGAAGGTCTGGCCTGAGGACCATCCTTTTATCCACGACCGCCATCAGATCATGAAAGCGGTGAAGCACGAACTCGGTACCGCTGGACGCGATCTTAATTTCAACGCCTATGCGGATAACCGCTCGCTGTTCCGCTACGTGATGCACACGCTGCCCTCCGAGATTTCCGAATCGATCGGCACTTCGACGTTATTCGCCGCCTGGAACGCGGCGATCTATGTGGCGCAGGTCGAGGACGACCGCGTCGCGCAGGCCGCCGCCGACGGGAGCTACATCGATGCGACCCGCTCGGTTTTGCAAGAGCGCGGCGGGCTCTGGTTCTTCGACGAGAGTTACGTGATTTCGAAGCGGCGGGCGTAGCCGTCATTCCGGGGCGCGCCGCAGGCGCGAGCCCGGAATCCATAATCACAGTTAGTGCGGCACATGCACTGGGGCCCGGATCTCCCGCGCCGTGGTTATGGATTCCGGGCTCCTCGCTTCGCTCGGCCCCGGAATGACGAGCGTGGGAGCCCCTCGCCCGCTTTGCGTGACCGGACTAACATGGACTCCAAACCGGGAGCCAACCATGCTGTTCGTCGTCCACGCGCTCGATAAGAACGACATCCTGCCGACGCGGGCGAAGCATTACCGCGACCACCGCATCCATCTCGACCGCGCCGTCGAGCACGGCGTCGACGTCGTCACGGCCGGAACGCTCGTCGCCGACGACGGCGAGACGCCGGTCGGCAGCATTTTTGTCATCGATGCGACGGACCGCGGCGCGGTCGATTCGTTTACGCGCAGCGATCCGTATCACGTCAACGGCGTGTGGGAACGCGTCTCCATCCACGGCTACAACAAGAAACGCGGCACGCCGATTGCGAGCCGGCGCTGACCGGCTCGCCCGTCCGGCGGGTCAGGACGTGGGCCGCTACTTGCCCGCTACTTTGCCTGCAGCGGGCTTGCTCATGTCGGGCACCTCGATGCCCAAGGCAGTCGCCAGATCGATCTGGTGATCCTGCTCCTGGGTGACGATTTTGCGGATCTGCTCCGCCATCGCAAATTCGCCCAGCGCCTCGCATTGGCGGATGCGGTCACGGTAGTTGCGCACGGTTTCGTTCTCGTTGTCGAGATCGAACTGAAGCATCTCCTTGGCGTCTTTGGACGTCTTCACCGGCCGCGGCGTCACGGTCGGCATCTTGCCGAGATAGTCGATCTGCCGCGAGATCATCAGCGCGTGGTCGAGCTCCTGCTTGGCGTGGAGTTCGAGCTGATCGGCGATGTCCATGTACTCGGCGCCCTTGAGCACCTGGGAATAAACCACATAGGCGATAATGGCCTGGTATTCGCGGGCCAGATCTTCGTTGAGCAATTCGGCGAGGCGGTCACGGCTAATCTCATGTTTGGCTTCGGCCATTGGCGTTCTCCTGGGCAATGCCCAATTCCTTGGGCCCAAGACAACGCACTGCTCGCAGGATTGTTCGGCTGAAAATTCAGACTCCCACTTTCTCCCGCAGGCCCATGCGCACCAGCCGGCCGATGACCTCGTCGCAGAAATACGGCAGCTCATCGAGGTAGTTGACGAGCGAGATGCCGATGCCGGTGAGACCGGCCTTGGCGAGGTCTGCAAGCTGGCTGGCGACCAGATCGGGATCGCCGATGATCGGCAGGCCACCCATGCCTTGCGCATATTGATTGCGCTTTAGGATGTATTCCTGCATCGGCACGGTCTGCGGCGAGATGTTCTTCAGCGCCAGGATGCCGTCGACCGCCGACCAATCGGCATGCTCGACGATCGAGTGGTGGAAATACTCCTCGGCTTCCTTCTTGGTCGGCCGGCAGGTGACCACGCCGACCGTATAGCAGCCGATTTCGCGCCCTTGCGCGAGGGCCGCGTCCTGCGCGGCACGGACTCTTTTCTGCGTGTCTTCAAGCGATGTGCGCGACGCCTGCAGAAAGAACGCGTCGCAATTCTTCACCGCGAAGCCCTGGCCGGTCGCCGAGGCGCCGGCGTTCATGATCACCGGACGCGTGCCGCCGAACGGCTTCGGCTTGCCGCGAATGCCCTTCATGTCGAAATACTTGCCTTTGAAGGCGAAATCCTCGCGGTCGGACCAGATCATCTTGATGACGTCGATCCATTCCTGCGCGTACTCGTAGCGGTCCTCGTGGGCGCGCTGTTCGACGCCGAACATGTCGAATTCGCCCTCGTTCCAGCCGACCACGATGTTGAGCCCGAAGCGGCCCTCGCCGATTTGGTCGGCGGTGACCATTTCCTTCGCCACCACCACCGGATTGAAGATCGGCGCGTGCTCCGTGCCGAACACGGTGATGCGCTTGGTCGAGGCCAGCAGTCCTGTCGCCCAGGTGACGGTTTCGAGCGTGGTGCCCTGGTAGTCAGTGTCGCCGCCGTAGCCCTTCCAGCGCCCGATCGGCAGCAGAAAGTCGATGCCGGCGTCGTCCGACATCTGGGCGAGGCGCTTGTTGTCCGGCCAGTTGCCCGACCAGCGCTCCGGCACCAGCGTCACCGCGCGGCCCGACGAGCAATTGGGGCCGAACAGGCCGATCTGCAATTTATTGTTGCTGTGCATGGCGCGGCGGGCACTGAGCGAGCCGTCGCGCGCTGGAGAGTCCTGAAGAGCGTGCTGCACTGTACCGAGCCTCGTTTGAATGAATTCAGCCGGGTTTATAGCACGTCATTGCGAGGAGCGAAGCGACGAAGCAATCCAGTTCTGCGACACCCGCTGGATTGCTTCGCTGCGCTCGCAATGACGATTCTTTTCACTTCTCGTTGAGCGCGGCGCGGACGCGGGCGACGACCGCGGACGGCGTGTTGGCGAGGTCGGCGACCAGCTTCTGCACCTGCTCGCCGGTCAACGGATCGATATCCAGGCCGATCCTTTTTGCTTCGGCCAAAAAGCCCTCGTCCTTCATTGTGGCGTCGAACGCGCGCCGCAAAGCCTCGACGCGGTCCGCCGGCACATCCGGCGGCAGAAAGAAGGGCCGGCCAATGTCGGTGCGCGAAAACAGCATGGCCAGCGCCTGCCGATCCCCGGGCGATTTGGCGAGCTCAATCATCAACGGCACATCGGGCAGTAAGGCGCTCCGTTGCAGCCCGAACTGGGCGATCACTTTGACCTCCTTGTCGGCGAGAAAATGGGACAGCTGCGCCTTGACGGCCTCCCAACCGAGCGCTGCAACACCCTGGGTCTCGCCGCGCTCCATGGCCTGGTTCATCAGCGGCGTCGATCCATAGCCGGGCACGATCTTGAACTTGGTGCCGAGGACGGCGTTCGTCAGCTGCGGAAAGTCGACCATCGTCGAGCCCGGCGTGGTGCCGCCAACGACGAGCTGTTCGGTCAAGAGTTGGGAGAGGGTCTGCACCGGCGCAGTGTGCCAGACATACGCAACATAAGGTTCGCGCATGATGCTGCCGACCCAAATGAGCTTGTCGGCGTCGTAACGCGCGACGTTCGGTTTCAACAGCGGCTCGGACGGGATACCGTTGAGCGGAACGCCGATGGCGGTGCCGTCCTTCGGTCCGAGTGCGTAGAGCTGATTGGTCATCACGACGCCGCTGGCGGTCGGCTGGTTCTGCACGACGATCGAGGGGTTGCCGGGAATGTGCGCGCCCATATGGCGTGCCACCGCCCGCGCCACGAGATCGTAGGTGCCGCCCGGCGCCGAACCGACGATGAAGCGGATCTGCTTGCCGCGGTAAAAACTCGCCGCGTCTTCGGCGTGGGCTGGCGGGAAGGCAAAGAACAGCGTCACTACGAGGAGCGAAGCGACGAAGCAATCTGGGCTTCGGCGCCGGTTTGGATTACGTCGCGGAGCCTGCCATCGGACCGCGCGACTTTGCGCGGCTCGCAATGACGAGATCACTTCCATAGCTGCTTGGTCGCCAGATCGGCACCCTGGCGCAGCGCTTTGAATTTCTCCCACACCACGGTGGGATGCACCTCGGTGCGGTAGAGCGCCTGCGAGGAGAAGCCGCAATCTGCCGCCGCCATCACGTTCTCGCGGCCGACCAGCTTGGCGAAACGCACAATGCGCTCGGCAATCAATTCGGGATGTTCGACGATGTTGCTGGCGTGCGTGATCATGCCGGGCGCAAGCACCTTGCCGGGCGCAAGCTTGACGCGCTCGAACAGGTGGTACTCGTGCTCGTGGCGCGGATTGGCGGCCTCGAAGCTGTACGAGCCGGCATTGATCTTGAGCACGTATTCGATAATGTCGGCGAGCGCTGCCTCATAGAGCCGCGGACCCTCGTTGATGCCGTAGCAGGTATGGAAGCGCACCTTCTCGGCCGGAATGCCGTTAAGCGCCGCGTTGGTCGCCTCGACATAGATTTCGGCGCGGCGCCGCATCTGCGCGCGATCAAGCCCCGGCTCGAAGAAAATGTCCGGCAGGAACGGATCGTCGATCTGTACCAGGATGCCGGCGTCGGTAATGGCGCGATATTCCTTGGCGAGCTCGGCCGCCAGCGCGTGGAAATACTCCTCGTCGGATTTGTAGTATTCGTTGACGCCGACGCCCGACGGTGCCGTTGCCGGCAGAAAGACGTGGTGATCCGGCACGCCGGCCGCGGCCGCGGCGCGCTTTATGTTTTGAATGTCGCGCTCGACGAATTTCTCGCCGCGATATTTGATCGGGCCGACGCACACCACCGGCGCCAGGCCGACAATCGCGCCGCCCATCATCGCCTGCTTGAAATACTCGGCGTAATATACGGGGAACGCCGCCACTTCCTGCGCGAACAGCTTCATCTTCTGATCGGGACGGCGTTCGAAGCCGCCGAGGCGCTCGTGCACATACGTGAAAAAGCCGGGCTTGGAGAACTCCCCATCGGTAACGATGTCGATGCCGCAATCGACCTGCTTGCGTACGATGTCGCGTACGGAATCGGCGATCGCCGCCTCGTATTTGCTTTCATCGTAGGACTGGTCGGAATATTTTGCCTTCATCATATCGAGCAGCGCGTGGGGTCGCGGCAGGCTGCCGATATGGGTTGTCTGAATGCGGTCGGTGTTCTGCTGAATGGTCATGGCTTAAGCGTGCTCTTTCTCAGCGGTGCGGGCCGAGCCGAGGCTGTCGAACAGCCGGCCGGGACAATTGCGCCGATCGGTGGCTCCGAGCAATGACAGCGCTTCCCAGACCACGGCCTGGTTGCTGGTCACCACCGGGCGACCGAGTTTTTGCTCGATCTCCTCGATCACCGGGAATGCCGATATATTGGCGCAACTCAGGAAATAGGCATCGGCCTCCGGCCGCGCCGCTTCGATGGCGCGGTCGCGCCAGAACTGCGGCGGCGTCGCGCAATACTCGTCGCTGCCGTTGAGCGCGAAGCCGCGGGCGTAGAGCACCTGGAAACCGGCCATATGCAGGAACTCCGCCTCCTCGTCAGTCACCTGCTCGCTATAAGGCGTGAGCAGAACGATGCGGCGGGCGCGCAAGGTTTCAAGCGCGTGACGGATGGCGGTTGCGGTGGTCGTCACCAGCCGGGCGCCGGCCTGCCGCAGCGCAGCGATGAGCTTCGCTTCGCCGGCCGCGCCCTCCGAAGTGGAATTGGCGGTGCAGTGAAAGCCGATCACGTCGCAGCGCGCGTCGGTGAGCATCGCCGCCGCCTTCATGAGGCGCGGCACAAGTCCTTCGATGGCGACCCGATGAGCGCCGGTCATGCGCAGCCGCGCCACGTGGGCGACATAACCGGGCGGCAGGTGCCGCACCATCTCGCCTTCCACCATGCGATTGGACGACGGGATGATCAGTCCGATGCGCGCCGTCATGCTCTTCCTCCCGGCCTTTGCCGTTTAACCTAGCGATCCGAGCATCGCCGGGCAATGAAGCGTTAATCGCTGCCTTCTGGGAGGGTCCGCAAGGTGGCGCGGGAGCGGCTCTATGTTATATTGATTGCATGAGCCCGAGCATAAAAAGAATACTTGAGCAGGTTGAGTCCTGGCCCCAGGAGGATCAGGAAGAGCTTGCCGAGTACGCGCGCGCAATCGAGGCGCGCCGCAGCGGTGTATACCACGCCACGCCGGAGGAGCTTGCGGCGATCGATGAGGCCGAGCGCAGCGGGATAGCGACCGAAGAGGAAGTCGAGGCCGCGTTCCGTACGTTCCAGCGCGCATGAAGGTTGAGTACTCCAACCGCGCCGTCGCCAATCTTCGCAAGATTTCCGCCGACAGCCGCCGCGCGTTCGGCGACCGGGTAGCGGGCGCTCTTGAATCCCGCATCCGGGCCGTCATTGATCACATCAGCAGAGACCCGCTCAGCGCGCCCGAGGTCGAGCAGCGGCCCGGCCTGCACGTGGTGCCGCTCATCCGGTATCCCTTCAAAATTTTTTACCGGGTTCTCGATGATCGGATACAAATCGTGCACATTCGGCATGTCGCGCGTCGACCATGGCGAGGCGGCGCGTGAGTAGCGGCCGCGCGCAATCCAGGCATCACCGCGCGAGCGCCTGATTTCGCTGTTGCATCGTGCTCCGGGTGCCTATCCTGTATCCTGGGAAGCGGCGAGGAAGCGACCGGAGAAAGTGATGCTGATTGCATTGGCGCGATTGTCATTGGCACGATTGTCGGCGGCACGATTGTCATGGACGCGATTGGCGGCGGCTTCGTCACGCGTGTGCGTCTTGGCAGCAGTTATTTGTGGACTGTTCGCACCGCGCGTCGCGCTTGCCGATCCGTTTCCGCCCGGTGCGCAGGCGCACAACATGAAGCAGATCGGCTTCTCGGCGCTCGGCGGGCGCTTCGGCGGCTTCAAGATCGCCATCAAGCACACCGCGAACGACAGGTGGTACCTCTACAGCGGCCATTCCTTCAATCAGGGCTGGAGCATCGTCGACGTCACCGACCCCGCCAATCCGCGCTACGTGAAGTTCATTCCGTATGTGACCAACGACAAGAGCATCATCACCGCGCAAGTCACCTTGCACGACAACCTGCTGATCACCTCGCTCAACAGCTTTCGGCCGCAGAAGAATCCGCTGCCCGCCGTGCTGTTGTGGGACATTTCGGACCCTGAAAATCCGAAGCAGGTCGGCTCCTGGCAGGGCGGCGCGACCGGCGCGCACCGCAACTCATATCCCGGCGGCAAATATGCGTATCTCTCGACCAGTTATCCGGGCTTCAAGCTGCACATCATGGTGATCCTCGATGTCAGCGATCCGGCGCACCCGAAGGAAGTCGGCAAATATTGGCAGCCCGGCCAGAAGGATGGCGAGCCGCCCGCGCAATTCCCCGAAGGCTTTCATGGGCCGGTCAATGTCAGCCCGGACGGCAGGATGGCGTCGTTCGGCTATACGCCGGACGTCGTCAATCTCGACATTTCCGATCCGGCCCATCCGAAGCTGATCGGCAAGCTGCACATCACCGAGCCGTTTGCCAAGGTCGGCATGCAGTCGGTTCACACCGTGCTGCCGCTGTGGGATCGCAAGCTGCTCTATGTCAGCTCGGAAGCCAGCAAGGAGCGCTGCCAGGATGACGGCCTGAACTTTGCCGGCATGATCGACAATTCAAATCCGGAAAAACCGCGGCTCATCTCCGTCTTTCCGCCGCCGGTGCCGCCGCCCGGCCTGCCTTATACGGATTACTGCGACAAGGGCGGCCGCTTCGGCCCGCACAACGTCAGCCAGGAGATTCACAATCCGGCGATCCAGAAACCCGGCAAGCTGATGACGATTGCCTGGTTCAATGCCGGCGTTCGCGTGTTCGATATCAGCGACCCGCGGATGCCGAAGGAAGTCGGCTATTTCATTCCGCCGGAACGGCCCGATGCGCCGGCGCAATCGGGCGCGCACGCCTCGGCGGTCGATTGGAGCGAGGAGATCGCGGTCGATGCGCGCGGCAACATATTCATGAATGACGACAAGTGGGGCCTGTTCGTACTGCGCTACACCGGGCCAGAGCCGAAATAGCCGCGGGTCGTCGCAGACAACAAAAGTCAATCTGTGGAGGACGCCATGCGCGCCAGTCGCATCGCAGCAATCTTCTTACTCACGGTGCTGGGGATAGCGCCGGCCGCCGCGCAGGCGCCCTACCCGACGCGCCCGATCCACATCGTCGTGCCGTTCCCGGCCGGCGGTCCGTCCGATGTGCTCTCGCGCATGCTGGGCGAGCGCATGGCAAAGGATTTCGGCCAGGCGATCGTTGTCGATAACCGGCCCGGCGCCAATACGGTGATTGGCGCCGAACTCGTCGCCAAGGCCGCACCCGACGGCTACACGCTGTTGATGGCGATCGATTCGACGCTGGTGATGAACCAGTATCTGTACAGTCACCTGCCCTACGATCCGATCAAAGATTTTGTGCCGGTCTCGCTCGCCGCCAAAAGCATGGGCTGGCTCGTGGTCAATGCCTCAAGTCCGTACAAGACTGCGAACGATCTGGTCGCCAAGGCCAAGGCCGCGCCGGGAAAACTCAATTGCGGCGCCGGCACGATCACCACCAAGCTGACCTGCGTATTGTTCAACGACAAGTTTGGCCTCAACACCGTGCTGATCTCCTACAACGGCAGCGCCAACGTCGCGCAGGGTGTGCTCACCGGCGGCGCCGATTTCGTATTCGACGGCACCGCGGCCGAACTGTCGCTCGTTCAAGCCGGCAATCTGCGCGCGCTCGCCAAGCTCGACAGCCGAGCATTTGCACCATTGCCGAAGCTTCCATCGCTGTTTGAAGCCACCGGTGTCGACCTCGGCGATCTCGCGGTCTGGAACGGTCTGGTGGCGCCGCACGGCACCCCGCCGGCCGTGATCGACAAGCTCTCGGCCGAAGTGCAGAAGGTCCTCAATGAGCCGGATCTCAAGGCCAAGGCCGAAACCGTCGGCATTTATGCGGTGAGTTCCACCCCCGCCGAGTTCGCATCCTTCATTCAGCACGAGGCCGCGCGCTGGCCCGCCGTCGTGAAGAAGAGCGGCATGCACTTTGATTAGACACGCGACGTTTCCCGGGCGCGGCGCAGCACGCAGCGGTGCGCCGCAGACCCGGGACCTTTACAAACTCCGAGTTTGAGACAATCCCGGATCAGCGGTGCACCGTTTCACGCTGCACCGCGTCCGGGAAACATGGCAGTGCAAATGACCTCGATCGATCTCTTCTCGCCTTACCAGCTCGGCCCTGTCAGACTCCCCAACCGCATCGTGATGGCGCCGATGACGCGCAACCGCGCCGGAGGCGGCAACGAGCCGACCGCGCTCAACGCCACGCACTATGCGCAGCGCGCCGGGGCCGGGCTGATCGTCGCAGAAGCGAGTCAGGTCTCGCCGCAGGGCATCGGCTATCCGGGTACGCCCGGCATTCACAGCGCCGAACAGATCGTCGGCTGGAAGCTCGTCACAAACGCGGTGCACGCGGCCGGTGGCCGGATTTTTCTGCAGCTCTGGCATGTCGGGCGCATCTCGCATCCGTCTCTGCAGCCCGATGGCGCGCTGCCGGTTGCGCCGTCGGCGATCGCGCCGGCCGGACAGGCCTGGACGCTCGACGGCATGAAGCCTTACGTCACGCCGCGCGCACTGGAGACGGCCGAAATCCCGGGCATCGTCGAGCAGTACCGGCAAGGCGCGGCCAACGCCAAGGCGGCGGGATTCGACGGCATCGAAGTGCATGCCGCGCACGGTTATCTGCTCGATCAATTTTTGCGCGACAAGACCAACAAGCGCACCGACCGCTATGGCGGCAACCCCGCAAACCGCGCCCGCATCGTTGTCGAAGTGATGGAAGCCGTCGCCGGTGTTTGGGGCTGCGAGCGCGTCGGCGTGCACTTGTCGCCGACCAATCTGGCCTTCAACGACATTTCGGACAGCGATCCGGCTAACACGTTCACAACGGCAGTGCGCGAACTCGATCGCCTCGGACTCGGCTACCTGCACCTTGTCGAACCCGGCCCGGCCGATCCGGCCCCCTCCCTACCCTCCCCCGCAAGCGGTGGAGGGATGGGTGGGGGGCTGCTGGATGCAAAATTCTTCCGCCCATTGTGGCGTACCGCGCTCGTCGCCAACAAGGCTTACGACCTGGCCCGCGCCAACGCCGTGTTGCAGAGCGGCGACGCCGACCTCATCTCGTTTGCGACGCTGTTCATCGCCAATCCAGACTTACCGGAGCGTCTGCGCCGCGGCGGCCCGTTCAATACGGCCGAGCGCAAGACTTTTTATGGCGGCAGCGCGGGTGGCTATACGGATTATCCAGCTCTCGCAAACTAGAGTTCGTATTCCGAGTCATTTCATGAATGCGCCGCCTTCGCCGTCTCGCGCGCGCAGCTCATGAAGCGCTCGACCACCGGGCTCAGCGTGCGATGCTTGAGCGTCAGCAGCGAGACTGGCCACGGGCGGGCAGGAAGGCCGAGCCGCAACTCCTTGAGCTTGAAACGCTCGGCATGGAGCTGCAAAACCGAACGGGGAAATGCCGTGACGAACCCGCCGGTCGACAGCAGATTCGTGCGCAGATAGACCGACAGCGTGTTCACGATGACTCGCGGCATCGTTAATCCGTGGGACCGGAATATCGCGGCGACGACGTCATGGTTCCAGGTGCCGGGCGCTGTCAATATCCACGGCAGGTCCGATAATTCGGCCAGCTTGATCTTGCGCCGCAGCGCGAGCGGGCTTTGCGCGCCTACCGCCACGGCCAGCGCGTCATTGAAGAGAATCTCGATGTTCAGCTCGCCGAGCGGATCGTTCTGCAGGTCCGGCTGTGGACGCCTGGTCAGAACGAGGTCGTAGGTGCGGTCGCGGAGTTTATCGGCGTAGGAGCGTAGTTCGAACGGCTCCACGTCCATGACAATACCGGGATATTGCTTGGAGAAGTTTTGGATGATCAGCGGCAGCGTGGCGGCGGCGACGGACTCATCGCATGCCAGACGCAACTGTCCGACGGTCGGATCGGCCAGAAATTCGATATCCCTGATGCCCTGCCTCAATTCGTCGAACGCCACCAAGCCGCGCTTGAGCAGCACGTTGCCATAGAGGGTTGGCTCGACGCCCTGGTGGGTGCGATCGAACAATTTGACGCCCAGTGCGTATTCGAGACCGGCGACGACCTCGGAAACGCTGGGAGCCGTGACGCCAAGTTGCGCGGCGGCTTTGGCCATGCTGCCGCGGGCGGCGACCGTAAAAAACACGTGCAGATCGCGCAGCTTGAGCCGGCGGCCGAGCTGGCTGTCCCAGTCCACCTTTTGGGGCATTCGGAAAATCCCTTCGGTCAGAAAGGAAAATAGGGAATTCCGCCTAATACGGAACCCATATAGCGTTCCCGTCAAGGCTGTAGCGCTGGCACATAACGCGGGGTCCGAAGCATGGCCAAACTCTCTCGCCGAGCCTTTTGCAATCTGGCGGCAAGCTCGCTGATAACGGGATTTGCCTCGCCACTCGTTGCGGCGGGACAATATCCGACGCGGCCAGTCCGTTTGATTGTCGGATTTCCGCCCGGCGGCGCCGCCGACCTGGCGGCCCGGTTGATTGGCCAGCGGCTTTCGGCGCGGCTGGGTCAAGCGGTCGTCGTGGAGAACCAACCCGGCGCCAGCGGCAATATCGGCACGGAAGCGGTGGTGCGGGCGCCGCCTGACGGTTACTCACTATTATTCGTCACATCGACGAATGCGATCAACGCGGGCCTTTACGGCAAGCTGAATTTCAATTTTGTCAGCGACATCGCCCCCGTCGCCGGCGTCAGCCGCAATCCATTCATCCTCGTGCTGAATCCGTCGGTTCCGGCCAAAACCGTTCCGGATTTCATCGCCTATGCCAAAGCCAACCCAGGCAAGATCGCCATGGGATCGGCCGGCAACGGAACCCCGCATCATCTATTTGGCGAGCTATTCATGATGATGACGGGCGTCGACATGCTGCACGTGCCCTATCGAGGCGAGGGCCCGGCGCTCGCCGACCTGATGGGCGGACAGATCCAAGTCATGTTCACCACCGGCGGCCCCTCGCTCGGCTATGTCCGCTCCGGCAAGTTGCGCGTCCTGGCGGTCACGTCAGCCACGCGGCTGGCAACGCTGCCGGGCGTACCAAGCTTGAACGAGCTTGTGCCCGGCTATGAGGCGGTCGGCTGGTTCGGCATCGGCGCGCCGAAGACCACACCGGCCGAAATCGTGACGACGCTCAACAGCGAAGTTGTCGCGGCACTCAACGATGCAAACGTCAAAGCTCGTTTCGCCCAGCTTGGTCTGTTGGAGTATCCGAGTACGGCCGCCGAATTCGGCAAATACATCGCGTCCGAGACCGAGAAATGGGCGAAGGTAATCAGGACTGCAAAAATCACAGCGAGCTGAGAATAACTTTCGCCATAAATCACTTCACTTGGGATCGATTTTGGCCAAGCACTGATGCTGGCCGGATAGGAAGGCGCGATATTTCAGACAGCAACCAGATTTATTGCACCTTAAGCCCCAGCGATTTTATCAACTGGCCCCACTTCTTATAGTCCGCTCCAATTATTCCGCGCATCTCACTCGGCGTGCTGGGGTCTGCCTCCAGACCCGCGGTCGACAGGACCTTTTGCACGTCCGGCATCGCCAAAACCTTGGCGATCTCACTGTTGAGCTTGGCGACGCGGTTGTCCGGCGTGCCGCGCGGCGCGAACATCGCCAGCCAGGACACGGCGGTGAAGCCCGGAACCCCGGCCTCCAGCAGCGTCGGAATAGCGGGCATGGAGCGCGCGCGGACCGGGTCGGCCACACCCAGAGCGATAAGCTGGCCGTTACTGATCATCGGCAGGACGGAACCGGAATCGGTGAAGCCCAAAGGAACCACGCCGGAAGCGATTGCCACCGCAGCCGGCGCGCCGCCGCGATAGGGCACTGGCTGCAACGTGATGCCGAGCGCACGCTGGAGCAATTCGCCGGCGAGATAGGACGACGAGCCGATCGCTGCGGTGCCGTAGCTCAAAGGCTTCGCCTTTGCGGCCGCGACAAGAGCGGGAATCGACGCGATGCCCGCCTTGGCATTGGCCGTCAGGACGAGCGGGCTGCTTACCACTCTGCCGATCGGCACCAGGTCGGTGAGCGGATCGTAATTGACCTTGGACAGATGGACATTCACCGTAACCGGGCTGTCGGAGAGAACCACAAGGGTGTGGCCATCCGGCGCGCTTCGCATCAGTTCGTCGATACCGATGGCGGCATTCGCGCCCGGTTTGTTCTCCACGATGACGCCCTGTCCGATAATGTCCTGCAGGTGCTTTGCGATAACGCGCCCGGTCAGGTCGATGCTGCCGCCGGCCGCATAGGGCACGATGATGCGGATCGTCCTGTTGGGAAATGTCTCCGCGTGCGCCGGCAGGACGACGGCGACAACCGCGAGCAAGGCGATCGCCCACCGCTTCACATGAAGGATGCTCATCTTGAAATATTCTCCTTCGACATTCGATCGGATTGGCGCTCGGACTTGAAAACCCGCCCGGGCGCTGTCGGTCACATCCCCGTAACCGCCTTATTGTAATAGGACAGATCGATGTACTTGTCCGGCGCGGGCGGTTTGCCGCCCCATTGCCCTTCGATCTCGGCGCGCAGCTTCAGAACATTCTTGAAACCTGCCATATCGAACTTGCCATCCTTGGCGAACCCTTCGGCTGGATCGGTGACGATCGCATAGGTCTTGGCCGCATCGTCATCAGACAGCTTGAGCTTGTCTTTCAGCAGCGCGATGACCGCGCTCTTGTTGGTTGGGTTGAGCAGCCAGCGATAACCTTCGACGATAGTTTTGAGATAGCGGACAAGAACCGCGTCGTTGGCCTTGGCCCACGGTCGCATGACGACGATGCAGCCGGACTGATAGGCACCGACACCGTTGGTCGCTGAACCCATATCCTCCAGCCCGTCGGCGACGGCCTTGAAGTTCATCGGTGTCCCAATGACGGCGGCAGCCGCATTGGCCTTGTCGGTCAGCATCGCCTTGATGCGCTGTGGCGTACCGCCGGCCGCCACAACCTTGTAGTCGCCCTTGTTCAACCCCGCCGACTGCAAAGCCTTGTAGAGCAACAGCGCGAACGCAGTGTTGGGCGCGTCAACGATGACGATCTTGCCGCGCAGGTCGGCGAGCGCCTTGATGTCAGGCTGGACGATAATACGATTGAAGCCGTTGTCGCCGCCGGCGACGATGACGGCGTCCTGTTTCGCCAACTCCACCATGGCGACGGCATTGTCGGCCGCGGTGTGAATGATCTGGGTTTCGCCCTTGGCGAGCCCGTCGCGCTGCGCCTGCGAGTTCGGCGTGTAGGCAAGCTCGACGGCAAGCTGATACTTAGCGAACAGGCCTTGGCTCTGCGCGGCGTAAATCGCGAGATTGCTCAGGCCGGGGAACGACACGACCTTGAGCGGCGTCGGAGCCTGCGCAGGCAACGGCGTGGCCCCCACAGCGCTCGCTGCCGCAGCAATGCCGGCGCCCAACAAAACGGTTCGCCGCGTCGATCGCAGGTCCATTGCGGTTCTCTCCCTCAGTCTTTTTACGCTTCGAGTTTTTCCGCCAAATCCTCAAGGCTGCTTGCGGCGATATCCATCGGTTCAGCGGGCGCAGCCTCGCCCTTGCCGGGGCCGCGTTCGTTGGGACGCGCGATGTGCGCGGTCCGCATGCCCAGCGCCGCCGCGGCCTTGAGGTCGAAGGTGTGAGCCGCGACCATCATGCACTCGGCCACCGGCAGGTCGAGCGCCGCGGCGGCCGCCAGATAGACGCGCGGCTTCGGCTTGTAGTCGCCGGCAATCTCGGAGCCGAGGATCGCGTCCCACGGCAGATCGTTGCGCCGGGCGAGATCGACCATCAGCGAAATGTTGCCGTTAGAGACCGGCGCAACCATGTAGCGGCGCTTGAGCCGATGCAGCCCGTGCGAAACGTCGGGCCAGGCATCGAGCCGGTGCCACGCGAGGTTGAGGTCGTGACGCTCGGCCTCGCTCAAGCCTTCGACGCGAAAGCGCGGCAGCACCAGTTCGAGATTGCGCCGGTGCAGCACGTCGAGCTTGCAGAATGGAATGCGGCCGGAGCGGACCTCATCCATCGCGCCCTGGTATTCGCCGCGCCAGGCGTCCGCGAAGCCGAGCCAGTCGAGCGTGTAGCCTTTTGGCTCCAGCATCGCTTTGGCCTCGCGCGCAATCGAGTTGCGCCAATCGACCAGCGTGCCGAACACATCGAAGAACAGCGCTTTGACTGCGACCGCCATGCGGAAGAGTCCTAGCGCATTTGCATCCGTAATGCCAAAAGGAAGCCCCACCGCTGTCATGCCACAAGGACGCACATGCCCGATCAACCGACATCCGAGCAGAGCCGCTGGGATACGCGGTTTCGCGCGCCGGACTACATTTTCGGCAAGGAACCAAATGCTTTCTTGAAAGCGCAGGCGCATCGCCTGCCCGCTGGCGGGACCGCATTATCAGTAGCGGACGGCGAAGGCCGCAACGGCGTATGGCTCGCCCAGCAAGGCCTCGACGTGCTGACCATCGACTACGCGCCGGCGGCGCTCGCCAAGGCGCAAGCGCTCGCGGCCGAGCGCGGCGTGCGGCTGCGCACCGAGGTCACCGACGTGTTTGCCTGGCGCTGGCCGACCAACGCATTCGATGTGGTGGCGGCGATCTTCATCTTCGCGGCGCCGCACGAGCGGCCCGCCTTCTTTGCCCACCTCAAAGGTGCGCTCAAGCCTGGCGGACTTCTGTTGATGCAGGGCTATCGCCCCGAGCAGCTCAAATACGGCACCGGCGGACCGCCCGACGGCGAGCGGCTGCTCACCCGCGCGATCCTCGAGCAGGGCTTTGGCGACATGGCCGAGCTCGACATCCGCGAACATGACAGCACGATCGGCGAAGGCAGTGCCCATGTGGGCATGTCGGCGCTGATCGATCTTGTCGCCAGGAAATGACCCCTGCCCTGCCTCCAAGAATAAAACAACGGAGCCCCCGATGCCCGACACGCTTGCCGAGACGCTGCACGAACTGATCGTCGCCACGCGCATTATGGCCAACGAAAAAATTCTCGACGCCTTCGGGCATGTCAGCGTGCGCCATCCGCACGATCCGCAGCGCTATTTCATTCCGCGGCATCGTGCGCCCGAACTGGCGGAGGTTTCCGATCTCGTCGAACTGACCCTCGACTCCGAGCCGGTGCGGCCGACGGACTTTCGCCTCTACAGCGAGAAGGTGATCCACGGCGAAATCTACAAGGCGCGGCCCGATGTCAATGCCGTGGTGCATCACCACGCCCACACTGTGCTGCCGTTCGCCATTTCGGGCCAGCAGATCGTGCCGGTATTCCATCTCGCCGCCGTGGTTGGCCACGTGCCGTTCTGGGACCAGCGCGACGAGTTCGGCGACACCAACATGCTGGTGGTCAAGCCGGAGGAAGGCGCCTCGCTGGCGCGCGCGCTCGGGCCGCACTGGATGGTGTTGATGCGCCGTCACGGCGCCACCGCCGCCGGTACGAGCATTCGCGAGCTGACGTTCCGCACCGTATTCGGCTCGGATAATTGCAAGCTGTTGGCCCAGGCGATGGCGATGGGCCACGTCGATTCGCTCTCCGCGGGCGAAGCGAAGCTGACCTCGGCCCACCAGCTGCGCCCGCCGTCGTCCAATCGCGCCTGGGACTATTGGGTCCGCCAGATTGAGAAGACCGGCCTGATGCCCGCCAAAGCGGCGACGAAGAGCGCCGGCAAAAAGAGCGCCGCGCCCGCCAAGCGCGCCGTTTCTAAGTCTGCTGACAAGTCCGCCAAGAAGACGGTTGCCAAGAGCCGCAGCAAAAAACGCCGTTGAACCGATCGCACAGAGGAAAAATCATGCCCAAAAGCAATATGCCCAAGACCAGCGCGCCAAAGAGTATGCAATCGCCCCGCCTTCCCGAACTTTCCGAGACATCGCTGACCGCCGAGCAGAAGGCGCTTGCCGATTCAATCAAGTCCGGCCCGCGCGGCCAATTCAAGATGTCCGGCCCGTTCGCCATCTATCTGCACTCGCCGGCATTCGGCGAACTGGCGCAAAAACTCGGCGGCCATCTGCGCTTTAAGACCAGCATCCCGCCGCGGCTGATGGAATTCGCCATCCTGGTCACCGCCTCGCACTGGAAGGCGCAGTACGAATGGGCGATGCACGCGCCGATGGCGGAGAAGCAAGGCGTCAAGCCGCAAACCATCCGCGATCTGCAGGCCGGCCGGGCGCCGAAATCCGCGCCGCGCGACGAAATGGTGGTCTACGCGTTCGCCAAAGAGCTTTATGCCAAGCGGCGCGTCGGCAAGGCGAACTTCAACCGCGCTTATAAGCTGCTCGGCGAAGCCGGCACCGTCGATCTGGTCGGGCTGCTGGGCTACTACGCGATGGTGTCGATGACGCTCAACACCTTCACAGCGCCGCTGCCCGAAGGCATGAAGGCGCCGTTTAAAGAGCCAGGAAAGTAACAGATTCTCCGCTCATTCCCGCGACGCTTATTTCCCGGGCGCGGTGCAGCACGCAGCGAAGCGGAGTGGTGCACTGCAGAACCGGGACCGTTGCGAACTCGGAAATTGGGACGATCCCGGATCAGCGGCGCACCGTTTCACGCTGCGCCGCATCCGGGAAACGACCGAACAGCGCGAGGAACGTGAATTTACGCCACGCGCCCGACCGGCTTGCCGCTGGCTTGCATCGTCTCCTTTGACGACGCACCACGGGGCCGGCTCATGCGCTGGCGGAGCAGTTCGAGAAAACGCTCCTTGGGCATTGGCGGCGAAATGAGCGCGCCCTGGCCGAAATCGCAGCCCATCACCATGAGCGCCTGCAAGTCGGCCTGAGATTCGACGCCATCGGCGACTGCGGCGCTGCCGAAGCGATGCGCCAGGTCGATCGCGGTCTGGCAGATCGCGGCGTTGGTGGCGTCGATAGCGCAGCCCTGGACGAAGGAACGGTCGAGCTTCAGCTCGGCAAACGGCAGCTCGCGCAGGCTCGAGAACGATGAGTAGCCGGCGCCAAAATCGTCGATGGCGATCTTGATACCGCTCACCTGGAGCTGGCTCGCGATCTTCTGCGCCAGTGCCAGATCGCGGACGATCTGATCCTCTGTCACTTCGACAAGCAGGCCGGGCCAGCGCTCCGATTGCGGCCGGAATTCCTTGACCAGCGCTTCGATCGGCAGTTTGAGCAGCACGCCCACCGGCACGTTGATGGCGAGGTGAAGATTGAACCCCGCTTCTTCGAACATCGACCAGTCGCACAGCGTGGCGACCAGCGCCTGCTGGGCAAGCTCGGCGACACTCGCCCCATCGACCTCGGGCTCGAAACTGCCCGGCAACAGCACGCCGAATTGCGGATGGCGAATGCGTGCGAGCGCTTCGGCGCCGGCGAGGCATTTGCGCTTGAGATCGATCTTCGGCTGATACCAGGTTTCAAACCAGCGATTGCGCAGCGCTTCGGCGATGGCAATGCGCGGCAGCGGCGCCGCGTGAGCCGTATCTTCCAACGCATAGGCTTCGCCCGGATTTTGATCCGGCATGTCGCCTCCTGCGTCGTTCGAATTTGAATCGCTCATACGTCGCGAGACCGTGCCTGCAGTCTTGCGGGTATACGCCCACGCGCCTTAACCAATCGTATGGTTGCAATTCGTTAACCAGACCGACGGCGCCCGGAGCGCCGCCGGTCACCGCACCTAATGACTCATCGGCGCCATGCCGGACCCCTGCATCTTCATGGCTCCGTCGCCCGCACCGCCCGGTCCGGGGGCGCCGACCGCGGCGATGGGGAATTCCACTTGCGCGGCTCCGCCGCCGTCGGTCTGCAATGTCGCCTCGAGCATCTTGCCTTCTTGCAGCGGCGCTTTGAGGCCGGTGAGCATCATGTGAAAACCACCCGGCTGGAGCGTGACAGTCTGGCCCGCCTTGATTTCGAGACCACCTTCGACCGGCCGCATCCGCATCACGCCGCCGGTCATGCTCATCTCATGAATCTGGCACTTGGCGGCGGAATCGCTCGATACGCAGCGCAGCCGTACCGCCTTTGCACCGGTATTCTTGACCGTCATGTAAGCCGCACCGGAAGCGGCGCCTTTCGGCGTTGCGCGCGCCCAAGGTTGCGTGATTTGCAGTGAGCCGAGCTGATACTCCGCGGCCGCGGCTGCGCCGGACCAAAACAGCGGCGCGAACACAAGCGTGGCCAGCGCGGCGATGCTGCGCGCGGTGGTCCGCCGATAAGCATAATGCATGGGGTGACTCCGTATGGATGCCTGCCCGAAGGCAAAGGCCGAATGATGGGGCGTTCTGACTGCAGAGCATGTCCTGGATTCATGTCTTCGATTCGTGTCCTGGATTAACGGCTATCAATCTCGGAACGTGCTCAAATAAATCGATAGGACCGGATGACGATTCGAAGAAAAGTCATCCGGTTCCAGGCATCAGCCGAGCGGAGGGCCGCGTGAGCGATGCGCCCGATCTGCGTGAGGCAGGGCGGCCACGGCAACAAGCCTGCGCGCCGCGATGCGCTGCACCAAGCCGCGCAGGTCGGGGGGCGCCGCGCCCGGCTCAAGCGTCGCCGCCACGCCGCAAAAACAGGCCAGACAGGCAGAAAGGCATTCGTCACCGTGGCCGGTGGGCGCCGGCCGGTGCTCCCCGCCGTGCGACGGCGTACACAACGACGACGCGCCAAAGGCTTGGCGCTCGGCCAAAGAGCCGCGAATGGTCAGCAAAACGGGCTGCAAGACCATCGCATAGGCCGCCGCCAGGGCCACAATGGCGGAGGTTTGGCGCCGCAAAATCATCATGCGGAATCTAATGCGCTACTCCGAAAGTTGGAACCGGCATCTACCAACGCGTGGTAACATCTATGCAATTCTGTGATTAGATAATCCCCCGCAAAGGCGTATGCTCGATTCCATGCGAGACGGCATGTCCAAGCTGGCACACGAGGCAGCGGAGTCCGAAGCGCTTTCGCACACGGCGCAGGTGCTGCAATTCCGGCCGCGGGTCGCAGAGCGCTTGGGTTCGCGCGAATGGCCCACCGCGCCGCAAGACGATGCCTTCGACCACCTCGCTCAATATGAGCAGGACCAGGAAGAGGACCAGAACGTCAATTATCCGCATCGCATGCTGATGAATGCCATTGCGGTTGCGGTGGTCGCCATGCTGATCGGCGTTGGCGTCTGGCTTGCGGACACGATCGCCGATATGGAACGCGACCAGGACTGCGTGCTGCAAGGCCGCCAAAATTGCGCGCCGATCGAACTGGCCAAGCAGCCCGCCTCCCGCTGATCTTGCAGTCGGCCCCGCAAACCCTCCCCAACAGCCGACGAGTATGCGGGCGATGAATCCAGCTACCGTGGTGACGGGTGCCGCGTCGGGCATTGGCCGCGAACTCGCCCGTTGCGCGGCGCTCGAAGGGGCTATCGTCGTGCTTGTCGATCGGTCCCAAGAAGGGCTCGCGGACGTCACCGCGGAACTCGGCAAAACCGGGGCGCAATCCCATGTCGTGCTCGTCGATCTTGTCAGCCAAAATGCCGGCCAGCGGCTGGACAGCACGCTGACCGAACTCGGCTTGTATTGCGACGTATTGGTCAATTGCGCGGGGTTCGGCGTGTTTGGCGTCGCAGCGCAGACCGACCGGCAGCTTCAGCTTAAACTCCTCGACGTGAATGTCCGTGCTCTCACAGAGCTGACACTTCGCTTCGTTCCGGGCATGATCGAGAGGAGCCGCGGCCGCATTCTCAATGTCGGCTCCATCACCGGCTACGTGCCTGGACCAAACATGGCGGCGTATCACGCCTCGAAAGCCTATGTGCGCTCGTTCACCGCGGCACTCGGCGCGGAGCTGGCAGGCACCGGGGTGAGCGTGACGTGTCTTGCCCCCGGCATTGTCGTCAGCCCGTTCTTTCTCCACACCGGCTTCAACAAGACGCGGCTTGCCAAGCTGATGCCGCGCTCCACGGCGCGCGAGGCCGCGACGGCCGGATGGCGCGCGTTGCAGAACGGAAAATCTGAAGTGATGCCGGGGCTATGGAATCGGCTCATCATCGCGGCGTGCGGCCTCGTTCCGCACGCACTGCTGCTGCGGCTGATCGCGACTTTGCAGCGGCCGGACCGCTAGGAGCCGGCGATGTTCGATCTGGCCGGACGCACAGCTCTTGTTACCGGCGCAACAGGCGGCATCGGCGCCGCCATTGCGCAAGCGCTGCACCGGCAGGGCGCCACGGTCGCGATTTCGGGCCGACGCCAGGACGCCTTGGAATCGCTCGCCGCTGCAATGCGTGACCGCGTGCACGTCATGCCGTGCGACCTCACCGACGCGACACAAACCAACACCCTCGTCGCGAAAGCCGAAGAGACAATGGGCAGGCTCGATATCCTGATCGCCAATGCGGGCATTCTGCGGAGCAATCTCCTGGCGCAGATGAGCGACGAGGAATGGAATGCGGTGATCGAATTGGATCTGACGTCGGCGTTCCGGCTGTCGCGCGCGACGTTGCGCGGCATGATACGGCGCCGCTCCGGCCGCCTGATCGGGATCACGTCGATGCTCGGCGTCACCGGCTTTCCCGCCCAGGCTAATTACGCCGCCGCGAAGGCCGGCATGATCGGCCTGTTCAAATCGATGGCGCACGAATATGCCAAGCGCGGCATTACGGCGAACTGCATTGCGCCGGGCTTTATTGTTCCCGCGATGGCTGGAGTCAGAATCGGCGAGGAGCAGCGCGACGCGATCGTTGCCCGCGTTCCCGCGGCCCGCCTCGGCAGCGTCGATGATGTCGCGGCCGCGGCGGTGTTTTTGGCCTCCGACGAGGCGTCGTACGTGACCGGCCAGACATTGCACGTCAACGGTGGGCTGGTCATGGCGTAACGCGGATTCTCCTAGTCCAGTCAGCTTCCCATCATTCGAAAAAGCGCCTAGTACTGGGCTCAATTACGAGCCCGGATAGACATGCTGGATAAACCGCAAGCGGCCGCGGGCGATTATTCGCGCGGCATCTGGTCGAAGCTGGCGATGCTGCAGAACGCCGGCGATCCGCTGACGCTGCTTCTGCAGATCGCGCGCAACCGCCGCGGCTGCATTCCGCTGCAGATGGGTTCGCAGCGCGTATTTCTGCTGACGGCAGCGGAGCAGTTCAAGCAGGTGCTCGCCACCAACAGCGCCAATTACGGGAAATATCTTGAAGGTATGGCGCCGATCTTCGGGCGCTCCATGATTACGATGGATGGCGCGCTGTGGCAGAAGATGCGTGCGATCCAGCAGCCGGCATTTCATCCCGACGCGCTGGCCGAATATGTGCCGCATCTGCTCTCGGCCATTGATGCGCGCATCGCACGCTGGCGCGGCCTTGAGGACGGCGCCGTTGTCGACGTCGGCCCGGAAATGTGGGGCCTGGCGGTCGACATGATCTGCAAGGCGTTGTTCGATCGCGAAACGCCGTTCAATCCACATTTCGTCTATAACGCGGTCGAAGCCTTCACCACCGTCACCAATCATGGATCGGTCGGCAAATTCGGCGATGCGTCTTTACCGTCCCGCGCGCAGAGCAACGGCGCAGACGCGGGCGACGACGCCATCGGCTATGCAACCAGCGTCTGGGATTCCTTGCCCGAACTGGTGCTGTCCGCGCCGCCGTTTCAAAATCGCGAACGCACCTTTCTAAAAATGATCGAGGCTGCCGCTGCCGATCCGGCGATCGGCGAGTTCGACCGCGCGCAGGTGATCGACGAAATCAAGCAGTACATTTGGGCGGGAACGGAGACCACCGCCCTGGTGCTGACCTGGGCGCTTTACCTTTTGGCAAAACATCCCGAAGCCGCGGATCAGATTAGGCACGAGACGGATGCCATTTGCGGCGATCGCACCCCGACGCTCGCCGATTTCGAGCGCCTCACCTTTACGCGCAGCGTAGTTTCCGAGACGATGCGGATGTATCCGCCGATCTGGTCCTTGGCGCGCAGCGCCGAGGGTGCCGACGTGATCGACGGACAGCAAATCCAAGCCGACGACATCGTCATGTTGTGGGTCTATGTCGCCCATCACGATCCGCGCTATTGGGACGATCCGCTCTCCTTTGATCCCAAGCGCTTCGGCGAACGCACCAAGGCGCCCGCGCCTTACACCTACCTGCCGTTTGGCGGCGGCAGGCGGGCCTGCATTGGCAGCACCATGAGTCAGATCGAGATGGTACTGGCGCTGTCGCGCATCCTGCGCGAATTCAATTTGCACTGCGTCGGCGACCCTCCTGGGGTCAAGCTCTCGGTGGTGCTGTCGCCCAACAGCCGGGTGCCGCTGCGTCTGGAGCGGCGCGCGAAGACATAACCGGCGTGCGCCAGCGCCGGCGACTGACCCAAGCCGCCAATCGACCCGGAGCGCGATCCACACTCCGCTTGAGCCCATAGCAATAAGTATCGGCTCGCGCGGCATTAATCGGCGTTGCCAACCGCTGTTCCCGAAGCGTCCGCGCACGCCGTCCGCCGTTGAACTTGGCAAAATCCTTCGCTATACGATGGCTGAACACCCGAAGGGGCCCGTAGCGAATCGGGCTGTGCGCGGCGCCTTTTTCGGGCGTCCATCCTCGCTGCGGCGAAAAGAGCATGCCCGATGTCAACCACGTTCGATAGAGTGGCCGAAATCATCGCGGAAACGTGCGATATCCCGCGCGAAAACATCAAGCCGGAAAGCCACGCGACAAGGGATCTCGAGATCGACAGTCTCGACTTCCTCGACATCGCCTTTGCCATCGACAAGGCGTTCGGCATCAAGCTGCCGCTCGAGCAATGGACCCAGGAAGTCAATGACGGCAAGGCGACCACCGACCAGTATTTCGTGCTGCAGAACCTGAGTTCGCAGATCGACCAGCTCGTCGCCGCCAAAGGCGCCTGAGGCGCCCCTATGCGTCTCGAATATTTCCAGATGATCGACAGCATCGTCGATGCCGACCGCGGCGCGCGGCGGCTGCGTGCGGCGTGCACCATACCGACCGAAAGCACGATCTTCGAAGGTCATTTTCCCGGCTATCCGCTGATGCCCGGCGTGCTCTTGACCGAGTGCATGGCGCAAACGACCGGCTGGCTCATTTGCATGCTCGGCGATTTTTCAGCGATGCCGTTTCTTGCCGGCATCAAGGAGGCAAAATTCCGCACGCTGGTGTTCCCCGGCGATGCCTTGGAATTCGAAGGCAGCATCGTGCACGAAGGCTCGGGCTACACTGTCGCCGAATGCAAAGGGCTGCGCGGCGGCAGCAAAGTATGCGACGCGGAATTGACGTTTCGCATCCGCCCTTACCCCAGTCCGGAGTTTCGGCAATCGTTTTTTGAATGGGGCAAACGGCTCAATTTGCCCATTCCGGAGTTCGTTAAGTGACCGATCGGCGCGAGGTGTGGATCACCGGCGTCGGTCTTCTCACTTGCCTCGGCGAGGGCCTCGAAGCCGCGTGGCTTCACCTCGAACGCGGCGACCCGCCGCCCTATGACGACAAGACATTCGCGCCCAACATCGTGTTTCCGATGCGGCCGATGAGCTTCGACAAGCAGATCGCCAAGAAGAGCGATCAGCGGCAGATGGAGACGTGGCAACGCGTCGGCGTTTACGCGGCAGGGCTGGCGCTCAACGATGCGGGCATCGCCGGCAATGCCGACTTGCTCGATCATACCGACATGATTGTATGCGCCGAAGGCGGCGAGCGCGATATCGCCGTCGATACCGCAATCCTCGCTGGAATACGCAAGGCGGAACGTCCGGGCGCGTTTCTCAACGAGCATCTGATGAGCGATTTGCGCCCGACCTTGTTTCTGGCGCAACTGCCCAACATGCTCGCCGGCAATATTTCGCTGGTGCACGGCGTGATCGGCGCCTCGCGTACTTTTCTGGGCGAAGAGTCAGCCGGTGTCGACGCGGTGCGCATCGCTCAGGCGCGCATTGCGGCGGGGCAAAGTGAGCTGACACTCGTGGGCGGCGCCTATCACGGCGCACGCTGGGACGTTTTGGTCAATATCGAACTGAGCGGCATGCTGCTTAAACCACCGTTCGCGCCGGTCTGGGACCGCGGCCCGAAGGGCGGACTCGCACTGGCAACGATGGGCGCGTTCCTGGTGCTGGAAAGTCGCGAGCACGCGCAAGCGCGCGGTGTACGTCCGCGTGCGCGCATCGGTCCGGTCCTCTCCGAGGGCCGAGCCCGTCAGGCGGGAGAAATCGAATCGACATTGCGGCGGCTATGGAAAGAAATTTCTCCGAGCATCGACCCTAAACAGGCCGCCGTCATCTCCGGGGCCAACGGCTCAGAACCGGCAACATCGGCGGAACTCTCGGTCCTGACCGAAATCGGCCTTCCCGTTCGCAATCCAGGCACCCAGACCGGACACGGGATCGACACCCACTTCGTCGCCTGCCTCGGAATTACTTGCGCGGCCGTCGAACATGGTAAGCTGTTTGCTCCGGCCGGCCGCGGCGACCGCGGCGATAGCCCGGCCGCTTTGCGTCAGGCCGCAGTGACAAGCGTTGGCACGTGGCGCGGCGAAGGCATGACGCTGATCGAACGAGTCGATTGAGGAAATCGCCGATGGCAAGTGCACCCACCCGCGACAAAGCCGGCCGTCCGGTGATTGCCGTCACCGGCATTGGCGTCGTCACGTCGCTCGGTATCGGCCAGGACGAGAACTGGTCGAAATTGACCGCCGGCGTCTCCGGCATTCGCCGCATTTCGCGATTTCCGATCGACGGCCTTCGCACCACAATCGCGGGCACGGTCGATGCCGCCTACACGGATTATATGCCGCCCGCCGATCTGACCACGCGCCTCGCCTTCCTTGCCGCCGAAGAGGCGGTCGCGCAGTCCGGCATCGGCAGCAAAAACCATTTCCCGGGCCCGCTGTTTATCGCGCCGCCGCCGCTCGAACTCGAGTGGCATTATCGCGAAGCGCTGGCTGCGGCCGCCGGCACCGACATCGACGTCAACTATCCCGATCTGGTGCGCGCCGCCGCCCGGTCGCAGTTTTCGCCGGTCTTTCCTTCGGCGAAAGGCAGCACCGTCGCCGAACGGCTTGCCGATCATTTTGGCACCGAGGGCTCGGCGATTTCGCTCAACACGGCGTGCGCGTCCGGCGCCACTGGAATTCAGCTGGGCGTCGAGGCCATTCGGCGCGGCGAATGTCAGGCGGTGCTTGCGGTTGGCGCCGATGGTTCGGTGACGCCGGAATCGCTGGTGCGCTTTTCGTTGTTGTCGGCACTGTCGACGCATAACGATCCGCCCGAGCAGGCGTCGCGGCCGTTTTCCAAGAACCGCGACGGCTTCGTGATTGCGGAAGGCGCCGCCGCTCTGGTGCTTGAAGATTTCGATCACGCTCGCGCGCGCGGTGCCCGCGTGCTCGGCATCATCGAGGGCTGCGGCGAAAAATCCGACTCGTTTCATCGCACGCGATCGAGCCCTGACGGCAAGCCGATCGTAGCCTGCATGCGCCAAGCACTCGCCGACGCCGGCGTCGGGCCCGAGGACGTCGATTACATCAACGCACACGGCACCTCGACGCCGGAAAACGACAAAATGGAATATCTCGGCGTTTCCATGGTGTTCGGCGAGCGCATCAAGGACGTGCCGATCTCTTCCAACAAGTCGATGATCGGTCACACGCTGACGGCGGCCGGTGCCGTCGAAGCCGCCTTCACGCTGCTCACCCTCCAACACCAGCGCATGCCGCCGACGATCAATTACGTCGTTCCCGATCCGGCGATTCCGCTTGATGTCGTGCCCAATGTGGCGCGCGATAAGCGCATGCGGCGCGCCATCTCCAATTCATTCGGCTTCGGCGGCCAGAACGTGTCCCTGGTGCTGGCACAGGAACCGGCATGACCGGCATCGCGCCAGCGCTCGGCAGCGCGCAGGCGAACGCCGCCCCTGCCCCTGCACCCGCACCGCGGACACAAGGCACGATCCGCGCGCTGACGCTGGTTGGCGACCGCAAGCTCGAACGCCTGGAAGCCGCGCCGCCGCCGGCGCCGGACGCGGGCGAAGTCCAGATCGCAATCAGGGCCGTGGGCCTCAACCACATCGATGTCTGGGGCTGGCGCGGCATGGCCTTTGCCAAGCGCAAGCTGCCGCTCGTCGTCGGCGCCGAGGCATCTGGCGAGATCGTCGCGGTCGGTGCCGGGGTCGATGCGCTCAAGACTGGCGACCGGGTGGTGGCCTACGGGGCGCTGACATGCGGCGTCTGCAAGGCCTGCCGCGAGGGCCGCGACAACCTCTGTGAAAACGTCGGCGGCGTGATGGGTTTTCACATCGACGGCTTCGCCCGCGATCTGGTGAACATGCCGGCGCGGCTGGTCGTCCCGGTGCCGCCGAGCGTGAGCTTTCGCGACGCCGCGTGCGCGCCGATCGCCTTCGCCACCGTGCAGCACATGCTGTTCGACAACGCCAAGCTCGAACCAGGCGAAAGCATTCTGGTGCAGGCCGGCGGCTCCGGCATTGGCTCCGCCGCCATCAGGATGGCGAAAACTATCGGCTGCACCGTGTTCACCACGGTCGGCGACGATGCCAAGGTTGAGAAGGCGAAGGCGCTCGGCGCCGATCACGTCATCAATTACCGCACCGACCGGTTCGAAGGCGCGGTCCGCAAGCTCACCGGCAAGAAGGGCGTCGACGTCGTGTTCGAGCATGTCGGACCCGACACGTTCAACGGCTCGCTGTTGTGCCTCAAGCGCGGCGGACGGCTGGTGACCTGCGGCTCCACTTCGGGCCAGTCGATCAATCTGAACCTGTTTCAGCTTTACACTCAGCAATACCGCATCATCGGTTCGTTCGGCGCCTCGATGCGCAACATCCGCGAAGGCCTCGCCAAGATGGCATCGGGGCTCCTGCCGGTGATCGATACTGAAGTCCCGCTTGCCGATTTCGAGCGCGGGCTGACCCGGCTGGAAAGCCGTCAGGTATTTGGAAAAATCATCGTCGCGTTCTGATGCTGGGACGGCGATCAAAAAAACTGC
The DNA here is from genome assembly GCA_049300295.1 of Xanthobacteraceae bacterium. Classification (GTDB taxonomy): domain Bacteria; phylum Pseudomonadota; class Alphaproteobacteria; order Rhizobiales; family Xanthobacteraceae; genus BOG-931. The sequence continues at coordinate 33,549 of JBAQJL010000037.1, forward strand.
TCGATGCAACCATCGGCGCCGTTGCGGTCGGACTGCTTCGCGCGGTCAAGCGTATTCGCCGCGAGCACGCGGCAAATTTTGCCGGCGCGTTCATGCGCAAGGTGGGACCGCTGGTGCCGGAGCACCGGATCGGCCGCAACAACCTGCGTTCCGCCTTTCCGGAAAAGTCTGAGGCCGAAATTAGTGAGATACTGTCCGGCGTCTGGGACAATCTCGGCCGCGTCGCCGCGGAGTTCGTCCATCTCAATGAATTTCGCGTCGTCGAACCCGGAGTTTCGCTGACCGACACCGTGATCGTCGACATGCCGACGCTCGAACGCGCTCGCCGTATCGCTGCCAACAAGGCCACGCTCAGTTTCGCCTGCCACACCGCGAATTGGGAGATTCCGGCCGTAGTGACGCATCAGGTCGGCGTCCCGTCGGCCGTGCTTTATCGGCGGCCCAATATCTCCGCCATCAGCGATGCCATCATCAAATTGCGCACCGGCGTGATGGGGCAGCTCGTTCCGACCGGCCTCGACGCGCCGGTGCGACTGGCCCGTCTGCTTCAAGACGGCGTGCATGCCGGCATGCTGGTCGACCAGCACTACACCAAGGGAGTCGAGGTGAACTTCTTCGGCCGCCCATGCAAGGCCAATCCGCTGATTGCACTTTTGGCGCGGCAGTTGAAATGTCCGATCTATGGCCTGCGCGCCATCCGCCTCCCCGACCGCAACCGCTTCCAGATCGATATCACCGATCCGATTGAACCGCCGCGCGGTGCCGATGGCCGCATCGACGTGCAAGGCACCATGCAGGCGATCACAAATGTGATCGAACGCTGGGTCCGTGAGTATCCGGAGCAGTGGCTGTGGCTGCATCAGCGCTGGCGTTGAAGCCGGCGGTGACGTAGGCGAGCGCACGCCGCAGGCACACTTTTCCAGGATCGGGGGAGCGGCCCGGCGCTCCCATCAAGCCGACCCACTCCTCATCGGTCGCATCGCATAAGGCTGCGACGACGGGGGCCGAGGTCGCTCAAACACCGTCGCAATACTTTTGCGGCCGCTTCTGGTATGGTTGACGTAACGTCAAGGCGCGCACCTCGTTAAAACGACGTGCCAACAAAAAACAATTTATAGCAAGGCAGGGAGGATTCGCCGATGAGAAGGCTTTGTTTGATTCTGATCGCCGCCGCGACGGCGATGTTCAGCGCTGCGCTCTACGCCGACGACTATCCGACGCGGCCGGTCACGCTCGTCAATCCGTTCGGCGCGGGCAGCGCCAGTGACACGCTTTGCCGCATCATCGCCGACAAGTTTGGTCCCGCGACCGGGCAACCCATCGTTGTCGAAGACAAACCCGGCGTCGATGGAGCGCTTTCAGCCCAGTTCGTGCATCACCAGCCGGCGGACGGCTACACGCTCCTGATGGCGACAAACTCACCGCTCTCCGCCGATCCGTTTTTGCACAAGGACGTCAACTACGATCCCATCAAGGATTTTACGCCGGTCACGCGCGTCGGCAGCTTCACCTTGATGCTGGTGATCAATCCAAAGCTGCCGATCAACTCGGTCAAGGACCTGGTCGCCTACGCCAAGGCCAACCCTGGAAAACTTTCGTTTGCCAGCGGTAACACCGCCGGCATCGTCGCCGGCGACACGCTGGCGCATTGGGCTGGGATCGATCTCATTCATGTGCCCTACACCAGCACGCCACCCGCGCTTCAGGACATCATTGCCGGCCGCGTCTCGATGATGTTCGCCGATTTCACCACCGCCATGCCGCACGTCGCCGCCCACGCGCTACGGGCGCTCGCGGTCACGCGCATCAAACGCAGCAAGTTGTTCCCGGAATTACCGACGATGGACGAAGCCGGCATCAAAGGCTTCAACCTCGACGCCTGGGCGGGTCTGGTCGCGCCCGCCGGCACGCCGCCCCACGTCGTGGCTAAACTCAACAAAACGCTGCGCCCGATTATCGAAAGCCCCGAAGTGCAGAAGAAATTCAAGAATGTCGGCTTCGAAGGCTTTTCCTCGACGCCTGAGGAACTCGGCAATTACATCAAGGAACAGCTCGGCGAGTGGAAGAAAATGGTGAAGGACGCCAACATCCAGGCGGATTGATCCAGGCGTTGAAGTCGGATTACGTCTCGGTCGGCAGTCCCGCTTCCTTCCACGCCAGGATGCCCCCGGCCATGTGGGAGCCGTAGGCGAAACCCTGCTCCTGTGCGGCCAGCGATGCGGTCACCGAGCGGCGGCCGGAGCGACAGGCGAACACCACCTCGCGATCCGGCGAGGCCGGGATGGCGGATGGATCGAACGCGGACAACGGCACCAGTACGGCGCCGGGAAAGCGTTCGAGTGCGGTCTCGTTCGGCTCGCGCACATCGACCAGCAGCATGCGGCCTTCCGCAAGCCCACGCTCTATCTCCGCCGGCGTCAGATCGCGCACGCTCGGCGCCGCAGCCGGTTGGTCAGCCATCGGTCGTCTCCTGGTCATGGCTCGCGTTATCGGGCGACAGGTTGCGCCAAAGGGCGTCGGAATCAAGGGTCTTGACGGTTACCGCACCGGCGCGGCCGGCGTGATGCCCTAAGGCGCCATATCGGGCGGCACCGGCGGGGCCTCACGCATCAGGGTTATGGTCACCCGGCGATTGGCCGCAATGTAGGGATCGTCGGGAAACAGTGGATCGGTGTCGGCTTTGCCGGCCACCTGATAGATGCTGTTCGATGGAAAGCCCTGCTCTTCAAGGATTTGCCGCACGGCGTCGGCGCGGTCAGCCGAAAGATTCCAGGGCCCGTAGCCAGCCGGCGGCGGGGTGCGCGGCGCCGCGGTGTGGCCGGTGATTGAAACCCGGTACGGCGTCGCCTTGAGCGGTGCCGCCAGTTTCCGGATGAGCTCCTGCGTTTGCGGATAGGGCGTTTTCGAGCCTTCGGGGAACATCGAGCGGCCTTCCTGGTCGACGATCTCGATGTTGAGACCCTCCTTCGTGTCCTCCAGCATGATGTGTTTGGACGCCTCGGTAAGTTCCGGCATGTCTTGCAGTGCTTGACGCAACGACGCCGCGGCGAGCGCGAACGCCTGGTCTTGCTCCAGCTTGGCGCCGAAATCGCGCTTGCGGTCGCCTTGATCGGGAGTGGGCGTAGCCGAGGCGTCCTCAGGCTGAATGTGGGCGGCGTGTTTCAGCTTCGGCCGGGTGGGCAGGCCGTCGACTTCGATGATGCCGGAATAGCGCACATTGCTCTGCACACCGAACGCGTCGCGTATCGAGCCGGCGACGATCTGCAGCTTCTTCTGGTCCTGACTGGAAAACGCGACCAGCATCACGAAGAAGCTGACCAAAAGCCCCATGAGGTCGGCAAAAGTGACGAACCAGCCGTGGCCACCGCCGTGCGCCTCTTTTTTGCGCGCCATGGTGTCTTGGTCGGCGCGGCGTTACGCCGGTACCGGCTCCGGCTCATGGTCGCGATGCTTTTCCGGGAGATACGCCAACAGCATTTCGCGTACCAACGTCGGACTCTTCGATTCACGGATCATCAGCACGCCGTCAATGATCAGCGTGCGGTTGACCTCTTCGTCGACCAGTTTCAGATGCAGCTTGTCGGCGATGGGCAGGCAGAGAACATTGGAGACAAGAGCGCCATACAGCGTTGCCAGCAGCGCCGTCGCCATGAACGGACCCAGTTTGGATGGGTCGGTCATGTTGGCGAACATCTGCACCATGCCGACCAGTGTCCCGACCATGCCAAAGGCCGGCGCGCAATCGCCGACAGCGCGATAGATCTTCTGGCCTTCGTCGAGGTGGGTGAGGAAGTTGTCGCGGTCGCGCTCGAGATTGTCGCGAATGAATTCGGAATCGTAGCCGTCGGCGACGAAGCGGATGCCCTTGGCCAGATAGGGGTCGTCGATCTCGAGTTTCTCGAGGCCGAGCGGACCCTGCTTGCGGGCGATTTCGGCGATGGTGGCGATCTCATCAACCAGCTCGCGCTGGGTCAGGCGCCGCATGGTGAAGGCGAATTTCGCCCCCAGCGGCAAGCCGTGGATGATCGAGCCTAAGGGGAAGCGGATAAGCGTCGCGGAGAACGATCCGCCAAAGATGATAATGACAGCGTGTTCGCTGACAAACATCCCCAGATTGCCACCCATGAGCATCAAGGTGGCGACCACGGCGGTCCCGGCAAGCAGGCCAATGCCGGTTGTAATGTCCATAACGCACCGCTCCCACCCGCGTCACTGAGCACCCCGCAGTGACACGCCCTCAAAGTAGCGTCTTTGCGCTTAAAGGAGCGTTACCGCGATACCTTGGCACCCCCCGTGACCGGCACCGTAAAAACCCTCACAATAGGCGAAATGGCAGCGGCCCAGCGCCGCAACCAAGGAGACAGCCCATGCGCGAGATCGGACACTTCATCGGCGGTAATGAGGTGAAGGGCGCTTCCGGCCGGCACGGCGACGTCTTCAACCCCAATACCGGCGAGGTGCAGGCCAACGTGGCCTTTGCCAAGCATTCCGAGGTCGAGCACGCGATCGCGGTCGCCGAGGCGGCGCAACCAGGCTGGGCCGCGACCAACCCGCAACGCCGGGCGCGGGTGATGATGAAATTCCTCGAACTGGTGCAGAAGGAATACGACTCGCTGGCACGGCTCTTGTCATCCGAACACGGCAAGACGTTTACCGACGCCAAGGGAGACATCCAGCGTGGCCTCGAAGTCGTCGAATTCGCCTGCGGGATTCCGCACTTGCTCAAGGGTGAGTACAGCGACAACGCCGGGCCGGGCATCGACCTTTATTCGATGCGGCAGCCGCTTGGCGTGGTCGCCGGCATCACACCTTTCAATTTCCCGGCAATGATCCCGCTATGGAAGTGCGCTCCCGCTCTGGCGTGCGGCAATGCTTACATTCTCAAGCCATCGGAGCGCGATCCGTCGGTGCCGATGCGGCTCGCTGAACTGTTTCTCGAAGCCGGCCTGCCTGCGGGCGTGTTCAACGTCGTCAATGGCGACAAGGAGGCGGTCGACACGCTGCTGACGGATTCGCGCATCAAGGCCGTCGGCTTCGTCGGCTCGTCGGCGATCGCCGAATACATTTATGCGACCGCCGCCGCCAACGGCAAACGCGTGCAATGCTTCGGCGGCGCCAAAAACCAGATGATCATCATGCCGGATGCCGACATGGATCAGGCGGTCGACGCGTTGATCGGGGCCGGGTACGGCTCGGCCGGCGAACGCTGCATGGCGGTGTCGCTGGCTGTGCCGGTCGGCAAAAAGACCGCCGACGCGCTCCTGGAAAAGCTCGTGCCACGCGTCGAGAGCCTGAAGATCGGTCCTTCTACCGATGCCCAGGCTGACTATGGCCCGATGATCACACACGCGCACATGGACAAGGTAAAGAGCTACGTCGATCTTGGCATCGAAGAGGGCGCCGAACTGCTGGTCGATGGCCGCGGTTTCAAGCTGCAGGGCTACGAGAACGGTAATTTCATGGGCGGCTGCCTGTTCGACCGTGTCACGCCCGAAATGCGCATCTACAAAGAGGAAATCTTTGGCCCCGTGTTGTCGGTGGTGCGCGCCAAGGATTACGAGGAAGCGGTGCGGCTGCCGTCCGAACACGAATACGGCAACGGGGTGGCTATCTTCACCCGCGACGGCGACGCCGCGCGCGACTTTGTCAATCGCGTGGAGGTTGGCATGGTCGGCGTCAACTTCGCCATTCCGGTGCCGCTGGCCTATTACACATTCGGCGGCTGGAAACGCTCGGGCTTCGGCGACCTCAACCAGCACGGTCCGGACTCGATCCACTTCTACACGCGGACCAAGACCGTGACCGCACGCTGGCCGTCAGGCGTCAAGGAAGGCGCCGAATTCGTTATCCCGACCATGAAATAAAAGCTCGAGACCGTTGGGACGGCCTTAAATTCGGCTTTGCTTGTCTTCACTTCCCTGCCCAAATCGGGTTTTAGTGCGGTTGCCGTTTTGGGGATCGGGGATGGTCCGAGCAGGGCACATGAAAGTTGTGGGAGAGACTGGGGCGGCCGCCGCGGCCTTCTTGCTGCTGATCGGCCTCCTTACTGGCCTTACCGCCTGCAGCAGCAACCTGCTCGGGAGCAGCCCCGATCCGACAGAAACGCCCGCGCCAGCCGCCGCGGGGCCGGTAACGTCCTCGCCGCCGGTCGATCTTGCCGGCCGCTGGCAGCTTTCGGCCGCGGCGGGCGGTGCGTGTTCAATGAATTTCGCCGACGCGCCTGGCGCCGGCGCGCAGTCCCCTGCCCCCCAGGGCACGATTGCACCGGCCGGCGGCTGTCCTGGAAATTTCTTCATGAGCCGCAAGTGGGCCTTTGAAAGCGGCATGCTGGTCATTCACGATTTCAAGGGAAAACCGCTGGCCCAAATGTCCTATGTGGGCGGCCATTTCGAGGGGCACGATTCAAGCGGCAGCGCGCTGACATTGTCCAAACAGCTCTAGAAACGGGATCTGTCGTGGCCGAATATGAACTCTACTGTTTTGCGCAGTCCGGCAATGCCTACCGCGCGGCGCTGATGCTCAATCTCATCGGCGCCGACTGGAAACCATTGTTCGTCGATTTTTTCGGCGCCGGCGTTCAACGCACGCCCGCATATCGTACCGACGTCAATGAAATGGGCGAAGTGCCGGTTCTGGTGCATGGCGCCAAAAAACTCAGCCAATCCGGCGTGATCCTGACGTATCTCGCCGAACAGACAAAAAAATTCCTGCCGCGCACCGACGACGAGCGGCTCGAAGCACTGCGCTGGATCATTTTCGACAACCAGAAAGTCAACGGATTTCTGGGACCGTATCGCTTTCTGAAAAACTTCGCGCGGCCGGCCGGCGATCCGGCCGTCATGGCATTCCTCAAAGGCCGCATCGACGGTAGTCTCGCCGTTCTCGACAAGCGGCTGGGCAAAGCACCGTTCATGCTGGGCGACACGCCGACGATCGCCGATCTGTCGCTGTGCGCGTATTTGTACTATCCGGCCGATGAGTTCGGCTTCGACATCAACGCCGAGCACAAAAACATTGCCGCGTGGCTGGGCCGTATCAAGTCGCTGCCGGGCTGGGCGCATCCTTACGATCTGATGCCAGGGCATCCGCTACAGCGGTAATTTTAGAGCGGAATATCGAAGGCCTTCGGTGGCGCCGGAAGCGGCACCGCCGGCGCCGACTTTGCGATCGCCGCGGCGGCCGGAGGCGGCGGTTGCGCGGCCGACACAGCAGCGTGGGGCGCAGGCGCTACAGGCAGAGCCGGCGACGATACGGCGGCGGATCGTGTCGTGACCGGCTTCCAGAACTGCCACCAATGCGTAGCGGCCCGCGGTGGCGGCGTGATTGGCGCGGCCGACGCTGTCCCCGGCGTCGACTTCCAGAACTGCCACCAATGCGTTGGCGGCACGGCCGCGGCTGACGGATGCGCCGGCGGTGCGGCAACACTCACCTTCGGAGCCGGTGTGGGCGCGGCTTTCACGACCGGCTGCGGCGCGGGAGCCGGGCTGTCAATTTTGGATGGCGGCTGCGGCTCAACTTTGACTTCAGTGACCTGTGGTTTTGGCGGCGCCGGCGGCTGCGGCTCCGGGACGCTGGCATATTTCGCAAATAGTTCGCGGGCGCTCGTCAGCATCCCGTCGCCGTCGCCCTTGTGCGCTTTGATACCCTTGCGCCACGCATCGACCACAGCCTGGGTTGCGTTGCGCCAGCGCGCGACGGCGTCCGGATCGAGCGTGACGATTTGATCGCCGTTTTGACTTGCCGCATCGGCGACCGCCTTGGCTTTCAGATCCCACATCGTGCCGGCCATGCCGGCGGCCACCTGACCGGAATTGTCGACGATCACCTGTTTAAGGTCAGTGGGAAGTTTTTCATACGCGGTCTTGTTCATCGCCAAAACGGCGGTCGTCGTACTCAGCGCATCATCGGCAAAGTCGGTGTGCGCCTTGAGCACACTGTCGAGTTTGAGCGCCGGCACCATGTCCCATGCGACGATGCAGCCGTCAACGACATGGCGCGCAATCGCAAGCGGCAGCTGGCCGCGCGGCATCGGTACGGGGTGGGCGCCAAGCATTGCGATCGCCGCCGCGGTAAAGCGCGTGCTCACGTCAAGCCGCAATCCCTTGACCTCGGCCATGGTCCGCACCGGGCGATTGGCATGCAGGACGCCACGATCCGCGCACGAAAAGCAGATCGGATGAATGTCGCGAAACTCATCCATCAAATGTTCGGCGGCAAAATCCTCGATCGCCTTTGAGCCGACCAGCGCGCGCCGCGGCGGCACGAACGGCAGTTCGAACATTTCGATCTTCGGGAAGCGGCCCGGCGTTTCGCATGGCATCGCCCAGACGATATCGACGATGCCATCACGCGCCTGATCGAACAGCTCAGCCGGCTGGCCGCCGAGCGCCATCGATGGATAGATGTCGATACGGATCCGGCCGGCCGATTGCTCCTCGACTTGGCGCGCCCATGGCGCAAGAAAATTCGCGTGGAGACACGATACCGACGAAAATGCGTGGTGCAGCTTGAGCGTGACGTGAGGCAGCGCCACGTCCGCGCGCGCCAGACGGAGCAAAGCCGGCGTCGCGAGTGACGCCGCAGCGGAGGCCAGAACTGCGCGGCGGCCGACTGCCATGGCGGGTTCCTTGCCGTTTAAGGCTACGCGGCGTTCTCCCGCGCTTGGCGCGGCGCCTCCCCTTGGCGCAGCGCCGTCAGTTCAGCCGCGGCGGATGATCGTCGCCGTCCGGCGGACGGCTAAATCCGCCAGCGATCGGTGGCGAATGCATGGCAGGCGGCTGCGTTTCGGTGTGGCTCTCGCGCGAGCGCCGCTCATAGCCGCGGTAGGACAGGTAGCCGAACGGCAGGCTCGCCAGACAGGCCAGCGTACCTGCGGTCAAGAGCACCCACGGATAGGCGAACAACAGGGCAAAACAGAGCACGACGAAGACGATCAGCGGCCCGACCAGTTCGGGCGTCACGCGGGTGCCAACACGCTTGCCCGAAAATACCGGCAATCGCGACACCATCAGCCAGGCGATGCCAAGCGTGTAGACCAGAGTGATCCAGGTCAGCACACCCGAGCGCGGCAGGCCGAGAAACGAGGCGTAGATCGGCAGCAGCACGGTGATGGCGCCGGCCGGCGCCGGCATCCCGACGAAAAAGTTGCTCGCCCAGGCCGGCTGGTCCGGATCGTCCAGCATGACGTTGAAACGGGCCAACCGCAGGCCGGCGCAGATGGCAAACACCATGGCGGCGATCCAGCCGGCCGATTTCAGGCTGTGCAGGCCCCAGAAATAGAGGATCAGCGACGGTGCCACGCCAAAGTTGACGAAATCCGAAAGGCTATCGAGCTCGGCGCCGAACCGCGACGTGCCTTTCAAGAGGCGGGCGAGCCGGCCGTCGATGGCGTCCAAGATGGCGGCGAACACGATCGCCGCCAGCGCCAGAGCGTAGCGATCCTCGAACGCCAGCCGGATCGCGGTCAAACCCGCGCACAGCGCCAGCAGCGTCACCACGTTCGGCACCAGGATACGCACCGGAATCCGGCGGAAGCGCCGGCGGCGCAGGCGCGGCATGCGCGGACGATCGAAGCCTGATCGGCGAATGGCCATGCCGGCAATATAGCGTGTCTGCGGCGCCGCTGCCACGAAGCGGGCAAATGCCGCAACGGCCGGGCACCTGGGACGTTAACGGTACTCAGCCGACGCGAAACGTGCGGCCGGCCTCAAGGCCCCGCAGATCGCCGATCACCGTCTCGCCAGCAATCGAGGTCTGCCCCTCGCCGACCAAAGCCCGCGCACCGTCCGGGAGGTAAACGTCGACCCGCGATCCGAACCGGATCATGCCGATACGCTGGCCGGCGGCGACAGTCTCGCCCTCGCGCGAAAACGGCACGATGCGCCGGGCTACCAGGCCGGCAATCTGGATCACGGCCAGCCGCGCCCCACCGGGCGTTGCGATCAGAAAGGCATTACGCTCGTTGTCTTCGCTCGCCTTGTCGAGATCGGCGCTCAGAAATTTGCCGCGGCGATAAACGATGCGCTCGATGCGCCCGGCGACCGGGCTGCGGTTCACATGGCAATTGAACACGCTCATGAAGATGGAAATGCGTAACAGCGGCCGCGCACCGAGCCCGAGCTCCTGCGGCGGCACGGCATTGGCCACTTGGCTGACGAGACCGTCCGCCGGCGCCACCACGATGCCGTCACGCACCGGCGTGACCCGCGCCGGATCGCGGAAGAAATACGCGCACCACAGCGTCGCGACCGTGCCGAGCCAGCCGAGCGGCGACCACAGCCAGAACAGGATGAGGCTGACGAGCGCAAAGCCACCGACGAACGGATAGCCCTCCGGGTGGATCGGCGACAGCTGCGAGCGGATGGAGTTGATCACGGACATCGGTTGTTCTGTGTTCCACTATGTCATCATCCGCGAATGCGGATGATCCAGTAATCACTACACTACGGCACAGGACTCAGCGGCGGGTGAATACTCGATGCCCCGCCGGAGCTTGGCATCGGGCCGGCCACTTCGGGCCGGACCCGTTGGCGGGGCATGACAGCCGAAGGTGAGCGGATCATTCGATCCCACTCCAATCTACTCCGCGGCATCGGCGGTAGAGACGAGGTGGTCGCTCTCTGCCTCCGGCGGATTGCGGTTGGGAGCGATCGGTTCGTCCTCGCCGGTCTCTTGAAGAATCTCGCGCGCCATTTCGGCTTCGCGCTGACGATTCCACATGCTGGCGTAAAGCCCGCCATGTGCGAGCAATTGGGCGTGGCGGCCGCGTTCGACGATCACGCCCTTGTCGAGCACCAGAATCTCATCGGCCCCGACAATAGTCGACAGCCGGTGAGCAATGACCAGCGTGGTGCGGTTCTTGGCGACGCGATCGAGTGCGTCCTGAATGTCGCGTTCGGTGTGGCTGTCGAGCGCCGATGTCGCCTCGTCGAGCACGAGGATCGGCGGGCTTTTGAGAATGGTGCGGGCGATGGCGACGCGTTGCTTCTCGCCGCCGGAGAGTTTCAGGCCGCGCTCGCCGACCTCGGTTTCATAGCCCTTGGGCGCGTGACGAATGAAGGTATCGATTTGCGCCAGCCGCGCCGCCTCCTCGACTTCGGCGTCGCTTGCGTCCCAGCGGCCGTAACGGATGTTGTAGCGGATGGTGTCGTTGAACAGCACGGTGTCCTGCGGCACCATGCCGATCGAGGCGCGCAGCGAGGTCTGCGTGACATCGCGGATATCGACGCCGTCAATGAGAATGCGGCCGCCGGTGACATCGTAAAAGCGGAACAGCAACCGCGAGATGGTCGACTTGCCGGCGCCCGACGGACCGACGATGGCGACAGTGTGCCCGGCCGCGACCTCGAAGCTCAAGCCTTTGAGGATCGGCCGCGCCGGTTCGTAGGCGAACGACACGTTATCGAACCGGATCGCGCCGGCGCCGACCTTCAGCGGTTGCGCGCCCGGACGGTCGGTGATTTCCGGCTTGCGTGACAGCAGCGCGAACATGGTCTCGATGTCGATCACGGCCTGCTTGATCTCGCGATACACCATGCCCATGAAATTGAGCGGCTGGTAGAGCTGGATCATCATGGCGTTGATCATGACGAAATCGCCGACCGTATTGGTGCCGTGCTGAATGCCGTAGGCGCACAGCACCATGGCGGCGCACAGCCCGATCGTGAACACGACCGCCTGCCCGGCGTTGAGCACGGCAAGCGACACGTAGGCGCGCACGCTTGCTTCCTCATAGCGCGCCACCGAACGGTCGTAGCGCTGCGCCTCGCGTTCCTCGGCGGAGAAATATTTGACGGTCTCGTAGTTGAGCAGCGAGTCGATTGCCTTGGCGTTGGCGTCGTTGTCGCTCGAATTCATGTCGCGGCGGATGCCGATGCGCCACTCGGTCGCCCAGAAGGTGAATCCGATGTAGAGCGCGACCGTCACCACGATGACGACGAGGTATCGCCAGTCGAAATGGAACAACAGCACCCAGGCGACCAGAACCACCTCGACGATGGTCGGCGCAAGCTGCAGCAGCAGCATGCGCACAATAGTTTCGATCGCATCGCGCCCGCGCTGCAGGACGCGGGTGAGCCCGCCGGTCCGGCGCTCCAGATGAAAGCGCAGCGACAGCAAGTGCACGTGCTCGAACGTGCGCATGGCGAGCCGGCGCACCGCGTTCATCGACACCTTGGCGAAGATCGCATCGCGCGACTGGGTGAGCAGCGCCATCACCACGCGCATGCCGCCATAGGCGAGCGTCATCATAACCGGCGTCGCCAGCGCCCAGGCCAAGATGTCGTCGGGGCCGAGCGGCGCGGTGCCGTGACCGGCGAGCGCGTCGGTCGCCCACTTGAAGGTGAACGGCACCGCGATCGTCGCGAGCTTGGCGGCAAAGATCAGCAGCGTGGATATCCCGACGCGCACCTTGAGGTCGCGCCGATCAGCCGGCCAGATGTACGGCCACAGATGCACGAGCGTCGCGAACAGCGTGTCGCCGCTGCTGCCGCCGCCGACTTCGCGCTTGAGACTGCGGGCAGGCCGCTGGAAATCGCTCATTATCAGTGTGGCGTCATCGGTATGGGGGCGCTCGTGGGCGGGGGACGGCCCCACGTGGCCGCAATACCCGTCATATCCAGTTCCCGTCATATAGAGTGTTTTGCGGCGAACTGCACGCTGCCGCGGTCTGCCGTGCAAAAAACTTGCGGCCGGCACGAATCAACGCCACATCTAATCTTTGCAGAGTATCATTCCATGGCCAAAATCAATGCACTTTGCGTCTATTGCGGATCAAGCCCGGGCACCGACCCGGCCTTCGTCACGGCAGCGCAAACCTTCGGCAAAATCCTCGCCGAAAATCATATCCGTTTGATCTATGGCGGTGGCTCCGTCGGGCTCATGGGTGCGGTGGCGCATGCCGTGCTCGATCATGGCGGCCACGTGACCGGCATCATTCCGGAGTTTCTGACCAAACGCGAGCGGCCCAGCCACATAGCGCAGGAATTGATCGTCGTGCCGGACATGCACAGCCGTAAGCGCGCCATGTTCGAACATGCCGACGGCTTCGCCGCGCTGCCGGGCGGGCTCGGCACACTCGAGGAGGTCGTCGAGCAGCTCACCTGGGCGCAGCTTGGCCGCCATAAGAAGCCGATCCTGATCGCCAACATCGTCGGCTACTGGAACCCTCTGCTGACGTTGATCGAGCACATGCGTACGGTGAAATTCGTGCCGTCGGCATTCAATGTCGATTTCCTGGTCGCAACGCGGGTCGAGGACATTTTGCCGGCGATGCAGAAAGCCGCGCGCCATGTGGCCGACGCGGAGCAAACAATGGCAGTTCCGGCGGACAGATTGTGAACCGTCGAGGGTATTGCTCTCGACCTCACCCCTCTTTCAAAAACGTTACCGCCTCGATGCGGTTGCCATCCCAGTCGCGCACGAAAGCGGCGTAATAGGTTTGCGAATATTGCGGCCGCTTGCCCGGTGCGCCATCGGATTTGGCGCCTGCCGATACTGCTGCGGTATGAAACGCGTCGACCGCCGCCGCATCCGCCGCGCGCAGGCAGATATGGAGTCCGCTGTCCTCGGGCTGCAGTTCAAGCTGCGGCCGCTCGTTGAGCCAGAATTCCGGGTAGCTCTTCCCGTAACCGATCGTCCTGGTCGCTTGGCTCAGCCGCATCATGCCGAGCGGCTTAAGCAGCGCGTCGTAAAACCGCGCGGACGCTTTCAGCTCGCGCACGGCGATTGAAATGTGATCGATCATGGTGGCCCCCGTTGCTTCCCTTCTCCCACCCAGCAAGGGGCGAGGGAAACTGCAATCACGCCGGCGCGCCGGACTTCACCAGCTTGTAGACGATCGAGTCCATCAGCGCCTGGAACGACGCGTCGATAATGTTGGAGGAAACGCCGATCGTGGTCCAGTGCTCGCCGGTCTCGTCGGCGCTCTCGATCAGGACGCGCGTCACGGCCTGCGTGCCGCCATTGAGGATACGCACACGGTAATCGGTCAATTCCAGGCCGGTGATGAATTTCTGATACTTGCCCAGATCCTTGCGCAGCGCGACATCGAGCGCATTGACCGGCCCATTGCCTTCGGCGACCGAGATGAGGTCTTCGTCGCCGACGCGCAATTTGACCACCGCCTGGCTGACGCTGACGCGCTCACCCTTGGCGTTGAGGCGCTGTTCGACATTGACGTCGAATTTTTCCACGTCGAAATAATGCGGCACCTGGCCCAGCATTCGCCGCGCCAACAGTTCGAATGACGCGTCGGCCGCCTCATAGGCGTAACCGATCGCCTCGCGCTCCTTGACCTCGTCGAGCAGGCGCGCGACGCGGCGGTCGTCCTTGTCGACGGTAAGCCCGATGCGCTCCAGTTCCGCGAGCACGTTGGAGCGGCCGGACTGATCCGAGACCAGAAGCTTGCGGCGGTTGCCGACGAGCTCGGGCGCGACGTGCTCGTAGGTGGCCGGCTCCTTGACGATCGCGGAGGCATGAATGCCTGCCTTGGTGGCAAACGCGCTTTCGCCCACATAGGGCGCGTGGCGGTCCGGCGCGCGGTTGAGGATTTCATCGAGTGCGTGCGACACGCGGGTGAGCCCGTGCAGCTTTTCGTCCGTCACCCCGATGCCGAATTTTTCGCCGTACTCGGCCTTGAGCTTCAAGGTCGGGATGATGGAGGTGAGGTTGGCGTTGCCGCAGCGCTCGCCGAGCCCGTTGAGCGTGCCTTGGATCTGCCGCGCACCGGCGCGCACCGCCGCGAACGAATTGGCGACCGCCTGCTCGGTGTCGTTATGGGCGTGGATGCCGACATGATCGCCGGGAATTTTTTTGCACACCTCGGCGACGATGCGCTCGACCTCATGCGGCAGCGCGCCGCCGTTGGTATCGCACAGCACCACCCAGCGTGCGCCTTCCTCGTAGGCAGCTTGCGCGCAAGCCAGCGCATAGACGGGCTTGGCCTTGTAGCCGTCGAAAAAATGCTCGCAATCGAGCAGCACTTCGCGGCCTTTGGCCCTGGCGGCGCGCACGCTATCGCGAATCGAGGCAAGGTTTTCTTCTTCCGTGGTCTCGAGCGCGACGCGCACGTGATAATCCCACGATTTGGCGACAAAGCAGATGGCGCTGGCCTGCGCCTCGAGCAGCGCGACCAAGCCTGGATCGTTCGACGCCGAGCGGCCCGGCCGCCGCGTCATGCCGAACGCGGTGAGTTTGCCGCGCAGCTTTCGTGGCTCGCTGAAGAAACTGGTATCGATCGGATTCGCCCCGGGATAGCCAGCCTCGACATAATCGATGCCGAGATCGTCGAGCAGATTGGCGATCGCGACCTTGTCGGCGAGCGTGAAATCGACGCCGTTGGTCTGCGCGCCGTCGCGCAGCGTGGTGTCGAACAGATAAAGGCGTTCCTTCATGGCGCGCGCTTCATTGGACGCTCCCCTCATGTGGCGGCAGCGTCTTGCTCATCGTGGTGTTGGCGAGCCACTCGCTGCCGACCGTCACGGTGTTGCGTGTCCGCGGGGCGAAACCGCGCTTTTCGAAAAAGCCGCGCGCGGAATCGCTGGCGTCTACCGTAAGTTCCGTGCTGCCGCGGCCGCCGGCGAGCTTTTCCAGCGCATCGGCCAGCAGGGCACCGGCCCCCTGCCCGGCCGCCGCCGGATGCACGTAGAGCATGTCGATCTTCTTGTTGTCGGCGAGCGAAGCAAATCCGATCGCAGCGCCGCCGAATGTCACCACCAGCGTCAGCGCGCCCGAAAGCTTCTGGCCGAACTCTTCCTCGTCGTCGGCCGCCGACGCCCACGCCGCCTGCTGCGCCTCGGTATAATCGTCGGCGGTCAATTCCTCGATCGCGGCGCGGAAAATTTCGGCGAGGTCCGGCACATCCGCCGGCAGCATCGGCCGCAGCGCGAGTTTTGGCGAGGTACGGGAGGTCATCACCACTCGACCTTCAACGCTTGAGCGAGCACGGTCATGACGCCTTCCACATTCCTTAAGACCTCGTTGTTCCAAAAGCGTAAGACACGGAAACCGTTCTCGGCAAGCCAGCGATCCCGCCTTTGGTCTTGCGTTGAATCCGCGTGTTGACCGCCATCGACTTCGACCACTAGCCGCTCTTCGAAGCAGACAAAATCCGCGATGAAAGGGCCGACCGGGACCTGACGACGGAACTTAAACCCGGCAAATCTCCGATCACGCAACGCGTACCAGAGCTTACGCTCCGCATCCGTGAGGCGAAGGCGCAAAGCCTGTGCGCGCCGCCGCATCATCGGAGAAACGGACGAAGCCCCAGCGCCCGTCTTCCCCACTCCCCTTGCGGGAGAGGGCGGTCGGACGCGAAGCGGCCGACCAGGTGAGGGCCCATGGGAGCCGACGCCACCGAGAACAAGCTCGCCGCCGCGGCCCTCACCCGCCGCGCTTCGCGCGGCGACCTCTCCCGCAAGGGGAGAGGGGTTTTGCGGAGTGCGCTCGGGGCTCATCGGGCGATCTCCCAGGTGGTGCCGTCCTTGGAGTCTTTCAGCACAACGCCCATTTTGACGAGTTCGTCGCGGATGCGGTCGGATTCGGCGAAATTTTTTGCCCTTCGCGCGGCATTGCGAGCTTCAATTTTTTGCATAATGGATTTTTTATCTAGTCCCACCCTTGCGGCCTTTATTGTATCCCGAAGATCTTCACTGTCCGCTCGGGCCTCAGCAAACTCCTCATCGCGGGCTAACCCCAACCAAACCATCGAGGCGGCAAGGTCATTTGCTGAGTCCGCAGGATTTAACGTGCCAACTGAGCGAGCGCGGTTAGCCAGATCGTCCAAAACCGCGAAAACTTCAGAAGTGTTCAGATCATCCGCAAGAGCTTCGAGCATGGCCTCTGAGACCTTGCCTTTCTCTGGAACTCCTCGTTGAATCGTCGTTCCAAGCCACCGACCGCGACGCACATTTGCTTCTTGCAATCGCATGACAGTCCAATCAACTGGCTGAGTATAGTGTGTCATGAGCATCGCAAGCCGAACTATTTCGCCGGACCATCTTCGTCCACCGAAATCAGAAGTGTTCAGCAATTCACTTATCGTCACGAAGTTGCCGGTCGACTTCGACATCTTCTCGCCTTCGACCTGAAGAAAGCCGTTGTGCATCCAGAAATTTGCCATGACGGGCGTGTGGAAGGCGCAGCGCGATTGGGCGATTTCGTTTTCGTGGTGCGGGAAGACGAGATCGATGCCGCCGCCGTGGATGTCGAACACTTCGCCGAGATAGCGCCACGACATTGCCGAACATTCGATGTGCCAGCCGGGACGGCCCGGCGCGGCGATGCCGGCGGGCGACGGCCAAGCCGGTTCGCCGGGCGCTGACGGCTTCCACAGCACGAAGTCCTGCGGGTGTTTCTTATACGCCGCTATTTCGACACGGGCGCCGGCGATCAGTTCGTCGAGCGGCTTTTTTGAAAGCCGGCCGTAGTCGGACATCGACGGCACGGAAAACAGCACGTTGTCTTCGGCGACATAGGCGTGGCCCGAGGCGATCAGCCGCTCGATCAGTGTCTTCATCTCGGCGATATGATCGGTGGCGCGCGGCTCGACAGTCGGCGGCAAGCAACCCAGCGCGGCGACATCCTCGTGAAACTGTTTGTCGGTCTTTTCCGTGACCTTGCGGATCGCCTCGTTGAGCGGCAACCCTGGAAATTCCTCAGCGGCGCGCGCGTTGATCTTGTCGTCAACGTCGGTGATGTTGCGGACGTAGGTGACGTGGCCGGCGCCGTAGAGGTGACGCAGCAGCCGGAACAGAACATCAAACACGATCACCGGCCGCGCATTGCCGATATGGGCAAAGTCGTAGACCGTCGGCCCGCACACATACATGCGCACGTTGGCCGGATCGAGCGGGGTGAAAATCCGCTTTTCGCGCGTCAGCGTATCGTAGAGTTTCAATTCCATCGGTCGGAGTCTTTCAGCAACGCTCTTCGGCCTGCTGGCCGGGCGTCCCAAAATTCTCGATCGGAGAAAAGACGGCCACAGCCAGCGTTGCCGCTAGCAAATAATCTCCCGGCAAATGCCGCAAATGTGGTTAAGGCCGTGCATGGCGCGCAATGTGGTCGAGGACACCTGTCGCGTCAAGGCCGAACAAGGTCCGCGCCGCCGCTCACGGGCATAAAAGTCGCCATACCCGGCCAAAACCGCGGCCACCGAATCGCGCTGCCAAAAGCGGGGTTAACGAAACCTTTACTCGACCGTCGCATTGTTAGGCTTCATCGCAACCCGTGTTCGCGAGCTTATTGCGGCCGAGGGGGTCCTATGCGTTCCGTCATTGCCGCAACGGCGCTCGCCGTCATCATGTCCGGCGCTGTGGCGCACGCCGAAAAGCGCCTTTTCATCCTCGCCAACCAGGCAGACGGCTACGGCGTCGACAGTTGCCTCGTCACTGGCGCGGCCTGCGGCAAGCCGGTGGCCAATTCCTATTGTCGTTCGCACGCCTTCACCCAGGCGGATTCGTTCCGCAAGGTGAGCCGCGACGACATCACTGGCGCCATCCCAACGGACGCCAGCGCGTCGTGCAAAGGCGGCAGCTGCGACCACTTCGTCGCCATTCAGTGCTCGCGCTGACGCCTCGCGCCCACCGCCAACTCCGCAGCAGAATTTACAGCTCCCGGCCGAGCGCTTGGTCGACTGAGAACCGGCCGCCGCCGCGGATCAGGAACACCAGCGCCACGATGCCGATGAGTATCGAGTACTCGGCGCCGCCCTGAGTCCAGAAGAACCCCTTGGCGGAGGTGGCCCACACCGCGTTGAGCATGAAAATGACGATTGCGGCGGCCGCAAACCGCGTCAGGAAGCCCACCGCCAGCAGGAAGCCGCCGACCAGTTCGGTGAGCGCGACAACCGCAACCCAGAACGCCGCCGGGTGCCAGCCCATCTTGTCGAAGAAGCCGGTGAATTTCACAAAGCCGGCGCCGCCGAACCAACCAAACAATTTCTGACAGCCATGCGGCATCAAGAGTAGGCCGATCGTGAGCCGCAACAGCGGCAGGCTGATCGGCTCCAATGCGCTGTAGAGTCCCGAAAGCGCGGGAACGAGCGGACGCGGTGCAGCCACGTCTGACATGACAAGTCCTCCCCCAATGACGGCGCCGCTTTGGTCCGGGCGCGCAGCCAAAGCTAACACGGGCGAGAAAGCCTCGCTATCCACGTTGCGCGGCCTCAAGAGTTCGGCCATCTTCCGTCCCGCACGTCCAAGTTGGGATCACCCGTGGGCGGCGCGTTGGGATTCCGGTGGGAAGCCGGCAATGAGCAGTCAACGGATGAGCCAAAGCGAAGTCGTGGACGAAGCCACCGCGGCAATGGCCGACTGCGCACCGCTGAAGCTCGAAGCGTTTTTGCCCTATCAGCTCATGGTGGTGGCGAGCCTGGTGTCGCAGGCCTTGTCGCGAGTGTATGCGCGGCGCTACCGCATCGGGGTGCCGGAATGGCGGGTGTTGGTGACGCTCGGCCAATACGGCGTGATGACCGGCAAGACAATCGGCGCCCACTCGCACATGCACAAGACCAAGGTGTCGCGCGCGGTGGCGCTGCTGGAAAAGCGCAAGCTCCTGGTGCGGCGCAGCAACCGCGCCGACAAGCGTGAAGCTTTTCTCTCGCTCACCGCGGGCGGCCGGGCGATGTACGAAGAAGTGGCGCCGCACGCGCTGGATTTCGCGCGCCGATTGACCGAGATTTTGTCGCCGGCAGATCGCGAGGCCTTTAATCGCGCTGTTGGTCAGCTGACCGACCAGTCGGCGCAGTTCGTCGCCGAGACGGCGCTGGAGAGCGAAGAGCAGGAATGAGCTTGTCGTTCCGGGGCCGAGCCAACGGGTCCGGCCCGAAGTGGCCGGCCCGATGACAAGCTCCGCGCGAAGCCCGGATGACGGCAGAGAGGCAACATGAAACTTTATTCCTATTTCCGTTCGTCCGCCGCTTATCGCGTGCGCATCGCGCTCAATCTGAAAGGACTGAGTTACGAGACCGCAGCCATTCACCTGATCAAGGATGGCGGGCATAACCGGCGGCCGGAGTATCGCGCGATCAATCCTCAAATGCGCGTGCCGACGCTCGTTACCGACAACGGAGACACCTTGATCCAGTCGATTGCCATCATCGAGTATCTCGATGAAACGCATCCCGAGCCGCCGCTCCTGCCAAAAGATCCTGTGGCGCGCGCCAAGGCGCGGGGAATCGCCGAGCTCATCGCCTGCGATATTCATCCGCTCAACAACACCTCGCCGCTGCGCTATCTGAAACATCAGCTCGGCCAGGAGCAGGGCGCGATCGATACCTGGTACCATCATTGGGTGCGCGAAGGCTTTGAAGCCCTCGAGGCGCTGATCGCGCCCGGCCCCTACGCGTTTGGCAACGCCATCACGCTCGCCGATGTCTGCCTGGTGCCGCAGGTCGCCAACGCGCGCCGGCTCAAGGTGCCGCTCGACAAATTTCCGAAGATCGTCGCCGTCGACGCCGCCTGCATGGCGCTTTCCGCATTCGATCGGGCGCGACCCGAGAACCAGCCGGACGCCGAATAGCGCGCTCTGCCGGCGGCGGCCGCTCGCGGCCTCCGGTCATGCTTTCGTCACCATTAGACGGCTTCATCCGCCGATTCTGGAACTCGCCGGTGTCGGGGCCTTCGAATGACCAAACTTCCGCGCGGCCTCGGCCAAACCGCACTTTTTGCCCTACTGGGAGCGCTCGCGCTCTCGGTGCCCGCATCAGGACAGGGCTACCCGCAGTCGCCCTATCCGGCACAACAGCCGTACCCCGCCCAACAGTCCTACCCGGCCCAGCAGCCCTATCCGGCTCAGGGTCAGCCCTATCGGGCGCAACAACCCTATCCGGCGCAACAACCCTACCCGGCGCAACAACCCTACCCGGCGCAAGGCCAAGCCGCTGCGCCGCCGCCTGCTCAAGGCTACCCGGCGGCACAGACCGCGCCCGGGACGGCGCCAGCCTGCGTACGCCTTGAGGCGCAGCTTGCCTCGCTCAATTCCGGCTCCGCCAATTCGCCGCTCGCCGATCAGATCAAGCGCGAAGAGGATGCGATCGCCAAGCAGCAGGCCGACATCGACCGCGCCACAGACCACGCGCGCCGCGTCGGCTGCGCCAACCAGGGACTGTTTTCGCTGTTCTCCGGCTTCTCGCCGCAATGCGGCCCGCTCAATTCGCAGATCGACGAGATGCGCAGCAAGCTCGATCGCATGACGAGCGAGGTCGAACAGCTCAAAAGCGGCAATAACGACAAGCAAACCCAGCGCAACGTGCTGATCGGGCAGTTGGCGCAGAACAATTGCGGCGCCCAATATACCGCGGCAGCGCGCGCCGCTGGCCCGCAAGGTTTCTTCGAAGCGCTGCTCGGCGGCGGCGGCACCATAACCAATCCGGCCGACAATGGCGGCCCGGCCGGCACCTATCGCACGGTCTGCGTGCGCACCTGTGACGGCTTTTATTTCCCGGTTTCCTATTCGACGGTGCCGAGCCGGTTTGCGGCCGATGCGCAAACCTGCCAGCGGCTGTGTCCAGCATCGCAGGCTTTCCTCTACACTTACCGCAATCCCGGGGAGCAGATTGAACAGGCGGTTTCGGCCGACGGCAACGCGCCGTACACTGCGTTGCCCAACGCGTTCCGCTATCGCAAGGAAGTCGTGTCCGCCTGTTCGTGCCGCGGCGCGGGCCAGACCTGGGCGCAGGCGCTGCACAGCGCCGACGACTCAAGCACGCTCGAAAGCGGCGACATCGTCGTCACCGATCAGAATGAGAAGGCGCTGACGCGGATCCCCGGAACGCCCAAGCCCAATAGCGCCGCGGCCAAGCCCAATGCGACTCCCGCGCCGCAGAACAACGGCGCCGGCGACACGACGCAGACGGATCCTAAGAACCGCAAGGTCCGCGTGGTCGGACCGCCGTTCCTGTCGCAACAGTAATCATCCAAGATCGCCAATCATCCAAGGTCACCAGCGCCGGCCTTGGCCATTACCGGGCCGGCAAGCAGCGAGCAGTCGGGCGCGGGCGGCGGCGTTCCCGGGTCGCGAAAGCGGTTGACGATCGGATAGCGGCGGTCGCGGCCGAAATTCTTCAATGTCACCTTGACGCCCGGCGCCGCCTGCCGGCGCTTGTATTCGGCGAGGTACAGCATCCGCTCCACCCTGAGCACCGTGTCGCGGTCGAACCCGGCGGCAATGATGCTCGCGGTCGGTTGTTCGCCCTCGACCAGTTGCGACAAGATCGCGTCAAGCTCGTCATAGGGCGGCAGTGAATCCTGATCGGTCTGGTCTTCGCGCAGCTCCGCGCTCGGCGCACGCGTCAGCACGTTCTCGACAATCACGATCCCGTCAGGTCCCAGCGCGCCTTCCGGCTTCCAGCGATTACGCAGCCATGCCAGCCGATAAACCTCAGTCTTGTAGATGTCCTTGATCGGATTGAAGCCGCCGTTCATGTCGCCATACAGCGTGGCGTAGCCAACCGACATTTCCGACTTGTTGCCGGTCGTCACCACCATCAGGCCGAATTTGTTGGAAATCGCCATCAGGATGGTGCCACGTGCGCGCGCCTGCAAATTCTCCTCGGTGACATCACGCGCTTGGCCGGCAAATACGCCAGCGAGCGTCTGCTCGATACCGACCACGGCGCTCTGGATGGGCACTACGTCATAGCGCACGCCAAGCGCCTGCGCGATTGCGGCGGCGTCATCGAGCGATTCCTGCGCCGTGTAGCGGTACGGCAGCATGACGCAGCGCACGCGCTCGGCGCCGAGCGCGTCGGTGGCCAGCGCCGCGCACAGCGCCGAATCCACGCCGCCCGACAGGCCGAGTACGATCCCCTTGAAACCGTTCTTTTCGACATAGTCGCGCAGGCCGATCATGCAGGCCGCATAGTCGGCGTTGTCGGCCGCAAGCGGCTCCGCGATCGGCCCCTGCTCGCAACGCCAGGCGGACGCGGCGCGCGACCAGTGCGTGGTGAGGACCGTCTCGACAAACGCCGGAAGCTGGAAGGCAATCGACCGGTCGGCATTAAGCGCGAACGAGGCGCCATCGAAGATCAGTTCGTCCTGGCCACCGAACTGATTGATGTAAAGAAGCGGAAGACCGGCTTCGGTGACGCGCGCGACTGCGACGTTGAGACGGACATCGGTCTTGTCGCGCCAGTAGGGCGAGCCGTTCGGCACCAGCAAAATCTCAGCGCCGGTCTCAACCAGACACTCAACCACGTTCTCGTAGTCGCCCCAATCGGTCCAGGTATCCTCACAGATCGGCAGCCCGAGCCGCACGCCGCGAAAGCTCACCGGGCCCGGCACGGGCCCGGTCGCAAACACGCGCTTTTCGTCGAACACGCCATAGTTCGGCAGGTTGACCTTGAAGCGGATCGCCGCGATCCGTCCGGCATCGAGCAGCGCATAAGCGTTGTACAGTTTATGGTCATCGACCCATGGCGTGCCGATGAGCACACCGGGTCCGCCATCGGCCGTTTCGCGCGCCAGCGTCTCGACCGCGGCGCGGCAGGCGGCCTGAAAAGAGGGTTTGAGGACCAGATCCTCCGGGGGATATCCGGCGATGAACAATTCGGAAAAGGCGACGAGATCGGCGCCGTCGCGGGCCGCCGCCGACCGCGCCTTGCGCGCGCGCTCCAGGTTGCCGGAGATGTCGCCGACGACTGGATTGAGCTGTGCCACGGCGATAGCGAGACGATCAGCTTGACGTTCGTTCATGCCGCAGGTCTAGCGCCGGACGAGCCGGCCCGGCAATGGGTTCCGAGGCAGCCGTCGCGCCTAAAACTTGATGCCGGCGCCAAGGCGGACGGTGTTGACGTTGATGTTGACGGCCGCCACCGACTGAAACTGCACATACTCATATTCACCGCGCACGAAGATATGGTGTGTCAGCGCGTAGTCGAGACCGCCGCCGACGGTGAAGCCATAGA
Source organism: Xanthobacteraceae bacterium (assembly GCA_049300295.1). Classification (GTDB taxonomy): domain Bacteria; phylum Pseudomonadota; class Alphaproteobacteria; order Rhizobiales; family Xanthobacteraceae; genus BOG-931. The sequence continues at coordinate 57,451 of JBAQJL010000037.1, forward strand.
GCCACTCATTGTTTTTTCCCGCCGTGGCGGGAAACAGGAACGTCCCGGCCGGTGATTTCTGAATGACCGTCGTGGTTTCCGCGATGTTAACGTCGGCTTGGCCGAGCGCAAAACCCGCAAACGCGTAGGGCAGGAAATTGCCCACCGCCCAACCAGCCCGGGCGCGCAGTGTGCCGAAATCGAGATCCGTCACCGAACCGCTGCCGGTGATGCTGACTGTGTTAGATCCGTCCGGCGTCACGCGCGACAGCGGCGAACTCGGCGCGAAAAGCGAGAGCGAGGCCTGATCGTAGTTGGCCTCAATGCCGAACACGATTTTTGCGGTCGGCGCCAGATACACGGTGTTGTAGCCGACGAAACCGCCGTAGCCGGCTGCGCTGTGATTGCCGGTGCCCAGCACCGGCCAAGTCGATGGTGCGAACGTGGACTCCAGCGTCGTCTGGCGCAGGCTGTAGGCGATCGGGTCCTGTGTCGACTTGCTGAAATCGGCGTTGCCGTCGCTGTAGGAGAACTGGCCGCCGACGTAGAAACCCTGCCAGTCGATCCTGGTTGCATCCGAGCGCATGCCAAACGAGCCGTACGGGTCGCCGAATGCGGGGGGCGCGCTTTCCGGAGCAGGTGACAGCCAAGGCGTCGCTGACATATCGGCCGCGAATGCCGGAGCGGCGCTCAGACACAGCGCGGCGAAGACACACGGTAAATACTTTCGTACTGGCACGGCACACCCCTGCGTCTATTATTTTTTGTTTTGACGCAGAGAGTTTGATTCAAATTATTTGCACATTCCTTTACTTGCGCGCGACTTGCGCACGGCAATACGCATCAGCATGAGCGCTTCGTAAACGGAGCGCGGTTTGGTGAGCGTCCGGTAAAGATGGCGAACGGGCGCGCTACAGCCCGGCGACGGCGGGCAGCGGTTTCTCGTTGTGCTCGCGCTCCGACTTCAACAAATCGGCCAGCAAGAATGCAAGGTCGAGCGACTGCTCGGCATTAAGCCGCGGATCGCACAACGTGTGATATCGATCATTGAGGTCCTCGTCGCTGATCGCGCGCGCGCCGCCGGTACATTCAGTGACATTCTGGCCGGTCATTTCCAGATGCACACCGCCGGCGATCGTGCCTTCGGCGGCATGAACTTGAAAAAACGTCCGCACTTCCTTGAGGATCTGATCGAACGGGCGGGTCTTGTAGCCGGTCACCGAAGTGATGGTGTTGCCGTGCATCGGATCGCACGACCACACCACGTTGCGGCCTTCGCGTTTCACCGTGCGCACGAATGCAGGCAACAGATCGGCCGCCTTGTCGGCGCCGACGCGGCAGATCAGCGTCAGCCGGCCGGGCTCGTTGTCGGGATTGAGGATGTCGATCAGCCGCAACAGTTCATCGACCTTCTGCGTCGGACCGGTTTTCAGCCCAAGTGGATTTTTGATGCCACGGCAATATTCGATATGGGCATGGTCGGCCTGCCGGGTGCGGTCGCCGACCCACACCATGTGGCCCGAGGTGCAGTACCAGTCACCCGTCGTGGAATCGACGCGCGTGAAAGCCTGTTCGTAGCCGAGCAGCAACGCCTCGTGGCTGGTGAAGAAATCGGTCGTGCGCATTTCCGGATGCGATTCCGGATTGATGCCACACGCGCGCATGAAGTTGAGCGCGTCGGTGAGGTGGCGCGCAAGCTCCTGATAGCGCTTCGACTGCGGCGAGTCCTTGACGAACGACAGCATCCACTGATGGGCATTCTGCAAGTTGGCGTAGCCGCCGGTGGCAAAGGCGCGCAGCAGATTGAGCGTCGCCGCCGATTGACGATAGGCCTGTACTTGGCGGCGCGGATCGGGAACGCGCGCCTCGGCGGTGAATTCGGTGCCGTTGACGATGTCGCCGCGATAGACCGGCAACTCGACCGTGCCTCGCTTTTCAACCGGCAAGGTGCGCGGCTTGGCGAACTGGCCGGCGATACGGCCGACCTTCACCACCGGCGACGCCGCCGCGTAAGTCAGGACGACCGCCATCTGCAAGAACAGCCGGAAGAAATCGCGAATGTTGTTGGCGCCGTGCTCGGCAAAGCTCTCCGCGCAGTCGCCGCCCTGCAGCAGGAAGGCGTCACCGGCGGCCACCTGAGCAAGAGCCTTTTTCAGGTTGCGGGCCTCGCCGGCAAAGACCAGTGGCGGAAAGGTCGCAAGCTTCGCCTCGACGTCGGCAAGCGCCTTGGCGTCTGGATAGTCCGGCATCTGCAACGCCGGCTTGGCCCGCCAGGAATCCGGGCTCCATTTGGCCGAGTTTGACCGCGTAGACATGACACGTCTCCAAATTCGTCAGTCCGGCGCGGACGCTGCCCGCGAGCCCGCAACCCATAATCAGGGCCGCTGGTCACGCGGCTGTCGCTGCTGGTGCGGCTGGAATGACGACGGCTATATACACGAGCCTTGGCCGCCGCGACAGTCCGATGAAACGGGCAAACAGGGCGAACTTTACGCCCTATTCGGCGGCCTCGCGGGCGTAGCTGGCGCTACGCGTGCGCATGGTGACCAGCTCCTCGGCGACGGTCGGGTGCAGTGCCATGGTAGCATCGAAATCGGCTTTGGTGGCGCGCATCTTGATTGCAATCGCGGCTATCTGGGCCATTTCGGCTGCGCCCTCCCCGACGATATGGCACCCGACAACCCGGTCGCTTTGGCCGTCGACCACGAGCTTGAGCAGCACGGTGGTGTCGCGGCCGGACAGCGTCGCCTTGAGCGGCCGGAACATCGACTTGTAGATGTCGGTCTGCTGCAATTCGGCGCGCGCCTGCGCCTCGGTGAGGCCGACAACGCCGATTTCGGGCTCGGAGAATACCGCGGTCGGCACGTTGGTGTGATCGACCTTCGTTACCTTGCCGCCGAATACCGTATCGGCGAAGGCATGGCCCTCCCGAATGGCGACGGGCGTCAGGTTGATGCGGTTGGTCACGTCGCCCACCGCGTAAATGCTGGGAACGCTGGTGCGGGAGTATTCATCGACCGCAATGCCGCCATTCTTGGCGAGCGCGACACCGGCTGCCTCGAGCCCGAGCTTTTTGACGTGCGGCACGCGGCCGGTCGCGTACATTACCTTGTCGGCGGTGAGATGATTGCCGTTCGAAAGCCGGACCGAGAAATGCTCGCCCGGATTTTCGATCGCCGCGATGGTGAGGCCGGTAACGACCCGGATCCCATGCGTTTCCATGTCGGCGCGCAGATGCGTCCGCACGTCGTCATCGAACCCGCGCAGAATGTTTTCGCCGCGATAGACCAGCGTCACGTGCGATCCGAGTCCGGCAAAGATACAGGCAAACTCGACGGCGATGTAGCCGCCGCCCTGGATGACGATGCGACGGGGCAGCTCCGGCAGATGAAACGCCTCGTTTGACGAGATGGCGTGCTCGATCCCCGGAATCTCGTTGCCGTAACTCGGCGTGCCGCCAGTCGACACCAGGATATTGGCCGCGCGCACATCCTCGCCGTTGGCCACCTTCACAGTATGAGGCTCGGCGATCGTGGCGCGGTGCTTTACGACCCTGACACCTGAATTATTCAATAGCTTGCCGTAAACCGTTTCGAGCCGCGCGATCTCTTTGTCCTTGTTGGCGATCAGCGTCGGCCAGTCGAACGAGGTATGCCCTACCTTCCAGCCAAAGCCGGCCGCATCCTCAAATTCGCCATGGAAGCGCGAGGCGTAGACCAGAAGCTTCTTCGGCACGCAGCCGCGGATCACGCAAGTGCCACCGAGGCGATATTCCTCGGCGAGCATGACGCGGGCGCCATGCTGCGCGGCGATCCGTGCCGCGCGCACGCCGCCGGACCCGCCCCCGATAACGAAAAGGTCGACGTCGTAATCGGACATGTCAGATGTCATGTCCGCGTTTTTTCATTTCGTCACGCATCTTGGCAAGGATTTCATCTGACAGCTTGTCGCCGAACACGCCCGCATTGGCCATGCTCTGGTCGAGCGCACGCGGCTCTTCGGTAACCATCTTGCGGCCCGTCGGCGTCTGATAGAATGCTAGGATTTGCTTGAGCTCGGCTTCGGTGAAATGGCTCGCATAGATGCGCGCGCTCTCGTCTACGAGTTCGGAAGTCCGCGGCTGGTATTGCTTCACGAGCTGTTCCGCAACTTGATTGAGATCCTTGGCCCACATGAAGTTCGTCTGCATGAACTGGTTCTTGACCTTCTCGACCACGCCTCTGATCAGCGGCTCGAACAGTTTGTTGACGCCCTTGATCTCGATGATCTGCTTGGCGATCAGAATGGAATTGGGAGACGGAGCACCCGTTTGGGCCAGCACGGGCTTGGCGGCGCCCATCACGGCGAGCGCCACAAGCGCGGCCAGGATGTGACGCGTCGCGACACGGCTCATCAGGAAACCGCCAATGGACGAATGGCGCATGGACAGACCGGCAATCATGAGGCGCACTCCCTTTATAGGCTGAGGGTCAAGGCCGTTCGACAATACGTATCCCGCTAGGTCCCGCCAGAATGGCAAGCCGCGCCAGACCGATAAACAGGCCATGTTCCATGACGCCCGGGATTGCAGATAACCGCGTAGCCAGCGTCGGTGGGTCGGCGATGCGCTGCAATTGGGCGTCGACGAGCCAGTGCCCGCCATCCGTGACGAAAGCATGGCCGTTTTGCGCCCTGCGCAGCGGCGCTGGCCCCGGGCAACTGCTCTGGGCGGCGCTGTTCTCGATCGCCCGCCGGGTCACCGACGCCCCGAACGGAGCGATCTCGACCGGCAGCGGAAAGCGTCCCAGCGTTTGCACCCATTTCGACTCGTCAGCGATCACGATCATCTCGGCCGAGGCTGAGGCCACGATCTTCTCCCGCAACAGTGCCCCACCGCCGCCCTTGATCAAGCTCAGATCGGGCGCGATCTCATCGGCACCGTCAATAGTGAGGTCAAGTTCGGGAGTCTCATCGAGGGTGGTCAGTGCGATCCCCGCCCGTTCGGCCTGCGCGCGGGTCGCTTCCGAGGTCGGCACCGCAGTTATTTTGAGCCCGGCGCGAACACGCTGGCCCAACAGTTCGACCAAGTAACCGGCGGTCGAACCGGTGCCGAGCCCAAGCCGCATGCCGGGACGCACGAAGGTCAATGCGCGCTCGGCGGCGGCGCGCTTTTGCTTCTCGACGTCCATTGGCACCGCGAAGAAACCCTCCAGGCCACCCGGCGATTTGCGCGGAAACTAGCGCCGTTGCAGGGTCGAGCCTAGCGAAAACGGCAATGTGCGACGCTTGCACGCCGCCGCAGAGCCGGTTAGGCCGGCGTCATGTGCACCATCGTATTCGATCTCGACGGCACCCTGATCGATACGGCGCCCGACCTCATCCATACGCTCAATCTTGTTCTTACGCAGGAAGGGCTGTCGGCAGTGCCCTACGCGACGGCGCGAAATCTGATTGGCGGTGGCGCCCAGGTCATGATCCGGCGGGCGCTCGCAGCCGAGGGGCGCGACGCGACCGAGGCAGAAATGGACCGCCTTTATGCCGCGTTCATTGCTTACTATTCCGAGCACATAGCCGACCGGTCGCGGCCGTTTCCGGGCTTGGACAGCGCTCTCAACGATCTCCGCGCCGCCGGACACGCGCTTGCGGTCTGTACCAACAAGCTCGAATGGCTGTCGCTGCGGCTGCTCAAAGCCCTCAACCTGACACATCGGTTTGCGGCCATCTGCGGACCGGACACGTTTGGCGTCATGAAGCCTGACCCGGAAGTCTTTCGGCAAACCGTGCGGCGCGCCGGCGGCGAGCCCAGCCGGGCCATTATGGTGGGAGATTCCAAAACCGACATTCACACCGGCCGCGCGGCCCGTGTCCCGGTGATCGCGGTCGACTTCGGCTACACCGACGTGCCGATCGCGAGCTTGCAGCCCGATCGGATCATCAGCTCGTTTTCGGAATTACCCGCGGCGATCGGCGATCTTTTGGCTCTGCAGCCCTAGTCCGGCCTCGGCGCCGCTGGACCAGCCAAACACCTTGCAATTATCGTTAACGGCGCCGCGCGCCATCTCGCCCCGGGGCATAATCCTTAACATACTCAATTCGTTAACCTTTCTCGGACGGTTCGCGGTCGCGCGTCCGCCTGCCCGCGGGCGCGGCTTTCCAGCGAGCCTCGTAACCTCTTGCCCGGACTATCGTTCCGCGCTTTACCCATGCCCGCGGGGGGCTTACGTTGTTTATGTTTGGGGACGGAGAGGGTCATGTCACGCGTCCAACTCTCACGCGTTAAAGTCATCATCGGCACGGCGCTCGTGGGGCTTGCGCTCGCTGGTTGTTCGGCCATGCCCGACTGGATGACCCCCGATTTCATGTCTTCAAAACCATCGGCGCAGATGCAGCCGCTGCGGTTTGAATCCGACCCGCCGGGCGCCGACGTGCGCACGACCCAGGGCCAGACCTGTCTGACCCCCTGCGCTATCCCTGTCCCGTCGGAACCCCAGTCAGTAACAATTACCAAGATCGGCTTTGTGCCGCAGACTGTGCAGGTCAGCGTGGGTGACGTGCCAGACCATTCGTTCTGGGAAGCCGCGCCGGCCGCCACCATGGTGCCCAATCCGGTGCAAGTCGTGTTGCAGCCGGTTGCGCCGCCGAGGCCGATGCACGGCAAGCCCAGGCCGCGCCGGCCCATGGCGCGGACTGCAGCCCGGCCGCCGCAGCACCCCGTCCCTCGTGGCACCGCGCCACCGCCGCCGGGCCAGCCTGCACCCTCCGCGTCCCCACCGCCTCAGCAGGGCGGCTCACCGTTCCCGCCGCCGCCTGCCACGCAGCAATAGCGACTGCGCCTCAAGCGCGTGGTGAAACCAGTGCGGTGCGACGCCGCGCTCGTGCGCGCGCGCCCTGGACGATTTAGGGTTCATTCGGCACAATAAATGACTACCTGTGAGAGAGACGTCATTTCACGGATGAGGCGCGAGCGGAACCGGAATGGACAGTGTGACACCAGGCGGCATCACGATAGATCGCGCTGCACCGGACGAATTCAGCCCCGCGGCGAGCGGGCGGCTGCCGCTGGTTGACCCATTCGGCCGCAGCATCTCGTATCTGCGCGTCTCGGTGACCGATCGCTGCGACTTCCGCTGCGTCTATTGCATGGCCGAGAACATGGCCTTCCTGCCGAAAGCCGACGTGCTGTCGCTGGAGGAACTCGATCGGCTGTGTTCGGCATTCGTCGCGCGGGGCGTGCGCAAGCTTCGCCTCACCGGCGGCGAGCCGCTGGTCCGTCGCGGCATCATGACTCTCGTCGCCTCGCTTTCGCGCCACCTGCGCGTAGGCGCGCTGGACGAACTGACGCTGACGACGAACGGCTCGCAGCTCGTGAAATACGCACAGGAGCTGACGTCGCACGGCGTGCGGCGGCTCAACGTCTCGCTTGATACGCTTGACCCAGAAAAATTCCGCGCCATCACTCGCTGGGGTTCGCTCGATCAGGTGCTGGCCGGCATCGACGCCGCACAGGCGGCCGGTCTGAAAATCAAGATCAACGCAGTCGCGCTCAAGGGCGTCAACGACGACGAATTTCCTCGGCTGATCGAATGGGCGCACGGCCGCGGCATGGATTTGACGCTGATCGAAGTGATGCCGCTTGGCGAGATCGGCGAGGGCCGGCTTGAGCAATACCTGCCGCTGTCGATGGTGCGCGCACGGCTTGCCGAGCGATATACGCTCGAAGACATCGATTACCGCACCGGCGGCCCGGCGCGTTACGTGCGCGTCGCAGAAACCGGCGGAACGCTCGGCTTTATTACGCCCCTGACGCATAATTTCTGCGAATCGTGCAATCGCGTGCGTGTCACTTGCACTGGCACACTGTTCATGTGCCTCGGCCAGGAGGATGCGGCCGACCTGCGCAAACCGCTGCGTGCGTCCGAGAGCGACGACCTGTTGTTCGCCGCCATCGACGAAGCGATCGCGCGCAAGCCCAAGGGTCACGATTTCATCATCGACCGCCGCCACAAGCGCCCCGCACTGGCGCGGCACATGAGCGTGACGGGCGGGTGATCTCTCCCTCGCCCGGGTCGCTGGAAGGCCAGCCACTCAGCCTCGCCTCGTCGAGGGTGGAGACGATTCAGCAGGAAGCGGAACGAGCTACTGCGCCACGCCGACAAGTCGCGTGCTGTTGGCGTGCACGGCGCGTTGCAGCGGCTGATAGGCGCTCTGCGCGGCCGCATAAAGGCCGAGACCGTCGGCAAGCGCGCGTTCGGCGGCAGATTGAGCGGCTGAGAACGCGGCGATCTTTTCAGCAACCATGCGCCCGGCTTCGGCCGCCGCATTTGGCGCGCCTGAGGCGAACAGCATGAGCCGCGCGGAAATGACACCTTGAGCTTCGCAGCCGAAACGGACCGCTTCGATCCAATCGGCCCAAAAATCGGCCATCGCCAACTCCGATCGGTGCAGCGCGGGAGGTCTCGCCGGCGCACGATCGGACGATTGTCGTGGACATTATCTAAAATTACCGCGTGGGAATTCCTAAAATTCGAGCGAGCGCGACAACCAAACAGGGCCGGCGTCAACCCGACTGCGAAGCCAGCACCATCGTCGCCGCCTGCAATTCCGCAAAGCGGGAGGCGCGGCGTTCGAGCGCCAACTCATCGCGACCCCACTGCTTCATATTCCAATCCTCATCGACATTAGCGGCCTGCCACGCGGCATCGACCGACAACGCGCCGCGCGCCAGCGCGAGCGCGATCAGCGCCGAGCCGGTCAGCGTCGTCGCCGTGTGCGTCGCGCCCAAACGCCACGGATCGTCCGGGATGGCAGCACGCGCGGCATCGACCGCGGCTTGCGATTGACCGATGTGGGTCACTCCCTCGGTACAGGCGAACCGCGCGCCGAGGTCTTGTGCCGCCCAGGCGAGAATCGGGTCCCAATGCCGCCGCTGCTGCGCGGCGAGTTCAGCGGGGCTCGCCGCCCGATAGAACAGCAGGTCGGACTGAAGATATTTAGCGATCTCCGCGGCGACCGGCGCAGGCTGATCGGCGACGCCGTCGATGATCGAATTGGCGAGCCGCGTGAGCGGCATTTTGGCCGGCTCGATAAGGTCGCGCTGAGCATCCCACTCAGCCGCGAGGGCTTCCGCCAGTGCTGGATCCGGCGCCGCCAGCACACGGCGCGCGGGCGTGCGGACGGGCTTGCCGTCGAGCTGCACGCCGTGACCTTCCGTCACAGGGACAATCGCAACCTTGGCGTAGAACCGGCGCCGCAACGGCTGACGGACGGAGCGCCGCGCCGCCTCCGTGGGGTTATCGGGCCGATCCTCGAATGGTTCGCGCATTCGTGTTCACCATTACCAAAATATAAGATTGGTAAAAGCGGCAGTTTCCGGTGCCCCCTGGCGGTTCCGCGTGACATAAAATTGTCAATATATTCAAGCCTTTGGCTTTACTTCGCGGGCACGGCGCCAGGCCGATCCTGCCGGCCGCAAAACGCCCACGGCTGTGGGTGTCGCTCCAGAGCAACCACCCCCGACAAAACGTTGTTATAACAAGCAGAAGCGGTAGAAATCGCGATTCCCCTCGACTATTATCCCGACCCGGATTCGGCGTCGGGACCAGACCGTGGGGCGGCCGATCCGCGCGGCGTGCGTACCGCCACAACCCCAGCGGACGCTGCGTGCAAGAGGAGTCAATGAAACCAACCGATATTTCGGTCCCGGACTACTTCCACAAAGTGGTTGATTGTCAGTGGGCCTGCCCGGCGCACACGCCGGTCCCCGAATACATCCGTTTGATCGCCGCAGGCCGCTACAGCGACGCCTACATGATCAATTGGGAATCCAACGTCTTTCCCGGCATTCTGGGACGGACCTGCGACAGGCCGTGCGAGCCGGCCTGCCGGCGCGGCCGCGTTGAGAAAGAGCCGGTGGCGATCTGCCGATTGAAGCGCGTCGCCGCCGATTTCAAAGACGACATCCGCGGCCGCCTGCCCAAGCCGGTGGCCAAAAAGAACGGCAAGCGCATCGCGCTCGTCGGCGGCGGTCCCGCTTCCCTCGCGGTCGCGCGCGATCTCGCGCCGATGGGCTACGAATGCATCGTGTTCGACCAGGACCCGAAATCCGGCGGCATGATGCGCACCCAGATCCCGAAATTCCGCCTGCCGGAGACGGTAATCGACGAGGAATGCGATTACATCCTCAATCTCGGCATCGAATTCATTGGCGGCAAGCGCATCGACAGCCTGAAGGCGTTGCTGGCCGAGAACTACGACGCCATTTTCGTTGGTTGCGGTGCACCGCGCGGTCGCGATCTTGAGATTCCCGGCCGCAAGGAAGCGGCCAAGAACGTTCATATCGGCATCGACTGGCTGTCGAGCGTCTCGTTCGGCCACATCGACAAGATCGGCAAGCGCGTCATCGTGCTCGGCGGCGGCAACACCGCGATGGATTGCTGCCGCTCTTCGCGCCGCCTCGGCGGTGACGAAGTCAAAGTCGTGGTCCGCTCCGGCTTCGAAGAAATGAAGGCGTCCCCCTGGGAAAAGGACGACGCCATGCACGAGGATATTCCGATCTTCAATTTCCTGGTGCCGAAGGAGTTCACCCACGACAACGGCAAGCTCACCGGCGTGATGTTCGAGAAGGTCAAGGCCGAGTTCGACGCTAAAGGCCGCCGGCAGCTTGTTCCGACCGGCGAGCCCGACGAACATTTCCTGTGCGACGACGTGCTGGTCGCAGTCGGCCAGGAGAATGCCTTTCCGTGGATCGAGCGCGACTGCGGCATTGAATTCGACAAGTGGGATATGCCGAAGGTCGATACGAAGACGATGGCCTCGACCAATCCGAAAGTCTTCTTCGGCGGCGATTCTGCATTTGGACCGAAGAACATCATCTGGGCGGTGGCGCATGGCCACGAGGCCGCGATCTCGATCGACCGTTTCTGCCGCGGCGAGGATGTGAGTGTCCGTCCGGCGCCGCAGCTCAAGATCGCCAGCCAGAAGATGGGCATCCACGAGTGGTCTTACGACAACGAGATCGCGCCCGATCTGCGTTACCGTGTGCCGCACCGTGACAAAAAGGTGGCGCTGCGTGACATCAAGGCCGAGGTCGAACTCGGCTACGACGTCGAGCTGGCGCTCAAGGAAGCCGAGCGCTGCCTCAACTGCGATGTACAGACGGTGTTCACCGGGCAACTCTGCATCGAGTGCGACGCCTGCGTCGACATCTGCCCGATGGACTGCATCACCTTCACCCCGAACGGCGACGAGCTTGACTTGCGCTCGCGTCTGCAGGCGCCGGCGAAGAACCACAGCCAGGATCTTTACATCGGCAACGATCTGAAAACCGGCCGCGTCATGGTGAAGGACGAGGACGTGTGCCTGCATTGCGGCCTGTGCGCCGAACGCTGTCCGACCGGCGCCTGGGACATGCAAAAATATCTCATCGACATGACTCACGCGGAACAAGCATGCCAGCAGCACATCCAATCAGCAGCGTAAACGACTTCGTCATTCGTTTCGCCAACGTAAACGGCTCCGGCTCGGCGAGCGCCAACGAGCTGTTCGCCCGCGCCATACTGCGCATGGGCGTGCCAGTGTCGCCGCGCAACATCTTCCCGTCCAACATCCAGGGCCTGCCGACCTGGTACGAAGTGCGCGTCTCCGAGGCTGGCCATCTCGGCGCCCGCGGCGGCATCGACATGATGGTGGCGATGAACCCGCAGACCTGGGACAAGGACGTGGCGTCGATAGAGCCCGGCGGCTATCTGCTCTACGATTCGACCAAGCCGATGCCGAAGTCGAAATTCCGCGACGACATTACCGTCATCGGCGTGCCGCTTACCGCCATCACCAATTCAACCTATTCGGACCCGCGGCAGCGGCAGCTGTTCAAGAACATCATTTACCTCGGCGCGCTGTCGGCGCTGCTCGACATCGATCCCAAGGTGATCGAAAAGCTGATCGGCGAGCAGTACAAGGGCAAGGAAAAGCTCTTGTCGTCGAACGTGCACGCACTGCATCTCGGACGCGACTACGCACTGCAGAATCTCAAATGTCCGATCGGGCTGCGTGTGCAGACGGCCGACAAGGTCGGCGATCGCATCTTCATCGAGGGCAATTCGTCTGCCGCACTCGGCGCGGTCTATGGCGGCGCCACGGTGTGTGCGTGGTATCCGATCACGCCGTCGTCGTCGCTCGCCGACGCCTTTACCAGCCATTGCCGGCGGCTGCGCCACGATCCCGAGACCAAAAAGGCCAAATACGCCATCGTCCAGGGCGAGGACGAACTGGCCTCGATCGGCATCGTCATCGGCGCCGGCTGGAATGGCTCGCGCGCCTTCACGGCGACCTCCGGCCCGGGCATTTCGCTGATGCAGGAGTTCATTGGGCTATCGTACTTCGCCGAAATCCCCGCAGTGATCATGGACGTGCAACGCGCTGGGCCATCGACCGGCATGCCGACCCGCACGCAGCAGTGCGACATCATCAGCACCGCCTACGCCTCGCACGGCGATACCAAGCACGTTCTGCTCTTCCCCGAAGATCCGGCCGAGGCGTTCGAAATGGCGGCGCAGGCGTTCGATCTCGCCGAACGGCTGCAGACCACCATCTTCCTCATGCTCGACCTCGACATCGGCATGAATCACAGGCTGTGCCGGCCGCTGAAATGGGACGACGCCAAGCAATATGACCGCGGCAAGGTGATGACCACGGAGATGCTTGAGAGCGGCACCGATTTCGGCCGCTACCTCGACGTCGACGGCGACGGCATTCCGTTTCGCACCTATCCGGGCACGCACCCGACCAAGGGCTCGTTCTTCACCCGCGGCACCTCGCGCGACCGCTACGCCCGCTATACCGAGGAAGGCTCTGCCTACCAGGACAACATGCAGCGGCTGTTACGCAAGTTCGAGACCGCGAAGGATTTGGTACCGCGTCCGCTGCAGGCCAATGCTGGCAAGCCGACCAAATACGGCGTGATTTATTTCGGCTCGACCTCGCCGGCGATGGACGAGGCGATCGAACTCCTTGAAGCGCGCGGCCACCAGCTCGACCGGCTGCGCGTGCGCGCGTTCCCGTTCCACTCCAGCGTTTCGAGCTTCATTGCCGAACACGATTTCATCTACGTCGTCGAGCAAAACCGCGACAGCCAGCTGCGCTCGCTGATCGTCAATGAACTCAGTATCGACCCGGTGCGCCTTGTGCCGATCCTGCACTACGACGGCACGCCGATCACGGCGCGCTTTATCTCCAAGGCCATCGGCGATCATCTCGACCAGCTTAAAGTCACGCCGCTGCGCAAGGTGGTGTCGTGACCTGCTGCCTAATGACGTCATCGTCCGCGCTTACTGGATGCCCGCTTTCACGGGCATGACAGGAAGAAGAAAGTCGTCCTCCCATGACCTACGTCGTCAAGCCGAAATTCCACCATCCCGAACTGCCGAAGAATAAGCTCGGCTATACGCATCGCGACTACGAAGGCAAGGTGTCGACCCTGTGCGCCGGCTGCGGCCACGACTCGATTACCGCCTCGATCATCGAAGCCTGCTTCGAGCTGTCGATCGAGCCGCACCGTGTCGCCAAAATTTCCGGCATCGGCTGCTCGTCGAAAACGCCGGATTATTTCCTCGGCAATTCGCACGGCTTCAACTCGGTGCATGGCCGCATGCCGTCGGTGTTGACCGGCGCCAACTTGGCCAACCGCGACTTGATCTATCTCGGCGTCTCGGGCGATGGCGATTCCGCCTCGATCGGCTTCGGCCAGTTCGCCCATTGCATGCGCCGCGGCGTCAACATGGTCTATATCGTCGAGAACAACGGCGTGTACGGCCTGACCAAGGGGCAATTTTCCGCTACCGCCGACCGCGGCTCGAAATCCAAGCGCGGCGTCGTCAACTCCGACAATGCCATCGACATGGTCGCCATCGCGCTCCAGCTCGGCGCGAGCTTCGTGGCGCGCTCATTCTCCGGCGACAAGAAACAGCTCACTCCGCTGATCAAGGCTGCGATCGAACACCAGGGCGCCGCCTTCATTGACGTAATCTCGCCCTGCGTCGCTTTCAACAATCACGCCGGCTCGACCAAGAGCTTCGATTACGTGCGCGAGCACAACGAGGCGGTGAACTTCCTCGACGTCATCAGCAGCCGCCAGCCGATCCATGTCGACTATGCGCCGGGCACGGTGGAGATGGTCGAGCAGCACGACGGCACCGTGTTGGCGCTGCGCAAGCTCAACGCCGAATACGACGTGCATGACCGGCAGGCGGCGATGGGCTTTTTGCATCACCATGCCGCCAACGGGCAGATCGTTACCGGGCTGCTCTACGTCGAGAGCGATCCGCAGGACCTGCATGGCCACCTCAATACGATTGAGGCCCCGCTCAATACGCTCGGCGCCAAGGAGCTGTGCCCCGGCTCGGCGTCGCTGGAAAAGATCAACGCCGCGCTACGCTAACGGTCGCGGCGAAAGTAAAACTTCCGTTTCGGAAGCTCGTCGATATTCACTGAAGGCCGGCGTTTGCCACCTAGATTGGCCCATTCCCGACGTCTCTTGCGTGTGGCCCGAAGGGATAGTCCCATAAGGTGAGCAACGGCCATAGGCGATTTTCCGCAATCAAACAGACGAAAGCACACTTCCGTGCCGCGCTTTGTGAGACGCTTGTCGTCATAGCACATCAGCGGATGTCGAGGATCATTACCGCCCTTGAGTCCAGTTCCAGACAGGGACATTTCATCCTTGAGGCGTCTAACGTAGCTAGATCTCTTAGCAATCTGACGCGAGATCACTCGGCGTAGCCGTTTCATCTCTCCAAGAAACGTCTTTTCCGCTGCGCCGAACAGAATCTGGTCGTAAGTCAGCGTTGTCGCGTAATGATGGGTGCGGTAAAGGTCATCGAAAAGACCTCGATAGTATTGCAGCCGCTTCACGGCCGTATAATCGTATTTGGGAATTTCCGGTAGGTAATAAGTGTACTCGCGCGCAATACGATCAGGGCTAACGTCCGCCAGAATATTGTGCATCTGGTGAGCGACCACGTTACGGTAGTCGATCAGGCGTACTATTTCCTCTTTCTGACGCCGAGTTACAGCGCCATCGGCTACCAGAGCGTTGAGCGCCCTGTCGACCGGGTTTTTCACTCCTCGGGGAACACGCTCCTGCTTTCCCGTGGAGAGCGAAATGGCCAAGCGGTCTGTCGCTTGAATGCGATCAAGCACGTCCCGCTTCAGCTCTTCAGCGTAGAAGAGCACGAGCAACATCTCCATTGCTCGGTACTTGAGAATGTTCTTCTCAAGTGCTGGCAATTCGGCACCGAGTGGATCGCTATAATGCTTCGGAAACATAAGCAATTAAACCGGATGAGCCAAGATTCCGTGCATTAGGCCTAACCTGTCAAGCTGCGGTCTGGAGGCGCATCGGCCGCGATCTATTGGAGGCAAGCGCCCATGTATTGCGTGCTGGCACCACCGGGCACGCCATAAAGGCCCTGCTGCATGACGCAGCGTGAGGCGTGGTCCTGCAAGGTCTCGGCGCCGTGCGGCAGATTGGGCACGGGATTGGCGAGACCGGGCACGGCGGTCGGTGACTGCTGCTGCGGCGCGACACGAACGACGGCTGCGCCGCCGCCCTCTGGCGGAATGAGCGGCGTGCGCGGCAGCGGCACCGGCAGCACCGAACCGGACGAGCCGCGCGCGACAGCAATATTACGATGCGGGTGCCGGCGATTGGCGGCCGCTCGCGAGGTCTCTTGCGCCGGCGCATGCGCAGTTCGCTTCGACCTTTCGACGCGATGATGGCGCACTGCGTCGTGTTCCGGCGCCATTATCGTATAAGGATAGCCGGGATAATCTTGCGCCGCGGCAGACCATGGCGCGCTGAGAAACAGGATGAAGATCGACCCCAAAATACGAATAAAGCGCATGTGCATTGATCTTTGACGGGTCGGCTGCACCTCTAGCTCAACTTTAAGACCCGGCCTGCTGTTCCCAATGCGCTTTAACTCTCCGGCGCCTCCTCGATCGGGTCGTAGCGCGACGCATCGAGCCCGAGCAGGTTCCAGGATTGCTGCATGTGCGGCGGCAGCGGCGCGCTGGCATCGATTGCGCCGCCACGCGGATGCGGCACCACGATGCGGCGGGCCAGGAGATGCAGCTTGTTCTGCATGCCGCCCGGCAGCTCCCAGTTCTCGATTGAAAAATATTTCGGATCGCCGACGATCGGATGGCCGATATGGGCCATGTGGGCGCGAAGCTGATGGGTGCGGCCGGTGACGGGCTTGAGCGAAAGCCAGGCGAGCAAAGGCCCCGACGTATCGACGACCGCGTAATAGGTCACGGCATGGCTTGCACCCTTCTCGCCATGGCGCGCGATGCGCATGATCGATTCGTCCTCGCGTTCTTCCTTGGCCAGAAAGGTCGAGACGCGGCCCTGCTGCACCTTGGGAACGCCCGCCACCAAGGCCCAATACACCTTGCGCGCCGAACGCGAGCGGAAGGTCTTGGCCAGCGCCGCCGCCGCAAAGCGGGTCTTGGCGACCAGGAGGCAGCCGGCGGTGTCCTTGTCGAGCCGATGCACCAGCCGCGGCCGTTGGCCGTGCGCGTCGCGCAGCACCTCCAGCATGCCGTCGAGATGGCGCGTGGTGCCGGAGCCGCCCTGCACCGCAAGTCCCATCGGTTTGTTGAACACCAGCACATCGGCGTCTTCGTAGAGCGTGATCGATTTGAGAAATGCGCGGGTCTTCTCGTCCGCCTCGTTGCCTGGAGCACGCGGCTGTGTGGGCGGATCAAGCCGCAGCGGCGGAATGCGCACAGTCTGCCCCGCCTCCAGCCGATTCTTCGGCTCCGTGCGCTTGCCATTGACGCGCAATTGGCCTTTGCGAATGACACGTTGGATGTGGGAAAAACTCAGGCCCGGAAACCGCGCTTCGAGGAAGCGATCGACCCGCATGCCGGCTTCGTCGGGTGTGACGGGGACGTTCTGGACTGCTGTCGGCGTCGATGCCGGCACGATTCTTTCCTTTCCCTCATCCACAGGTGCGCGGCTCCGCCGCGCCTCGAAGGATGTAGGGCCCGTGAGGCTGGAGCCCTCGCCCTTCGAGGCTCGGCGCTTCGCGCCGAGCACATCAGGATGAGGGTGAACATTGCGACGCCGATGCTTCGGCCCAGCCATTTGCTTGCCGCCGCCGGGCTGGCGTGGTCCGCGAGAGCCTCTCACGCTGAGCCCCGCTCGCGTCGCAGCTTTGCCCAATACTCCAGACGCTTCCTGATTTCGCGCTCGAAGCCGCGTTCGGGCGGATCGTAGAACTTCTGCCGGCCGAGTTTCTCCGGGAAATAGTCCTGGCCGGAGAACGCGTCCTCGGTGTCGTGGTCGTATTCGTAGCCGGAGCCGTAGCCTTCGATCTGCATCAACTTGGTCGGCGCATTGAGGACGTGCTTGGGCGGCAACAGCGATCCGGCTTCCTTGGCGACGCGCTTGGCCGCGCCGAACGCCATGTAGGTCGCGTTCGATTTCGGCGCGGTGGCGACGTAGAGCACGGCCTCGGCAAGCGCCAGTTCGCCCTCGGGCGAGCCAAGAAAATCGTAGGCATCCTTGGCCGCGTTCGTAACAACCAGCGCCTGCGGATCGGCAAGACCAATATCCTCGACCGCCATGCGCACGATGCGACGCGCCAGATAGAGCGGGTCCTCACCGGCGTCGAGCATGCGCGCGAGATAGTACAATGCCGCATCCGGATCGGAGCCGCGCACCGATTTATGCAAGGCGCTGATCAGATTGTAATGGCCGTCCTGCGACTTGTCATAGATCGGCGCGCGGCGCTGCACCACCTCCTGGAGCGCAGTGGCATCGAACGTCTCGCCGGCCCGCGCGGCGCGCCACACCTCCTCGGCAAGTGTCAGCGCGGCACGGCCGTCGCCGTCGGCCATGCGGATCAACGAGGCGCGCGCCTCGGCATCGAGCGGCAGTTCTTTGTGTTCCATCGCCTCGGCACGGGCGAGCAGCTTTTCTACCGCCGCCTCATCAAGCGACTTGAACACCAGTACACGCGCGCGCGACAACAGCGGCGCGATCAGCTCGAACGACGGGTTCTCGGTCGTCGCGCCGATCAGCACGATGGTGCCGTCTTCCATGACTGGCAGAAAGGAATCCTGCTGGGCGCGGTTGAAGCGGTGAATCTCGTCGACGAAGAGCAGGGTCCCCTGCCCGATCTCACGGCGGGCCCGCGCCGCGTCGAACACTTTTTTCAGATCGGCGACGCCCGAAAAGATTGCCGAAATCTGCTCGAAATAAAGTTCGGTCGCGTGCGCAAGGAGCCGCGCCACCGTGGTCTTGCCGGTACCGGGCGGTCCCCAGAACACGAGCGAGCCGAGCGAGCGCGTCTCCAGCATCCGGGTGAGCGCGCCGTCCGGCCCAAGCAGATGATCCTGCCCGACCACCTCGGCAAGCGTTTGCGGGCGCAGCTTGTCGGCCAGCGGCCGCGGCGCATCGCGCTCGAGGCCGGCAGCGGCGAAGAGCGTCGGCGCTTTGGTCCTTGGACGGCTCGTCATAAGCAAAACCTAGACATCGTCATGCCAAGCCTCGTGCCGGGCATCCACGTCTTTCCTCTTAGACATAAAGACATGGATGGCTTGGACAAGCCCGGCCATGACAAGGAAAGGGCATTTCCCAGCACTTACCCGCCGAACATCACCGAAATCTGCTGATTGCCGCGCTGAATGGTGACGCGCCACGAGTGGCTGCCGGAACTGGCGATGCGCTCCAGATCGGCCGAACGGGCAATTTTTTCATTGTTTACGGTGACCACGATGTCGCCGGGGCGGAAGCCGATCGATTGCGCGGTCGAACCGTCAGCCACCGCGGTAATGACGACACCCTGGGCCTGCGGATCGAGCCGCAAGTCGTCGGCGAGCGCCGGCGAGAGATTGGCCACCGTGGCGCCGGCGAATGGCGAGTGCGCTTGGATCGCGACCTCGTCGCGCGGCGTTTCAGGCAGCGCCTGCAGCGCTACCTTCACCATCATCTGACGGCCCTGGCGAATGAGACCGATCTGCGCTGTGCCGCCGAGCGGCTTGGTGGCGAAGCGATAATCGAAAGCGTTTGGGTCCTCGATCGCAACGCCGTCGACGCTGACCAGGAGATCGCCGGTTTTGATCTCCGCACGCGCGGCGGGGCCGTCAGCGACGACGGCCGCCACCAGTGCGCCGTTCGGCGTCTTGAGACCCAGGCTGTCGGCGATGTCCGGCGTAACCTCCTGCAGCTTGGCGCCGAGCCACGGCCGCTTGACCACGGAGTTGCCGCTTTCCGCCGACGCCACGACGACGCGCACCAGGTTCGCCGGAATCGCGAAGCCGATGCCTTCCGATCCACCCGACGACGACGCGATGGCGCTGTTGATGCCGATCAAGTGACCGGTCATGTCGACCAGCGAACCGCCGGAGTTGCCCGGATTGATCGCCGCGTCGGTCTGGATGAAGAACTGGTAGTCGGACGAGCCGACTTTCGTGCGCGCCAGCGCCGAGACGATGCCGTGGGTCACAGTCTGACCGACGCCGAACGGATCGCCGATCGCCAACACCACGTCGCCGACCTGCAGCTTGTCGGAATCGCCGAACTCCAGTGTAGGAAATCGTTCGTGCGCGCCTTTGATACGCAGCACGGCGAGATCGCTGCGCTCATCGCGCAGCACGATGTCCGCGTCGAACTCCCGTTTGTCGGACAGTGCCACCTTGACCTGACTCGCGCCACGGATGACGTGGAAGTTGGTGACGATCAGGCCCGCCGGATCGACAATGACGCCGGAGCCGAGTGAACGCTGAATTTGCCGTCGCGGCACGTTGCCGAAGAATTGGCGAAAGAACGGGTCGGCCATAAACGGATTCTGATTCTCGACGACGTGCGTGGCGTAAACGTTGACCACCGCGGGCGCGACCCGCTGCACGATCGGCGCGAACGACATTTGGAGCTGGCCGAGCGAGGCCGGCGCGTGGCGCTCTTGCGCACTCGCCGCGTTTGAGATGGCGGCGAGCGCCAACAGCGTGGCGGCAAACAGGCTCATAGATCGTCGAGGCATCGATCCTCCGCGTAGCAATTGGAGCATTTTCGGGCCGGGCATATCGGCCTTTTCCAAGGCGATTGGATGGCGGACATAGCCGATCCAGGGCCCCTCCTGCGGCTCCGTGTCAAGCCGCAGCGGCGCGCGCGGGTGTGGCGCTGCGCCGCCCTGCCAGCCGGTGCAGGGCAATGCCGGCGATCAGGCCTGCGGCCAGTACAGCTAGCCCGACCAGCGGCCGGTACCAGAACCAGGCCAGAGCGATTACGAATCCGGCGACGACCATGGTGAAGGCTAAGGCAACCAGCCCGGCCCCGGCGCCTATAAGGCTGCCAATCAGGGGCACCACGTCGGCGACGACCACGAGCGGCCGCAGCACTAGGAACGTGCCCAGCCACATTGCCAACACCCCGCCGAGTCGAAGAACCCAGGTCAGGATCATATTGTCCCGTTCAGCCTGCTTGAACATCTCGGCTGCGGATTGCTCTCCCGGCACAGCCAGCAACAGACTGTCGCCAGCCTTCGTCTGGTACGGCGCGATGCCGGAGCCGGACTGCCGGCCGATGCTGCTCACCGGCCCGACCGGGGCATAGACATAGGAAATTTTATAATCGCCGATCTGCGGGCTATCCGCATTTGGACCGATGTAGATCTTGCCGTCGACGATCTGGGCATTCGGAATCCGCGGCTTGAGCGCATCAGCGGCTTGCGGGTCGAGCTGCAATGCCGCGCTCGTCGGCAGAAGATTGAGCACCGCCGCACCGAGCTTGAACGCGCCGAGCGTGGCGTCGGCCGCCGCCAGGCTGAGCCGGCCGTATTGCTTCTGCGGATTGGCGTGACCGTCGGGATGCCGGAAAGTCTGCGAGTCGATCGCGCGATCCGACCACACCTTCTTGTAGGTATAGGTTGTCACGGTCTGTTCCGAGCCGCCGACTGATTTATGGGTCTCCTGATGTTTGTCTTCTTCCCATTGATACATCTCGGCGACGCGCACGAGATGCAACGCGGTGGCCGAAACGCCGAACGCGCGATCAGAGATCGGCGCGCCCGCCTTGGCGTCGCCGCTGACGTGGATGAGCTTGCCTTCGTTGCTCGGATCGACCGGCGCGGGCGCCGCCTCGACCACCACCTTGCCGCCTTCGCTGATCGAGCGCGCCGTCTGCACGGCGCGCCCTTCGTTCCAGAACAACAGCACGATCGAACCGATCACGAATACGATGCCGAACAGCACCCCGGTGATCGACTGAACGATCCGCGACAGCCATGACGTCGAGGTGGTTTCAACAAAACTATCTGGCATGGCCAAGCCCCCAGTGCACTTGCCGGATATTGTCAGAGCCAACGCCGCACATCACTCCTGCGGCGGCACCGTGCGCACCCAGGCGATGACGTCGTCGAGGTCGGAGTCGGTCATGTGGGCGTAATAGCCAAAGCCCATCGGCCCGTTCAGTTTCTTGCCATCCTTATCGATTCCTTGCGTCATGGCGCGCTTGATCTCGGTATCGGTCCAAGCCCCGATCCCCTTGGTCTTGCTTGGGGTGATGTTGCGCGACACCGACACTCCCCACGGTCCCGGGAATTGCTGGCCACCGGCGCCCATCTTGCTCAAGACCAATTGGCCCTTTTCGCGCGGCGTGTGGCACTCCATGCAATGGCCGATGGTGGCGAGATAGAAGCCGCGCTTGACCTTGTCTTTCAGCTCCGCGGGATCAATCGGCTTTTGGGCCCAGGGGATGACCTGTTGCCTCATTGGCACGTGGTAGACGGGAGCCGGCACCTTGTTGCTCACCGGCTTGACGCTCTGGATGTAGGCAACGATCGCATCAAGGTCGGCCGGCAACAGGATGCCGTAAAATTCGGTCGGCATCACCGCAATCGGCTTGCCGTTCGGCGGCACGCCTGTAAGCAGTAGCTTCTTGATATCGGCGGCACTCCACGTGCCGATGCCAGTCTCTTTGTCAGGCGTGATGTTCGGCGCCGTCACATCGAACACGCCCGGCACATTGAACCGCAGGCCGCCCGAAAAATCCTTACCCGCCACGGCCACAGGCGGACCTTTAGGCGAATGACAGTTGGCGCAGGTCATAATCGTGTTGACGAGATACGAGCCGCGCTCAAGCGGCGTTTCGGCGAAGGCCGCGCCGCCGATGACCGAGGCGAACGCAACCAGCGTAACCAACGATTTCATTGATAACCCCCAAGCCTGATGCGGCTGGAAGGTATTGCAGGACGGGCCTGCTGCCAAACAAAATGTCTGCCGTATACCTGGGCTTCTGGCCGCAGAAATAGCCTCTCGCCGCTGAAATGGGCCACGGCCGTTAATCGCCGCGGACGACCACGCCGTCCCGCGGGTTGGAATTGCGGCGCTACGCCGCGGCCGGCTCTTGCTCGGCGGCCCGCGCCTGGACCGGCCCGGAGTCCTTACCCTTGGCCTCGACGTCGCGATCGACGAATTCGATCACCGCGACCGGAGCGGAATCGCCATAGCGGAAACCGGCCTTCATCACGCGCGTGTAGCCGCCCTGTCGATCCTTGTAGCGCGGCCCAATCACCTCAAACAGCTTCTTGACCATGGCAATATCGCGCATCTGCGAAACTGCTTGGCGGCGGGCGTGCAGGTCGCCGCGCTTGCCCAGCGTCACCAGCTTTTCTACGACCGGGCGCAGATCCTTGGCCTTGGGCAGCGTGGTCGTGATCTGCTCGTGCTTGATCAGCGAGGCGGCGAGATTGGCCAGCATCGCGCGCCGATGATCCGAGTGGCGATTGAATTTCCGGTGCGTTTTCGCGTGATTCACGTCCGTCTCCTGCGGAGACAGGGATCAGGTATCAGTAATCAGGAAAGTCGATCCGATCCCTGACGCCTGTTTCCTGATGCCTGCTCAGTAATGATCCTCGAACCGCTTGGCGAGTTCGTCGATGTTTTCCGGCGGCCAGCCCGGCACTTCCATGCCGAGATGCAGGCCCATCTGCACCAGCACTTCCTTGATCTCGTTGAGAGACTTGCGGCCGAAATTTGGCGTCCGCAACATCTCGGCTTCGGTCTTCTGCACCAGATCGCCGATATAGACGATGTTGTCGTTCTTCAGACAATTGGCCGAACGCACCGACAATTCGAGCTCGTCGACCTTCTTGAGGAATGCCGGATTGAAGGCAAGATCGGGGATCGCCTCATGCGCAGTTTCGCGCTTGGGCTCCTCGAAATTGACGAACACATTGAGCTGATCCTGCAGGATGCGCGCCGCGTAGGCCAGCGAGTCCTCCGGCGTGATGGCGCCGTTGGTCTCGATCGACAGCGTCAGCTTATCGTAATCGAGGATCTGGCCTTCGCGCGTGTTCTCGACCTTGTAGGAAACCTTGCGCACCGGGGAATACAGGCTGTCGACCGGGATCAGGCCGATCGGCGCATCCTCCGGCCGGTTACGCTCGGCCGGGACATAGCCCTTGCCGGTCGCGACCGTGAACTCCATGCGGATTTCGGCGCCTTCGTCGAGCGTGCACAGCACGAGCTCGGGATTGAGCACCACGACGTCGCCGACGGTCTGAATGTCGGCCGCCGTCACGGCGCCCGGACCCTGTTTCTTCACCACCATGCGCTTGGGCCCGTCGCCCTGCATCTTGATGGCGATGTCCTTGATGTTGAGCACGATGTCAGTCACGTCCTCGCGCACGCCTGCGATCGAGGAAAACTCGTGCAGCACGCCGTCGATGTGCACCGCCTGCACCGCCGCGCCTTGCAGCGACGACAAGAGAATACGCCGCAGCGCGTTGCCGAGCGTCACGCCGAAGCCGCGTTCGAGCGGTTCGGCCACGACGGTGGCCACCCGCCGCGAATCGCCGCCGGCGGTCACCTGCAGCTTGTTGGGCCTGATCAGTTCCTGCCAGTTCTTCTGGATCGTCACGTTGTCACCCATCGCTTTGCGCGGCGCGACCATGTCGCGGGCTTCACTCCGCTCCGTGAGGCCAAGGTCTTGCGGCGGCAGATGTTCGAATTGGTCCATCAACCGGATATCCTTATACGCGCCGCCGCTTACGCGGGCGGCAACCGTTATGCGGGATCGGCGTCACATCGCGGATCGATGTGATGGTAAAGCCTGCGGCCTGCAGCGAGCGCAGTGCCGACTCACGGCCCGAACCGGGACCGGCGACCTCGACCTCGAGAGTCCGCATGCCGTGTTCCTGCGCCTTCTTGGCGGCGTCTTCGGCTGCGACCTGCGCGGCGTAAGGCGTCGACTTGCGCGAGCCCTTGAAACCCATCGTGCCGGCCGAAGACCACGCAATGGCGTTGCCCTGCACGTCGGTGATGGTGATCATCGTATTGTTGAACGACGCATTCACATGCGCGACGCCCGAAGCGATGTTCTTGCGTTCGCGCCGGCGGACGCGCGTAGCTTCCTTACCCATTCTGAACCCTTTCGCGGATGGGCATCGGCCGCTCTCGCTCCGGCGCCATCACTCGTTCCGGTCGTTTCACTATTTCTTCTTGCCAGCTATCGCTTTGGCCGGACCCTTGCGGGTGCGCGCGTTGGTGTGGGTGCGCTGTCCACGCACCGGCAAGCTACGGCGGTGCCGCAATCCCCGATAGCAACCCAAATCCATCAATCTCTTGATGTTCATCGACACTTCGCGCCGCAGATCGCCTTCGACCACGTAATCCCGGTCGATCACTTCGCGAAGCTGGAGCACTTCCTGATCGGTCAGCTGCGACACCCGCCGCGACTCGGGGATCGACACCTTCTCCATGATTTCCTTGGCCTTGGCGTTGCCGATGCCATGGATGTACTGGAGCGCGATCACAACGCGCTTATTGGTCGGTATATTGACGCCCGCGATACGAGCCACTTCAGTTACTCCTTGCGGCCACCGGCCGCCGCGCCGGCCCGGTCGTCCGGCATGGCGGTAAGCCGCTGTTCGTCGGTTGCATTGTCGCCTGAGACGGCCACAAACGTAAAAAGGCGACGCCTGCCTGCCCTTGCGGCCCGGCATCGTCGCTCAATCTCCAACTGGGTATTCGTCGTTGCTATTAATGGATTCCTCGTGGTTTCGTCAACCTCGGCTAGCGACTTCGTGTATAAACATGGCTACCGGCGGCGAGTGGACGCTTTGCCCCTACGCTTCACCGCCGCGGTCTTGCGCGCCGGCCGCAATTTCCTCCGTGCCGGAGCGCTTTTTGCAGATTTTTTTCCTATTTTGGACACAGATTTGCGAGCCGGGCGGGGTTTGACGGCCTTGGCCGCGCGACGCGCTTTTACCGCCCCGCGCGCCTTTACCCGCGGTGCCCGGGCCGCCGGCACCGCCTTGGGAGCTTTTGGCCCTATAGCCGCCTTAGCTCGCTTGGCCGGCTGCGCCGCCTTGGCCGGCTGCGCTTCGGCGGAGATCACCTTGTCAATGGCCTCGGTCACGTCAGGGATCGGCGCCATTCCGTCGACGGTCCGCAGCACGCCCTGCAGCTGGTAATAGGCGATGAGCGGCGCAGTCTGCTCGCGGAATGCGACAAGCCGCCGTCGCAGCGCTTCGGCGTTATCGTCATCGCGCAGCAGCTCGCCGCGCGCCTTCATCTCGGCGACCCGGCTTTCGATCCGCCTCAGCAGGGCAGCCTCGTCGACCCGCAATTCGATCACTGCGTCGAGCGAAACGCCGTGCTTCTGCAGCATGCGGTCGAGTGCCAGCGCCTGCGGAGCAGTGCGCGGGAAGCCGTCGAGGATAAATCCCTTGCGGGCATCGGGCTCCTGGATGCGGGCCTCAACGATGCCGACGACGATCTCATCGGGGCACAGCGCACCGCGCGCCATGATATCGGCCACCTGGCGGCCGATCGGCGTGCCGCCGTTTACTGCGGCGCGCAGCATATCTCCGGTCGAAAGCTGAAGAATTCCGTATTTGGCGACGAGACGCTGGGCTTGCGTTCCTTTGCCAGCCCCCGGCGGGCCCAGCAGGATTAATCTCATCTACGGCGCCCCCGCAGTTTTGAGCGTTTGATCAGACCTTCGTACTGGTGCGCCAGCAGATAACCCTGCACCTGCGCTACCGTGTCCATCGTCACGCTCACCACGATCAGGAGCGACGTGCCGCCGAAATAGAACGGCACTGCCGCATAGGCGATCAGCATTTCGGGGAACATGCAGACGATGGCGAGATAGGCGGCGCCGATCACGGTGATCCGCGACAGCACGTAGTCGATATACTCGGCGGTGCGTTCGCCCGGCCGGATGCCGGGGATGAATCCGCCGTGCTTCTTCAGGTTGTCGGCGGTTTCCGTCGGGTTGAAGATGATCGCCGTATAGAAGAATGCGAAAAATACGATGAGCGCGACGTAGAGCACGAGAAACAGCGGCCGACCGTGCGACAGCAGCGTGGTGACCGTCGTCAGCCAGCCGGTCGCCGAACCCTGCGCGGTGAAGCTTGCGAGCGTCGTCGGCAACAGCAACAGCGACGAGGCAAAGATCGGCGGGATCACGCCCGAAGTGTTGAGCTTGAGCGGCAGATGCGAGGACTGCCCCTCGAACATGCGGTTACCGACCTGGCGTTTCGGATACTGAATCAACAGCCGGCGCTGGGCGCGTTCCATAAACACGATGAAGGTGATGACGGCGATTGCCATCAAAAGAACGACGAGAATGAGACCGGTCGACAGCGCGCCCTGGCGGCCGAGTTCGAGCGTGCCGGCTATCGCCGACGGCAATTGCGCGACGATGCCTGACATGATGATCAGCGAGGTACCGTTGCCGATGCCGCGCTGCGTGATCTGTTCGCCGAGCCACATCAGGAACATCGTGCCGCCGGTTAGCGTGAGCACCGTCGAGATGCGGAAAAACCAGCCGGGATCGCCAACCACCGAACCGGTGCCCGCGCCCTCAAGCCCGATGGCGATGCCGTAGGCCTGAAACGCCGCCAGCACCACGGTGAGGTAGCGCGTGTACTGGTTGATCAGCTTCCGCCCCTGCTCGCCCTCCTTCTTCAAGTTCTCGAGGGTGGGCGAAACCGTCGTCATCAGCTGGATGATGATCGAGGCCGAGATGTAGGGCATGATCGTCAGCGCAAAGATCGCCATGCGGTGGATGCCGCCGCCGGCGAACATGTTGAACATGCCCAGGATACCACCGGACTGCTGATTGAAAATCTTGTCCCACGCGGTGGGATCGATGCCAGGAAGCGGGATGTAGGTCCCGAGCCGATAGACCAGGAGCGCTCCGAGCGTAAACCAGATGCGCTTCTTCAGTTCCTCGGCCTTGGCGAGCGCGCCGAAGTTGAGATTGGCTGCAAGTTGCTCTGCTGCAGAGACCATGTGCTGCTCCAACCCCCTGCCACGCCGTGACCGTCGCCTGTGCCAGACAGGTAGAAGTCATGGATGCCCGGCACAAGACACCCGTGTGCCGGCCGCGACGCCGCGTCAGGCCGCCTTTTCGTCTGCTTCCCGCTTGGGAGCCAGAATTTCGATCGTGCCGCCGGCCTTCTCCACCGCCGCAACCGCCGATTTCGACGCCCCGAATACCGACAATGCGATCTTGGCCTTGAGTTCGCCGTTGCCGAGGAGCCGCACCCCCTCCTTGGCGCGGCGCAGGACACCCGCCTTGACCAGTGCCGCGGCGTCGATCTTGCCGCCGGCATCGAGCAGACCGGAGTCGATCGCGGTCTGAATGCGGCCCAAATTCACCTCATTGAGCTTACGGGCGAACTTTGTGTTCTTGAAGCCGCGCTTAGGCAGGCGGCGGTGCAGCGGCATCTGGCCACCTTCGAAGCCTTTGATGCGCACGCCGGAGCGCGCGGTCTGGCCCTTGCCGCCTCGGCCGCCGGTCTTACCGGTGCCCGAGCCGATGCCGCGGCCGATACGCTTGCGCGTCTTGCGGGCGCCAGGGCGGCCTGCCAGTTCGTGAAGTTTCATCGTCCTCTCCACATCTCTTGTCTTGTCACGCCCCGCGATGACGCTTGGCGGACGATGACACGCAACACTATTCCTTCACGACCTCAATCAGATGCGCGACCTTGGCAATCATGCCGCGGGTCGCCGGCGTGTCGACAAGCTCAGCCACGCGGCCAATCTTATTGAGGCGCAGCCCGACGAGCGTCTCGCGCTGGCCATGGTGGCGTCGCAACGGACTGCCGGTCTGCCGGATCTTGACGGTCTTTCCCGATTTGCTCGCACTCATCGCCTGCTCCAAAGATTTCAGTCAACCGCCGCCGGCTCGGCGTCGCCATCGCGGCGGCGTGCCTGCAGTGCAGAAACCTTGACGTTGCGTCGCGCGGCAACCGAGCGCGGCGAGTCCTGCCGCTTGAGCGCGTCAAAGGTGGCGCGCACGACGTTGTAGGGGTTTGAGGTGCCGAGCGACTTCGCCACCACGTCCTGCATGCCGAGCGTCTCGAACACGGCACGCATCGGGCCGCCGGCGATGATGCCGGTGCCGGGCGGCGCCGCGCGCAAATAGACCTTGCCGGCGCCATGGCGACCCGCCACGTCGTGATGGAGCGTCCGCCCTTCGCGCAGCGGCACGCGCGTCAGCCCGCGCTTGGCGGCCTCGGTCGCCTTGCGGATGGCCTCCGGCACCTCGCGCGCCTTGCCGTGGCCAAAACCGACCCGGCCCTTCTGGTCGCCGACGACCACGAGCGCCGCGAACCCGAAGCGCCGTCCGCCTTTGACCACCTTGGCGACGCGGTTGATGTGGACCAGCTTGTCGACGAATTCGCTGTCGCGCCCTTCGTCCCGCCGCCGATCGCGTGGTTCACGCGCCATTTTGCTCTGCCATTTGTTTTCGCCTTCAGTGCTGAGATCAGAAATTCAGTCCAGCTTCACGCGCGGCATCGGCCAACGCCTTGACCCGACCGTGAAAGAGATAACCGCCGCGATCGAATATCACGTCTTTGATGCCCTTTTCCTTGGCCCGCTCGGCAATCAGCTTACCGACGGTCTTGGCTGCCTCGATGTTGGCGCCCGTTTTCAGCGCGCCGCGCGTCGGCTTCTCGATAGACGAGGCGGCAACCACCGTCGCGCCCGCATCGTCGTCGATGACCTGCGCGTAGATATGCTTGGAGGAGCGGAATACCGACAGCCGCTTGCGGCCGTGTGCCGCCCGGCGCAGCGCACCGCGCACGCGCCCCTGCCGTCGCTCCATTCTCGTGTTGACCTTGGCCATGGCCGGCTCCGTTACTTCTTCTTGCCTTCTTTGCGGAAGATCCGTTCGCCGGCATATTTGATGCCCTTGCCCTTATAGGGCTCCGGCGGCCGGTAATCGCGAATTTCGGCGGCGACCTGCCCGACTTTTTGCCGGTCGCTGCCGCTGATGACGATTTCGATCGGGCGCGGCGTCGCGATCGTGATGCCGTCGGGGATCGGATAAAGAATATCGTGGCTGTAGCCGAGCGCGATCTGCAGGTTCTTACCCTGCACCGAAGCGCGATAGCCGACACCGTTGATCTCAAGCCGTTGCTCGAAGCCCTTGGTCACGCCGGCAATCAGATTGGCCACCAGCGTGCGCGACGTGCCCCATTGCGAGCGGGCGCGTTTGGTTTCGAACCGCGGATCGACCTTGATCTGGCCGCCATCGAGCTTGACCGTTACGTCGTCGTGCAGCGCGACCTGCATGGCGCCCTTCGGGCCTTTTACCTTCACGGTCTGCCCCTCGATATTGGCGGTAACGCCGGACGGGACCGCAATGGGCTTTTTGCCGATACGAGACATCAGAACACCGTACAGAGAATTTCGCCGCCCACATTGGCGTCGCGGGCCTCGTGATCGGCCATGACGCCCTTCGGCGTGGACACGATGGCGACGCCGAGCCCGTTATTGATGCGCGGCAGATTGCGGACCGATGTGTAGACCCGGCGTCCCGGCTTCGACACGCGTTCGATTTCCCGGATCACCGGCTCGCCGTCGAAATATTTCAGTTCGATCTCGATTTCAGAGCGGCCCTCGCGCTCCACCACCGCATAGCCGCGGATATAGCCCTCGCTCTTGAGCACATCGAGCACGCTCTCGCGCAGCCTCGAGTTCGGGCTGGAGACCTTACTCTTGTTGCGCATCTGCGCGTTGCGAATACGCGTCAACAGATCGCCGACCGGATCGTTCATAGACATGGTTCGACCCTTCCTTACCAGCTCGACTTCAACAGACCGGGGATCAACCCCTTGGAGCCTAGCTCGCGCAGCGCGATGCGCGACAGCTTATGCTTGCGGTAGTAGCCGCGCGGACGGCCGGTAATCTCACAGCGGTTGCGAATACGGGTGGCCGACGAATTGCGCGGCAGCTTGGCAAGCTTGAGCGTTGCGGCAAAGCGCTCCTCAAGCGGCCTTGTCTTGTCGTTCGCGATAGCTTTGAGCCGCGACCGCGGGCCCGAATATTTCTTCGCCATCCGGCGGCGCCGGTTGTTCTTCTCGATGGCACTCTTCTTCGCCATTTAGCTCTCCTCGGTGTTCCGCGTTTGAGTCGCGATTGCTTCGAGACTCACTGCCGGAACGGAAAATTGAACGCCGTCAAAAGCGCACGCGCCTCGTCGTCGTTGCGCGCGGTGGTACAGACGGTGATATCCATGCCCCAGATATCGGCGGCCTTGTCGTAATCGATCTCGGGGAACACGATGTGCTCCTTGATGCCGAGCGTGTAGTTGCCGCGGCCATCGAAGCTCTTCGGCGACAGGCCGCGGAAGTCGCGCACCCTGGGCAGCGCGATGTTGATGAGGCGGTCGAGAAACTCGTACATGCGCGCCTTGCGCAAGGTCACCTTGCAGCCGACGGCCTGGCCGGCGCGCAGCTTGTAGGTCGCAATCGACTTGCGCGCGTTGGTGACGATCGCCTTCTGGCCTGAGATCAGAGCCAGATCGGCTGCCGCCGAATCGACCTTCTTGCGGTCGGCCACGCCTTCGCCGATGCCCATGTTGATGACGACCTTGTCGACCACCGGAATCTGCATGCCGTTCTTGTAGCCGAACTGCTCGGTAAGCTTTTTGCGGATCGCCTCATCGAACTCGACGCGCAGCCGCGCCGGAACCCGCTGCTCGCGCTCTCGCGGCGCCCCAGCGTTGCCTTTGCCGTCTGCGCCTCTCTCGGCCGTTTCGCCCTTGGCAGGCTTCGCGCCCTGCTCGCCCTTAGCGGGCTTGGCTGCGCGCGCAGGCTTCTCCGCCTGCTCGCCCTTGGCAGCACGCTGCGGCTTGTCGGCCTTCTTGGCCTTTTTGTCGTCGGTATCAGCCATCGATCTCGACTCCCGAACGCTTGGCGACACGGACCTTCTTGCGCTCATCGCCCGTGCCGACGATTTTGAAGCCGACACGCGTCGGCTTGCCGTCCTTCGGATCGGCCAGCGCGATATTCGACAGATGGATCGGCGCCTCTTTGGAGATGATGCCGCCCTCCTGGGTCGCGGACTGGGTCTGGTGGCGCTTGACTATGTTGACGCCACGCACCAGCGCGCGGTCTTCGCCACGGCGCACCTCGATGATCTCGCCGGTGCGGCCCTTGTCGCGACCGGCAATGATGACGACCTTGTCGCCCTTCTTAATTCTCGCCGCCATCACAGCACCTCGGGCGCAAGCGAAATGATCTTCATGTGGTTTTTCGCGCGCAACTCGCGCGGCACCGGGCCGAAGATGCGGGTGCCAACCGGCTCCATCTGCGGATTGATCAGCACCGCCGCGTTGCGATCGAAGCGGATGATCGAGCCGTCGGCGCGCTTGATGTCCTTGGAGATGCGCACGATGACCGCCTTCATCACGTCGCCTTTCTTGACGCGTCCGCGCGGGATCGCCTCCTTCACCGAAACAACGATGACGTCGCCGATGGTGGCGTATTTGCGCTTCGAACCGCCCAGCACCTTGATGCACATGACGCGGCGCGCGCCGGAATTGTCCGCCACATCAAGATTGCTCTGCATCTGAATCATGGGCTACCCCAAACAGTCTTCACTGCGCCTCGCTCAGGAGGCTTTTTTCTTCTCGCCGCGCACCACCGCCCAGCGTTTGAGCTTGGAGATGGGGCGGTGTTCTTCAATCCACACGATATCGCCGACCTTGAACTCGTTTTTCTCGTCGTGCGCATAATATTTCTTCGACCGTCGCACCGTCTTCTTGAACAAGGGATGGGTGAAGCGGCGCTCGACACGCACCACCAAAGTCTTGCTCTGTTTGTCGCCGACGACGACGCCTTGCAGGGTCCGCTTGGGCATCCGAAAAAACCTTTCAACTCCTCGCCGCGGCGGGCTTCGCCGAACCTTGGCGTTTTTGCTGGGCGACTGTCTTCAGCCGCGCGATATCGCGCCGCACTTCGCGCACGCGGGCGGTGTTTTCCAACTGCCCGGTGGCGCGCTGAAAGCGCAGATTAAACTGCTCTTTCTTCAGTTTGAGCACTGCATCGTCAATCTGATCGCTCGTCATTGTCTTGATGTCGGCCGCTTTCATGACACGCCTACTCGCTGATCCGCTCGACGAAGCGGGTTTTGATTGGCAATTTGGCAGCGGCAAGCGCCAGCGCCTCCTTGGCGATCTGCACCGTGACGCCGTCAACCTCAAACATGATGCGGCCGGGCTTGACGCGGGCAACCCAGAATTCCGGCGCGCCCTTGCCCGAACCCATGCGCACCTCGAGCGGCTTCTTCGACACCGGCACGTCTGGGAACAGGCGTATCCAGACGCGGCCGGCCCGCTTCATGTGGCGGGTGAGCGCGCGGCGCGCGGCTTCGATCTGCCGCGCAGTGACACGATCCGGCTCCATCGCCTTGAGGCCGAATTGGCCGAAGGCAAGCTCGGCTGCGCTCGTGGCGATGCCCTTGATGCGGCCCTTATGGGCCTTGCGGAATTTGGTGCGCTTCGGTTGCAGCATGGCGAACGCCTTTGGTTACCTTCTCTGCTCGTTCTCGCTCACGCCGCGTCGCGCCGCGGACGGCCGGCTTCACCCTCGGCCATCTTCTTGTCCTGAGCCATGGGATCGTGCTCCATGATCTCACCCTTGAAGATCCAGACCTTCACGCCGCAGGTGCCGTAGGTCGTGAACGCGGTGGCGACACCGTAATCGACGTCGGCGCGCAGCGTGTGCAGCGGCACGCGGCCTTCGCGGTACCACTCCATGCGCGCGATTTCGGCGCCGCCGAGCCGGCCCGAGCAATTGATGCGGATGCCGCCGGCGCCAAGCCGCATCGCCGATTGCACCGCGCGCTTCATGGCGCGACGGAAGGCGACGCGCCGCTCAAGCTGCTGGGCGATCGATTCCGCGACGAGCTGGGCATCGAGTTCGGGCTTGCGGATCTCGACAATGTTAATCACGACATCGCTGTCGGTGAGGTCAGCGACCTTGCGCCGTAATTTTTCGATATCCGCGCCCTTCTTGCCGATCACGACGCCCGGACGGGCCGAGTGGATTGTGACGCGGCATTTCTTGTGCGGGCGCTCGATCACGATCTTGGAGACCGCAGCCTGCTTGAGCTCCTTCATCAGTACCTTGCGGATCTCCATGTCCTCGTGAAGCAGCGAGCCGTAGCTCGTCTTGCCCGCATACCACCGCGAATCCCAGGTGCGGTTGATGCCGAGGCGAAGCCCGATCGGATTGACTTTCTGACCCATGGTCCTCTCCTGACCGCGTCCCTTAATTCGCCGGTTTCGCCGGCGCCTCGACCTCACGCACCACGATGGTGAGGTTGGCGAATGGCTTGGAAATCGCACCCACCCGGCCGCGCGCTCGCGGCGAATGCCGCTTGATCACCAGCGCCTTGCCGACATGGGCCTGCACGACGACGAGATCGTCGACGTCGAGGTCGTGATTGTTCTCAGCGTTTGCGATCGCCGATTCCAGACATTTCTTCACGTCGTGAGCGATGCGCTTGCGCGAAAATTCGAGGTCGGCGAGCGCGGTCGAAACTTTCTTGTTGCGGATGAGCTGAGCCAGAAGGTTCAGCTTCTGCGGGCTCACGCGCAGCATGCGCGCGACCGCCTTGGCTTCGTTCTCGGCAAGCGAACGCTCGCGGCCCTTCTTGCTCATGATACTGCTCCCCGCCTCACGACCCGCCGCCGGCCGGAGCGGCAGCCGGCGCCGCCGCAGCGCCGCCACCGGAAGACGCCCCACTCGAGCGCTTCGCCTTGCGATCGGACGAATGTCCGTAGAACGAGCGCGTCGGCGAGAATTCCCCAAACTTGTGGCCGACCATTTCCTCGCTGACTATCACCGGGATGTGCTTTTGGCCGTTATAGACGCCAAACGTCAGCCCGACGAATTGCGGCAGAATGGTCGACCGCCGCGACCAGATGCGGATCATGTCATGACGGCCCGACGCACGCACGGCGTCGACCTTCTTCATCAGATAGCCGTCGAAAAACGGCCCCTTCCAAACTGAACGCGCCATCGCCGTAGCTCCTATTTCTTCTTCTTCCGCGCGTGGCGGCTCAGCATGATGAACTTGGTGGTGCTCTTGTTCTTGCGCGTCTTGGCGCCCCTGGTCGGCTTGCCCCACGGGGTTACCGGATGACGCCCGCCGCGGGTGCGGCCGCCGAGCGGGTGATCGACCGGGTTCATGGTTTCGCCGCGGACATGACCGCGCCAGCCCAGCCAGCGGTTACGCCCCGCCTTGCCGATCGATACGTTCATGTTGTCCGGGTTCGACACTGCGCCGACAGTGCCGATGCAGCGGCCATGCACCAGACGCTGCTCGCCGGAATTCAGCCTCAAGATCACGTACTCGCCGTCGCGGCCGACGATTTGCGCGTAAGTGCCAGCCGAACGGGCGATCTGGCCGCCCTTGCCGACCTTCAGCTCGATGTTGTGGACGATGGTACCGACCGGAATATTGGCGACCGGCATGGCATTGCCGGGTTTGACGTCGACATATTCGCCCGCCACCACGGCGTCACCGACCGACAGGCGCTGCGGCGCCAGGATGTAATTCAGCGTTCCGTCTTCATATTTGATCAGCGCAATGAAGGCGGTGCGGTTCGGATCGTATTCGATCCTCTCGACCTTGGCCGGCGCATCGAACTTGCGCCGCTTGAAGTCGATGATGCGATACGCCCTCTTATGACCGCCGCCGCGATAGCGGCTGGTGATCGAACCGGAATTGTTGCGTCCGCCGCTCGAGCTCTTGCCCTCGGTGAGCGCCTTCACCGGCTGCCCCTTGTAGAGCCCCGAGCGATCGACCAGCACGAGCTGCCGCTGGCCCGCGGTGACCGGATTGTAGGATTTCAGTGCCATCGCGCCGCTCCCTTACAGTCCCGTCGTCACGTCAATCGTCTGGCCCTCTTGCAGGGTCACGACCGCGCGCTTGGTGTCGGACGTGCGTCCGACACGGCCCTTGAATATTTTCCACTTGCCGCGCCGATGCAGCGTGTTGACGCTTTTCACCTTGACGTCGAATAGCCGCTCCACCGCTTCCTTTATCTGCGGCTTGGTCGCGTGCATGGCGACCTTGAAGATCACCTTGCTGTGCTCGGACGCATTGGTCGCCTTCTCGGTGATGACCGGCGACAGAATGACGTCGTAATGACGCGGATCGCTGGTGGTCATTTGAAGCGCGCCTCCAGCGCATCGACCGCGGCACGCGTAAGCACGAGCTTATGCCGCCGCATGACGTCGTAGACGTTGATGCCGGCGACCGGCAGCACGTCGATGTTCGGAATGTTGCGCGCCGCCGCGCGCACGTTGGCGGCGACCTCCGCACCGTCGATGAACAGCGCGTTGGCCAGGCCAAGTTTCGCGAAGCTGTTGCGCAGCTCCTTGGTCTTGCCGTCCTTGATGGCGAGCGCATCGATGACGATGATGCCGTCATCCTTCGCCTTGGCTGAGAGCGCGTGCTTAAGCGCCATCGCCCGTACTTTTTTTGGCAGGCCGATCTCGTGGCTGCGCACGTGCGGGCCGAACGAGCGGCCGCCGCCGCGGAATAAATTAACGCGCGCCGAACCGTGGCGCGCGGACCCGGTGCCCTTCTGCCGGTACATCTTCTTGCCGGTGCGGGCGATATCGGCGCGGTTCTTGACCGCGTGCGTGCCGGCGCGGCGCTTGGCAAGCTGCCAAACCACG
Source organism: Xanthobacteraceae bacterium (assembly GCA_049300295.1). Lineage (GTDB taxonomy): Bacteria > Pseudomonadota > Alphaproteobacteria > Rhizobiales > Xanthobacteraceae > BOG-931. Next base: position 93,411 of record JBAQJL010000037.1, read on the forward strand.
CAACGATGAATGATGTCGGTGCGCGGGTCGAGCCCGAAGATCGCGTCCGAGAGCGTGACCGATCCGGCTTCGCCGCCGTCGAGGGTGGTGACCTTCAGTTCCATGTCACGCGCCCTCCTTCGACTCGGCGGCGGGCGCCGCCTCGGCCTCCGCGGCAGCAGCTTCGGCGAGCTTGAACTTGCCGGGCTTTGGCACGCCGTCCGGCAACTTCTTTTTCACGGCGTCGCGTACCGTGATCCAGCCGCCTTTGACGCCAGGAACGGCGCCTTCGACCAGGATGAGGCCGCGATCGACGTCGGTCTGCACCACTTTGAGATTGAGCGTGGTCACCCGGTCGACCCCCATATGGCCTGACATCTTCTTGTTCTTGAACGTCCTGCCCGGATCCTGACGGCCACCGGTGCCGCCGATCGAACGGTGCGAGACCGACACGCCGTGGCTGGCGCGCAGACCCGCGAAATTCCAGCGCTTCATCGCGCCGGCCCAGCCCTTGCCGGTCGAGGTGCCGGTCACATCGACGAACTGGCCGACGAGGAAATGATCGGCTGTAATCTCGGCGCCGATCGGGATCAGCGCGTCGTCGTCGACGCGGAATTCGGCAAGCTTGCGCTTAGGCTCGACCTTTGCGACCGCGAAATGGCCGCGATCGGCACGATTGGCACGCTGCGGCTTTCGTACGCCGGAGCCGAGCTGTAGCGCCACGTAGCCATTCTTGTCTTTGGTGCAGTGAGCGACCACCTGGCAATTGCCGAGACGGAGCACCGTCACCGGCACGTGTTCACCGGATTCGGTGAACAGCCGCGTCATTCCCACCTTCTGCGCGAGCACCCCGGAACGCATGTTCGAAATCCCTTTTCGCGCTCTTACAGCTTGATCTCGACGTCGACGCCGGCCGCGAGATCGAGCTTCATCAGCGCATCCACGGTCTGCGGCGTCGGATCGACGATGTCGAGCAGACGCTTGTGCGTGCGCATTTCGAATTGCTCGCGGCTCTTCTTGTCGACGTGCGGCGAGCGGTTCACCGTGAATTTCTCGATCTTGGTCGGCAGCGGGATCGGGCCACGCACCTGCGCGCCGGTGCGCTTGGCCGTGTTGACGATCTCGCGCGTCGACGCATCGAGGATGCGGTGATCGAACGCCTTGAGCCGGATTCTTATGTTCTGGCCGTTCATGAGCCCGTTCTTTCTGTCTCGTCATGGCCGGGCTTGTCCCGGCCATCCACGTCTTCGATCTGTCCTAAGTCGCGGATGCCCGACACAAGGCCGGGCATGACGACGGAGTTACCTCACTCCACGATGCTCGCGACCACGCCGGCGCCGACGGTACGGCCACCCTCGCGAATGGCGAAGCGCAGCTTTTCCTCCATGGCGATCGGCACGATCAGCGTCACTTCCATGGCGACGTTGTCGCCGGGCATCACCATCTCGGTGCCTTCCGGCAGCGTCACCACGCCAGTCACGTCGGTGGTGCGGAAATAGAACTGAGGCCGATAGTTGGTGAAGAACGGCGTATGGCGGCCACCCTCCTCCTTGGTCAGGATGTAGGCCTCGGCCTTGAACTTGGTGTGCGGCTTCACCGAACCCGGCTTGCACAGGACCTGGCCGCGCTCGACTTCTTCACGCTTGGTGCCGCGCAGCAGGCAGCCGACGTTGTCGCCGGCCTCGCCCTGGTCGAGCAGCTTGCGGAACATCTCGACGCCGGTGACGACTGTCTTAACGGTCGGCTTGATGCCGACGATCTCAACCTCTTCACCGACTTTGATGACGCCGCGTTCGATACGGCCGGTGCAAACGGTGCCGCGGCCCGAGATGGAGAACACGTCTTCAACCGGCATCAGGAATGGCTGATCCTTCGGGCGCTCCGGCTGCGGAATGTAGTCGTCCACCGCCTTCATCAGCTCATGGATCGCTTCCTTACCGAGCTTCGCATCCTTGTCTTCCAGCGCCATGAGCGCCGAGCCCTTAACTACCGGAATCTTGTCACCGGGGAAATTGTACTTGGACAGGAGTTCGCGAACCTCAAGCTCGACGAGTTCCAGGAGCTCCGGATCGTCGACCATGTCGACCTTGTTGAGGAATACGACCAGCGCCGGCACGCCGACTTGGCGGGCGAGCAGGATGTGCTCGCGGGTCTGCGGCATCGGACCGTCGGCAGCGCTCACGACCAGGATGGCACCGTCCATCTGCGCCGCGCCGGTGATCATGTTCTTCACGTAGTCGGCGTGCCCGGGGCAGTCGACGTGCGCATAATGCCGCTTGTCGGTCTCATACTCGACGTGCGCGGTGGCGATAGTAATGCCGCGCGCCTTCTCTTCCGGCGCCTTGTCGATCTGGTCATACGCGGTGTACTGGGCCTGACCCTTTTCGGCCAGGACTTTGGTGATCGCTGCCGTCAGCGACGTTTTGCCGTGATCGACGTGGCCGATCGTGCCGATGTTGCAATGCGGCTTGTTGCGATTGAATTTTTCCTTGGCCATGGGGCCCTCCGTTCCGTCTCTACCTCGAAGTGGTTTGAATAATCGTCAGGCCAGCTTGGCCTGAACCTCGTCTGCCACGCCTTTTGGCACTTCGGCGTAATGATCGAACTGCATCGTGAACGTGGCGCGCCCCTGACTCATGGAGCGCAGGTTATTAACGTAAGAAAACATGTTGGCGAGCGGCACCATCGCCGAGATGACGTTGGCATTGCCGCGCATGTCCTGGCCCTGAATCTGGCCGCGTCGCGAGTTGAGATCGCCGATGACGGAGCCGGTATAGTCCTCCGGCGTCACCACCTCGACCTTCATGATCGGCTCGAGCAGCACCGAGCCGCCCTTCTGCAGCGCCTCGCGCATCGCCGCGCGGGCCGCGATCTCGAACGCCATGGCGGACGAATCGACGTCGTGCGAGGCGCCGTCGATCAGGCTGACCTTGATGTCGACCACCGGAAAGCCAAGAATCGCGCCAGCGCTCAACTGGCCTTCGAGACCTTTTTCGACCGCGGGAAAGAATTCCCTCGGCACCGATCCGCCGACGATCTCGTTCTCGAACACGAAGCCGCTGCCGGGCTCGCCAGGCTCGGCGACAACTTTGATGCGGGCGAACTGGCCGTGGCCGCCGGTCTGCTTCTTGTGGGTATAGTCGATAGTGGCTTGCCGGGTGATCTTCTCGCGATAGGCGACCTGCGGCGCGCCGATATTGGCGTCGACCTTATAGGTGCGCTTGAGGATATCGACCTTGATGTCGAGGTGCAGTTCGCCCATGCCCTTGATGATGGTCTGGCCGGACTCCTGATCGGTCGCGACGCGGAACGAGGGGTCCTCGGCCACGAGCTTGGCCAGCGCCACACCGAGCTTCTCCTGATCGGCCTTCGACTTCGGCTCGATGGCAATCTCGATGACCGGATCGGGGAATTCCATCTTTTCCAGGATCACCGGCTTCTGCGGGTCGCACAGCGTATCGCCAGTGCGCACTTCCTTGAGCCCCGCCAAGGCGACGATGTCGCCCGCGAAAGCTTCCTTGATGTCCTCGCGGTTGTTGGCGTGCATCAGCAGCATGCGGCCGACGCGCTCCTTGCGATCTTTGGTGGAGTTCATCACGCCGGAAGCGCTCTCGAGCTTGCCCGAATAAATGCGGCAGAAGGTAATGGTGCCGACGAACGGATCGTCCATGATCTTGAAGGCCAGCAGCGCCATCGGCTCGGTGTCGGATGCCTTGCGCTCGACCTCGTTGCCCTTGAGATCGACGCCCTTCACCGACGGCACGTCGAGCGGCGACGGCAGGTAATCCACCACGGCGTCGAGCAGCGGCTGCACGCCCTTGTTCTTGAATGCCGAGCCGCAAAACACCGGAAAAAACGTGCTGGCGATTGTGGCCTTGCGGATGAGGCGCTTGAGCGTGGCTTCGTCCGGCTCCTTGCCTTCGAGGTAGGCGGTCATGGCATCGTCGTCGAGCTCGACCGCGGCCTCGATTAGCTTCTCGCGGTATTCCTTGGCCTGATCGACCAGCTCCGCCGGGATTTCGATGTCGTGATACTTGGCGCCGAGCGTCTCTTCGTCCCAGACCACGCCGACCATGCGCACCAGATCGATCACGCCTCTAAACTGATTCTCGGCACCGATCGGCAGCTGCACGGCGACCGGCTTGGCGCCAAGGCGGTCGACGATGTCTTTAAGGCACTGGAAGAAGTCGGCGCCGATCTTGTCCATCTTGTTGCAGAACACGATCCGCGGAACGTTATAACGGTCGCCCTGACGCCAGACCGTCTCGGTTTGCGGCTCCACACCCTGATTGGAATCGAGCACGCATACCGCGCCGTCGAGCACGCGCAACGAACGCTCCACCTCGATGGTGAAATCGACATGCCCAGGCGTGTCGATGATGTTGAGGCGCTTGCTGTTCCAGATTGCAGTGGTTGCGGCCGACGTGATGGTGATGCCGCGCTCCTGCTCCTGCTCCATGAAATCCATGGTCGCGGCGCCATCGTGCAC
>JBAQJL010000038.1:0-11786 GCA_049300295.1 Xanthobacteraceae bacterium
AATCTGATCGCGCTCGGGCGCGCGCAACCGCGGCGCCCCGCGTGCCGTAGCATTGTTTTGCGGCGCCATTTGCGCCGCAAGCCCTTCAAACAATTCCTCGCCCGCCATCAGTTGCCTCCGCAAATCACTGGTCGCAAGGAATCACATTCCAACGGCGTATGCTACAGTCTGCGTAGTCAAACATTCACCCGCTCTGAGTGCGAGCGGAGCGAGCCTCGAAGGGCGACGGCCGGGGCGCCTCGGCCGCATCCTTCGAGGGCTGCTTCGCGGCCACCTCAGGATGACGAGTCATATTACGCGAATCAAACGAACGAAAACACAGATGCGTCCGTGAGTTAGCGCAAAATAAGCGAATCATGGCAGCGCAGTCACAATTGCCGCGCTGCAAATCGAACAAACAGCGAAAAAAGAATCTCATCGGATCAAACAGATGGCTCACGCCTGCGGAATTTCTTGAATCCACCCCGCCCGCTGAACTAAAAGAAACCATCTCGCCTTTCGAAGGGACGTTCTTCGCGAGGACACTCCTTGGGACGGGGCGAGTGCGGTGCCCGCGGGCGGATTTGTAACCTGCTCCCGGGCGGCATCGGGCATCAGCCTGCCGGCATCATGACCGGTGCGTGAGGTGCTCACTGTACGGGGACAGTTGTTAGGTTGGGTTTTCCGGCGCGGGCAACACCCGTGGAGCTTCGCACGATCCTCGCCCCGGTTGGCGGTCCATAGGATCGAGCGCTCCGGACTGTCCCCCGAAGCATGGCCTGATGCAGAGCCTTGGGGACCAGCTGTCCCTCTGGCGAGAGCCGCAGTGGGACGCCGAGAGGCGAGCGCCCCCGCAAGGGGCGCCCCGTGCCCGCAAGGCGCGGGTTGTGACGACGCGTCTCTCGGCGTTCCGCTTCCCCTTTGTGGCGGCCTGGGTGGGCACAGGGAAAACCCGGGAAAACAGCGCAAGCGGGGAAGCCGTTAGCAACATGGTGGGACGGGAAACTCGCGCGCGAACAAAAAGCGCGCCGCGAGAACGGGAGAACTCGTCATTGCGAGCGGAGCGAAGCAATCCAGAGCGGCTTGCAATAGCTACGAGGCCCGCTGGATTGCTTCGTCGCTTCGCTCCTCGCAATGACGAAGTATCACCTCTCCCCCCGCACGCGGACCGCATGCGGGGAGAAGAAGCAGTACGCATCCGGAGGCCTTTCAGATGACCAAATCAATCCGCCTTGATGCCGGCGAACTTCACGACCTTCGCCCATTTGTCGGTTTCGGCGCGGATGAATTTTTCGAAATCGGCGGGCGAGCCGGTGAACACGTTACAGCCGAGATCGGTGAATCGCTTGCGCGTCGTGACATCGGCAAGCGCGGCGTTGACCTGTTTGTTGAGCTTGTCGACGATCGCGGGCGGCGTGCCCTTGGGGGCGACGATGCCATACCAGCCGGAGGCTTCGTAGCCCGGCAGGAATTCCGACATGGCCGGAACGTTTGGCAACAATTCCTGGCGCTTGTCGCTGGTAACCGCGAGCGCGCGCAGCTTGCCGGCTTTCAGATAACCGAGCGAGGCCGGCATCACGCCGAACATCGCCTGCGTCCGGCCGCCGATCAGGTCCGGCATCGCCGCGCCCTCGCCCTGATAGATGACGTCGACCATTTTGATTTCTGCCATCATCCGGAACAGCGCACCGGCCACGTAAAGCGGCGTGCCGCTGCCGCCCGAAGCGAGATTGATCTTACCCGGATTGGCTTTGACGTAGCCGATGAACTCAGTAACGGTTTTCGCCGGCACCGCAGGGTTCACATCCAGCACCAGCGGGATGGTCGCGATGCTTGCCACCGGCATCGCATCGCGCAGAAAATCGAATTTCAGATGCGAGTACAGCGCGGGATTGATCGCGTTCGACGACATGGCAAGCAGCAGCGTGCCGCCGTCCGGCGACGCCTTGAGCGCCAACTCGGTGCCGAGATTGGTGCTGGCGCCCGGCTTGTTCTCGACGAAGAACGATTCACCGAGCTTCTCCGACAGCCATTGCGCGATCAGCCGTCCGATGATGTCGGGCGAGCCGCCGGCCGGCACCGTCACGATCAACTTCACCGGCCGCGTCGGATAATTTTGCGCGAGCGCCGTGCCCGACAATGCGGGCAGCGCGACGGCGCTCGTTGCCAGTTGCAGGAAATGGCGGCGGCGAAGCGTCATGACGAACTCCTTTGTCAGATAGCGGCGGCGCGCTCACTGCGCCTTGATGCCGACGGTCTTGATCACCTTGCCCCATTTTGCGGCCTCGTCGGCAGTGAACTTGCCGAATTCGGCAGGACTGCTCACCATCGCGACGGAGCCGAGATCGGCGAACTTTTTCTGCATAGCGGGATCGCGCAGCACGGCGTTGATCTCGGTATTGAGCTTATTGACGATGTCCGGCGGCGTCTTGGCGGGGGCACTGATGCCGTCCCAGACGATCGCCTTATAGCCCGGCACAAACTCGGCGACGGTGGGGATGTCCGGCAGCACCTTGGAGCGCGCCGAATCGGTCACCGCCAACGGCCGCAGCTTTCCCGCACGGATGAAACTGATCGTTTGCAGGATCGGGGTGAACCCGGCTTGCACCTGGCCGCCGAGCAGATCGGGCAGATAGCTGCTGCGATAGGGCACGTTCACCATGTGAACGCCGGCCATCATGTTGAACAATTCGCCCGCCACATCGGTCGCGGCGCCGCTGCCGACCGAGGCAAAATTGATCTTGCCGGGATTTTGCTTGGCGTAAGCGATGAACTCCGGGAGTGTCTTGGCCGGCACCGATGGGTTGACCACAAGCACGAGCGGCAGCAGCACCAGACCCGAAACCGGCACGAGGTCGTGCAGGAAATTGAAGTCGAGCTTGTCGTAGAGCGACATGTTGAGCACGTTGGTCATGGTCGCCGTGAGCAGTGTGTAGCCGTCGGGCGCCGCTTTCACCACGATTTGGGTGCCGATATTGGCGGCACCGCCCGGACGATTGTCGACGATGAACTGCTGCTTGAGCCGCTGCGACAAGCCCTCGGCCAAAAGGCGCGTGGCAATGTCAGGCGCGATACCGACGGGATAAGGCACGACAATGCGGACCGGCCGCGTCGGGTAGGTTTGCGCCGCCGCCGCTCCGGGCAGGCAGGGCAGCGCGGCCATGGCCGCTCCCAGCCGCAGCATATCTCGACGTGCAAGTTTCATCGTCCCCTCTCTTTTGCGCGGTTGCGGCGAAGCCGAACCGGCTCGTTATCTGTTTGGCATGGCGCCGGAAGATTTGACCACCTTGGCCCACTTGGCGGTTTCTTCGCCAAGGAATTTTCCGAATTCCGCGGGTGTCATCGACATGATGTCGCCGCCCAGATCCTTGAGCCTGGCCTTGATCTGCGGGTCGGCGAGGCCGGCATTGATCGTCGTGTTGAGCTTGGCGATGACTTCGGGCGGCGTTCCCTTCGGCGCACAAGTCCCGTCCCAGGCGGTCGCCGCGAAGCCCGGCAAAAACTCGCCGATGGCAGGCACGTCGGGCAGGATCGGCGACCGCTTCGCGCCGGTGACCGCCAGGGCGCGCAGCCGGCCATCTCTGACAAAGCCGATGGCCGCCGTGATGGTGATGATGAATGCGGTGATCCGATTGGCGAGCAGATCGGTGAATGCCGGCGCCGGGCCTCGATACGGCACGCCCACCATTTTCACGTCTGCCATCAGATTAATCAGTTCGCCGGCCACCTGCATCGGCGTGCCGATGCCGGGCGACGCCAGGTTGACCTTGCCGGGATTCGCTTTCGCGTAGGCGAGGAATTCCGGAAATGTCTTGGCGGAAAACGACGGATTGACCAGAAACACCATCGGCAACGCGATCAGGCCCGCGACCGGCAAGATATCGCGTTGAAAATTGAAATCGAGATTCGGGTAGAGCGAGCCATTGATCGCGTTGGCGGTGAGGCAGGTGAGCAGGGTGTAGCCGTCCGGCGCCGATTTCACGACCGTTTCGGTCGCGATGTTGCCGGCGGCCCCGGTCTTGTTTTCGATGATAAATGGCTGACCCAATTGCTGCGACAGCCACCGCCCGATCAGACGCGACAGCAGGTCGGGTGTGCCGCCGACGCCAAATCCTTCAACGATGCGCACCGGCCGCAAGGGATAATCGAATGCGCGCGCGGCGCGCGGCAACGACGCGGCGGCGACGCCTCCCGCAGCCAGACCCAACAACCTCCGCCGCGGAAGCCGCATGGCGTTCCTCCACAGTCGCCCGTCTCGCGCGGCCTTTCTCGGCCGTACTACCTCTTCCGCGTCGACGGGCGGCTCGTATAGCATAGCCGCGCATGACCGGGGGGACGCCATGAAAATTCGACGCAGAGGGCTGCTTCGCCTCGCGGCAGGCGCCATTGCCATGCCAGCCGTTTCACGGCTGGCGCGCGCCGATACCTATCCGTCGCGGCCGGTGCACCTCATTATCGGCTATCCGCCTGGCGGATCGGCCGACCTGACCGCGCGGCTGTTCGGTCAATGGCTGTCGCAGCGGCTCAACCAACAATTTGTCGTCGAAAGCCGGCCGGGTGGTGGCACCAACATCGCGACGGAAGCCGCGTTGCGCGCCGTGCCGGACGGCTACACGCTGTTCCTCGCTTCGCCCGCCAACGCCACCAATCCGGCACTGTTTGCCAAGCTCCCCTTCGATTTCATCCACGATAGTGCGCCGGTCGCCGGCCTGATCCGTTTTCCGGATGTCGTCGATGTCAATCTGTCGCTGCCGATCCGCTCGATTCCCGAACTCATCGCCTACGCCAAGGCCAATCCGGGCAAGCTGAACTTTGCGTCCTCTGGCATCGGCTCGACACTGCATGTCGCCGGCGAGTTGTTTAAGATGATGACCGGCGTCGATATCGTGCACGTGCCATACCGCGGCGGTGCGCCGGCCATGATCGATCTGATCGGCGGACGCGTGCAATTAATGTTCGACAACGTGCCGTCGTCGCTGCCGTTCATCAAAACGAAAAAGCTGCGGCCTTTGGCGGTGACGTCCGCGACACGGGCGACAGTGCTGCCGGATTTGCCGACGGTCGCCGACTTCGTGCCGGGCTACGAGGCGAGCGCGTGGTACGGAATAGTCGCACCGAAAGGCACGCCGGGCGAGATCGTTGCCAAGCTCAATCGCGAGATCGAAGCGATCCTCGCCGACCCCAAGGTCAAGTCGCAGCTCGGCGAGCTTGGCGCTTCGCTGCTACCCGGCACGCCTGCCGAATTCGGCGCGCTCACCGCCGCTGAGACGGCGAAGTGGGGCAAGGTGATCAAATTCGCCGGCATCAAGCCTGAGTGATCAATGCCGGAAATGAATATCCCCCGCCGACATGCTCGCCGCGCGTCTCCACAAACCAGGCGAGCCGCTCGCCATCGACCGTGTCGCCGTGCCGGAGCCGAGCCCGCGCGACGTGCTGATCGCGGTCAAGGCGTGCGGGGTTATTCCCAATAAATCGAGCCTGACAGCGCCGTCTTCTTTGAACACCGTTGTCCAGGACCTATTCCCGCAAGCCCTGCACCGGCTGAAAACGGTTCAATCGGACGCCCGCTATTCCGCCTTGACGCCCGCCACACGGATCACTTGCGCCCATTTCTCTGCTTCGTCGGCAACAAGCTTGGTGAATTCAGGCGGCGACAGCGAAAGCGGTGTATCCCCGAGTTCGGCGATACGTTTGGTCATGCCGGGGTCGGCAAGCGCGGCTTTCATCGTGCCGGCGAGCTTATCGACGATGGCGGCGGGCGGGCTCCGCGGCGCGGCGATGCCGACATAAATGCTCGCCTCATAGCCCGGGACGGATTCGGCGATGGCCGGAACGTCGGGCAGCACCGATGCGCGCGTTGCATTGGTCACGCCGAGCGCCCGCAGTTTGCCAGCTCTAACCTGCTGGATGGTCGCGGCGTAGGTGCCGAAATAGACTTGCACCTGGCCGGCGATCAGATCGACCACGGCCGGCCCGCCGCCGCGGTATGGCACGTGCACCATGTCGACGCCGGTCTTGCTGCGGAACAACTCCCAGAACATGTGCGGGGCGCTGCCGATCCCGGCCGACGCGACGGTGACCTTGCCCGGATGCGCCTTGGCGTAGGCGATCAGCTCGGGAACGGATTTTGGCGGGAACGCCGGATTGACCACCAGGATGCCGGCGCCGCGCGAAATTGGCGCGACGGGGGCGAAATCGCGAACGATATTGAAGCTGAGATTACGATAGAGCGTCGCATTCCAGGCGTCTGCCGACGTGGTGAGCAGAAGCGTGTAACCGTCCGGCGCCGCTTTCGCCACCGCCTCGGCGGCGAGATTGCCGCCGGCGCCTGGCCGATTCTCGACGATGAATTGCTGACCGAGTTGTTGCGACAGCCATTGCGCGATCAGGCGCGCATAGGTGTCGCTGATGCCGCCCGGCGGAAAGCCGCAAATAACGCGCGCCGGCCGCACCGGATAGGATTCCGCCATTGCGACGCGGCTGAAGGAAGGCAGACCAGCCACTCCGCCGGCAAGCCGAAGAAATTGTCGCCGTGCCAACATCATGGAAAATCCTCCCGCCTTTATCCGCTCCCGCGGAGCGCAGTTCAGCAGGCGCGGCCAACACATGCTTGCGGCGCGCTGCCGGCGGAATTTATCACGTTGGTGCAGCTCAAGATATTGCCCGACGAGCCGGCGTCAATTCGGCCGGATGGTCCAATCCGGCGGCCGCCACCAGTTCGGCCAGCGCCTCTACCGTGGCGCGCTGGAAGTTGAACACATGCTCGGACTTGTCGGGCACCACGAGCGCGCGCTGGCGGGCGCGATCCTGCGTCGAAACTTCGGTCGGGCAGCGATGCCAGCCGCTGGCAGCAGGCCTTTCTTGGGCCACCCCCGCATACCGGGGGCGCGCCGCGCGGTCTTGTGATCAAACCGTAAGGTCTGTAGCACCGGGGCAAACAGAGCATTCCTGCACCGCAAACTGGCGCGGCCAGAAACGCTCTGCCGAACAACAAAAGACCTCTGACTCGGAGCCATCATGAACATTGCGCGCCGCCGCTTCCTGCAACTGTCAACCTTGGCGGCCGCATTACCGGCCACCTCACGCCTTGCGCGTGCCGACACCTATCCGTCGCATCCGGTCCACATCGTTCTTGGCTTTCCGCCCGGCGGCTCTTCGGACGTGATCGGACGCCTGATGGCGCAAGCGCTGGCCGAGAAACTCGGAAAGCCTTTTGTGTTCGACAACAAGCCGGGCGCCGGCGGCAATATCGGCACCGAATGGGTCGCCAAGGCCGCGCCCGAAGGCTACACGCTGCTGTGGTCGACATCCGCCAACGCAGTCAACGCCTCGCTCTACCACAAGCTCAACTTTGATTTTCTGAAGGATTTCGAGTCGGTCGCGGGCGTCTTTCAGATCCCGAATGTGATGGAAGTCAATCCCTCGATTCCAGTCAAAAGCGTTCCGGAATTCATCGCCTACGCCAAAGCCAATCCCGGCAAGATCAACTTCGCTTCGGGCGGCTTCGGGACAACCTCACACATGGCGGGCGAACTGTTCAAATTCATGACCGGCGTCGACATCCGCCACGTGCCCTATCGCGGCTCGGCACCGGCGCTGATAGATCTCCTCAGCGGCCAAGTGCAGGCCATGTTCGATCTCATGCCGGCGTCGATCGGATTTATTCGCGCCGGCAAGCTGCGCCCTCTCGCGGTGACCACCGCGCAGAAATCCCCTGCCCTGCCCGATCTGCCCACGGTCGGTCAGTTCGTCCCTGGCTATCAGGTGAGTACGTGGAACGGCGTGAGCGTGCCACGAGGCACTCCTTCCGACATCGTCGAGCGGCTCAACAAGGAGATCAACGCCGGCCTTGCTGATCCAAAAATCAAGGCGCGGCTCGCCGATCTAGGGGCGACCGGACTGCCCGGCACGCCGGCCGCGTTCGCCACACTCGTAGCGCAAGACACCAAACGTTGGGCCGAGGTCGTCAAGTTCGCGCACATCTCGGCTGATTAATTTTCTTTCGGCTCGGCATCGAGCCGCACCACCCAGCCTTCGAGGCCCAGCTTGGCGGCGGGATAGCGCGCCAGCACCAGCGGGTCGTGACCCGGCACGACGTGGCGCGGCGAACTTGCGAGTTTTTTCAGCTTGCGATAGCCCTCAACCACCTCTTCGATATTGTAGGTTGTTGGAAATACACGACCTGAATCCATATGAGCGTAGAGGTGCGTCGCGTCGGCGGCGAGCAGGACGTATCCGCGCTTGGTCTGCACCCGCACCGACTGCAGGCCCTTCGAATGGCCGCCGATGTGATGCACCGTCACCCCGGGCACGATCTCGTCCTCGCCGTCGTGAAATGCGGCTCGGCCGTCGAACACCTTTCGCACCATGGCGACCACGTCGTCGACCTCGAACGGCGTCCGCAGCGCCTCGTGACACATGCAGCGGCCGGTGGCGTAAGCCATTTCACGGTCTTGCAGGTGATAACAGGCCTGCGGAAACAGATCGTAATTCTCGCAATGATCGTAATGCAGGTGGCTGATGATGACATCCCTGATCGAGTCGGGTGCGATACCGAGCGCGAGCAATCCGTCCCGCACCGGTCTGATCATTTCGCGGCCGCGCTTTCGCGCTGTCGCTTCGTCGAAGCCGGTGTCGACAATGATCGTTCCGGACGGCCCGACGATGGCCCAAACGAAATAGTCAAGCGGCTGCAGCATGTCGTGCGGGTCGCCATGGATGAAATTCGCCGACGACGGCCGCTTATGGTGGCCATAACGGATGGCGTAGACTTCGTGCACATCGTCGCTCATGAGGGCACCTCCCCAGTTGCATTCGCGCGATCATAGCGCAAGCCGCGCCCGGTTGGCGGCACACTCTAGTGGAGCGGATTTGACATTCGCTCTCCCCTGTCGGAAGCGACGCTAGCGAATGTCAAATCCAGAAGCTCCACCAGCACTTATAGTTGCTGGTGGTCCGGGAGACGGCGCAACGATTGCGCCAGTGCAATGTAGGACTGCGCGCTGCGGAACGATGCCGCCCCAAAGGTGGCTGCGGTCGCGCACCACGCCAGCAGTGCGACCCACATCATGAGGGAAGAGACCGTGCCCAGTACGGGAGTCGCGGCAATGCCGGACAACCGGAAAGTCGCCACCGAATACATGCCGAGCGGAAACACGATGCTCCACAGCGCCGGCGCATAGTCGATTGGTCTGCGATGGATGCCGTGCTTCCAGACGCCAAGCAATACGAGCAGTGGAATCCACCACGTCGCCCAGGCCCAGGCGGCAAGTGTCACGCCATCGACGAACGGCTGCAGCGAGCGCAGGAACGGCGTGGCGCCGCCATTGGCGATGAGGATCGTTCCGGCGTTCACGCTGATCGCGGCGGCGCCCATCACGATCCAAAGCGGCGGCGCGACCTCGTCCGGTCGCAGCGCATCGAAGAAGAAGCGGTAGCACAGCAGCACGACGAGGATTCCGTACAGGATCAGCCCGATCGTCCACAGCATCTGCATCAGCACGAAGACTTGCGGCCCAAACGCCGCCGCCGGCACGCCGACTGCATCGCCGATGATGACCAGTGATTGGGTGCCCACGATCGCATTCAGCCATGCGCCTTCGGCGACGTCGGCGCCTCCCGCATCGTTACGAAACAGCAGCACGCTGAAGCCGAGATAGATGAGGACGACCCACAGCGCGAACGCGAACAGCCACGTGCCGAGCGCGACCGTGGCGAAGCCGCGAATGCCGAGTGACATTCCAAGCACGTCGGTGGCGGCGACCGCGGTAAAGAACAAGAACACCCGGCGCGGGTTCAGGAGGTCCGTCCAGATCGCGCCGGAAAATCGCACGATGCGCAGCACGGTGAGCATCCACAGCCATGGATAAGCGACGAGATTGATCGCCAACAGGGCGTCGGCGAGAAAGCGCGCGCCATGGAGATAAAGCGCATTGGAGACGATCCCGGTCGCCATCACCAGCGCGAAATAACCGGGATCGAGAACGGACGCTTTGTGCGCGACCCAAACCGCGATCAACCGCGCCGTGGCGCGGGGGCGGTTCCCGGCCAAATCCAGGCCGCTATCGTGCTGATTCCGCTCATCGGCAAGATTATTCATCGCGTATGCGAGCTTAACACGGACTGCGTCAGTCCGTGACCCTCCTTGCGCGGCCAAGCAACGCATCGCTCGGGGCCGCCTTGTCAGTGGATTTACCGCTGCGCTACGCTGGCTCTAATCGACGCGCAGACGTTGAACCATCCATCGAGGGAGGGAATGATGAGCGGATCGGCCTCAATAGGCTCGGCACCATGGTACCGCACGCTGAGCTGGGCGCAGTGGAAGGCGTTAATCGCATCGAACCTGGGCTGGACGTTCGACGGATTTGAGGTCTTCGCCCTCATCCTCACGGTCGGCGCGGCGCTGCACCAGCTGCTGGACCCGTCGCAGTACAAATTCATTCCCGCCTATGCGGGCGCGGTGATCGCCATCACGGTGTTCGGCTGGGGCACCGGCGGCCTGATCGGCGGCATTTTGGCCGATTATATCGGCCGCAAGCGCTCGATGGCGTTGACGATTCTGGCCTACTCGCTGCTGACCGGCTTGAGCGCGCTGTCGTGGAGCTGGCTGTCGTTCGCCATTTTCCGTTTCCTCGTCGGCCTCGCCATCGGCTCCGAATGGGCGACCGGCGCCTCGATTACAGCCGAGCTGTGGCCGGACAATGCGCGGGGCAAGGGTGGCGCATTTCTGCAAGCCGGCTATCCGATCGGGAGCATCATCGCTTCGACCCTATGGGTTCTCATCGGCACGTCCGGGCCCAACGCTTGGCGCTACATGTATCTGATTGGCGTGCTGCCGGCGCTCATCACCTTCTGGATTCTGCGCAACATTCCCGAATCGCCGCGCTGGGAAGAATCGAACAGACAGCGGCTTGCCGCACATGACCAGCGGCGTCGCGGTGTTACCTTGCAGGGCGAAGATGCCGCGATCGTGCGCTTCACTCTTATCGACATGTTCGTCGAGCCCGCGGTGCGCATGCGTCTTATCTTGACCTTCGTGATGTCGCTTTCGGTCACGATCGGCTACTGGGGAGTTTCCACCTTCGTGCCAAGCTATGTCGGTTCGGTCGCCACGCACCTTGGGCTTGCTGCCCAGCGGTGGGTTGGCTTGGCCGGGCTGGTGCAGAATATCGGCGCGCTACTCGGCTTTTGCTGCTTCGGGTTTCTCGCCGACTCGCTCGGCCGCAAGCCCACGACATTCTTGTACTATCTGCTGTGTCTCATCCTCACTCCGATCGTCTATCTGTGGGTGCATGACATCCGCCTCCTGTTATTGGTCTTCGCGGTCTACGGATTCTTCATCCAGGGGGTCTTCTCATGGACCGCGGTGTGGCTGCCGGAACTATTTCCGACGCGCATGCGGGCGACGGCCGCGGGCTTCATTTTCAATACGCCGCGCCTGATCTCAGCGATCGCGCCGCTGATCGCCGGCAGTCTGATTGTCGGGCTCGGCGGCTACGGCAAGGCTGCAACGATCCTCGGCCTGTTCTATATCCTCGGCCTGGTCACCGTGCCGTTCCTGCCCGAAACCAATGGCAAGCCGCTGGCGGAGGTCGACACGCTGTCGACGCCCGAGACCGCCGGTCAACAGTTGCGGCAGACGACGTAATCGGCGGCCGTGAAAAGAAAATGCCCGGCGCGAGGAGCTATCGCCGAATCTTGGTGACGGACGGGGTCAGGCGGCAGCGGTTTGAGCGTGCAATCTGACGATCTCGATTCCGTCCTTGAACTTTACACCCATGATGATCTTGGACAACTGGTTGTATCCA
>JBAQJL010000039.1:0-5395 GCA_049300295.1 Xanthobacteraceae bacterium
CTCGAATACGACACCGAGCGGGCTGGCTCGTTCGCGCCGCTGCGCTTTGTGCCGAAGGGCAAGGTGGTCGTGCTCGGCCTGGTCAGCACCAAGGGACCCGAGCTGGAATCGGCTGACGCGCTCAAGCGCCGCATTGATGAGGCGAGCAAAGTTCTACCTCTCGATCAGCTCGCAATCTCGCCGCAATGTGGATTTGCCTCCGATGTAGTCGGCAATCTGCTCAGCGCCGACGATCAGAAGCGCAAACTGGAGCGCGTCGCCGAAGTTGCGCGGGCGGTTTGGGGGTGATGCGGCGTAACGCTACGTTCCGTAGCTCTGGATCAGCGATCCCGCCACCAGCGTCCAGCCGTCGACCAAAACGAAGAATATGAGCTTGAAGGGCAGCGACACCACGACCGGCGGCAGCATCATCATGCCCATCGACATCAGCACCGAGGCGACGACGAGGTCGATGATAAGAAACGGCAGGAACAACAGGAAGCCGATTTCGAAGGCGCGTTTGAGCTCCGATATCATGAAGGCCGGAACCAGAATGCGCATCGACAGGTCTTCCGGCTTGGCCGGCGGCGCTTCGCCCGACAGGTTCACGAACAGTTTCAGATCCTCCTGACGGACGTTCTTTTCCATGAAGCCGCGCAGCGGCGCGCTGGCCCGGTCAAACGCCTGAGTGACCGTGATCTGGTTGGCGAGGAGCGGCTGGACGCCTGCGTCGTAGGATTTGGTCAGCACCGGACCCATGACGAAGGCGGTAAGGAACAACGCCAGCGAAATGACGACCGAGTTGGGCGGCGCCGTCGCGGTGCCAAGCGCTGTGCGTAGTAGCGACAGTACCACCACGATGCGCGTGAACGAGGTCATCATCACCAGGATTGAGGGGGCAAGCGACAGCACCGTGACCAGGGCCACGAGTTGCAGCACGCGTTCATTCAGCCCGCCGCCGGCGGCAGCGCCTTGACCGAGATTGATGCTGATATCCTGCGCGGCGAGCGGCGTCGCCGAAACCAGAAGTGCCGCTACCGAGGCCGCCACCGCTGTGAACCGGACGCGGCAGCCTCCAAGAATTTTCATTCAGTTCTGCATCAGTTCTTTGCTGTTGGGCGGCCAAGCAGGCTCGCCATTTCCTGTTCGAGACTGTCGTACAGCGTCTTGCCTGCGGGCGCTTGCTTGGCGTCCGGGCGCGACGGCGGTTTCACCTCGGGCGTGCGCGCATTGCGCGGTGCCGAGCCATTTGGTGTCGGGGCGGCGACGGCCGGCGCTGGCGCCGGTGTCGCGGGTTCGCTCGGAGCAGCGGCGCGCGGCACCGCCGGCGCGCGCGGTTCACTGCGTTCGGGCTTCGCGGTTGGCTTGCGCAAGGCGGCCTCAAGCTGCTGCGCCATTTCGGCGAGGCTGCGGTCAGCCGCGGCCGCAACATCCGAAGCGACGGGCAGGGCGGCGGCAACGCGCGGTTCCGGAACAGGCTCCTGGCGTGGCTCGGCGCGTGGTTCCTGACGCTGCTCCTGACGCGGTTCTTGCCTCGGCTCGGCCCGCATTTCGGGGCGTAGTTCAGGCGGCTGCGGCCTGTTCGCTTGCGGACGCGCGCGCTGCGGAGCTGCAGGTCGGGTCGACAACTCGTCGGCCAGCGCGGCAAGCGTATCGCGGGGTGCGCGCGGCTGCGCCTCGGCCTGGGGCTGTAATGGCCACGCCGCCAGCTCTTCGGAGACAGGCTCGTTTCGCGGCACGCGCGGCGCCGCGGCCGGGACTGCCGGCTCAGCCTGTAGCGGCCAGACTCCGTTCGTGACCGGCTCAGGCGCTGGTATCGGAATGGCGCGCGGTGGTGGCGGCTCGACCATGGTGGGCGGCCGCGCGACAGGGACCTCGCGAGTCGCCGGCAGGGCCCGCACGATATTGGATTCGACGACGATGTCGCTCGGTCCGCCGATCATCACCAAATGCTCGACATTGTCTCGCCGCACCAGAATAAGGCGGCGGCGTCCATCGACGCTGGCGTAATCGACCACCGCGAGGCGCGGCTGGCGGCCGCGCATTCCGACCCCGCCAAGCCGCCCAGCACCGAGCCGCCGGACCAGCCAAGCGGCGATGCCGATCAGCCCCAGTACAACGATGAACGCGAGAAAGAATTGCAATGGAAAGGGCATACCCCCGAACAACGACATCTCACTCCTCGCTGCGGCGGACTCTGCGGCACGCCTTTGGAATTCCAAAGGTTAACGACGCCGGAAACATTTGCCGCCGCGAATACTAACAAAGAATTAACGGCTGTGGGGCTTTTTACGCGTAAGCACCGTCATACAAGGATTCTCATGGTAAACGGCGGATTGATGGCGATGGCTCGATGGAACCCACTTTAACCGACCATTAACCATACGCCCGGCAAAGTCTGCCCAGTTGAGGAGGACGAAGCCGATGGGGATCGCCGATATTCCGATTCTTTCGATGCTGCGCTCGCGCATGGAATGGCACCAGGAGCGCCAGCGCGTACTCGCGGAAAACGTCGCCAATGCCGACACCCCGAATTACCGGCCGCTCGACTTGGCGCCGCCGAATTTTCAGGAGGCGCTGACCGCCCAGCCGGTCACGCTCGCCCGCGACAATCCCGGTCACATCGCCGCCGACGGCGGCAACGAAGGCTTTTCCGCCCAGAACGAACCGCACTACGAGGTGCGGCCCGGCGGTAATGCCGTCAACCACGAAGACGAGATGATGCGCGTGGCCTCGAACCAGATGGATTTCGACGCGGCCGCGAATCTCTACTCGCGCAGTCTGGCGCTAATCAAGCTCGCGGCAGGCGCTGGCGGCTAATAGGGACTTCCGCGGAACGCTTCGGTTGCGTGGGGCGCATCCAAAAAGCTGCGAAGGTATCGATCATGGACTTCATCAAGTCGCTTCAAATCGCCGCGTCCGGTTTGCATGCGCAGATTGGCCGGATGCGCATCATCACCGAGAACATCGCCAACGCCGATTCGACCGCGACCACGCCGGGCGGCGACCCGTACCGGCGCAAAATCGTCACGTTCAGTTCCATGCTGGACAACTCGCTCGGCGCCCAGGTGGTCAAGCTCGGTCGCGTGCAGCCCGATAATTCCGATTTTCGCATCAAGCATGAACCCGGCAACCCCGCCGCCGACGCCAATGGCGACGTCAAATATCCAAATGTGAACTCGCTGGTTGAATTGACCGACTTGCGCGATGCGCAGCAGTCCTACCAATCCAACCTCAACGTGATCACTGCGACGCGCCGCATGCTTCAGCGCACCATCGACATTCTCAAAAGCTAGGTGACCCATGGCGATACCGGCCAGCCCAGTTTCCGCAGCCAATGCCTATGCGAACGTCGGCCGTCTCGGCACCGGCGCGGACCCGAGCGGTCTTGCGAAGTCGCCCGACGCGGCAACCAACGGACCGGATTTCAGCGCGATTCTGAAGGACGTGATGCACGCGGTATCCGCATCCGGCGCCAAAGCAGACGCGCAGACGCAATCTGTCGCCATGGGTAAAGCAAACATGGTCGACGTCGTCACGGCCGTTGCCGAATCCGAAACTGCCATCGCGACGCTGGTCTCGGTGCGCGACAAGGTGATCGCGGCCTACCAGGATATTTTGAAGATGCCGATCTGACGCGATCATGCCCCGCGCATATGGGGCATCCTGTAGCCGCGACACCGGGCTTGCGCAATCGCCCGCCTGCGCGGGAATGACAACCAAGACGCGGAGAGTACCACCATGATGAGCGGGCCGGAAGTTCTCGATGTTGCGCGCGATGCCATTGTAACGCTGCTGCTCGTCTCAGCGCCGCTGATGCTGGTCGGACTGATCGTTGGCGTCGCCATCTCGCTGTTGCAGGCGCTCACGCAAATCCAGGAAACGACGCTCGTCTTCATCCCCAAGATTCTCGCGATCTTTTTGGCGCTGTTGATCGCGCTGCCATTCATGGCCGACGCGCTGCATTCGAATTTCATGCGAATCACCTCGCACATCACCAACGGTTGACCGGCTGCGGCCGTGACCATCGATCTATCATTCCTGCCCGCGCTGGGTGCCGCGTTTCTCCTGGTCTTCGCGCGCATCGGTACGATGCTGATGCTGCTGCCGGGACTCGGCGAGCAGAACATTTCCTCGCGTATTCGCTTGGCGATCGCGCTCGTGCTCGCGGCGGTACTGCTGCCGCTGCACCGGAGCGCCTACCACATCGATACCGAGGCGCTGGGCCCCGACATCGTTATGCTCGTTGAGGAGATTTTGATCGGCGCTGTGCTTGGGCTGACCGCGCGGCTGACCATCTCCGCGCTCGATGTGGCGGGCTCGGTCATCGCCCAGCAGCTTGGACTCGGGTTCGTTACCGCGATCGACCCGACGCAGGGCGAGCAGGGTGCGCTGGTCGGCAATTTCCTCACCATGCTCGGCTTGACACTGATTTTTGCCACCAACATGCACTATCTGGTCATCGCCGCACTCAACGACAGTTATAACGTGTTCTCGCCGGGCGAAGTGCCGTCGACCGGCGACGTGGCGGCGCTGATCACCCGAACGGCAGCAGGCGCATTTCGCATCGGCATTCAACTGTCGGCGCCGTTTCTCGCTTTTGGTCTGTTGTTCAATATCGGTTTGGGCGTGCTGTCGCGGCTGATGCCGCAAATGCAGGTCTTCTTTGTAGCGCTGCCGCTCTCCATCATGATCGGGCTGTTGTTTCTGGTGCTCGGGCTCGGGGCCATGATGGGATTTTTCCTCGATTACGTCGCCGGCATGCTGCACGCGCTGGCCCCCCACGCTTGACGCCGCGCCATGGCCGAATCGCAGGACGACAGCGAACATACAGAAGACCCGACCCCGAAACGGCTCGATGAGGCGATCAAGCGGGGTGATGTCGTTAAAAGCGCCGAAGTCAACGCCTGGTTCATGATCGCGGCGGGCGCGTTGGCGTTGATGGTGTTCGCGCGGCCGACGGCGTCGAGGTTGCAGGCGACGCTGGGCGGTCTGATAGCGCATTCCTATCAGATTCCCACCGACGGTCCGGCGCTCGCGCACATGGCGCGCGGGTTGCTGTTGAGTGTGCTGGCGGCGCTCGGCGTACCGCTCGTTCTGTTCGCGATCGCCGCGCTCGCCGGTAGCGCGGTTCAGCACCGCATCGTGCTCTCGATCGAGCCGGCTTTGCCGCAATTGTCGCGAATTTCGCCGGTGGCCGGTCTGGCGCGGCTATTTTCTAAGCAGGCGCTGGCCAACTTCGCCAAAGGTCTCGCCAAGCTCGCACTGTTCGGCGCGGTGCTCACCGCGCTGTTGTGGCCGGAGCGTCTGCGAATTGTCGGGCTGGTTGGCATCGATCCGGCGATGATACTGCCGTTCACCAGTGCGCTGACCATGCGGATGCTCGGCAGCGTGGTGGCGATCCTCGCCATCGTCG
>JBAQJL010000040.1:0-4747 GCA_049300295.1 Xanthobacteraceae bacterium
GAAAAATCCGACGCCTTAGGCTCTTCGCAACAGCGTCAAAGCGCGCTTTCGCGGTGGGACAACGAAGGCGGCGCAGGACCCTACGGCTCTCAAAAATACGGCGTCGAACTGAACGAGATTCCGCCGCCGACGAACGCCGAACTGGTACAGTTACGCATTCGCGTGATCGCGCTGGAGAACTTGATGATCATGTTGCTTGCCGAAGGATCCGACAAGCAACGGGAACTTGCTCGTGAAATGGCGACCTACATCTCTCCGAGGTCAGGTTTTACTCAGCACCCTCTGACAATTCAGGCGGCGGCCCATATGAACGATCTTGTCGATCGAGCCATTCATTACCGAGGTGTGACACCTCCATGAGAGTGCCAACGGCGCCGTCATCGAAAGTGCCATAAAGCGCACTCCGATCTTCGATGAAACGACGCCGCCTTCAGGGCTGCGTCGGGAACACCGCACCAGGGCCGACGTGTGGGGCGTCATTCGGGTGCCGAAGGACGACTACGCTAATCAGGTGCTCGAACCAAATTCCGAAGCGATCCTCGAGCCCGGTTATCCCGCCCTCCCGCTGCCGGACCAACGCCATCTCGTCGAACCGCTCGGCCCGATGCGAATGCAGGTCGAATTCTATAATCAATTGCCTGATCTGTAGCGCGACGCTCCGCCCGACGGTAATCTACCCCGGTGCCTCCACTGCCGGATAGACGAGCACATCGCCGTGCGCCGTCACCGCTTTGGTCAGCGTCGCTGGCTCGACGCGCTCATATCCCATCAAATGAAAGACACGCCTACCCTCGTGAAGGAGGTAATCGGCGACGATCCGTCGGTGGCAGCGCCACCAGACCGCTTCCGAGCACATGATCGCACACCGCCGGGTCTGGCTCACCTTTAGCAGACGCGCCAAGCCAAGGTGAAACTCACCGGACAGCGCGTAGTCGGCATAATTATGGAAGCTCTGATTGATCCAGAAGCCGTTGACCCCGGGCGGAACGATCGTCGACTTTCTCCTCAACCCGCCGAGCTCGGGAATCTGCATATGGCCGATCTGCCAGGCGGCCAGCGCCTCCGGCAGCGCATCGAGATTGAATTGGGGATTGGTCCGGGATCGCGGCACGCTGCGGATATCGACGACCAGTTCGACCGGACCCTTGTTCAGCAGTTCCACAAACTCCGGAATAGTTCGCGTGGAATGGCCAACCGTGTAAACGGCAGGACGTTCGGACACGTATTGGGGGCTTGATGCCATTAAAGCTCCGCGGCTGAACGCATCTGCTGGTGCCGCATGACTATCGTGAGGCGCCGCCCTAATGTAGTCCGCCGAGAACGGCGCGTCTCCCGATCAAGCCCGCCTTGGCGCGTGAAGCCTAAATCACTAGGAAACCTCAATGAGTGAACGGTACAAAATTGGAGATCGAGTCGGTTGGAACTCGGAGGCCGGGCGCGTCAGCGGCACGATCATTCAGGTCCATACGCATGACTTCAACTATAAGGGCCACACTCACCACGCGAGCCCCGACTCACCGCAATATGAGATCAAAAGCGACAAAACCGATCATATTGCCGCTCACAAGGGCTCGGCACTCACCAAGTTGAGCAACTGACCAAATCCAACAGCCCCGGCGTCCAAAGGGAGCGAGCAGCCGATGAGCGACAGTCCTGTAAAGGCGATGACGCCCGAACCGCTGGAAGGGGCGCTTACCGGCGCGGACGATCGTGTTCTCCTAAACAACTGGTTGCCGCCCCAGGTTGGCGTGGTGCCCAAGATTAGGATTGGCCGGTGTTGGATAAACGTGCTGTGGGCTTTACCACTCGGTTTTGTGCTTGGCGTCATCGGCGTCGCCGTAGCTCAGGGCTTGCGTGAACTGCCGGCGGTACAGGATTTCCTTATGCGGTACCCTGGCGTCCCGCCGACCGCTCTGACCGTCAACGCTGGTTTTCCTGCATGGCTGCGAGTGCAACATTTCCTGAACCTTCTCTTCATGGCGTTCATCATCCGCGCCGGTATCCAAGTCCTTGCCGACCACCCACGGCTCTATTGGAAACGCGACTGCACGCCGGGCACCGAGTGGTTCCGCTTCCAGAAGGCCGTACCAACTGGGCGCATATGGACCGCCAAGGACGACTCGGTGACCGTGCCGGGCTGGCTGGGCATCCCTGGCATTCGGCACTCCATCGGGCTTGCTCGCTGGTGGCATTTCTCGTTCGGCCTGCTGTGGATCCTCAACGGGATCGTTGTTTACGCGCTGCTGTTCTGGACCGGTCAGTGGCAGCGGCTTGTGCCGACAACGTGGGAGGTGTTTCCGAACGCGGTCTCCACGGCGTTACAGTACCTCTCGCTTACTTTCCCTGTTGACGAAAGCTGGACCCGCTACAACAGTCTTCAGCAGCTCGCCTACTTCATTACCATATTTATTGCCGCACCCGTGTCCATCTTCACCGGCTTCATGCAGGGTCCTGCGATCTCAAATCGGGTGGGCTGGCTCGGCAAGATCTTGAACCGGCAGCGGGCGCGTTCAATCCACTTCATCGCGATGTGGTGGTTTCTGTTCTTCATCTTGATCCACGTGACTTTGGTGTTCATCACGGGAGCGCGCGTGAACCTGAACATGATGTTCGCCGGGGTGCACGACAATTCCTGGAACGGATTTGCTATTTTCGTCCCGGCAATGGCGCTGGTGGTCGTGACCTGGTGGCTGGCGTCGCCATTCACCATCCGGCATGCGCGCGTCGTTCAGAAGGTCGGCGCAATCATGATGTGGCCGTTCAACGCCCTAACCGAGTGGTGGGACCCGAGCAGCCAATTGGCGGAGAAGGACATTTCACCATATTTCTGGCCAAATGGCACCATGCCGAGGTCGAACGAGTTCGACGCGTTGGTAGCCGACGGCTTTGAGAGTTTCATTCTGCGTGTCGGTGGCTTGGTGGAAACGCCCAAAGAATTTTCTTACGCCGAGCTCAAAGCCATGCCGAAGCAGGAGCAGATCACGACCCATTTTTGCATTCAGGGATGGTCCGGCGTCGCGAAATGGGGAGGCGTCCCCATGCGGCACATCCTTGAATTGGTGCGTCCAACACGGGACGCCCGTTACGCCGTTTTCTACTCATTTGCCGACGGCGGCGAGGCCGGTCGCTACTATGACGTGCATAGAATATCCAATATGCGCCATGAACTGACCATCCTCGCCTACGAGATGAACGGAGCGCCAGTCAGCATTTTGCACGGCGCACCACTACGGCTGCGCTGCGAAAATGAGCTCGGCTTCAAGATGGTGAAATGGATCGCCGCGGTCGAGTTCGTTCATGATTTTGCAGACCTTGGCGCTGGTCAGGGCGGATATAACGAAGATCATGAATTCTACGGTTACCGGATGCCGATCTGAGTATTCCGCTGCGCGGACCGCCAGGGGGGTGCGGGCACTGGTCAGACGATCCTCCACGACTGCCGCATTGCACGCACCAATTCGGAAAATGAGATGGACCGGCCGTGCTTCTGCCCCTAACGGCTTTTGATGGGGCGCTTAAGAGCACGAGGAACATGCCGCCATGTCGCACTAGATGGACGCAGTGGTCGCCAGCGCCATCGGCATCGATTCCGGAAAGAACACGCTGCATCTTGATTGGCCTGGACGACAAGGGACGATCGTTTTGCATGAGAAGCTCGTTCGCGGCCGGATCTCTTCGCGCCGAAGTGTCGCGATGCCTTCCTCAAATGGTTCAAACTCACACAGACTTGACTATGGTTCAGGTCAAAGGAGACTAAGCTTGATCCCGTGTTTGAAAACTACTCCCGATTTTGATTGGCACCGGCGATTGAGGGCATCTCTCCGATTGTCGAAGAATTCGAATAGTGCCACGTAGCCATTGCGTTCCTGTCGCACTCGCGGTTTCCTCATCACCGAACAGTTCGAGGACCAAAGTGCGTTTTTATACAGAGTGAGCTAATTTATACACATGTGCCGCAGCGATTGTGCTCAATTTACCGATTCGCAAGGAGCCATAATGAGCGAGCAGTGTATAAGCGCCAAACGATGAGAGGCGCACGGCGGTTTAATCCGATTGCGTTTTTCGAAACCGCCGCCAAGGGCCGGACCATTTCAAAGCATCGCAAGAGTGGACAAAAGCGAAATCCAACGACTTCTTCGGCGTGAGCCTGCGTTTTCTCAAATGTTTGTGTCGCATATTTTGGCGAGGACGGCTCGTGTGGAAGAAGATTTGGTTGATCAGCTATTCAATTCCACAGAGAAGCGGCTTGCTCGATTGCTGCTGCTGTTAGCGAATTTCGGCAAGGAAGGTAAGCCGGAGCCGCTTATGGCCAAGATCACGCAGGAAACGCTTGCTGAGATGATCGGCACAACCCGTTCGCGGGTGAGCCATTTCATGAACAAGTTTAGGGAAGCAGGGTTTATTGACTACAATGGTCATCTCGAAGTCCATAGTTCCTTATTGAGCGTCGTACTGGCCGAGCAGCCGCGCACGGTGAAATTGCCGTAGGGACATTTATCTGACCTGATATGGAGTCACTCATCCTTCCTCCCTCCATGCACTACGAGAGATCGAAAAGGCTCCTTGGCACGGAGAATCTATATTTCAGTTCCCCGGGAGCCGCGCTCGCAAACGCAATACATATGAGCAGGCACAGTCCGTCGCGCTGATCGCCGAATTGCAGGCAGCTCGCGCCCGCGAAGCGGCTTTGCTTCGTGACAAATCCAATCTCCTGCAGCGCCAAGACGTGCTGGCCCAGGAGTTCGAC
>JBAQJL010000041.1:0-5726 GCA_049300295.1 Xanthobacteraceae bacterium
CGGCGGGTTCGGCGGCGGCAGCAGCGGCAGAGGAGGCGGCGGCGGCGGCGGGCTAGGCGCCGGCGGCGACATTTTCGTGCAGGCAGGCGGCAGTCTGGCGATCGACGGCGGCGGCCTACAGGCGACAACGCTGGGCGCCGCCACGGTTCAGCACGGCAGCGGCAGCAGCGGCGGTTCGAACGGCGACGCGTTCGGCGGCGCGCTCTTCATTCAGGGCACCAACACGGCCACGTTCGGCGCCGCGGCTGGACAAACCACACTCGTTTCCGACCAGATCACCGACCAGTCCGGCAATCCTAGTGCGGAGAATTTTAGCGCCGGGGCCGGCGCCGTCGTGATCGATGCCTCAGTGGGAGGCACGGTCGAGTTCAAGGCCGCCAATACCTATACGGGCGGCACCACGATCGAGGCCGGCACGCTCGAACTCGGCAGCGGCGGTTCGGTGTCCAGCAACGTGACGTTCGCCGGCACGGGGACGCTGCAGATCGACTCAAACGGCGTGATGGGCGGTTCCATCGTCGGCGCTGCCGTTGGCGACGCCATCGATTTTCGCTTTCAGTCGTTTGCCGCCGGTGACCATGTGGTCTGGACGCAGAGCGGCGCCGGCGTGGGCTTTTTCCAGCTCCAAAGCAGCAGTGGAACAGTCCTCGCGACGCTTGCCGTCCAGGGCAGCTATGGGCCCAATCAATTCATCGCGGTCAGCGACAACAACGGCGGCACGCTGGTCGAGGTCGTGGCGCAGCCGCCTAACGCGCCGCCGCCCGCCGGCACCTCCGCCACAATGATCATGCGTGACGGTAACAATGGCGATTACGAAATCTACGACATCGGCGGCAACACCATCATAGGTGCCGGCTATCTGGGCCAGGTCGGGCTGGAGTGGCAGGTTGTGGGCGTGGGGCCGTTCAATGGCCTCAATACCCCGGACATGATCCTGCGTGACAGCAACAACGGCGCGTTCGAGATTTATGACATCAGCAACAATACCATCACCGGCGCCGCTCCTATGGGACAGGTCGGTCTGGAGTGGTCGGTCTCGGGCTTCGGCGATTTCAGCTCGCGCGCGGGCGAGACCGACATGCTCATGCGCGACAGCAACAACGGGCAGTTCGAGGTTTATGACCTCAGCAACAATACGATCACGTCGGCGGCGCCGATGGGGCAGGTCGGCCTCGAATGGTCGGTCGCGGGCTTCGGCGATTTCTCCGGCAAGGCTGGCGAAACTGGCGACATGTTGATGCGCAACAGCAATACCGGACAATTCGAAGTCTATGACGTCACTAACAACGCGATTACGTCAGCAGGACCAATGGGTCAGGTCGGACTGGAATGGCAAGTGGCGGGATTTGGCGATTTCTCGGGAAATCTCAACGAAACCGACATGCTGATGCGCGACACCAATAACGGCGACTTCGAGGTGTATGACATCAGCAACAATACTATCACCTTTGCGGCGCCGATGGGCCAGGTCGGAATGGAATGGCAAGTCTCGGGCTTCGGCCCGATCAACGGTGCCGGCGCGAGCGATATGCTGATGCGCGACACCAACAATGGCGCCTTCGAGATTTATGACATCACCAACAACGGCATTACATCGGCGGCATCCATGGGGCAGGTCGGATTGGAGTGGTCGGTGGCCGGCATCGCTGCCGTTCCGCCCGGCGGTTCTGTTCCTGCGAACGCGCAGCTCATACAGGCGATGGCCTCTCATGGGTCAACCAGTGGCGCCGTCGACACGGCATTACCGCTCAATCAGTCGATAGTGCAGCCAACTCCAGTCGCGGCGTTGACGACACTGAACGATCAAAGCCCGTCAGCCGCGTAGCGCAGGCTATTGGGGCACTTGCTCCGACGAGCGTTTGGCAATTTGCGACCGAATTATATGTCCATTGTCACGGCAGTTATTGAGACCAGAGCCCACCTGGGTGGCGTCGCTGTGCCGAGGCGAGACGCCCCTTTCTTTGTCCTCCCACTTATCTTTGGTCGCGTCGTGTGAACCTAGACTCACACTACTAAAGATAGCTGCTCAGGGACTCGAACCTGGCTATACTTTTCGGCGCGTCTTCGGATGAGTTTTCGCGGCAAATCCGCGCAGGCGGGAGTTACGTAGCTTCAATAGCTTACGCGCCGTGTTCGAATCCCTTCCGCGGCACCAGTTTTTCTTTGTTGTCCGATGTCCGACCCGGAGACAAGGGTGACAGAACGTACCTAAGACACGGGTGACAATCTCGTACCGAACGGATTGTCGATGGTCTGCAAAGCTCTGCTCCATTCGTACATCTCCGAAATGAATGACTTTGAAAGCTCCACATTGCGCCTGCATGCTCCGTATGCTATTGTCATACGGCTTCGAGCAAGTGGGAAATTGCCATGACTGAAGTCTTGAGCGTCCGCGTCAGCGAGGAAGAACGTGCGCTGTTGGAAGCCGCATCGCAGCTTGCCCGCACCAGCCTGAGCGATTTCATCCGGCGCAAAGCACTCGACGCGGCCGAATTGGACGTGACCGAACGGCAGATCGTCACTATTCCCACCAAGGATTGGAAAAAATTTGAGGCGTGGGCAAACCAGCCGGCTGTGGAGATACAAGGGCTGAAGGACCTCGCCCGCAAGGCGCCGACGTGGCAGAAGTAACGCCGCCGCGTCCGCTTTTGGAATCTGACGATCGCAAGCAGTTCGATTGTGGCCGAGCGTCGCTAAATCAGTGGTTCCACCGGCATGCCTGGGCCAACCACGCCGCCGGCATCTCGCGTACCAATGTGATCTGCCATGCGACCTCGCCGGACATCGTCGGCTACGTCACCTTGAGCGCGGCGCAAATCGAGCGCGCGTTCCTGCCCAAATCGCAACAGCGCAGCAAGCCCGATCCAGTGCCGGCCACGCTTTTTGGGCAGCTTGCGGTCCACAAGGACCATCAGGGCAGAGGACACGCACGCTCTCTGCTTCTTTTCGCCTTACGGACGGCATTGCGAGCATCTCGGGAGATCGCGAGCTTCGGTGTCATCACACACCCGATCGACGACCAAATTCGCGCCTTCTATGGCCGCTGGGGCTTTCAGGATCTGCCTTTCGACCCGCGGCGCGCTATGATCGTGCGCATGATCGACCTTGAGAAAAGCGGTATTGGTCAATAAACAGCTGCCGCGATCCCACGGAGGAAACCCTTTGCCCGTAATGTCCGGAAAACGCGCCTTCCTTGATCTGCTCAAGCAGGAGGGCGTCGAGGTGATGTTCGGCAATCCGGGCACCACCGAGCTGCCGTTGATGGATGCCTTCGCGGTCGAGAGCGACATCCGCTACATCCTCGGCCTGCAGGAGGCGGCGCTGATGGCGATGGCGGACGGCTACGCACAGGCCTCCGGCGAACTCGCGGTGCTCAACCTGCACGTCGCGCCCGGGCTCGGCAACGCCATGGGCATGCTGTACGACGCCATGAAGGCCAATTCGCCGGTGCTGATCACCGCCGGGCAGCAGGACCTCGAATATATCGCGACCGAGCCGGTGCTGACCGCCGACCTCGCGACGCTGGCACGGCCGTTCGTCAAATGGGCGGCGGAGGTGCATCGCCCGGAGGACCTGGCGCTCTACGTGCACCGCGCGGTCAAGACCGCGCTGGCGCCGCCGACCGGTCCGGTATTTCTGTCGCTGCCCGGCGACATTTTGAAAAACGACGCCGATATCGACCTGCTGGAGCCGACCCGCGTGGCGACGCGGATACGCGGCGATGCTGACGCGGTGGCGCGCGCCGCCGAGATGCTGGCAGCGGCCGAGCGCCCGGTCATTATCGCGGGCGACGCCGTCGCGCAAAGCCGCGCCCACAAGGAGCTGATCGCGCTGGCCGAGGCGATCGCCGCGCCGGTCTATGTCGAATTCATTCCGAGCCGGGCCTCGTTCCCGGCGTCGCATCCGCTCTATCGCGGAATGATGACGCGCACCCAGGCCGGCGTGCGCGAAGTGCTCGACAAGCACGATCTGGTGTTTTCGGTCGGCGGCGATCTGTTCACCTGGTCGCTGCCGTCGCATATCGATCCGTGGCCGAAGGGCCTGCCGCTCATTCATCTCGACACCGACCCGTGGCAGATCGGCAAGAACTATCCGGCGCAGGTCGCGATCCTCGGCGACCCCAAGGCGACGCTGCCCGACATCACTGCTGCTCTTGGCACACGCATGACGGCGAGCGCGAAAAGCGCGGCAAGTGCGCGGCTCAAATCCACGGCCGATGCGATCAAGAAGGACCTCGACGCATTTCGCGCCAAGGCCCGCGCCATGGCGGGCAAGACGCCCGTGCCGCCGCTGGCGCTGCTCGAAGCGATCGGCGCCATGCTGCCGAAGGATGCGGTGGTGATCGAAGAGGTGCTGTCGTCAGCGCCCGGCATCCGCATGTTGATCAACAGCAATGACGAGCAAAGTTTCTACGGTCTGCGCGGCGGCGGTATCGGCTGGGGATTGCCGGCGGCGATCGGCGCCAAGGTGGCGCTGCCGGACCGTCCGGTGGTGGCGCTGATCGGCGACGGCAGCGCCATGTACACCATCCAGGCGCTATGGACCGCGGCGCATTACCGGCTGCCGGTCATCTGGGTGATCTTCAACAACACCAGCTACCGCATCCTCAAGCAGCGGCTGGTGATGCTGCGCGGGCTCGCCGAGCAGGCTGACAAATTCGTCGGCATGGAGCTCACCGATCCGGCGGTCGATTTCATCGGGCTGGCGCGTTCGCTCGGCATCGAAGGCCAGCGCGCCAAAACCGTCCACGAGGCGACCGACCTGATCGGCAAGGCGCTCAGGGACGGCACCGCCATGCTGATCGATGTCGACATGGAGCGCGGTTACAAGCCGATGTGACGCGCTTCGGTTGTAGCCCGGATGAGCGGAGCGACATCCGGGATTGGGTTCTCGGCTGCACTCCGCATGTCGCTATGCTCATGCGGGCTACGAAGCGGACAGCGGCAGATCGACAAACATCTTGTACTGCTGGGACTTCGGCTTCTGCTTGTCCTCTTCGCGAAGATATTCGACCGAGCTTTTGCCGAGATACGCGGCCGGCAAAATCATGGCGCGAATAAAACGCGTCGGCCGGTCGGCGGCTTGCGCGAACACCGGATCGGGACCGCTTTCGTACCAGGCACCGCCGGGCCCGTAACAGGTCGAGCGACCGTGCGTGTCGATGCGGATGCCGCCTTCGAGCAGACAGCGGATGCCCGGCCCCTGATGACGATGCAGATAGGCGCAACCACCCGGCGGAAAAGCGACGCTGTCGCCGCGAAGAAGCAGATCTCCTTTCGGCAGAGTGTCCAGCCGCGCCGTTAGCTTCTCGCGCGAGCTGACGCCTGCGCCCGTCAGCGCGCTATTGCCCTCCTCGACGGCCATCTCCCAGCGCCAAAGCGTGGCGCCGCCGCTTCCGGCTTTGAGCGCCACGGTGCGCTCGCTGCCAAAGGCCTCACCGTCGTTTTGCGTGCGGTCGCCGGCCACGACGGAGCCGTGCGCGACAAACATCATGCGCGGCAGCGCAGGCAGGGTTACCGTCGCGTCGCTCGACAGCACGTCCTCAAAAAGGCGAAGCACAGGGGTCACAGAAACTCTCCATCGTCATTCCGGCCGAGCAAGCGCAGCGAGCAAGTGCCGGAATCCATACTCACGGCCATCAGGGAAAGCATACCGCGGCCATTCCCGCCAGTTCAGCGGTCATGCATTCCGGGCTCCACGCTTCGCACTGCCCCGTAACATTGATT
>JBAQJL010000042.1:0-23029 GCA_049300295.1 Xanthobacteraceae bacterium
CATCGATCATCGAACCGAACACCGCGCCGCCTTTGTTGTGGCCGCTTTTGAGAAAGCTGACGATGTCGTCCTTGGACCAGCTGCCGAGACCGGTGCGCTGATCGCCGCGCAGGACGGGCGCATACCAAGCATCGAGCAGCGCGCCGGAAAGATAATCGGTGCTGCTCTCGTCAAGCGCCTTTTCCTGAAAGGCAAAGCCGCGCGGCGTGTGGCAGGCGCCGCAATGGCCCAGCCCCTGCACCAGATAAGCGCCGCGATTCCACGCGGCATCGTGGCCGCTCTTGGCCACATAGCTGCCGCTATCGGTGAACAGCGCGCTCCAAATCGCCAGCGGCCAGCGAAAGTCGAGATACGACGGAATCTCGTTGGGACGGTTCGCCTGATGAACCGACGGCACCTGCTTCATGAAGAATTCGTAGAGTGCGGCGACATCGGCATCGGTGAGCTTAGCGTAGGACGGATACGGCATCGCCGGGTAAAGCCTGTGGCCGTCCTTGGCGATGCCCTGGCGCAGTGCGCGATCGAAATCCGCAAGGCTATAGCCGCCGATGCCGGTCTCTGGATCGGGCGTGATGTTGGTCGAGTAGATGTTGCCGAGCGGCGAGCCCATCTTGAGCCCGCCGGCAAACGCCTTGCCGCCGGGCGCCGAATGGCAAGAGACGCAATCGCCGGCGCGCGCCAGATATTCGCCCGGGTTGCCGGGCGGGCTGGTGTTCTCGTCCGCCAGCGCGTTGCCAGCTGCGCCTGCGAACAGCACAAGCAGTCCGCAGAACGCCATCCTTGAAATCGTCGTCACGTCCCTTGCCTCCTCAGCAGGCGTTACCCCCGTAACGTCCGTGAATGGGCGGAAGCGGTTGCGCCGCCTCCCATTATGTCGATCTGAAATGCGCCGGCTATGCCGATCCAGCCAAGTTGTGATCGCTGATCGGCAACGAACGAATCCGCTTGCCGGTGGCGGCAAAGATCGCATTGGCGACCGCAGCGGCGATCGGCGGGGTTGCGGGCTCGCCCGCGCCGCCCCAGACTTTGCCGCCGCTCGGCACCAGATGAACGTCGATCTTCGGCGCTTCCGCCAGACGCACCATGCGGTAGGTGTCGAAATTACCCTGCACGGCCGCGCCGTCCTTGATGGTGATCTTGCCGTAGAGCGCGGCGGAGAGCCCGAAGATCACGCTGCCTTCGGCCTGTTCGGCGATGGTCTGCGGGTTGACCATGTAGCGCGTGTCGAGCGCGACGGTGACGCGATTGACCTTCACCTCGCCGCTTGGCGTGACGGTGACTTCGGCCACCTGGGCGCAAAGGCTGTCGGTATCGGTGCAGATGGCGATGCCGCGGCCGCTGCCGGCCGGCAACGGCTTACCCCAATCGCCCTTCTCGGCGGCGGTATCGAGCACCTTGAGCCAATCGGGCTGGCCTGCGAGCAACTTGCGCCGCATCTGATACGGGTCGGTGTTGGCCGCTGTCGCCATCTCGTCGAGGAAGCTCTCGATGGCGAAAACGTGCTGGTTGGCGCCTGGCGCCCGCCAGAACCACACCGGAAGGTGCGTGTTCTTGACCAGCGACTCGACCCGCATGTTCGGCACCTTGTAGCCGTTGTCGGCGAGGCCGGCGACAGTTTGCGGCTCAACCTTGCCGGCGGGAAATTTCCGGCCGACCGATGCGAAGATCGACGACGTTACGGCACGCATCGACCACGCCACCGGCACGCCGTCGGCGCTGACCGCAGCCTTGAAGCCGACCACCGCGTGCGGGCGGAATTTGTCCTGGCGCGTGTCCTCTTCGCGCGTCCAGACAAGCTTCACCGGCTTCTGAACCGCCTTGGCGATGGCGATGGCCTGCCTGACCTCGTCGTTGGCGTCGCGGCGGCCGAAACCGCCGCCGACAAAGCCGTTATGGATATAGACTTGCTCTTCCTTGAGGCCGGATGCCTTCGCGGCCGCCTCGAGCGCTTCATCGGCGGCTTGCGTTCCAACCCAGACGTCGAGCCGGTCGGGTTGCAGATTGACGGTCGCGTTCATCGGCTCCATCGGCGAATGCGACAGGTATGGCGTTTCGTAGACCGCCTCGAAAGTCTTGGCCGCGCCGGCAAAAGTCTTGTCGACGTCGCCCTGGTTGCGCGCGGTGAGCATCGGCTCAGAGAGCGCCGCACGGAATGCGCTCGACAGCTGCTCGCTGTCGATCGTGCCTGCCGCGCCGACATCCCACTGCGGCTGCAGCCGCGACAGCGCCCGCTTGGCGCGCCAATAGGTATCGGTCGCGACCACAGCGACAGCGTTCGGCAGCTTCACCACTTTCAGCACGCCCGGTGCGCCCTTGAGCACCGAGTCATCGACGCTCTTGAGTTTGCCGCCAGGGACCGGGCACGCCATGATCGCGGCGAACACCATGCCGGGGACCTGCGCGTCCATGCCGAACTTGGCCGAGCCATCGGTCTTGTGCACGACGTCGATCCGCGGCATCG
This sequence comes from Xanthobacteraceae bacterium, assembly GCA_049300295.1. Classification (GTDB taxonomy): domain Bacteria; phylum Pseudomonadota; class Alphaproteobacteria; order Rhizobiales; family Xanthobacteraceae; genus BOG-931. Next base: position 2,462 of record JBAQJL010000042.1, read on the forward strand.
CCCTTGGGATGAAGGTGAACTGCGCCGGCGTCTTGATCGCCGGTTCCTTGGCGAGCTTGATCTTCGCCGCATCGGCGGCGAGTTCGCCGTAACGCAGCGTGCGGCCCGACGGCTTGTGGCTCACCACACTCATTGTCGCCGAACATTCCGACGCCGGCACGTTCCAGCGCGCCGCCGCGGCCGCGATCAGCCGCTCGCGCGCGCTGGCGCCGACCTGCTGCACCAGTTTTTGCGAGGCCCGCACCGAGCGGCTGCCGTTCGAGAACATCCCCCCATAAACTTTGTTCTCGCGGATGTTGCGGTTGGGCGAGGCATATTCGATCCGGACTTTCGACCAGTCGCACTGCAGCTCCTCGGCCATCATCATCGGCACTGCGGTCATGCTGCCCTGACCCATCTCCGATCGCTGGTAGCGAATCAAAATGGAATCGTCGGGATCGATCGCAATCCAGGCATCGATCTCATTCGGCGCGTAAGCGTGGTCGTCGTTCCACGGTTGCGCCATCACGGTGGCGGCGTGAGCGCTGCGCGGACCGGCGCCGATGCCAATCATGAGGCCGCCGGCGGCGGTGGCGCCGGTGAGAATGAAGTTGCGGCGGGTGAGACGAGACGTGACGCGGGCTCCGTGCATCGCGCCCTCCCTCAAGCTTTCATCATGTCGGCGGCGCGATGAATGGCGCGGCGCAGACGTTCGTACGTACCGCAGCGGCAAATATTGGTGATATTCGCGTCGATGTCGGCATCGGTCGGACTGGGATAGTCCTTCAGAAAGGCCACCGTGGCCATGATCTGCCCGGATTGGCAGTAACCGCATTGCGGTACGTCCTCGGCGATCCAGGCGCGCTGCACCGGATGATTGTTGTCCGAAGAGAGCCCCTCAATGGTGGTGACCTTGGCGCCATCGAGCGCGCCGATCGGCACCGAGCATGAGCGCATCGGCTTGCCGTCGACATGGACCGTGCAGGCGCCGCATTGTGCGATGCCGCAGCCGAATTTCGTGCCGGTCAAGCCGACGACGTCCCGCAGCACCCACAAGAGCGGGGTGTCGGGCTCGATATCGACGTGTTTGGAGGTTCCGTTCACTTCAATCGTGACCACCGTGGACTCTCCTCAGAGTGAGGTGACGCATATCGTGCAGTGACGCACATATTGCGTTCGCGCGGCGGAAACTAGCAGGGCATCGGGCGCAAACCAAGACACGTTGTCTTGACGGAATTTTCGCAATTTTTACGCGCGATACACGTTCCGACGACGACAGCCGCCAAACGTATTTCACCGCTAGCTCAACCGATGATTCCCCGGAGAGTTCCCGCGATGTCATCCGCTGCGGTCGCAGTGACGGCCGCTCCGGCGACAGCTCGGCTCAATCAGTCCCCAACGTTGCCGAGGAAGCTCTCGACCTCGTGGTGCAGGTTCTGCACCGCGCCTTCGACCGACTCCGAGACCGACAGCACGACCTGGGCCGACGAGCGCGTCGAGGTGGCGGCGTTGGCGAAGGCGCCGAGCGCCGCGACGATCTTGCTCGTCTCCTGTGCGGCGTTGCCGACGTTGGCGGAAATTTCCGAGGTCGCGGAGCTCTGTTCGTCGGCGGAATTTGCGACCGCCGCGGTATAGCGACTGATATCGCGGATCGATTCCTCGATGCTGCCGACCGCCTGGATGGCGCCGCTGGTCGAGGCCTGTACCGCGGAAATAAGCTTGGCGATCTCTTCGGCCGCTCGCCCGGTCTGTGAGGCCAGCGCTTTGACCTCGGAGGCGACCACCGCAAAGCCGCGGCCGGCCGCGCCGGCGCGCGCCGCTTCGATCGTCGCATTGAGCGCGAGCAGATTGGTCTGCCCGGAAATGGTCTGGATCAGTTTGATCACGTCGCCGATCTTCTGCGCCGCCTTCGACAGGCCTTCGAACTCGATGCTCGTCGCCTTCACCTTGCTTTCGGCGCTCTGCACGATGGTGTTGGCCTGAATCACGCGCTGCGAAATGTCGGTGACCGAGCCCGCCATCTGATTGCTTGCGATGGCGGCCCGGTCGACGCTGGCGGCGGCGCCTTGCGTGGCCTGCACCATGCCCTCGGCGCGCGCCGAGGTCTGTTCGGAGGATGTGAACAGCTCGGCCGCCGTGGCCTTCATCGCCCGCGTGCTTTCGCTTACCGTCTTGAGAACACCCTCCATCCGGGCGCGGAATGTCGAGATGGCGCCTTCGACGACACTGCGGCGCGCCTGCTCTGAGGCAAGCTGCGCCCGCTCGGAGATATCTTCGTGGGTCGCGAGCCAGCCGCCACCGAGCATCGGCTGCCGCACCACCTCAATCATGCGCCCATCGGACAATTGGTCGACCCGCGCCGATTTTTGGTCGCCGGAATGCTTATTGAGGTTGACGAGCTTCTGCCGCGCCGCGTTGTCTGACGTCTCGCCGGCCAGAATGCCATTGGTGACCCGGTGCTTGATAATGGCGTCGTGCGGCGTTCCCGGTTGAAGCAATTCGGGCGGCAGCTTGTACAGGCGCGCATAGGTGTCGTTGCAAATCACCAGCCGCTTGTCGCCGCCGAAGATGCACAGCCCATGGGACATGTTGTTCAGTGCCGCGGTGAACCGTGCATTCTGCGTCTGGTATTGCGACGCCGCGGCCTCGCGGTCGCTGAGCTGATAAAAATGCAGGATCGAAATGATGAAGCCGATCCCGGCGAGCGCCGCGAACAGCCCGAGCCCGGTCATGCGGCTTTGCCGTTTGATGGCCGCCATGAACGAGTCGAGTGGAATGTCGATGGCGAACGCGCCCATCACGTCGTTGAGATGCCATCGTGGTCCGCCCGCCTGCAGCTGGTTGTGGCAGTCGACGCAGCTTTGCTCGCTGGCCAGCGTTGGAAAGATCGTGCGCAGCACCTCGTGGCCGTCGATCGTCATTTGTTTGGCGCTTGGAGTGCGGTCAGAGGTCGCGGCAAACGCCTCGATGGTTTTGGCCATGTCGGCATCGGTCGGCGGTGTCTTGATTTCGCGGCCCTGGCGGCCGACGGAGCGCGGCACGAACGTGCGGCGCGACCCGGGTTGTCTGTTGAAGGCATCGATCGCGTCGGCGCGGAAGGTGGCAGGCACCGGAGAGTTCGTCCCGAACTGCGCGCGGACGCGCGAATAGTTCGTCACGAATGCGTCGACCAGCCGAAGCGCCGTCACATTCTCATCGGCCTTTTGGGCGAGGTGCGACTGGAGGCTGGTACCGTAGAAATGGTTTGCCGCAATGGCGCAAAGGGCGGCTGACAGGGCCAGATAGACAGCGAAAGCGCCCCCGGTCCTCGACTGGACAAACCTGAAAATCGCGTTCATTACTACCATCCCGTGCAATGCCGGGATGATCGCATTATGCGGTTAACGAACATTAACCAGAGTGGCAGACTCAAGGGTTATCCGGGGAGTCGCCGGGCACAGCGGCGCTTTCGGCTTTCGTCTCGGCACGCATAAGCCTCGGCACGCATAAGCTATGGCGCGCGGCGAGCGCGGACACATTGACGCTGCCGCCGACGATAGGTTGCCGCCGTGCTACGTTCCGGCCGCGAGAACAGCGACGTCGGAGAGCACGATGTACGCCCTGCTGGGCCGCCTGTGTTTGCTGGCCTGCCTACTAACGAGCTCGGCCACTTTTGGTCAGGCTTGGGCGCAAACCTATCCGGATCGCAATGTGACGATCGTGGTGACATCGTCGGCCGGAGCCCTGACCGACGTGCTGACCCGCGCCGTTGCGCAGCGGCTGTCGGAAATGTGGAAGCGAAGCGTCATCGTCGAAAACAAAGGCGGCGCCGGCTATTCGATCGCTGCGCAGGCGGTGATGCGCGCCGAGCACGACGGTTACACGCTGCTGGCGTCGGAGACCGGCTTCTACACGACCGAACCGCATCTCTACGCCAAGGGTAAACTTAGCTACGATCCGGAGCAGGACTTCGTCCCACTTGCCGGCTACGGCACGATTCCAGCGGCGCTGCTGGTGAATCCGTTGCTGCCGGTGAATTCGGTCGCCGACACGATCGCGCTCGCCAGGAAGGAGCCTGGAACGCTGACGTTCGGCAGCGCCGGCGTCGGCACCGCGTTGCACGTCGCCGCCCTGGAACTGGAAAATCTGGCCGGCATCAAGCTGACGGTGGTGCACTATCGCGGCGCGGCGCCGGCGCTGACCGACGTGATCGCCGGCCACATCAACGCGGTGATCATGGGGCCGTCCGTGGCGCTGACCACGGTCAAAGCCGGCAAGCTCAAGATGCTGGCGTTCGCCAGCGCCAAGCGGCTGCCGCAGTTCCCCGACGTACCGACCATGGCCGAGACCATTCCGGGCTACGAGGCGAGCGTGTCGTTTGGGCTGTTTGCGCCGGCAGGCACGCCGGCCGTCATTGCCAAAAAAATTAACGCCGACGTGCAGAAGATCGTCAACGATGCCGATTTCAAGAAGAAATATCTCGACCGCTTGGCGGTGCAGCCGGTGCCAGGATCGCTCGACGCGTTTGCCGACTATCTGCGCGAGGACTCGCGACGATGGGGTGAGGTCATCAAGAAGGCAAACGTAAGGATTGAGTGAGCAGGCGGAGCGAGCCGTATAAAGAGGTGAGGCGACCTTGATCGCGCCGTCCGCGCGATCGGTCATGCCGTAGCGGAGAGCCGGCATGCTCCTGCCGCCCCACAAAATGGCCCGAACGGTCGCGGCCGAGAGCAATTGTTAATCCGATTTTGTTAACACCTATGGCTTGCACTGGAACGATGGCGCCACCATGCAAGAACTTTCTCTCATTGACGATCTTGAAACCTCGATCAAGCAGGGCAATCCTGAAAGCCGCGTGCAGACGCTGCGGCGGATAACGGACCTGTTTCTGCATGACGCCGATCGCCTCAATGACGAACAGATCAGCGTATTCGACGACGTGCTGTGCCTGCTTGCCGAGAGGATCGAAAAAACGGCGTTGGTCGAGCTCGGTCACAAGCTTGCTCCGGTCGACATGGCTCCGATCAGGGTCATCAAGCGGCTGGCCCGGGATGAGGAAATCGAGGTGGCGGCGCCGGTTTTGACCGGGTCAAAGCGGCTGAGCACGGCTGATCTCGTTGAGATCGTTCAGACGAAGAGCCAGGCGCACCTGCTGGCCATTTCCGAGCGCACGATCCTGGAGCCAAAACTCACGGATGCATTGATTATACGTGGCAACCAAGAGGTTGTGTCGACGCTCGCCAAAAATGCCGGTGCGCAGTTCTCCGAGACGGGGTTCACCCGACTCGTCGAGAGAGCTGACGGCAACGATACGCTGGGCGAATTGGTCGGACTTCGCAGAGATCTTCCGGGCAATCTGCTGCAGGAGCTGTTGCGGCGGGCCACCGAGGCCGTGATGAAGAAAATCCTGTCGCTCGTCCCTCCGGAGCGGCGCCAGGAAATCGAGCGTGTTATCGCCAAGATCGGCAGAACGCTCGGTCGGAACGGCGGACCCGACTACAGCGATGCCGAACGCAATGTGGCCGCGTTGGTCAAGTCGGGAAAGCTCGATGAAGCAGCTCTGGTGACGTTCGTCCGCAAGCGGCAAAAGGAGGAACTGGTCGTTGCGATTGCCCGCCTGAGTTCGAGCCCGGTTGCCATCATCGCTCAATTGTTGAACGGGCATCGCAACGACGCTATCCTGTTGCCCTGCAAGGCGGCCCAGCTCAGCTGGCCGACCGTCGACTTTATCTTGCACGACAAACTCGCCGGCCAGCCCGCGATCGAAGATATCGTCGCGCTAGCGCGAAAGGACTATGCAAAGCTGACCACCGCCACCGCGCAACGGACGCTGCGCTTCATGAATGTCCATGAAGCCGTAAAATAAATCGTTGATCGGCGTATCGTCTGTCATTTCGCCGCTTCGTTTCCAAAGATCACGTCCCGACTTTCAGTCCCGCCACAAGCCCGCGCAGCGCCGCGACGGTGCTTAGCGGCACGATGCGGCCGGTGCGCGGATTGGCCGAGGGGATGCCCTCGATCGACATGGAAAAGCGCGCGGTATCGGCCTCGACCTCGATGCGATGGGTGTTGCGGTCGATCGCCGGGTCGGCCCAGATCTCAAGTTTGGTCCGGTCCGGCCCGATGCCGGCGAGACTGAGCGCGGCGGCGACGTTGACGTTGGCCGGAAAGCCACGGGCGCCGTCGCGCGCACTGCCGTCGAACACTTTGCGTGCCGTGTTCAGACCTTTGAGTGTGATGCCGCGCTCGACCAGATACGGCGCGCCTTCAAGCCCTGCCGGCGGCTTCCGCGTCACCATGGTGACCGAATGGATGGTGCCTTCGGCGGCGGCGCGCACCGCGTCGAGTCCGATCAGCGCGCCGGTCGGCACCAAAATGCGTGCGCCGGTTTCTTTTGCCCGCGCCACCAGGTCCCAATGTTCCAGAAGCTGGCCGACTGACAGCGGCATGAACAGCTTGCCGCGATCGATGACGGAGATAGCGACAGTGCGAAACAGCACGGGCGGCAGACATTCGATCACCAGGTCGCAGTTTTCCACCAGCTTTTCGGCAGGCTCGAGTGCGATGCCATTGCCGATCCGCGGCAAGCTGCGGGACGCCTTGTCGGCGTCCCGCACCGCGACCGCGGCCAGCGTAAGCCCGGGAATTCCGGCCTCGAGCCGCCGCGCCACTTCCAGGCCGACCGCGCCAAGCCCGGCCAATCCCACCCTAAGGGGTTCTCGCGCCACGTTTCTTTCCCTCCGTCGGCAGGTACAGTACAGTCCGCCTCTATAGTATGTGTCTGTATGCGCGGGGCAGAGTTCGCGCAACACGCGGACCTGTCTAGCCACGCGCCGACACTCTTGTGATCTGCAAAACGCATGACCAGCAAAACGCCGAGTTTTTTCATGACCAATGTCAATCCCAATACGTTCACCACGCGGCCGGAGATCGAAGGCACGTTTGGCGTCGTCACGTCCACCCATTGGATCGCGACCGCGGTGGGCATGGGCATCTTGGAGCGCGGCGGCAACGCGTTCGACGCCGCGGTTGCGACGGCATTCACGCTGCAGGTCGTCGAACCGCATCTCAATGGTCCGGGCGGCGACGTGCCGGTCATTCTCTATGACGCGCGCCGCGGCAAAGCCGAAGTGATCTGCGGCCAGGGCGTGGCGCCGGCCGGCGCGACGATCCCGCATTACCGCAGCGAGGGCCTCGATCTGGTGCCAGGTACTGGGCTGCTCGCCGCGTGCGTGCCCGGCACATTCGAAACCTGGATGATGCTGCTGCGCGACTACGGCACCATGCGGGTCGCCGACGTGCTGGCGCCGGCGATCGGCTATGCCGAGCACGGCCATCCGCTGTTGGAGCGCGCCAGCGCCACCATCGCGACGGTGGCGCAGCTGTTCCGCGACTACTGGCCGACCTCGTCGGCGGTGTATCTGCCCAACAACCAGGTGCCGGCGACCGGGACGCTGTTCACCAACACGGGTTTGGCGGCGACTTATTCGCGCATCGTCAAGGAGGCCGAGAGCGCCGGCGGTGACCGCATGGCGCAAATCGAGCGCGCGCGCCAATCCTGGTCGAAAGGCTTTGTCGCGGACGCCATCGACCGATTCTGCCGCACCCAGGAGATCATGGATACCAGCGGCCACCGCCATCGCGGTGTGCTGACCGCCGATGACATGGCGAAATGGACGCCGCACATCGAGGCGCCGCAGACTTATGATTATCGCGGCTTCACGGTGTGCAAGACCGGCCCGTGGGGGCAGGGGCCGGTGACGCTGCAGCAGCTTGCGCTGCTCAAGGGCTTTGATTTCGACGGCCTCGATCCGACAGGCCCCGACTTTATCCATCTGATCGTCGAGGCCTCGAAACTCGCCTACGCCGACCGCGAAGTGTTCTATGGCGATCCGGATTTCGTCGGAGTGCCGATGGCGACGCTGTTGTCCGACGCCTACAACGCGGAGCGCCGCAAGCTCATCACCGACAAGGCCTCGCTCGAATTGCGCCCCGGCTCGATCGAAGGTTTTGGCGCCGTGATCAAGCTGCGGCGCGAGACCGAGGCGCTGGCGGCTGGCGCCGGCGAGCCGACCGTGGGACGGATGGGTTCCGGCGAGCCGACCGTCGGACGGCTTGGCAATACGCGCGGCGACACTGTGCATTTCGACATCGTCGATCGCGCCGGCAACATGATCTCGTCGACGCCGTCAGGCGGTTGGCTGCATTCCTCGCCGGTGGTCCCCGAACTCGGCTTCTGCCTCGGCACGCGGGCGCAGATGTTCTGGCTGGAGGAAGATCATCCGGCCGCGCTCGGTCCGGGCCGGCGGCCGCGCACCACGCTGTCGCCTTCGATGGCGCTGCGCGACGGCGAGCCGTACATAGCCTGGGGTTCGCCGGGCGGCGACGGCCAGGATCAGTGGATCACGCAGTTCTTCATGCGCCACGTCCATTGCGGCATGAACATGCAGGAATCGATCGACGCGCCGGCGTGGCACAGCGAGCATTTTGCGAGTTCGTTCTGGCCGCGCACCGCGCGTCCCGGCGTTCTGGTGCTCGAAGGCCGCGTGCCGAAGAAGACCGTGGATGAATTGGAGCGCCGCGGCCATATCGTTGAGCGCGGTCCCGACTGGTCGGAAGGCCGGCTCACCGCCGCGTCGCGCGTCGGTCCGCGCCGGCGCGCCGCCGCCAACGCGCGCGGCATGCAAGGTTACGCCGCGGGACGGTGACGCGCGGTTTCAGCTCAAAAATTTCAGCAGCGCGGCGTTGAATACTGTGGGTTGTTCCAGCGGCGCCATGTGACCGCTGTTGTCGATGATCTTGAGCGTGGCGTTGGGAATGGTTTGCGCCATGAGCCGCGCCGCTTTGCTGCAGACGTAATCGAGCTGCCCCGCCATGACCAGCGTCGGTACACGGATGGATTTGAGAATGCCCGTGAGCCGGAACAGCGACTTTCGCTTGGCTAGCACTTCCGACAGCGTGAGGCGCAGTCCGTCGTGCGGCGTTGCGCGGATCAGCGCCGCCATGTGGTTGCGGCGCCGCAAATCGCGCCGCGCATACACTTTAAAAAGTTCGCTGCGCAGCATGTCGCAGACCAGTTCGTCGATGTCATCGCGCCCGATGAGATCGCCCCAGCGCCGCGCCATCCATTCGAGTTTGATCGGATCGTCGGCGCCGGCGCCGACATCGGCGAGGATGAGATGAGACACGCGTTCCGGTTTGCCGGCGGCGAGCGCCAAGGCCGGCCCGCCGCCGAGTGAGAAGCCGACAAGTGCCGCGCGCTCGATCTTGAGCGCGTCGAGCACGCCCACGAGATCGCGCGCCAGGAGGCTCGCCGAATAACGCTGCGCCGCCGCTGGAGCGTCCGTCAGGCCATGGCCGCGCTGATCGTAGGCGATGACGCGAAAGCGCTGTTTCAGCGCGCGGATCTGGTGAAGCCACATGCGTTTGCCGCAGGCAAAGCCGTGCAGCAGCACCACAGGCGGACCATCACCAGCGACGCTGACGGAGATGTTCAGATCGCCGACCTCGATCCTGTCCATGGCGCTTTCCCGGCGGGTTCAACGCGCAACGCCAGCGATATGAGTGAAAATCGTGCGAACGACAAGGCGCGAGAAGTGCAGGAACCAGACAGTCTACGCGGCGACCGTGCTGAGAAAGGCCGCGACCTCGCCGCGCAGCCTTTCGGTCGCTTCTTCGACCTGCTCGGATGCTGTCAGCATGGTCTGCGCCGAACTGCGCGTCTGGGTGACGCCGCCGGCTACCTCGTCGAGCGCCTGCACGATGGACTTGGCGCCCGACGCGGCGCTGGCGACATTGTGCGAGATTTCCCCGGTGGCCGCTTCCTGCTGCTCGACCGAGCCCGCGACTTCGGTGGTGTAATAATTGATGTCCTGCATGCGCTGGGTGATGGCGCGGATCGCCGTCACCGCGTTGCTGGTGGAACTCTGGACCGAAAGAATTTCGCGGGTGATTTCCTCGGTAGCCTTCGCGGTCTGTACGGCAAGCGATTTGACTTCGGAAGCCACCACCGCGAAGCCGCGGCCGGCCTCGCCGGCGCGTGCCGCCTCGATCGTGGCGTTGAGCGCGAGCAGATTGGTCTGCCCGGCAATGTCCTGAATGAGCTTGACCACATCGCCGATCTTGGCGGCGACCTGTGCGAGAGCCGAGATGTCGTCGTTTGTGGAGTTGGCGTCGGCGGCGGCGCTGCGCACCACTTCGCTCGCCTGATTGAGCTGCCGGCTGATCTCGCGAATCGAACTCGACAGTTCGGCCGCCGCCGTGGCCGCGGTTTCGACGTTGGCGGAAGCCTCGTTGGAACCGTGCAGCGCGCCCTCGGTGCGTTGCAGCGTGCGGTCGGATGTCGCCAGCAGCGTCTTGGCCGCCGTTTTCATCGCAGTTGCGCTTTGGCGTACGGTATTGAGCGTGCTCTCGACGCGCGCGCGGAACGACGAGATCGCCATGTCGATCGCGTGGCGCCGTTCCTCGCGCTGGCGCAGCGTGTCGCGCTCCTTTTCCGCCGACAATTGCTCGGTCACGTCGGTGTGCGTCGCGAGCCACCCGCCGCCCGCCATCGGCCCGCTGACCAGAGAGACGATGCGGCCGTCCTTGATCGCCGCGGTTTTCGTTTCGGTGCGGCCCTCGGCGACCTGCTTGAGGCATTCGGCCACATAGGCGTCGGGGTCGCCGATGAAGGTGCCCGCCCCAGTGCGGTCCACGAGCAGTTGTCGCAGCGGCGTGTTGCGCTGCACCTGTCCGGACCGCAAGCCGTACATTTCGATGTAGCGTTCGTTGCACAGGACGAGACGCGCTGTGCTGTCGAACATGCACAGGCCTTGCGTCATGGTGTTAAGCGCAGAGCGGATCAGGCGGTACTGGGTGCGCACGCGCAGGATGGTCAAAACCGCGGCGAGGCTCATGGCGACACACGCCAACATCGCGCCGGTGGCCAGAGCGGCTACCGGCGCGGACGCCTGCGCCAGCGCGTGCACAAGCCAGTCCCGCCCCAACAGCGCCAAGCCGCCTGCGCCCACGGCAAATCCCAATCCGCCCGCTACGGCGACCGGGCCCCAGTGGCGGCTGACCTTGGATCGATTTGCAGCAGAAGCCATTGCGTTCGCATCGAATTGAATCGGCGCAAGGTATTCGAGAACCTGTTTTTTTGCGGTTAAGGAATGGTGAACGATTCGTTACCGAAGCTTGGGCGGGAGGCCACTGAGGGACTAGGCCAAAAGGCTTGGCCGAAAAACCGACCGACGCGTTGCTTTCATGCTTCCGACACTTTCGTGCCGCCATTGTCGGAACGACGGGGGACTGATCCATGATCCGGCGATTGGCCGCGGCAATTGGCTGCGGCCTTCTGATAACTGCGGCGCTTGGGGGCTGTGCCGGCAACAACAATCCGATCGGCGGCCTGCCGGGCTTCAACGAGCCTCTGGCTACGGCCGATGCCAAACTCAACGTCGAAGCGGCGCGAGCCGTCATATCGAGCTATCGCGTCAATAACGGTCTCGGGGCGGTCACCATCGATCCGGAATTGATGAAGCTTGCGGGCGAGCAGGCGCGCGCCATGGCGCAGCGCGACAAGCTCGATCACAACGTCTGGCGGCCGTTCCAGCAGCGTATCCAGCAATCGAGCTTCGACGCCTCGGTCGCGGTCGAGAACATCGCGGCCGGCTACGACACGCTGGCCGAAGCATTTTCCGGTTGGCGCGCATCGCCGGAGCACCGTTCGAATATGCTCAATCCGGCGGTGACCAAAATGGGCATCGCCGCGGTCTATGCCCCGAAATCAAAATACAAGGTGTTCTGGTCGCTGATACTCGCCAAGCCCGACGAGCCGCGCCGCGCCGATCGTTAAGGCAGGTCACGGCTGCGTGCCGCGCTGGACTGCGCCGCCCTCAGCCGCACATAGGGACATGCCAGGTTCGCAAAGACTCGCCGGGATAATGACTCCAGACAGCAAGAAACTTGGGCTGGCGCTTGGCGTGGCCGGCGTCTGCCTGTTCGCCGGCACCTTGCCGGCGACCCGGCTCACGGTCGCCACCATCGATCCGCTGTTTCTCACAGCGGCCCGCGCGGCGCTCGCCGGCTGTGCCGGCGTCGTCCTGCTGCTTGCGCTGCACCGGCCGCTGCCGCCGCGCTCGCAGTGGGGCTCGATCGTGTTTGGTGGCTTATGCACCATCGTCGGCTTTCCGGTGTTCACCGCGCTCGCCATGGTGAGTCTGCCTGCCGCGCATGGCGGCGTGGTGCTTGGCATCCTGCCGCTCGTTACCGCAGGCGCGGCGGCCATCGTCGCGCGCGAACGGCCGAGCGCGGGCTTCTGGTTCGCTAGCCTCGCCGGCGCAGGGATTGTGATCGCGTTTGTGCTGAGCCGGCGCGAGGCGCGCACTTTTGCGATCGGCGATGTTTATCTGCTCGGCACCGTGCTGGCGGGCGCATTCGGATATGCGTTTTCGGGCCGTCTGAGTACCAAGATGCCCGGCTGGGAGGTCGTGTCGTGGCAAGTCACGGCATTTCTGCCGCTGTCGGCGCTGGCGGCGTTCGCGTTGTGGCCGCACAATCTGGCGGCGGCACCGCCGGCGGCCTGGGCCGGGCTCGCCTATGTGAGCTTCGTCAGCCAGTTCCTCGCGTTCTTCGTCTTCAATGCCGCGATGGCGACGATCGGCGTGGCCCGCGTCGGGCAACTCATGCTGCTGCAGCCGTTCGTCATCGTTCTGCTCGCCGCGCCGGTGAACGGCGAGCCTGTTCGGCTGACGACACTTGCTTACGCCGCCGCAGTGGTTGGGACTGTGGTGATCGGGCAGCGCATGCGCGTGCGGCGCGATTGATTCCGGTTGCGGCCAGCCACAGTTGCGGAGCCGTCATCGCGGCAATACTCTTCGGGGGGGGCACATTGGAACTCGGGATGCGGCTGTGGGCGACGTCGAGCGTATCTCCGCACTCATTGGCGACATATACGATGCGGCTCTGGACGCCGGGCTTTGGCCGGACGTGCTCGCGAAATGCGCGGAGTTCGTCGGCGGCCCGGCCGCGGCGCTGTTTTCCAAGGACGCCGCCAGCAAGACCGGCGACGTCGCCTACTATGCCGGTATCGAAGATCACTACAGAAATCTCTATTTCGAGAAATACATCAAGCTCGACCCGCTCACCGTAGGCCACTACTTCGCCACGATCGAAGAACCGGTCTCGGTCGGCGACATTCTGCCTTATGACGAATTTCTCGAAACGCGCGCCTATCGCGAATGGGGCCGGCCGCAAGGCTTCATCGACGTTCTGAACGTCGCGCTCGACAAGACGACAACGAGCGCCGCGATGTTTTGTGTGTTCCGGCACGAACGCAACGGCCCGATCGACGACGGCATGCGCGAGCGCATGCGTCTGCTCACACCGCACTTGCGGCGCGCTGCGCTGATCGGGAGGGTCATTAATCTGAAGACCGCCGAGGCCGCGACTTTCGCCGACACGCTCGACGGCTTCAAGGACAGCCTGCTGCTCGTGGACTCGCAAGGCAACATCGTTCACGCCAATGCCAGCGGCCACGCGCTTTTGGCCGCAGGGTCCGTGCTGCGCGCCGCCGGACGCAGGCTTACCTCGGACGATGCCGAAACCGACGCGGTACTGCACGCCACTTTCGCCGCCGCCGGCGAGGGCGATGTTGCGGTCGGGGTCAAGGGCGTGGCCGTGCCCCTGGTCGCGCGCGACGCCGAGCGTCACGTTGCGCATGTGCTGCCGCTGACATCCGGCGCGCGCCGCCATGTCAGCCGGAGCTACAGCGCGGTCGCCGCAGTGTTCATCCACAAGGCGGCGCTTGATCTGCCGTCGCCTCCCGAAGTGATCGCCAAGGCATACAAGCTCACGCCGACCGAACTTCGCGTGCTACTTGCCGTCGTTGAAATCGGCGGCGTTCCCCAAGTCGCGGAGGCGCTGGGCGTTGCCGAGACCACGGTGAAGACGCATCTTGGACGGATCTACGAGAAGACCGCGACGTCCCGCCAAGCCGATCTCGTCAAGCTCGTTGCCGGGTATTCGAATTCGCTGGTCGGCTGAATGAAGGCCATCTTTTCCTGAGAGAAATGAGCATTTCCAGGAATGACTTCATTTAGTATTCACCTTGGGAACAACGCTGGAAGGTTGAAGTGTCTTGACTGGAATATAAAGCTGAATCGTTTTGGACGACGGGCGCCGCAGAGAGCCTTGACCTGATGGACGAAACGGAACGCTTAAGCACGCTGATAGGAACCATCTACGATGCAGCACTCGATCCTGCTCTGTGGATCGATGTGTTGGGCAACACGAAGCGATTCGTCGGCGGTCAAGCCGCAGCGCTTGCCTGGAAGGATGCCGTCGCTAAACGCGGCGACAGCTATTACGACGACGGCGACCTCGATCCTGCGTATCGTCAGCTCTATTTCGAGAAATACATCAAGCTCGACCCATGCACGACGGGTCAGTTTTTCGCGCGACTCGGCGAGCCGATTTGCACGACCGATATCATTCCCTACGAAGAGTTCAAGAAAACACGGTTCTACCGAGAGTGGGCGAAGCCGCAAAAGCTTGCCGATTTCGCGGCTACGATGCTTGACAAGACGGCGACCAGCATTGCCTTTCTCGGCCTGTTTCGCCATGAACGCGACGGTCTTTTCGACGACGAAGCGCGCCGGCGAATCCGGTTATTGGTGCCGCATTTCCGCCGCGCGCTGCTCGTCGGCAATTTGATCGATCTCAAGACTGCGGAGGCGGCTTCACTTGCCGACACGCTCGACGGCATCGGCGCTGGGATGTTCCTGGTCGATGCCGATGGTCGCGTTGTTCATGCAAACGTAGCGGGACGCGCGATGCTGAACGCAGCAAGCGTGCTTCGCGCGGAGGGTGGCCGTTTGACGCCGCACGATCCCGATGCCGGGGTGACTTTATCGGATGCATTAACGACATCCGGCAGCGGCGATGCGGCGCTTGGCATCAAGGGCGTCGCGGTCCCTCTCCTTGCGCGCGACGGCGATCGCTATGTCGCGCACGTCTTGCCGCTCACGTCGGGCGCGCGACGGCGGGCGGGAACAAAGTATTCGGCGGCTGCGGCTCTGTTCGTGCACAGGGCAGCGCTGGACGCGCCGTCGCTCCCGGAAGTAATTGCCACGACCTACAAGTTGACGCCAATGGAGCTCCGGGTTCTGCTTGCTGTCGTCGAAGTCGGTGGAGTTCCGGAAGTTGCCGTTTCGCTCGGAATTGCCGAGTCGACGGTCAAAACTCATCTTGGCCGGACCTACCAGAAGACCGGAACGGCGCGTCAGGCCGATCTCGTCAAGCTGGTCGCTGGGTTTTCGAGCCCGTTGGCTCCATAGGATAATTTTTCTTCGAATCTTCGAATTGCGATAGCGATTCGTTTCAGCCGCCGTTTCCGCAGTCCTGGTTCCCGCTTTGAGTGGGCGTGCAGCCTTCCATGTTTTAGCCGTCAGGCATCCTCCGATCGGAGGACGCGGCCGCCACTTCGAGCTTTGTAAAGTCGTCGAGTGCCGGCGGGGGCAGACACAAGGAAGGTCAACTATGGCTCCCATTGCGACATCTAGTCTGACCCTTCGACAGACAGCGGTCATTGCACGCGGGATTTCATTCGCGAGAAACAGCGAGACTCGCCTTGAGCACGACTTTCGTCCCGACGGAAGCGGCTTGTGCCGAAGCGAAGGCCGCGCCGCGAAAGCGCTTTAAGCCAATATCCCGCGGCACCTAGCTGATAAGCGCGCCTTTCACTCAACAGCCGAGTGCCGCCCCAATCGTTCGCGGGCGCTCGGAGCGCTTTTCCTCGTCTTCATCGCCAACAAGGACAAATTGGGAGAACGTCATGACCACAACAAACGATTTCTCCGTCTCCGGCCCCGGCAGCTTCGCGATCGCTTCGAATTGGACGCTGGATGCGGTGCCGGACAGGACCGAGGACGCGGTTATCAACTCGGCGAACGGCGACGCCTTCATCAACGGAACGCAAGAGACAGTGAACGGCATCGGCACCGGCATCACCGACGCAGTTCGGGTTGAAAATGATGCCGCCCTGACCCTGGTGAACGGCACGGACACGCTCGGAAATTTTGGCAGCATCGTCGTCAATCTCGAATCGCAGTTGGCGATAGACGGGGGAACAGTCGACAACGCTGCAACCATCGAGCTTGCCGGCTTCAATGTCTCCGGCTTCGCCGCATTCATGGCCATTGAAGGTCAGGTCACGCTTGATGGCGGCGGGCAGGTCGAGATGACGATTGGCGGTGGTCCGACGGTGAATCTTATCTCGGCGCCTGGTGGCAGCACGTCGTTCCTGAACGTGGACAACACGATCTCGGGCGACGGCACCCTGGGAGAAGGCCTGAAGATGACCAACGGCTCTGCCGGGCTGATCGAAACCAACAACAGCACCAGCGGCTCCGGCGGTCACATGCAAATCGAGGGCAGTGCCGGCAACGGCAGTTTCATCAACGACGGCACGATGCGGGTCGATCCGACCGGCGAGTTTACATTCGGTCTGGACAGCTTCAGCGCAACCATCAACAACGAAAGCCAAATCATCCTCGATCCCGATCTCCAGACCGCCACCTTGGCGATCGCCGGCAACGTGACCATCCAGGCGACCTTCGGGACGACTGGCCGCATCGAGATGGAGGGTCCCGGCTACAGCGGCAATCAGATCGTCAGCGACGGGGCGCCGGCTACGCTCACTCTGTCCGGTCAGTCACTAGACGGGGCCGGCAGCGTGGGAGACGCCAACCTCACGCTGAATCTTCTTAACTCGACGATCGCAGCTGATGTCGCGAACGAGCCTCTCATCCTCTATACCGGCAGCAATACCATCACCAACAACGTCAGCACGCTCGCGGCCTTCAGCGGCGACTTGGTTATTGAGAGCCCGGTCGATAACATCGGCACCATCGAAGTGAATGGCGGCAACGGCATCGTCGATCTGTTCGCCGCGGAGACCGGCTCCGGCGCAATTGACGTCGGCGGCGGTACTCTGGATGTGCATGCCGCAGTCGCGGGCAATATCGCGTTCACCAGCGGCGGGGCAACAATCATCGTGGAATCGGGCGCCAACCTGGAAGGCGTCATCTCGGGCGCCGGCGCGACGGATGCCATCGACGTCAGGTCGGTGAATTTCGTATCGGGCGTTCAAGCGATTTGGCAGCAGAACGGGACCACGGGGACGCTGTCGCTCGTCAACAATGGTTCGACCCTGGCGTCATTCACGCTGTCCGGCCAGTACTCGTCCGCGAACTTCGCCGCTTTTAGCGATGGCAACAGCGGCACATCGATCCAAGTGGAGAATCCGCCACCCTCCGGCGGCACCACCGCCGACCTAATCATGCGCGACGGTAACTCCGGTGATTATGAGGTTTACGACCTGGGCAGCAACGCCATTCAGGGTGCCGCTGAGTTGGGTCAAGTCGGGCTGCAGTGGCAGGTCGCCGGCGTTGGCGGCTTCAATGGCTCCGATACGAGCGATATGATCCTGCGCGAAGACAGCGGCACACTGGCCGGCTCATTCGAAGTCTACGACATCAGCAACAACAACATTACCAACAGCGCCGCGATGGGGCAGGTCGGCATGGAATGGCAGGTCTCAGGATTCGGCGATCTGTCAAGCCGCCCCGGCGAGACCGACATGTTGATGCGCAACAGCAACACCGGGGCCTTCGAGATTTACGATATCAGAAACAATCAGATCACTTCGGCGGCGTCGATGGGGCAGGTGGGTCTGGAATGGTCGGTCGCGGGCTTCGGCGATTTTTCGACGCAGTCGAACGAGACCGACATGCTGATGCGCAACACCAATACCGGTGTTTTCGAGGTCTACGACGTCAGCAATAACCAGATCACGTCGGCGGGGCCGATGGGGCAGGTCGGTCTCGAATGGTCGATAGCGGGCTTTGGTGATTTCTCCGGCAACGCCAACGAGACCGACATGCTGATGCGCAACAATAATACCGGTGCGTTCGAGATTTACGGTATCCGCAACAACACCATCACATCGGCGGCGCCGATGGGCCAAGTTGGTCTCGAATGGCAGATTGCAGGCTTCGGGTCAATTAACGGGGCAGGCGCAAGCGACATGCTGATGCGCGATACCAACAACGGCGCATTCGAAGTCTACGACATCAGCAACAACCAGATTACCGCGGCCGCCCCGATGGGGCAGGTCGGAATGGAATGGTCGGTCGCCGGCATCGCCGCAGATCCGCCAGGGAGTGCCAACGCCCAGCTCGCGCAGGCGATGGCGTCGTTCGCGTCCGGTGCAGGTGCGCCGGACAACAGTGCACCCCTCGGACAACTGGCTGCGCAGTCGAACGTCTCTGGCCTGTTAACCGTCCCGGGCGCTGGGGCACATTCGGCGTGAACGGCGTAGCGGGAGAGCGCTGTCGCGCGCGTAAGGCCGCGCTTCTCCGTCACAGATGGCCAGAGCTCCGCAGCATGTGTGCATGAAGCCTTTTGCTCCGCGATCGCCGTACGACAGACCGTGAAGGAGAATTTCCATGACGCAGAACACTTTCACCGTCAACGGCTCGGGGAATTTTGCCACGCCGGGGAACTGGACTCTCGGCCACGTACCGAACAGCGGCGAGGACGCAGAGATCAATCCGAGCGGCAGCGGGTTCGCTGTCGAGGGCAATACCGAAACAGTAGCCAGCATTGGGACAGCAACTAACGACGGCCTTGTGATCGATAACGGCGCAAGTCTGTTCGCGTTTAACGGTACCGGACCCAATGCGAATGACGGAACCATTTCTGTCGTCAATGCCGACTTATTTTTGAACGACGGCACGTTTGACAATCCCGGGCTCCTGGATCTGGAAGGGGTCACGAGCAGCATCCCGGCCACACTTGCGATCACCGGCTCCATGACGCTCGATGGGGGCGGCAGCCTCTCGATGGTGATCGGCGCGGGTCCCGCCGACAATTTTATCGTTGGCGACAACGCGAACACGACGCCGACGCTCGTCAACGTCGACAATACCATCTCCGGGGACGGCACCATCGAGGGCCTCAATTTTACGAACGAAGCCCACGGGCTGATCGAGACCAACAACAATAGCAGCAATAATGCCGGTACGATGCAAATCGTTGGCGACAGCACTGGCGACGCTGGGGTCTTCACCAACGACGGCACAATGCTGATCAACAGCGGTGGCGAGTTTGTGCTTGGCCAGACTCAAAATACATCACTCATTCTGAACTACGGCAATATCGTCTTTCAGGCCGACAATCAGTTTACCACGCTGGCGATTGCCGGGGACGTCTCGATCGGCGTCCAGCAAACGGGTAGCGGCTCCATCTCGATGACCGGCCAAACCCCGAACGAAGACGAAATCGTTGGTCAGGGAGTCTTCGCTCAGCTGTCGCTGCAGTTCCAGACGCTTGACGGAGCCGGCACGATCGGCGGGGGCGGCCTCTCTTTCGCCAACGAGGGAGGAACGATCGAAGCAGACCAGCGCAATCAATCTCTCATCCTTAATACCGGCGCTAATCGCATCGATAACGAGGGCACCTTCTCGGCACTGCTGGGCGGAACTCTTGAGATCGATAGCTCGCTGCAGAACTCCGGCACGATCTCCATTTTCGCCGGCGGAACCGTTGTGCTCAACGCGACCGTGACGTCCAGCGGCCATATCTTCGTGAATGCCGGTGGAATGCTTGAGGTGGCGGCATCTGTCGGCAACAGCATCACGCTTGCCGGGCCGGACGCAACGGTTGCGCTGGCTTCGGGCGGTAGCTTGCAGGACCCGATCGCCGGTTTTCAGGCGGGTGACGCGATTGATTTCACATCGCTTGCGTTCGCGTCCGGCAGCCGCACGGTCTGGCAACAGAACGGTAACAGCGGAACGCTGTCGGTTGTTGACGGTGGAGGCAACGTGCTCACGTCGTTGTCATTAACGGGGCAATACACATCGGCCGAATTTGGCACGGCGAGCGACAGTGGCGGCGGGACATCGATACGGCTGCTCAACGCGGCTCCGCCGGGTGGCACAACCGCTGATTTGATCATGCGCGACGATGGGGCCTATGAAATTTACGATATCGGCGGCAATGCGATTTTGGCAGCCTACGCATTGGGCCAGGTTGCTTCGCAATGGCACGTCGCTAGTCTCGGTGGCTTCAACGGCAGCGACACGTCAGACATGCTGCTCCGCAATTCCATCGATGGCTCGTTTCAGGTCGACGACGTCAGCAACAATAATATTACCAACAGCGTTGCCATGGGGCAGGTTGGCCTGGAGTGGGCGGTCGCGGGCTTCGGCGACTTCTCGACCCAGCCGAACGAGACCGACATGCTGATGCGCAACAGCAATAGCGGCACCTTCGAGGTCTACGACATCAGCAATAACCAGATCACTTCCGCGGGACCGATGGGGCAGGTCGGTCTGGAATGGTCGGTCGCGGGCTTCGGCGGTTTTTCGACGCAGTCGAACGAAACCGACATGCTGATGCGCAACGTCAATACTGGCGTGTTCGAGTTCTACGACATAAGCAATAATCAGATCACCTCCGCGGGACCGATGGGGCAGGTTGGCCTCGAATGGTCGGTTGCGGGTTTTGGCGATTTCTCCGGCAACGCCAACGAGACCGATATGCTGATGCGCAACAGCAACACCG
>JBAQJL010000043.1:0-65765 GCA_049300295.1 Xanthobacteraceae bacterium
ATACAACCAGTTGTCCAAGATCATCATGGGTGTAAAGTTCAAGGACGGAATCGAGATCGTCAGATTGCACGCTCAAACCGCTGCCGCCTGACCCCGTCCGTCACCAAGATTCGGCGATAGCTCGCGGAGTGTCCGGAACTTGCCACTCTGGCTTCCAACGAAGCTGTGTCTCTTTCCACCCGAGACGCATCAAATCTTTAATGACCTGTTGCCGAACGGTTTCCTCTGGTTTCGTTGGTATCGCTTCCGCCACGTTTATCACCCTCGCACCCGCCACCGATCTAAAAATGAGCTACTCCTTTTTATAAAAATACACCATAGCCTCAATGAAGCGGGCTGCCCGTTTTGAAGAAGTTTTTTGACGGGCTGATAGCCTTGCGGTCGCGAAGAGTCGATTTTCAGCCTGAAACCGCTCGTCGCCTCACGCGACGAAGTAGGTTCGAATGAACCCTTCAGCGCCCCGATGCGCCATTGGGGCTGGGCGGTACGTTTCACCAAGCGGTTTCGGTTACGACCGGGAGGGAGCGGCGGCTGGTCTGCGGGCGGAAGCTGCCGCCGCAAGTACCAATGCTCGGCGATTCGAGGCCTCCGTTTATGCGGCAACCGGTCCAATTGCAGCGACCGATATTACCGGTTCTGAGGCCGAATTGGTGAGGGCCAGATAAAAGGCCGCACATTGCGGCTCGGTCGATCGGTTGTTTTTGCTCGGTTTTTTCTCCGACCCGGCAATGTTGGGTCATGAGGCGCAATGTGCGCCGTGCCGTAAACCTATTGCCGAATAACGACCTTTTGCACATTTTCCAGTCGGTGATGGCCGAACTGTTGCCTCGAATCCGCTTTCCATGCCCACTGCCGCATGATAGGTTACATGTAACTTATTGAAGGACTGTGTCATGGCATCGGCGAGAGGCGCAAAGTCTACACGTGTGAAGGTTCAGGAGCACCGCGACCGGCTGCGTGCCCAGGGCCTGCGACCGATCCAGATTTGGGTGCCGGACGTGCGCGCGTCGTCCTTCCGCTCGGAGGCGCACCGACAATCGTTGGCCGTGGCGGCGAGTGCCTATGAGGCCGATGATCAGGCGTTCATTGACGCGGTTTCTGACCGGGACGACGAATGAGACGGGGCGAAGTTTGGACCGTCTCCGGCGGAAAGGACTATGCGGGCAAGCCGCGCCCCGTCGTCATCGTGCAGGATGATGCGTTCGACGCGACGGACTCGATCACAGTCTGTTCCTTCACCACGGACCCAACAGAAGCGCCCCTGTTCCGGCTGCCTGTGGAGCCGAATGAGCGCAACGGACTGCGTTCCGCCTCGCGGCTGATGGTGGACAAGATCACCACCGTCCCGAAGTCCAAGGTCGGCGAGCGGATCGGGCGGTTAGACGATGAAGACGTCGTCCGGCTCAACCAGGCTGTGATGGTGTTCCTCGGCCTGGCGGTGTCGCCGAGGACGGGCCGGAAAGAGGAATGATGAGCAATGCCGCGGCCGAGGTGAGTACAGGCGAGGCGTGGCGCAAACATGGGCCATTCTGCTTGGCGCCCGCTGGCGCGATACTGCCGACATGCCCCGGCCTGTCCGAGAACCTGTCTCCACCGCGTCTGAGCAGCTTGAAGCGTTGCTCGGCTACCCTTGGCCGTTTCCCGGCCGACCGCCGAAGCATGACCTCTCGGCGTGGACTGTCACCGACGACTGGCCGGAGCGAGTACCTGTCACCGAGGCTGAGGTGGAGGTGCTCGAGAGATGGTTCGCCGACCTGTTCGATGAGTTGTTCAAGCCGACCCCATGATCTGACCGGGAGTTTTATGTCATGACCGTGCCGCTGCGCGCCGCCCTCTACCTGCGCGTCTCGACGGCGCGGCAGGCCGAGCATGATGTCTCCATCCCCGACCAGAAGCGCCAGGGTGAGGCTTATTGCGAGGCGCGGGGCTATCAGCTCGTCGAGACCTATGTGGAGCCGGGCGCGCCGGCCACCAACGACCGTCGGCCCGAGTTCCAGCGCATGATCGAAGCGGGCACGTCCAGGCCCGCGCCGTTCGATGTCGTCGTGGTTCACAGCTTCTCGCGCTTCTTCCGCGACGCCTTCGATATGGAGTTCTACGTCCGCAAGCTGGCGAAGAACGGCGTCAAGTTGCTGTCGATCACGCAGGAGATCGGCGACGATCCGGTGCATCAGATGATGCGGCAGATCATGGCGCTGTTCGACGAATACCAGTCCAAGGAAAACGCCAAGCACGTCATGCGGGCTTTGAAGGAGAACGCCCGGCAAGGTTTCTGGAACGGCTCGCTGCCGCCCATCGGCTATCGTGTCGTCGCGGCCGAGCATCGCGGCGCGAAGGTCAAGAAGAAGCTGGAGATCGACCCGCTGCACGCCGACACCGTGCGGCTGATCTACCGGCTCGCCCTGGAAGGTGACGGCGCTAAGGGCCAGATGGGCGTCAAGAACATCGTCAGCTATCTCAACCGTAACCGCATCTTCACCCGCGACGGCGGGTGCTGGGGTATCGGCCAAGTCCACCGTATCCTGACCCGCCGCACCTACATAGGCGAGCATGAGTTCAACAAGCGGTCTAAGTCCAAGGAGTTGAAGCCGGTAAGCGAGATCGTGGTCGTTCCGGTTCCGCCGATCATCGCGCGCGAAACCTTCGACGCGGTGCAGGCGCTGCTCAAGGCCCGGCATCCCACCGTGACGCCATCCGCCGTCGTCAGCGGCCCCACGCTCCTTACCGGCCTGATCCACTGCGCCAAGTGCGGCGGCGCCATGACCATCCGCACCGGCAAGGGCGGGCGCTATCGCTACTATGCCTGCTCGATCAAGGCCCGGCAGGGACCGACTGGATGCTCCGGTATGGCCGTGCCGATGGAGAAGCTGGACGATCTTGTCGCCAGCCATCTGGAGGAACGCCTGCTTCAACCCGAGCGGCTGGAGGCGATCCTTGCCACGGTGCTTGACCGGCGGCAGGAACGATCCGAGCGCCAACGCGAGCACATCGCCGAGCTGAACAGGCGTGCGGTGGAGTCCGAAGCCCGCCTCAAGCGCCTCTATGACGCCATCGAGGTGGGCGTCGCCGATCTGGACGATCCGGCTCTCAAGGACCGGATCGACGGCCTCAAGGCCATCCGCGATCAGGCGAAAGCCGACGCCGAGCGCGCTCAGACCATGCTTCAGAACTCAGGGAGCCAGGCGGTCACGCCGCAGATGCTCAGCAAATTCGCCCGCACCGCGCGCCAGCGTATTCGGCTTGAAGGCGGCGGCTACCGCCGCGACCATCTGCGCGCGCTCGCCCAGCGCGTCGAGGTCGCGGATGGCGAGGTCCGTATCGTGGGATCGAAGTCCCGGCTGCTCCAGACGCTTGTGGCGAACGGTAGCGTAAACGCAGTGCCCACTCAGGGACTGAGTTGGCGGAGAGGGAGGGATTCGAACCCCCGATACGGTTGCCCGTATGCCGCATTTCGAGTGCGGTGCGATCGACCACTCTGCCACCTCTCCGCAGACCGAGGTTGAGTGGAATGCGCCGTATTTAGCCGCCGTGCCCAATCGAAACAAGGCCACGGCGGGCTTTGGCCGAGGCGGGCTCCTAAAGCTCGCGGCCGATCTTGCGGTCGACAGAGTAGGGCCCGCCGCCGCGCAGCGCGATGGCGAAGAAAATGAGCCCCCACAGGAACGTATATTCCCAGCCGTGCTTGGCCCACGCCCAGCCGTTATGGGAGAACTGGATGCTGATCATCGCCAGTTCTATGGCGATCGAGGCCGCGAAGAAGCGGGTAAACAACCCGAGCATGATGCAGACCGCGCCGACAGTCTCGTTGACGAGCGCAACGACGGCGAACAGCATCGCCGGTTCGTGGCCGGACTTTGCCATCTCCTCCGCGGCGCGGGACAGCGGAATCATCGACCGGTTGATGCCGTGAACCAGGAGTGTGCCGCCGACCGTCACGCGGATCAGCGGGTAGGAAATTTCGCGCGCGAAACTATAGAACGGCGCCAAGGCCGGAATGAGGAGCCGCGGTTCGGCTGCGCCGCCCTGCTCCGGTGTCGTGCTGGTCATGGTCCCCTCGGTTCTACTGCGTGACGTTGCGCGTCGCCCTGACGCCCGGGCGCCAAGATGCCAGAAAATCCACTGTGCGCTCAAGGCCGGCGTTGCGCCGGCGCCGAGTGACTGCGGCCGGCGCATGGCCGCTCGCGCCGAGACCGCACTTGTTGCCGATGCGTGCGCCCACCTATACTGCCGCGCATCTAAAGGCGGCAAAATTCAAGGCAAAATTCAAGGGCAGGAACGGCATGGCGGAGTGGTTTGTAGCCAAGGCATCGGAGTTGCCGGACGGCGACCGACGAATCGTGGTGGCCGGCAAGGAAGAGATTGGCGTCTTCCATCAGGGCGGCGCCTTCTACGCCTACAGCAACTACTGCGTCCATTCGGGCGGTCCGGCCTGCGAAGGCATTCTGATGAACAAGGTAGTCGATCTCATCGACGCCGACCGCACCTATCAGGGACAGACTTTCTCCGACGAGATGCATTTCGTCTGCCCCTGGCACGGCTATGAATATGAAATGACTACCGGCCGTTGCGTCGGCGACAGTAGACTGAAGCTGAAAAAGTACGAGGTGGTGCGGCGCGGCGATGACATCTACGTCGTCGCCTGAAGGGTTGTCCAGAACACCAGCCACCGGATTCCGTTGCGACCCAATTGCGCTGAATGGAGATTGATATGGATGCAACGCCGAACGAAGTCCGCAAGCTCAATTTCGACGATTATTCGACGTCGAAGCACCTGGAGCACGCGGCGCAGCAGGCGCGGGCGCGCAACTTGCAGGAATTCCTGGTCGTCGATGTCGACGCCCACCATTACGAAAACGAATCCTACAAGGATGTTTTCCAGTACATCGAGAGTCCCGTGATCCGCCGCGACATGATCGATTCGGCGAAGCGTCCCGGCCGCTCCGGTCTGCTCAATTCCTCGGTCGGCAACCAGAATCTCGGCGGCCGCATCACCCGTTCCAACCTGCGCTCGCTGCAGAAAGTGCCGAATGATGGCCGGCATCGCGACGTGGCGATGACGCTCGAGTGGATGGATGCGATGGGCGTCGATTACGCCTGCATGTTCCCCACGCCGATGCTGTTTCTCGGGCTGCACCCTCAGGTCGAGATCGAGGTGGCGCTGTGCCGCGCCTATAACCGTTGGTTGTGCGAGCGCATTCTCGCCGTCGAGCCGCGGCTCGTCTCGATGCTCTACCTGCCGTTTAACGATCCGGAGGCGGCCTACAAGACCGTGAAGGATTTCGGCGACAAGAAGGGCGTCGTCGGCTTCATGGTGACGTCGCCGCGCTACAAGCCAGTGCACGACAACGCCTACATGAAGACCTACGCGCTGCTCGAAGAGTTGGGCAAGCCGATCTCGTTCCACGCCGCCTATTCGTGGGAAGACCGGGCGCTGCAGATGACCAACCGCTTCATCTCGGTGCACTCGCTCGGCTTCATGTGGTTCAACATGATCCACATGACCAACTGGGTCATTAATGGCTTGCCCGAGCGGTTTCCGAAACTGAAAGTCATGTGGATCGAAAGCGGGCTGACCTGGGCCTACTCGCTGATGCAGCGGCTCGACCATTCCTACATGATGCGCACCTCGGACTGTCCGTCGCTGAAGCGAAAGCCGAGCGAGTATATGCGCGAGATGTACTATTCGTCGCAGCCGATGGAGGTGCCCGAGGACAGGTCGATCCTGGAAGCCACCTTCAAGATGATCAAGGCCGACACCCAGCTGTTATGGTCATCGGATTACCCGCACTGGGATTTCGACCTGCCCGGTGTGATCTACGATCTGCCGTTCCTCAACGAAAAGGCCAAGCGCAACATTTTGGGCGGCAACGCCGCGCGGGTGTTCAATCTCGACACCAAGGTGGTGAAGAAGATTCCGTGAGGCTGCTCCACGCCGCGGGATGCGCCTACTTCGCCGGCACGATCAGCGAATAGCGTTCGTCGGCGGCGAGGCACCGGGCTTGCGGATAGCCCAGCTCCTTGCGCACCATATTGGTGCCGAGCACCAGCGAGACGATTTTGTAGAACGCATGGCGCCGGCTCATGCCTTCGCGGCCCATGCCGCAATCGGTCGAGATCACCAGCCGCTCCGGCGGAATGTGCTTGAGCGCAGTGCGGATCTTCGCCGCCACTTCGTCCGGGGTCTCGACCTGCAGCACGTGGTGATCGATGACGCCGATGGCGATCTTTTTGCCCGTGATGGTCTTGCCGATAGCTTCGAGATCGATGCCGCCGGAGCTCGATGACTCGAACGTAATCACGTCGGCGTCGACCGTGTTGTAGGTCTCCAGCGCCGGCTGGTAGCTTTGCACCTCGGCGAACATGCGTTGCTGCGAAGGATTGCCCCAGCACGAATGCGCCCACACTTCGGTCTTGGCGCGCAGGCCCTTCACGGTGCGATTGAACACCTCGACCATTAATTGCGGCGTGATCACCTTGTCCTGGATCTTGCGGACGGCGATCAGGTGGATCTGCGGCTCCTCGATCTGGATCACAGGGCAGCCGGCGTCAGCCAGCTCGTGATATTCCTCGTTGAAGGCGTCGGCGACGGCAAACATGCGGTCGGGAATGCTCTTGTAGTGGCGGTCCTGCAGCGCAAACGCGACGATCTCCGCCGACACCGCGCCGAATTTCACCGGACGCGTGGTGAAGCGCTGCGCCGCCTTCCACATCGCGGTATATTGCAGATTGCCGCGGCCGATTGGTCCGGTGATCACCGGCATGACGCGCGATTCCAGGTAGTCGTGCAGGATATGACCGCGCGGAAACATGATGCCGCCGCGCCCGGCCGGCGTCGGTTCGGGATGCGCCGCGTCCAGTCCGCTCATGTGGTTCGGCGGATAGGCGGTCCAACTCTGGCCGCCGACATCGTCATCGAAATGCGCGTCGCCGTCGGTGACGATGTCGAGGCCGGCCAATTCCTGGTCGCGCAGATAACAGGTCACCGCGTCCTCGTATTGCTCGCGGAAGCGGCGCGTTACCATCGCCTCAAGAAAATGCCGTGTGCCGAGATTCTCCGTGCACCAGCTCGGCCGCGGCAGCGAGCCGGTAATGGTCGTCGGCAGCACGATGTCCTTGGTGCCTCGATACATGGCGAACGCCTCCCTCCGTCATGCCCGCGCATAGCCGTTTGAAGAACGGCGTCGATTCGCTCGCCTATGTCGCGGGCATCCACGTCTTCAGCCGTGCAACATTAAAGACGTGGATGGCCGGGACAAGCCCGGCCATGACGATGTCGGTTCTTGCCCATTTCCAGATTGGGCGATAGGCAGGCGTGGGCAGCAGGATCGCGTCAGGTGCCGGTAAAGACCGGCTTGCGCTTTTCCATGAAGGCCGAGCGTCCTTCATTGTAATCGTTACTGGCGAAGCATTTTTCCACCATCTCGACGGTGTGAGCGACGTTGCGCTTGCCATCGTCTTTGAGAATTTCGCCCACTGTATATTTCACCGCCTGGATGGTGAGCGGCGCATTGGCGCAGATCATGTCCGTGATGGTCTTGACGGTGTTTTCAAGCTCCGCCGACGGCACCACGCGGTTGACGAGGCCCATGACGAGCGCCTCTTGGGTGTCGAACTGGCGCGCGGTGTAAAAAATTTCCTTGGCGAAGGCCGGTCCGACGATGTCGACCAGCCGTCTCAGGCCCTTATAGCCGTAACCGATGCCGAGCTTGGCGGCCGGTACCGCGAACTTCGAATTGTCTGACGCGACGCGCAGATCGCAGCAGGTGGCAAGGCCGAGCCCGCCGCCGAGGCAATAGCCGCGGATCATCGCGATGGTTGGCTTGGGAAATTCGGCGATGCTGTCGTAGGCGGCCTCGGTTTTGGCACCGTAGGCGCGCGCTGCGTCGAGGTTCGCGCGCTCGCTCTGGAATCTGGAAATGTCGGCGCCAGACACGAACGCTTTACCGCCTGCGCCGGTGACGACCACGACGCGAATGTCCTTATCGGCGGCGAAGTCATCAAGAATGCGCTTGGTCGCCTCCCACATCTCCAGTGACACCGCGTTGTGCCGCTCTGGGTTGTTGAAGGTCACGATGCCAACGCCGCTTTCTCTGCGCGAGAGCATCTTGTCGGTCATGGCAGAACTCCTTTTCGTCCTGTCATCATCCGCGCATGCGGATGATCCAGTAATCTATGACTTTCCGATTTGATCGCATATGTCCCAATTACTGGATGCCCCGCCTTCGCGGGGCATGACAGTGCGTTACACCGCCTTTGCCTTATGCAGCGCCGCAATGTCGCGCGCCGAGAAGCCGAATTCCTTGAGCACCGCGTTGGTGTGCTGGCCGATACTCGGCGGCGGCGCCACGAAACGCGACGGTGTGCGTGACAGCGTCATCGGCTGTGCAACCAGTTGCATTTTGCTCTTATCCTTCTTGGTCACGCTCTGCGCCATCTTGAGATGCTTCACCTGCGGGTCGGCAAACATCGCGTCGACCGCATAGATCGGTCCACACGGCACGCCAGCTGCGTTCAGGCGCTCGACCCAGTCGGTGCTAGTGCGCTTATCCATATAGCCCTGTATTTCGGCGTTGAGCGCATCGCGATTCTTCGAGCGGTTGGCGCCGCCCTGGTATTCCGGCTTGTGCAACAGCTCGTTCGCGCCGGTGGCCTCGCAGAAGCGCTCCCAGATTTTCTGTCCGGTCGCTGCGATGTTGACGAAGCTATCCTTGGTCTTGAACACGCCGGTCGGAATGCTGGTCGGGTGATTGTTGCCAGCCTGTTTGGCGACCTCGCCCTGAACCAGATAGCGCGCGGCCTGGAAGTCGAGCATGAAAATCTGCGCCTGCAGAAGCGACGTCGTGATGTGCTGGCCTTTGCGGGATTTTTCCCGTTCCAGCAGCGCGACCAGAATGCCGATCGATGCAAATAACCCGGCGCTGAGATCGGCAATCGGGATGCCGACGCGCACCGGACCCTGCCCGGGTAGGCCGGTGATCGACATCAAGCCCCCCATGCCCTGCGCAATCTGGTCGAAGCCCGGCCGGTTGGCGTAGGGGCCGTCCTGGCCGAAGCCGGAAATGCTGGCGTAGACGAGGCGCGGATTGATCTTGGCAAGCGCCTTGTAGTCGATCTTGAGCCGCTTCTTCACGTCGGGGCGGAAATTCTCGACGACGACGTCGGCCTTCTTGACCATGCGCTTGAAGGCGGCGAGCCCCTCGGGGGCCTTCAGGTTGAGCGTCATGCTACGCTTGTTGCGATGCAGGTTCTGGAAATCTCCGCCCTCGCGCGGATCGCCCATTGGCTCTTCCAAGCCCGGCGGGCTCTCTATCTTGATGACGTTGGCGCCCCAGTCGGCAAGTTCTCGCACGCATGTCGGCCCGGACCGCACGCGGGTCAGGTCCAGAACGGTAAAACGTGCAAGAGCTTTTGAAGCATGGGGAAAGGGCATCGCGGGCGCCTCAAGATCAGGGGATTGTGCCGGTGAAACTTTGCCGATCTGATCGCCGTTGTCTACCGGTTCGCATGCGGCCGGAGGGCCGTCGTTGCGCCGCCGGCAATCCGCTAACATGCCGACGGAGCGGTCATCTTTCCGGCGCTTTCAGGAGACGATCATGAATGAAGAGGCCCTCAACGTCAGCATACGTAAATTTCTCAAAAAGGTGGGCGTCACTTCCCAGCGCGAGATTGAGCAGTCCGTACGGGCGGCGGTGAGCGGCGGCGGGCTGAAAGGCAGCGAGACCTTGCCCGCCAAGGTATCGTTGACCATCGAGGGGATTGGCCTCGCGCTCCAAATCGAGGGCGCCATCGAACTCGAATGACACCCTTTTTTTGGAAAAATTACTCATGAATCGATCTCTGCGTACTGTCGCCGCTTGCGTGTTCGCAATCTGCCTGCCTGTCGCACTCGGCGTTACGGCAATTGCGCAGGAGCATCCGGGACCAGGGCATCCGGGTCGTCCCGGAGCCGACCGCAGCCAAGGACAAGGCCACCCCGGCGGAGCCGCGGGACGGCCGGAGCAGCCCGGTCCGGGCGTTTTATCGCTGTTACCGGCCGACTCGGTCACCCAGCACAGCATCAACCTCGCCGGCGGCGGGAAGCTTGACTACACGGTGACCGCCGGCACGTTCTCGTTATTCGACCAGTCCGGCGAGCGCTCGGCCGCAATATTTTATACCGCCTACGTGGCGAAGTCGGCCGGTTCGGCGGAACGGCCGGTGACCTTTGCATTCAACGGTGGGCCGGGTGCCGCTTCGGCATTTTTGAATCTTGGTCTCGTCGGTCCGCGGCTCGCGCAGTTCGGGCCGAGCGGACGTGACGGCGCTCAGGTCCGCATTATCGATAATCCGGATACTTGGCTCGCCTTCACCGATCTGGTGCTGATCGATCCAGTCGGCACCGGCTGGAGCCGGGCGGCGAAGCCCGACGGCGGTGAAGCGTTCTGGAGCGTGCGGGCGGACGCCGAAGCGATGGCGAAGGTGGTCGCCCTCTATGTCGCCAAAAACACCCGTGTCAGCTCGCCGAAATTCCTGCTCGGCGAGAGCTACGGCGGTTTCCGCGCCGCCAAGGTGGCGCGCGTGCTGCAGAACGAGCAGGGCATTTCGGTCAACGGGATTCTCATGCTGTCGCCGACGCTGGAAGGCGCGTTTCAGTTTGGCGGCGACCGCTTTGCGCTCGGCGCCGCGCTGCAGCTTCCGTCGTTGGCGGCGGCCGAAATGGAGCGCAAAGGGACATTCAGCAAAGAAGCACTGGCGCAAGCCGAGCACTTTGCGTTGACCGATTATCTTTCAGCGCTTGCCGGGCCGCCGCTGCAGGGTGACGCGGCCAAGACGTTTTATGCACGCGTCGCCGCCATGACCGGGCTGCCCGAAGACGTGCTGGCAAAGCGTCACGGCTTCATCGGCGACTCGTACATCAAAGACCTGCATCGGAGCGACCGCAAGATCGTCAGTTATTACGACGCGACATTTGCAGTTGACGATCCGAATCCGGAATCGCCGGAGGCGCGCGGCCCGGATCCGATCCTCGACGGTCTGGTGCGATCCTATGGCAGCGCCTTCGTTTCCTATGCGCGCGACGAGCTCGGCTTCAAGACCGACATGACATATGATTTGTTGAACTCGGAAATCTCACGGCAGTGGAAATGGGGGCGCGGCCGTACGCAGCCGAGCGTCTCCGAGGATCTGCGTGCGCTCTTGGAGCTCACGCCGTCATTCCGGCTCATGGTCGCCCACGGCCGTAGCGACATGGTCACGCCGTTTGCCGTGTCGCGCTATGTGCTGGATCATCTGCCGCCGTCTGAAACGGAGAAACGCACGCAGCTCCGACTTTATCGCGGCGGGCACATGTTCTACCTCGATCCCGACTCACGAAAGGGGTTCACCGCCGACGCCCGGACGATGTACCCGTCGCCGTGAATCTTGGGGTTGCTTGGTGCCTGGTCCGGACCAGAGCAGCGCGCTGAGCGGGCAGGTGGCGGCGCCAATTTCTTCGCTGCGTGGCGCCGGAGAAGCGGCTCTTTGTCTCACCGCGCGCCTAGGGGTTAACGCGTCTTCATGGCGCAAGAAACAACATTGTTTTTGGGGAAAATCCCGCCCGAATCAAGATAAGTCGCCCCGGTGGGCAGCGCCTGCTCGACTAACTTCTCATTGCATTCTCAGGCTATTCCGTAATATGCCGATATAATAAGCTAAGCAGAATTCATTCGTTGGGGCGACGAATGATGTTGGAATAGCCTCTAAAAATAGCTCCAGGGAGGAAACGTAATGTCCGGAGAGCGTATCATTATGCCGCTGCAGCGGCGTACAATCCTCAAAGCAGGTGTGGCCCTGGGCGCGACCCAGGTGATGAGCCCGTTCGTCGTCAAGGCTCTGGGAGAGACCCCGGTTAAAGTCGGCTGGGTTGATCCGCTCTCAGGAACCTACGCCGCGCTTGGCACCAGCCAATTAAACGGCGGCAAACTGGCGCTCGCCGAGATCAATGCCAAAGGCGGCATTCTGGGTCGCCAAGTCCAGATCCTCGCTGAAGACAGCGCCGCCAACGTCGGCCAAGCCACCGTCAAGGTCAACAAGCTTGTCGACCAGGACCGCGTGGACTTCGTGGCCGGTTCTGTGTCGTCGGCCGTGGCGCTGGCGGAAAGTCACGCCTCAAATCTTAAGAGCAAACTGTACATAGCTGTCGGCGGACACGTCGACACGGTGACCGGCAAGGAATGCCACTGGAACACCTTCAAGCTCTGTTCCGACACCTGGATGCTGGCCCAGTCGTTGAGCAAGACGCTGCTCAGCAAATTCGGCAAGAAGTGGTATTTCATCACGCCTGACTACGCCTGGGGCCACTTCCTGTACGCTGGCTTCGCCGAGATTTTAAAGAAAGCCGGCGGCACCGTTCTCGGTAACGAACTGATGCCGCTCGGCTCGACCGACTTCTCGTCGGCTCTGATCAAGGTGCAACAGGCGAAGCCGGATGTCATCATCGTCCTGCAGGGTGGCGACGACTACGTGAACGTCATGAAGCAGGCCGCCCAGTTCGGCATGACCAAGAATTTTCCATTCGGAATCGGCCTTGCCGAACTGGAGCCGCTGCAGGCGCTTCCCGCGGAGGCGCGCCTCGGTTGGGGCGTCATGGAATGGTGGTGGGATCAACCCAACCAGCCGCTTGTGAAGGCGTTCGTCGACAAGTACCGCAAAGCCTACGCTAGTTCGTCGCAGAGCACGCCGAGCGCCCGCAGCTGGCTTGGCTATGTCGCCATGCACAGCTTCGCGCTCGCGGCGGATAAGGCCAAGAGCATCGACTCGGCCAAATGCGCGCATGCCCTGGAAGGCATGGTGCTGCCGCCAGAAGTGGCCTTGGAGCCCGATGGTCCCTCCTATCGGGCGGGCGATCATCAATGCTTGATCACGCAATTCGTCGGCGAGGTGAACCAGAAGGGTTCGTACCCGAATCTGTTCACCGTGCACGACGTGATCGGTGGCTCCGGCCTGGCTCGAACTCCGGAAGAGAAGGAGTGCAAGCTCAGCTATCCGGCGTAACGGTGACAGGCACACGCGAGCACCTTGAATTCCAATTCTCAAAATTGAGCGCGTGACTGGCAAGATTCATCGGCATCCTGAACAGGCTATAACCTTCGGGATGCCGATATTTGTTTCGCGTGGAGGTCTGCTAAGCTTTCGTAGAACGTCGTGAATGGTTCGAGTCGGCGCACATTGGGCGGCGATCGTTAGATGACGAAAATTGCTCGGTCATGATTGTCCGCCCGCAGCACCACGAATCTCTCCCGCGCGCGGCAAGGTAGAGAAACGCATGCAACTGTTATTGTTCGACGGGTTTAACGGCCTTATTCAGGGCGCGTTCTATGCGCTTCTGGCGCTTGGCCTGTCCTTGATCATCAGCCTTAACTCGGTGATCAATTTCGCCCACGGCGGGTTCATGGTGATCGGCGCTTATCTGGCTTACGCGCTGGTGCCCTACCTCGGTTTCTGGGGCGCATTGGTTGTTGGACCGCTGCTGACCGGTGTCCTTGGTATTCTCGTCGAACGCGGCCTAATTCGCTTCATGTACGCTCGCTCTGACCCGGTCTATAGTCTGCTGCTGACGTTTGGGC
This sequence comes from Xanthobacteraceae bacterium, assembly GCA_049300295.1. Classification (GTDB taxonomy): domain Bacteria; phylum Pseudomonadota; class Alphaproteobacteria; order Rhizobiales; family Xanthobacteraceae; genus BOG-931. The sequence continues at coordinate 13,584 of JBAQJL010000043.1, forward strand.
TTGCCTTGATCATCGAGAACGCGGTGCGCTCCATTTGGGGGCCGCAGGGCGTCCCTTCCACCATTCCGTCCTGGCTCGGGACTCCGGTGAGCAGCACCTATTTCTTTGTCACCGGATATCGTCTGTTCGTCATGGCGGCCATCGCGCTGGCAGCCGGCGCTTTGTTCGTTTTTCTCCGATACTCCAACTTCGGCGTCCGCATCCGCGCCGGCATCCTGGACCTGGAAACGGTTTCCACGCTTGGCGTGAACGTCTACATGCTGCGAGCCGTCAATTTTGCGATCGGAATTCTGCTTGCCGGTTTTGCCGGCGTTCTTGCGTCCGGCGTCCTGCAACTCTCGCCGACGATGGGTAACGATGTCATCATGACGACCTTCGTGGCGATCGTCGTGGGCGGCATCGGCAGCCTGCTGGGCAGCGTGCTGGGAGCCTTGCTGATCGGCGTCGCCGCCGGCGTCACCAGCGCATATTTCCCGGTGGCAAGCGATGTCGTCATTTACGTCATCATGGCGGTGGTGCTGATTGTGCGTCCGCGCGGACTGCTCGGGCAAGTCGGGCTTTTCGAATGAACAGGCGCGTTTACGTCAACGCGGCAGTATGGATCCTACTGCTTACGGTACCGTTGTGGTTCCCGTTGATCGGCGGCTATACCTCGCTGGCGACGCGCGTCGTGATTTATGCGCTCGGCGCCATGGCGTTGAATCTGCTGCTCGGTTTCACCGGCTGCATGTCGTTCGGACAGGCTGCCTATTTTGGCCTTGGCGGATATGGCACCGGCCTGGCGCTGATCCATCTGACCAACAGCACCGTGCTTGCGGTTGTTCTCGGTACGGCGCTTGGCGGCGCAGCTGCATTCATCGTCGGCCCGCTGATCATGCATCGACGCGGCATCTACTTTGCGATGATCACGGTCGCGATCGGCCAGATTTTTTACTTCATTGCCGAGCGCTGGAACAGCTTCACCGGCGGCGAAGATGGGCTCACCTTCACGCGTCAGCCGATTCATTTCGGCACCGTCGTCATACCCCTGGACACAGTATGGTTCTACTATTTCGTGCTGTTCTTTTTCGCGGTCGGCGCGGCCGTTATGGGCCTTCTGCTGAACGCCCCACTCGGTCACACCTGGGTCGCAATCCGTGAGAACCGGCGGCGCGCGACCTTTCTTGGGATCCACGTCGAGCGCTACGTCTGGGCATCCTTTGCGATCGCCGGGCTCATCGCCGGTCTGGCGGGCTCACTCAACGCCCTGCAAAATAACTTTATCTCCCCTGCGAATCTTTTTTGGATCGAATCGGGCAACTTCGTCATCATGGCCGTCCTCGGCGGCATGCGCAGCTTCTGGGGACCTCTGATCGGCTCGATCATCTTATTCGGCATTCAGGATTACGTGAGCAGCTATTTCCCAAACAATTGGGAATTAGTGATCGGCGTCCTGTTCATCATCGTCGTCATATTCTTCCCCAACGGCGTCCTTGGCATCATTCGTCAGCGAACGAAATCGGCATGAGCTTGCTGCGTCTGAAAAACGTGTCGCGCGTCTTCGGCAGGCTCACTGCTCTCCAGGACATCGATCTGGAGATGGAAGAAGGCAAGGTTTACGCCACGATCGGCCCGAACGGCGCCGGCAAGACGACGCTGTTCAACCTGATAAGCGGCTTCTTTCCGGCGACAACCGGAGAGATTTGGTTTGAGGACAAGCCGATCAACGGCTTCACTCCCGAGCAACGCGTTGCCGCGGGACTTGTGCGCACCTTTCAGATAACGGAGGTATTTCCGGAGCTTTCGGTGGCCGAGAACATCCGCATCGGGGTCGAAGCGCAGGAGAATCACAGTGCGCATGTGTGGCCGGGTGCGCAGCTGATGCGCCGGGTCAACGGCAGGGTCGACGAGTTGCTTGCGATCACAGGGCTGACGCAACAGGCCTATCGTGCCGTGAGTGAATTGGCGCACGGAGATCAGCGCGTAGTCGAGGTGGCAATCGCCTTGAGCATGAAACCCAAGCTGCTGTTGCTGGATGAACCGACCGCCGGCATGGGCCGGTCGGAGGCCGGCCGTATGGTCGATTTGATCCGAACCCTCAACGACAAGCAGCATCTCAGTATCCTGTTTGTCGAGCACGATATGGACATCGTTTTCGGCGTCGCCGATCGCATCGTGGTTCTCAACTTTGGAAAAATCCTTGCGACAGGCACGCCGAAGGACATTGCTCAGAATCCCGCGGTGCAGGCCGCTTACCTGGGGGATGCGGCGTGACTACCATCCTCAAGGCCTCGAATATGGAAACCTATTACGGCAAGAGTCATATCTTGCATGATGTATCGCTCGAGGTCGCGGAAGGGGAGATTGTCACGCTGCTTGGCCGAAACGGTGCCGGCAAGACCACCACATTACGCAGTCTGATCGGCCTCACCGCTCCGCGGCAAGGCAAGGTCGAGATTTTCGGCCATGACACCACGCACTGGGCTACCTACAAGATATCGCGCCTCGGCGTCGGCTACGTGCCAGAGGGGCGGAAAATCTTTCCCAACCTCACGGTCCTGGAAAATCTCGCAGTTCCGGTGGCGCGGCCCGGGTCATGGACGGTTGAGCGAATTTTCGAGCTGTTTCCGAATCTCGGCGAACGCCGCGACAGTTGGGGCCGGCAGCTCTCCGGTGGCGAACAGGAGATGCTGTCGATTGCGCGGGCGCTGCTGCTCAATCCGAAGCTCCTGTTATTGGACGAGCCCTCTCAGGGCTTGGCGCCCCTACTGGTGCGGGACGTGTTCCGCGTCGTTGCGTCAATGCGGAAGGAAGGCATTTCCATTCTGCTGGTCGAGCAGAATGCACGTTTCGGTCTGGAAGTGGCGGACCGCGTCTACGTTCTCAACAATGGCGAAATGATTCACTCGGGCTCGGCCAGCGAACTCGCCAAGGACGAAGAACGCGTGCGCACCCTGGCGGGCGTCGGCGGCAAGGGCGGCGAAGGCCCTGCCGACAGGCGAAAAGCTGCGGCACCTTAGCCTGTTCTCTCAGACTGCCACCGCCCGGCCCTCCAAACTGCGGGCCGGGGCTGGGTCAAAAGAGCGACATGATCGATGCTATCCTGCCGTTCGCCGGGGTTGGCTAAGATCGTCGCGCGCGAGGACCTTCGTCTCCTCTCCTGCGCCGGGAGCCGGTCGCGCCGCAGCCCGGCGGCATCCAACGGGAGTACGAACAGTAATGTCTAAGGATCAGGCCAGCACGTTCGTCCGGCGCCGCACGGTGCTGCGTGGTGGCCTGGCGGCCGGTGCCATCCAGTTCGTCAGCCCGTTTGTGGTGAAATCGCTCGCCGATGTGCCGGTCAAGATCGGCTTTGATAATCCGCTGACCGGAAGTTTTGCTGCGCTTGGCAAAAATGAGTTGGTTGGTTGTCAGCTCGCGCGTGATCAAATCAACGCCAACGGCGGCGTTCTTGGCCGCCAAATAGAACTCGTCGAGGAGGATTCGACCAGCGACGACGTCGGTATCGCCGTCGCAAAGGCGCTTAAGCTGATTGAACGCGATAAGGTCAATTTTCTGCTCGGCAACGTCAACTCGGCGCTCGCCGCCGCCATGGCCGACGTCTCAAATCAGAAGGGTGTGTTCCATGTCGATCCGGGCGGCCATGCTGACCTCATTACCGGCACCAATTGCCATTGGAACGTGTTCCGCGTTTGCAACCCGACGCAAACCGAGGTTAACGCGCTGGCGCGGGAGCTGATCAAGACCGCCGGCAAGAGGTGGTATTACATCACGTCGGACTACGCGTTCGCTCATACATTGCAGGCTGGTTTGGAGAAGGCTTGCGCCGCGCTTGGCGGCAGCAAGCTCGACAGCGACCTTGTGCCGGTCGGCGAGACCGACTTTGTCTCCCATTTGAGCAAGGCGCAGGGGGCGGGCCCAGACGCCATCATACTTTTGGTTACGGGCGACGATTTGGTGAATGCGCTCAAACGGGCGGCGCAGCTCGGCATCGAGAAGAAGACCCATATCGCGGGCGTTCAGCAAGAGCTTGAAGTCCTGCTTGGTCTGCCGCCCGAGGCGCGTATCGGCACCTGGGTTCTCGAATGGTACTGGAACCAACTCGGCGTGCCGCATGTGGCCCAGTTCGTTTCCGAAATCCGCAAAAGAACCGAGGGTCATGCACCGACGGCGCGTACTTGGTTCGGCTATGCGGCCACCTGGACGTGTGCGCTTGCCGCCCGCGAGGCGAGGTCGCTCGACGCCGTCAAAATGGCCAAGGCCATGCAGGGCTTCAAACTGCCGCCGGAGGTTTCGCTGATGCCGGACGGCGCGTTTTATCGCGCCGCGCAAAACCAGCTTATTCCGGATCTTTACGTCGGCAACGCGCAGGCCCAAGGCGACGACCCGGAAGATCTCTTCAAAGTCACAGACGTCGTCAAGGGCGATGCCGCAGCCGGTCCGTTGGAACAGGCCGGCTGCAAGATGACGTGGCCGGCCTGATAACGATGGCTGCAGACCTGTTGCAGTGCCCCGCGCAGGTGCCGCAATTCTGACTGCCTGCCGGCCGCGCAGATCACATCGCTTTATTGGGATCGAGATCGTACTTGGCGCACATCTTGGCGACCAGGACAGTATCTTTGCCGCCGGCGATAAGGCCCATGGTGGCGGAGATCACCCTCCCGCCAAGGACCTTTGTCTCCAGGATATAGGCTTGGCGGCCGTTGTAAGCCGGGTAAGGGCTTTTGCCGTCCACGGTCGCGCAATAGTTGGTTGAATCCTGCGCCGTCATGTCTGGAAACTTGGTCCAGTGATACCGCGCCGATTTGGGATCGACGAGGCTCAGCCCAACCGCGTCCATGATGATTTTCTTCTCCGCAGGCGTCAGGTCGCGCTGGCCGATCGCTGCCGCTGCGAGGGGGTGTGCCGCGGTTCCGGGGGCACCGGTCGATGGCCCAGTCGCGGCGCACGCCGACAGTGTCGCGGCGGCAGCTAGCGTAGCCAATGGTATCAAACCGGCTGGTTTCACGAGCCGCGGTTCCTGATTGAATTTGCGGATGCCGGTCGAGAGAGCACAAGGCCGGCCGCGACGTCACGGATCGCAGTGGCCCGCGGTCCTCGCGCCAGGGTATGCGGCCGATTCCGCTGTATCGTCAATCCCCGACGGCCGCTCTGTGCGATGCGCGAAACAACGCGACGAATTGGCTGCCGCGGATTTGGCAAAACATGGCGGCCGAGCGGTGATTTCGTGTCGAGTGTGTCTTTTATGCACTAGGCATCGGCGGTCGCGTGGCTATGGTTCAACCGTTCATAGCACCGGGGGAGAATGTCAATGAAGAAGCTTGCCTTAGCAATCATCGCGGTGCTCGCTCTCGCGACTATTGCAGGCTGTGCCGCCCCGCCGCCGCCGGTGGTGACGAAGGGGTAATCTCGGCACAGTGAGCCAAGATTGGGAAAAGGGTCGGCTCACGCCGGCCTTTTTTCCTTTTCGGGCCTCCGTCAGGAACTCGGACCGCCGAGTAGGCCGGCCGTTACTTCTCGTTCGGCAGAATCGATCTGACGGTCGCCACCAGAGCCGGCGGTGTCTGGAAGAGCTTGGCGACGAGTTGCTCGAGGGTCTCAGGCGGCGTGTACGTCATGTCGAGCCCGGCGCGGCTGGCCTCCGCGAGGAGCCGCGGATCGTGTGCCGCATCGGCCATCGCCGTGCGCATGATGCTGACGCGGTCTTGCGGGACGCCAGGCGGGAACGCATAGGGCCGGCCGAACTCAGTCGAGGCGAACGCAAATCGCATGAGCGCCCGTTGCTCATCGGTCTTGGCGTAATCGAAGATCGACGGGACATTGGGAATTTCCACGATCGGCGCTTCTTCGGCGCGCAGCAGAAAGACGAGCTTCCCCTCTCGGATCAGCTGATCGACAATGCGGAATTGCCCATACGATGCGCACACGCCCTGGGATTCGCCGCGCACGGCGGCGAGGATGGAGTCGCCCATACCCTGATAGCCTTCGACGATGCGGAACTTGGTGTGCAACACCTTGTTTAACACCGTCGGTACAATCGCCAGCGAGGACGAGGCGCCGCCGGCGCTGACGATCATTTCGTGCGTGAACAAGTCGGCCGGCGTTTTCACCGGGGCATCGGAGCGGCGGACGCAGACCCGCGCCGGGTGCGAGGTCGCGCCGAGCCAGATGAGTCGGCGCGGGTCGACCCTGACGTTCGGTTCTCCGGTCAGCGCATCGTTGACGATATTGCGGGAGAACGAGCCGAACACCGTGCCGTCGCGAGGCGCCTGCGCATAAAGGTAATTGACCGCCGCGACACTCGCCGCCTGCGGCATATTTTGTACGATGACGCTGGGCGTGCCTGGGATGTGTTTGGGCAGATATTTGACCAGCAGCCGCGCACCGACGTCATAGTCGTTGCCGACCGGAAATCCGGCAATCAGGCGAATCTGCTTGCCGCGGTAAAAGCTCTCTGCGCCGTGACCCGCGTTGCCGCCAGCGACAGTGACGCATGACAGGAACACGATCCCAAGCAACAAACGGCGGACGAAAGCCGGGCTCGCGCAGCGCATCGGGAATTGCCCGCCGTTGTTTGCCGACGGCGCTCGCTTACTCGGCGGCGCGCTTGAGAGCGAGCGCTGCCGCCGCCTTGTCGTAGGCCTCTTCGCGCGCCAACTGTTGTTTGAGCCCGACCAGTTCGTAATAATCCTCCAGCGGCAGCAAATGCTCGAAGGTCGGCGTAAGGGAATTCTCGCGCTTGAGAATGCGCAGCACGTTACGCACCGCGTTCGCCGCGGCGAACAGCGCGACTGACGGAAATGTCGCCGCCACCACACCGGCCGCTTCGAGGTCCTCGAGGCTGCGCTTCTTGTTGCCGGCTGCTTGCGACAACGTTGCCATATGCGGCCCCGGGATTTCGCGCATGGCGCGTTTAATCTCGTCGATCGAATCGAATCCCATGGGCTTTGCCATGTCGGCGCCCGCCTCCATGAACAGCTGGCTGCGCGCGATCGCCGCGTTGGGGCCTTCGACCGCGGCGGCGTCGGTGCGTGCCGCGATGAAAAAATCCGGATCGTGCCTCGCGTCGAGCGCTGCCTTCACCTTGGCGAGCATCTGCTCGACAGGAACAACCTGCTTGCCCGGCAGGTAGCCGCAGCGATTGGGAAAGACCTGATCGCTGATGAAGACCCCGGCGACTCCGGCGGCTTCGAACGCCCGCACCATCTGCCGCACGTTGTTGACGCCGCCGAACCCGGTATCGGCATCGACGTAGATCGGCACTTCGACCGCTGCGGCGACCCGCGCGTAATGATCGGCGTAGTCGCGCATGTTCGATTGGCCCATGTCGGCCTGGGCCAGCATTGAACCGATCGCCGCATAGCCGCCGGCGCAGATCGCCTCAAAACCCTCGGCTTCCATGATCCGCGCCGACAGCGCGTCGTAGGCGCCGGGCATCAGCACGAGGCGCTTGCCCGCCATGATGGCTCTGAATTTCTTGCGCGCATTCATCGGCCGCACTCCCTTTTCTCAGCGACTGTCTTTTGCGGTCTGCAGCCAGGGCTGCGCCGCCGCGATGCGCTGCTCCCAGCTTGCGATCTCGTTCATATGTTTGAGCGTCAGCCCGATGTCATCGAGGCCTTCGAGGAGGCGCGTGCGGTCGGCCGCGACGATGTCGAAGGGCATCTCCGCGCCACCCGGGCCGCTGATGCGCTGGCTGAGAAGATCGACGGTGAATGGGGCGGCGCCATTGGCGGCAACGACACGCGCGGTCAGGTCATCGGCCTCTTGGGCCGTAAGCACGATCGGCAGCACGCCGTTCTGCAGACAGTTTTCGCGGTAGATGTCGGCAAAGCTCTTGGCCACGATGACGCGGATATTGTTTGCCACCATCGCCCAGACTGCCGACTCGCGCGATGAGCCCGCGCCGAAATTATGCCCAGTCACGAGGATTCCGGCATCGCGGAATTGCGGCTTGTTGAGGATGAAATCCGGGTCTTCGCTGCCGTCCTCGCGCCGCCGCGCACGGTAGAACAGCGTCACTTTGTAGTCTTCCTTGAGGTCGCGGCCGTGCATGACCGGCGCGATCTGATCGGTGTTGATGTCGTCGCGCAGCAGCGGTGCGGCGACGGCGGTATGGCTGGAAAACGGCTGCATCACGTTGCTCCCGCCAACACTTGCCGCACGTCGGCGATGCGGCCCGCAATTGCGCTCGCCGCGGCGGTCGCCGGCGAGGCGAGATGCGTCCGCGTCTTCGGTCCTTGCCGATGCTCGAAATTACGGTTGGTGGTTGAGACAATGCGTTCGCCAGGCGCACCGCGGTCGCCGTTGCCACCGGCGCACATCGAGCAGCCTGATTCGCCCCAGAAAAATCCGGCGTCGCGGAATACGCGGTCGAGCCCCGCGGCCTCCGCTTCGCGCTTTACAGTCGAGGAACCCGGCACCACCATTGCGGCGACGCCCGCGGCGACACGCCGCCCGCGCACCACGGCGGCAGCCAATTCAAGATCGGGCAGCCGGCTGTTCGTGCATGAGCCGATGAAGACCCGATTGACCGGCAGTCCAAGCAGGGCCGTTCCCGGCTGCAGACCCATATAGGCAAACGCACTTTCCGCTGCGGGCCGCCGGCTGGAGTCGAGCGTGGCCGGCTCGGGCACGCGACCGGAAATGCCGACAACCTGGCTCGGATCGGTGCCCCAGGTGATCTGCGGTTCCAGCGCATGGCAATCGAGCACGACTTCGCGGTCAAACGCAGCATCGTCATCGGTAATCAGGGTGCGCCAATGCTCAAGCGCGCGGTCCCACATCGCGCCTTGCGGTGCGTAGGGCCGGCCCGCGAGCCAGGCGAACGTGGCGTCATCGGGCGCGACAAAGCCCGAGCGGCCGCCCATCTCGATGTTGAGATTGCACAGCGTCATGCGCTGTTCGATCGGCATGGCCGAGATGGCTGAGCCGCCATACTCGACTGCATAGCCGCGCGCGCCGGCGACGCCGAGTTCGGCGATCAGCCGCAGCGCCACATCCTTGGAGCTGACGTGGGCGCCGAGGCGGCCGTCGAGCCGTGCGCGCATGCGCTTGGGCCGCTTGAGCGCCATCACCTGAGTGGCGAGAACATGCGTCATCTCGGTCGTGCCGCAGCCAAATGCCAGCGCGCCGACACCGCCCACCGTACTGGCGTGACTGTCGGGAACCGCATGCGTTGCTCCCGGCAGTACAATGCCGACTTCCGGTGCTACCACGTGCGAGATGCCTTGCTCCGGATCGCCGACGTCGAACAGTCTGATGCCGTTTCGGCGCGTGCCTTCGCGCATGGCCTTGATGAAGGCCGCGCCCGTCGGATTGGTGTCGTCGTCGCGGCCCGGCTTGGTGGCGACCGTGTGATCCTGGACCGCGAAGGTCAGGTCCGGCCGATGCACCTTGCGCTGCTGCTTCTGCAAGTAGGCAAAGCCATGGTGGGCGTGCAGCTCATGCAGGACGTGACGGTCGATGTAGAGCAAATCGCGGCCGTCGGCGCGTTGCCCGACCAGATGCAAGTCCCAGATCTTGTCGAACAAGGTGCGTGGCATGACGTTATCCCTGCGGCTAATGCTTTTCGCTTTGCGCTATCTTGGGCGGGCGTAGGGCGCAAGGCAAGCGCAGCAGACATGCATAACGGCAGACATGCGTCGCTCGGGCGCGCGTCTCGAACAGAATGCGATGAATATCGTCGACCCGCCCGGTGAATACTACGGAGAAGACTATTACGCCGTCTATATTTCACCGATCCAGACAGCATGAAGCTTGAAGCAATGATTTGGACGCCACCAACAAAGAGACGCGTGAAAATTTGTGCTGCAACTCGCGCCCGCAAACCCGCGGCGACGCGATCACGACGCCATGCTCAGTAGCGCCGGGGCGGTCGCCACGACGGTGTTGCGGCCTCTGCGTTTGGCGGCGTAGAGCGCATTGTCGGTGGTCTCGACCAGATCGGCCACGGGTTGACCTTTGCCCGGCACCAGCGAATTGACGCCAACGCTGATGGTCACGAGACCACACGGCGATTCGGCGTGGGTGATCATCAAGTCTTCAATCGACTTGCGCGCTTCCTCCGCGAGCGCGGCCGCGCGCTTGATATCGAGACCGGGGAGCAGCAGGGCGAACTCTTCGCCGCCGTAGCGGGCGACCAGCACGGCCTCCTCCAGCGTGACCAGCGAGAGAGTCTCGCCCACGGCGCGCAGGCAAGTGTCGCCGGCGACGTGGCCGTACCGATCATTATAAAGCTTGAAATGATCGATATCGATCATCATCAGCGCCACCGGAGTGTGGGCCTCAAATCCGCATTGCCAGGCGCGTTCAATCTCTCGGTCGAAGCCGCGCCGATTGGCGAGGCCGGAAAGACCGTCAAGGCTTGCCAATTCTTCGAGGTGCTCATTGGCGATGCGCAGCTCTTCCTCGCGCGTGGCGAGCTTGAGCGCCATATCGTCGAACGCAGTCGCCAGCGGGACAAACTCGGCGACCCAGCGCTGCTGGTTCGCGCGCGCGTGCAGATCGCCACGGCCGAAACGGGCGACGGTGCGCACCAGCGAACGGATCGGCCGCACGATCAATTGCTCGCCGCCGAACCATGTGACGATCAGGACAAAAATTCCAATCAGCGCCACCTGCATATAGGCAACATCGATTTCGTGATCGATGCCGTTGTGAACCGCGGCCTCATCGAGACCGACCGCGAGTCGTGCACGCGTCCATGGCACGCGGACGTAACCGAAGATGCGCGGTTTGCCATCGAGACTGGGCGCGGTGACCGTACCTTGATCCTGCCCCAACATGCCTCGGACCAGGACGCTGTCGTTAAAGTGGCGGCCGATGAACCTCTGCTCGTTGGTCGATGCGGCAACCAGCGTGCCGGCGCCGTCGATCAACAGCACGGAATTCCCCGACTGCTGGCCGACGCTTGCAGCGAGCTTGTTAATCCATTGCAGGTTGATCGAGGCCAGAACAATTCCGGTGACGGCGCCGCTTGCGTTGATTGCGGGGAATGCCCCGAACATCGTCGGGACCTGGTCGGTCGAGTTGACGAAGTAGTTGCTCAATGCAAATTCGCGCGCCTTCAGCGCGTGTTCAAAATGCGCTCGATCGCCGATGTTCAGTCCGACCGCGCGCGATTCACTGGAACATATGATCTGTCCGCTGGTCCCGGCGATCGACAGCGCCCTGATCCACGGAGTATTGCCGGCCAAATTAGTCAGGTACTGATTGCAGTCGGCGGTCTCGAACGGCATCTTGACGAACACGCTTGCCACGATCTGCAGCAGCGCGCGCACTGAGGATATCGTTTCCTCCTGAGCCTCGGCGCCCTGCCGCGCCAGTTCGATAACCTGCGCGTGGGCTGCCTCCGTGCGTTCTGCGCGCGCCGATTCGAGCGCATGCACCCGCTCGAACATCAGTGGCGCGATTGCCAGAAGCGCAAGCACAATCAAGCGCGCGCGAATGCTCAGGAACGGCGGCTTGCGCTGCGTTGGCTTATTGGACTTCGGCCGTTCATCCGGCATTGCGCACCCTCCGCCCCGTTTCACAACGTAGCCAAAAAGGGTAAAAATCAGCTTGGAACAGCCGACAAAATTGGAATTATGCAACCTAGCATTGACGAGAGATTAGCGTTTCCCGGAGGGAAACCATGAATGCCCCCGGCGGCATCGTGGTCGTGCGCCAGGAGATCGTCCGCGCCTGTCGGGACGCAGGACGGGATCCGGCCAGTGTGACGCTCGTAGCGATATCGAAGACGTTCGCCGCCGAGGCCATCGAACCGGTCATCGCTGCCAGTCAGCGGGTGTTCGGCGAAAATCGCGTGCAGGAAGCCAAAGCCAAGTGGGCGCCGCTGCTCGACCGGCACCCCGGGCTTGAGCTGCATCTGGTCGGGCCGCTGCAATCGAATAAGGCCAGGGAGGCGGTGGCGCTGTTCGACGCCATCCACTCGCTCGACCGGCCAAGCCTCGCTGAGGCACTCGCCAAGGAGTTTGCCCGGCAGCCGCGCCGACCGCAGCTATTTGTCGAAATCAACACCGGCGGTGAATCGCAGAAATCCGGCGTCAAACCGCAGGAAGCTGATGCCTTTCTCGCCGCCTGCCATGATCGCTTTGGTCTTGCCGTAGCGGGATTGATGTGCATTCCGCCATTGAACGAGGCGCCCGCGCCGCACTTTGCGCTGACTGCGCAGATCGCCAAGCGGAATGGCCTTAAACTGTTGTCGATGGGCATGAGCTCGGATTTTGCCGCGGCGGTCGCGTTCGGTGCGACTCATGTGCGGGTCGGGACGGCGATCTTCGGCGCCCGCACGATGCACCTCTAAGAATGAACTAAGATTCGAGTCTTGGACGTGACGCGCGCCAGCAGAATTTGCAGATCGCGCCTGCGCAGCGCGATGCACCCGGCAGTAGGTTCCCACCCTGGACGAGCGACGTGGATAAACACAGCGCTGCCCCGGCCGGCGACGCGGGGCCGCGTATTGTGGTCGATTTCGATAATAAAATCATAGAGTTCGTCGAATCGGCGCAGATGGTCGCCTGGTTCACTGGCCGACCGCCGAAACGGCCGATTGTAGCGTCGGTCGGACGGCTCCTCGCACCAAGCGTCCAAAGGGTCGATTCGTCGGGCGGGCAGTCGAGTTGAGGGCCGCAGCCAGCGATCATTCCGCCACCATGACCTGAGAGGGTAAAAGCGGCCTCGCGGGGTGCTGCCGTCGCCCTCGCGCTTGTCGGCCCGGATGCCCGCTCGGCCGAGCGCGACAGGCATCATGAACGGGCCGGCAAACAACCAGCCTTGGGAGCGTCGCCCCGGCCGGGAATGGACGCGGATGAGCCGCAGCGACGTCCGCCGGGTTCTTCTCCGCGTCTTCCTCCCCGACCTTTCTCCAAATGAGTTTTTCAAGTGCCGCTTGCTCTTTAGCCGGCGAATGTTCTACTTCGCGCGAAGCGGCGCGGCAAAGCCAAGCCGCCGGTCGTCTCGCGGGACGGTTTTTGGGACTCGGATTGATGCCGAATACGCGGAAAATTCTCATCGTCGAGGACGATCCCGAGCTGCGCGAGGCGCTGAGCGAGCAACTATCGCTGCACGAAGAATTCGAGGCGGTCACCGCAGATAACGGCAGCAAGGGGGTGCAGGCCGCCAAGGCCGGGCAGGTCGATCTCGTGATTATGGATGTGGGTTTGCCCGATATCGATGGGCGGGAGGCGGTCCGCATCCTGCGCAAAAACGGCTTCAAAGCCCCGATCATCATGTTGACCGGACATGACACTGATTCGGACACCATTCTGGGCCTCGAATCCGGCGCCAACGACTATGTCACCAAGCCGTTCCGATTCGCCGTGCTGCTGGCGCGCATTCGGGCGCAACTGCGCCAGCACGAGGCAAGCGAAGACGCGGTCTTCACCATCGGCCCTTACACGTTCCGGCCCAGCTCAAAGCTGTTACTCAATCCCAAGGGCAGCAAGGTGCGCCTGACCGAAAAGGAAACGTCGATCCTGCGCTATCTGTATCGCGCCGGGCAGCGGCCGGTGTCGCGCGAGACGCTGCTGCAGGAAGTCTGGGGCTACAATTCGGGGGTGACGACGCACACTTTGGAGACGCACATTTATCGGCTGCGCCAGAAGATCGAGAACGACGCCGCCGCGCCCGCTATTCTTGTTACCGAAGCGGGCGGCTACAAACTCGTGCCGTAACATGCGGTCGCCGAACGCGCTGCAATGAGCATCGAGGACGAAATCGTTTTCCTGGAACGCGTGCCGATGCTGCGCCCGCTTGGCAGCGGCGCGTTGCGCAGCCTCGCTATCGCCGCCGAAACCTGCTCGATGCAGCCGGGCGAGGTGCTGTTCACCGCCGGCGAAGACGCCGATGGCGCGTATGTCCTGCAACAGGGCTCTGTCACGCTGAAGCCGCTACAGGGCCCTGAAGCCGTCGCCGGTCCGGGAACGCTGCTCGGCGAAGCGGCCCTGCTCGCAGAAACCAAGCGGCCAGCGACCGCGACTGCCCGCGAAGCCGCGACGCTGATGCGGGTTTCGCGCGCCACGTTTCTGAAAATCCTCGATTCGTATCCGGACGCCGCGCAGCGGCTGCGCGACCATCTTGCGTTCCGCGCCAATCAATGGGCGCGAGATATGGAGAATGTACGGGCCGTGCTCGCGCGCAACAAAAGGCCGGAGTAATTTCAGTTCGGCCACGCTTCAGTACAGCGCAAAGTCAGGCAACTTTCTTCCTGCCGCCTTGCAGATACGTCCCCATCAGCTCTGCTGTCAGCATCACGTTGGGATCATATTCGGGTGCGTCTTCGATCTGCACGAGATCGTTCAAGCCGGAATTCTTGTAGATGCGGTTGGTGCAGGAAATGAGCCGCGCCGGACGCTCCGGATCGCCGTTGAAATGCTGGTGAATGGTGCAGGGCGGAACATAGATCACATCGCCCGCTTCCCATTCGAAGCGTTTGATCTCATCCTGAGGCACCCAGGCATATGTGTCGGTGATTTCGACGTCGCAGTCCTGGTGCAGATCATAGCCGTAGCCCTCGACGACGTAGAGGCATTCCTCGGCGAGGTGCCGATGCTTGCCCGACCGGCTCCCCGGCGGAATAACCTGCATGTAGGCGTCGACCGTCTCCATGCGCGTATTCATCTGGTCGTTGAGCAGATGTTTCAGCAGGCCCTGGCGCGACATTTCCCACGGCATCTCTTCGGGCCGCACGATTTTTTTGCGCAGCGCCATGCGTGACGGCCGCGTGGTGGCATCGTCGAGCAGGTCCTGGTAAAGCTTTTTGTTGGCGGCGCCCGCGAGCCAGGCGTTCGCTTCGTCCCAGGCCATCTGCTTTAGACCTCTTCCTCGACCTTTTCGGACGGATGATTGAAATCCTCGTCGTAGTCGCGCGGCACGAAATTGCCCTGCGTCGGCGATGGCGTCTTCGGCCGTTTGATCACCGTGTGCTGGAACAGCATGTTCATGAACAGGTACATCGGCTTTGTCTTGATGACGAGCGCGCGTGCCGGTTCGGTCGCGCTGGCGTTGTTATGCTGATGGACGCAGTTGTTGTGCACGATGGCGACGTCACCAGCCTTCCAGTCGTAACGCACCCCATCGTGGATCTCGTAGCCTGAGCCGTCGAGGATATAGAACGCGGCTTCGTTGACGTGGCCGTGCTTCTGGGTCGTTCCGCCTGGGGCGTATTCCTCAAGATGGATATGCAGCGTCTGGCACAGGCCGTCCTCCGGCTCCACATAGTGGCGCGAAAAGTGCTGCGGACCGCCATCAAGCTTGGTTTCCTTGCCCTTGATAACACGAGGCGCAGAACGCAGCCGCTTGAGCTCGTCGGTCAGGCTGTAAGCGCCGGTAATCGGACGAACAAACACGCGCTCTTTGTCCGGGTCATGCTGCTTTTTGCCCATGGATGTTCCTTCAAACCAATCCCATCTTCGCAGATTACGGCGGCTGATTCATGACGATCTGCCTATAACTTGTACTCCATTTCTGGCTTTGATCCAGGGCTCTGGCCGGGTCGATAAAAGTAACCGCGGAGCCGGGCGGCAAAGCTGCGGCCGGCGACGGCGGAACCTTGGCGCTCGCCGGCAGGAAGTCACGCTTGGCCAGGATGGCCTGCGCGTCGGTGAGCATGAAGTCGAGATAAAGCATCGCCGCATAGGGATGCGGTGCGCGGCGGGCGACGCCGACACCCTCGAATCGTGCCACGATCGGCGGGATAGTGAACCAGTCGATTGGCGCGCCGCCGGCCTTGAGTTGAGCCACCTTATAGAGATAAGTCGAAATCGCCAGCGGTACCTCGCCGGAGACGACAAGGTTCACCAGGAGCGTGTGGCCTCGACGCACCGACATGCCGTTCTTGGCAACAATGTCATGGAACAGCGCAACGCCGCGCTCACCGCCCATGGCGTCAGTCAGCGTGCCGAACCAATCGCTGCTTTCCGCCTCGATGCCGAGCTTGTCCTTCCACCTGGGACTGGTCAGGTCGGCGTAGCTCTTCGGCAGTTCGCTCTTGTTCACGGCCGCGGTGTTGTAGGCGGCAACAAACACGTTGTAGCGCGTCCCAGTCCATTCGTGGTGCGGCCGAATCGCTTCCGGCTTGAGATCAGCGAAAGCCGGTGACGTGACGCGCTGCAACAGTTGTTCGCGCTGCAGCAACTCCATCGTAATCGCGCCCGTCTCGATGGCATCGACTGCGAATCGGCCGCCGCGCGCTTCGAGCACCGCGCGCTGCAGAATATCGTTGGCGCTGCCGCGCCACAGCTTCAGCCTTACCCCGTATTTCTCCTGAAATGCCGCGTCCAGCGCCGCAACGTCGTCGATCGTTTCGGAGGTGTAGACGTCGACTTCGCCTTCCTTCTTGGCGCCGGCAATCAGCCGCGCCGTGCGATCGGGACCGTTATAGGCGGCGATATCAGCGAGCGATGGTGGGCCGGATTGCGCGGCAGCCGGTGCAAGTGCGATCGAGAGCAAGTAAACCGCGGAGCCGAGAACGGCCGCAAAAAGACGCGACGGATATCGTCCCAACATCGACTCTCCCGTCAATCCCCTTTTCTCCTGCTCTGGCGCTCGCTGATCTCCAGTGAGACGAGCCTGGCCAGCAGCGTCGCCGGGAACAACTGCCCGATCATCGCCTCCAGGTTAGTGAGATTGCGGGCAATCGGATAGACCGGCCTGATGTCGCCGAAGTTCGCCGTGGTGAGTGACCCGAAGCTGAAATAGAGCAGTGCCGCGCCGGAACCGTATTCCGAACCAGCCTTCGGCAATCCGACAAAGGCGTCAACAACGACGTGATCGATGAGTTGATAGGCGATGAAGAAAAACAGGGCGAAATTCATGTAAAGGACGATCGCGCCCTGTACGCGATGTAAAGTGACGTGACCCGGCCCGAATATCGCTTTGGCGATCACCACGCTCAACGTGCCGATGCCGAGCATACGGCCGACCGCGCTCAGCCATTCGGTGATGATCGACGGATATTCGGCATGGATAATGATGCCGGTCGTACTGATGACGATCGAAACAGCGACAATCGCAGCTGCAAAATGACTGCGCGACGTCACCACCAGAGTCGCCAGAACGAACAGCATGAACATTGTCGGCAGGACAAAATCCGGCAGCAAACCCATGCCGGCAAGCGGGGTGGCGACGAACAGAAGAGTACCTTCGATGAACAGCAGCGCGGTAAGCCCAGGCTCGCGCGCCCGCTGCTGCCACTTTAGGAAGTGCTGATAATGCTTGCCGAAATTGTGCGTCGCCGAGTTCATTGGGGTCCGCTCGTCTGACACTGTCCTCATCGGTGTCTGTACTCTTTCGTCGCTTACAGTTCCAGTGTTGCTGTTACCGGGACATGGTCGGACGGGCGCGCCCAACCGCGCGAATCCTTTAAAATCCTGACGGCGGATAGGCGGTCGGCGAGCGGCGGCGACACCCAGATATGATCGAGCCGGCGGCCCTTGTCGGCCGCAGCCCAATCGGGCGAGCGGTAGCTCCACCACGTGAACAGCTTCGCGGGCTCGGGGACGAAGCGGCGCACGGCATCGATCCAGCCGCCAGCGGTCTGTAGGCGAATGAGCTTTTCGCACTCGATCGGCGTATGGGAGACCACGCTCAGCAACTGTTTGTGACTCCACACGTCGCACTCAAGCGGCGCGACATTGAGATCGCCGACCACGATGCTGCGTTCCGACGGTGCCGGCCGGAGTGCGGCGCTGACATGCATTTCGTCGAGGAAGGCGAGCTTATGGGCGAATTTGTCGTTGACCGCGGGGTCGGGGATGTCGCCGCCTGCCGGCACATAAAAATTGTGCAGCGTCACCGGCTCCTTCAGGCCGGCGCGTTCGCCGAGCACAATGGAGACATGGCGGCAATCGCGCTTGCCGCAAAATATTTCGACCGCGCTCGACTCAAACGGCAGGCGCGATAGCACCACGACGCCGTGATAGCCCTTCTGTCCGTTCAACGCGATATTGTCGTAGCCGAGCCGCTTTAATCGCTTGCGCGGAAAGGCGTCATCCGGGCATTTCGTTTCCTGAAGGCACAGGATGTCGGGCCGGGCCGCCTTGATGAATTTCGCCACCAGATCGATGCGAAATCGCACCGAATTGATATTCCATGTTGCCAGAGTGAGCTTCACAGGGATCAGAGATCAGCATCAGGGATCTGGAACAAATAAGGATTGAAACAGTGAAATGCTATCAGGACTTTCGTTTCCCAACGCCTGATCCACTGATACCTGTACTATTGATTGCTGATATTCGGATTGCGCTGGTAATTGATGACGAACAGGTTCGGATCGGGTTTTTTCGCCCCATCGAGATTGTAGACCGAAACAGTCGTGTCCAGCCCCTGCGGATCGGTGACGGTCCATTGCTTGAGCACCGAGGTCTTGGCGTCGAACATGACCATCAGGCGGCTGGTGCCAATCATCACCTGTTTCTCTTCGATCACAACGGTGATGAATTTATCGTCGGATGACACGCTCACGACGTCGGTGTCGTGAAGGAGATTGATGTGGTCGGCGAGCAGGTAGCGCAGCGGCGTCTGCGATAACGGCCAGAGATCCTGCGTGAGCAGGTCGCGGTTGCGCACCGCAACCGACGAACCGTCGGCAATCACTTCGGTCGGGCTCGGCGGATTGTACTCGAAGCGGACCTTGCCGGGCTTTTGGATATAGAAGGTACCGTCGGTACGGCTGCCGTCCGGCGCGATCTGCACGAAATTCCCAACCAGCGTCTGCATGGTGGAGAGATAATGGCTGACGCGGTCGAGCAGCGCCCGTTGCTGCGGGTTGAAAGCCGTGGCCTGATCGGTTTGTGAGCCGCCGAAGGGCAGCGAGAACGGAAAGAAGCCGTGACTCTTACTTGAGGCAGCCGGTGCAGTATCTTCGGGCGGGGGCGGCACCGCGACGGGCGGCGTAAGCTCCGACGAGCCGGTCTTGGGCTGCGGCGCCGGAACCGGCAGCGGCACGCTTTCGGCCAACGCCGGCGCAGCGGCCAGCGAACCGCAGATCGCCGCCGCGAGAATGAATGTTGCGTGCCGTGACGCCATATTATCCCTCTCCCTTCCCCACTTTTCCGGGCGCCTCAAGCAAAGCCGGAACCGTGGGGATCACGCCCCGCGAATGAAACTGTCGCTACTCGCGCGTTATGGCGAATTCGCGACTAGTGGAGCGGATTTGACATTCGCTGCCCACCCAGACGCGAACTCCGGTAGCGAATGTTAGAATCGGACCACTAGTATTTGCCGCCAATATAACCCGATTCTCAATAGGCTGTTTTCTCAAAAGGGCTCTTCGCCAGCGGCCTCGACGAGAATTTCGCGTTTGCCCGCGTGATTGGGTTGCCCGACGATGCCTTCTTTCTCCATGCGCTCCATCAGTGAGGCGGCACGGTTGTAGCCGATCTGCAGTCGGCGCTGGATGTAACTCGTCGAGGCTTTGCGGTCGCGGGTGACGACCTGCACGGCCTGCTGATAGAGGTCGGCGCCCTCCGCCTCGCCCGCCATCCCCATCGGCGTGCCGTCGAATACCGCCGCGCCGTCGCCTTCCTGGGGCTCCTCGGCGGTGACCGCTTCGAGATATTGCGGCACGCCTTGCGCCTTGAGGTGGCGCACGACCTTCTCAACCTCTTCGTCGGAGACGAACGGCCCGTGCACGCGGCTGATGCGGCCGCCGCCCGCCATATAGAGCATGTCGCCTTGGCCGAGCAGTTGTTCGGCGCCCTGCTCGCCCAATATGGTGCGGCTGTCGATCTTGGAGGTGACCTGAAACGAAATGCGGGTCGGAAAATTGGCCTTGATGGTGCCGGTGATGACGTCAACCGACGGCCGCTGCGTCGCCAGGATCACGTGCAGTCCGGCGGCGCGCGCCATCTGCGCCAGCCGCTGCACGGCGCCTTCGATATCCTTGCCGGCGACCATCATCAGGTCCGCCATCTCGTCAACGATGACGACGATATAGGGCAGCGGTTCGAGATCGAGCTCTTCGTTCTCGTAGATCGCTTCGCCGGATTCCTTGTCGTAGCCGGTATGGACGGTGCGGTTGAGTTTCTCGCCCTTCTTGTTCGCTTCGGCGACGCGCGCGTTGTAACCGTCGATGTTGCGTACGCCGAGCTTCGACATTTTCTTGTAGCGCTGCTCCATCTCGCGCACCGCCCATTTGAGCGCCACCACCGCCTTCTTTGGATCGGTGACCACGGGCGTCAGCAGATGCGGAATGCCGTCATAGACGGATAGTTCGAGCATTTTCGGATCGACCATGATCAGCCGGCACTGGTCTGGATGCAGCCGGTAGACCAGGCTCAGGATCATCGTGTTGATGGCGACCGATTTGCCCGAGCCGGTGGTGCCGGCGATCAGCAGATGCGGCATGCGGGCGAGATCGACCAGAACCGCTTCGCCGCCGATCGCCTTGCCGAGGCAGAGCGGCAGCTTGGCCTCGGTCTCGGCATAATCGCGCGAGGCCAGAAGTTCGCGGAAATAAACCTTTTCGCGGTGCGGATTGGGCAACTCGATGCCGATGGCGTTACGTCCCGACACCACGGCGACGCGTGCCGACAGTGCGCTCATCGACCGGGCGATGTCGTCGGCGAGGCTGATCACGCGCGACGACTTGATGCCCGGCGCGGGTTCGAGCTCGTAGAGCGTGACGACCGGACCGGGCCGCGCATTGATGATCTCGCCGCGCACGCCGAAATCGCCGAGCACGCCCTCGAGTGCGGCGCCGTTCTCGCGGATCGTCTCCGCGCTGACCGTGGTGCGCTCGCCGGCCCGCGGTACGCTCAGAAGATTGAGCGACGGCAGGGCGTAGCCGTCCGTGCCGCGCCGCATCGGCTTCGGCGCCGGCCGCGGTTTCTTCGCGGCGGCGACCGGCATTTCGTCGGCATCCTCCGCTTCGTCCGGTTCGTCGCTGGCGGGCGGTGGCGCGGATTTTCCGAAATGCGGTTCGATCCGCTGGCGCGGTAGCGCTAGTTGGGGCGAGGGGGCAGCAGACCGGCGGCGGAACAACAGTGCGATGCGCGCGCGCAGACTCAAAAGTTCATGCGCCAGGAAACCAAGCGAGATCCACGCCCGGTCGTCGCCATCCTCGTCCTCGGTTTCTTCCTCTTCGTCTTCTTCCTCATCTTCGTCCGCTTCCGCCTCGTCACCGTGCCAGACGATGCCCGCCGCCACCGCGAAAGCAGCCAGCGCGGCCATACCGAGTATGATTCCCGTGATGAAGCGGTGGGTCGCCGACAGCGGCGAATGCAGCAGCACCGCCGGGAGCCGCAGGATGGCATCACCGACGACGCCGCCCAGCCCCGACGGCAGCGGCCAATGCGGGCTTCGCGGCAGGCAGGAGGCGAACGCCGCGCTGAGCACGGCCCCGAGGAGCCACACCACGATGCGCAGCCGCTCGCGGTTGAGCGGACGGTGGCCGAGCAGGCGATAGCCCCACACGGCGATCGGCAGCAGCAGCGCGAGTCCGCCTAGACCGAACAGCTGCATCAGCAGATCGGCGATGATGGCGCCGGGCTTACCGAGCAGATTGTGGACCGGCGCGTCGGTGGCGTGGCTGAGCGAAGGGTCCTGGACCGACCAGGTGGCGAGCGCCAACGCCGCCACCATGGCGAGGCTGATCAGCACGAGCCCAGTAGCTTCGCGCAGCCGCCGCTGCAGCACGGCGCCGAGCTGCGCGGACACGAATGTCAGTCCATCAATCCCGCGGTCGATCAGCGACATTGCTTGCCCTTACCCGCCCATTGCCGCGAAAGCGGCAATCCAGGTGTTCTCGCTGCATTGCTTCCGCACGAGCTGGGTCCGCGCTTTCGCGGCAACGAACGGTTGGAATAGAGCGGCAAACTTGTGCATGATCTCCTAACCCAGCACCGCGACGAGACGATGCAGCGCCTCGGCGGTGATCTCCTTGTTCTGCACCATGGCGACCCGGATATAATTTTCGCCTGGATTGCTGCCGTCCGCCTGCTCGCGCGCCAAGTAGCGCCCCGGCACGACGCGCAATCCCGCTTCGCGCCACAGCTTCAGTGTCGCCGCTTCGCTGCCGCCCGCAGCGGTCACGTCAAGCCATAGAAAGAATCCGCCGGGCGGACGCTGGTAGCCGTAGCGATCGCCGACGATCTGATCGGCAAGGTCGAATTTTTCGCGGTAGAGCCGACGGTTTTCCACCACATGGGTCTCGTCGCCATAGGCGGCGACGGCGACATGCTGCATCGGCGTCGGCACCTGCGGGGCGGCGACGTTGCGCAGTTCAAGATACGAGGAGAGGAATTTGCGGTCGCCGGCCGCGAAGCCGACGCGCAGGCCCGGCAGGCTCGATCGCTTCGACAGCGAATGAAATACGACGACGTTGGCGAAATCCGGTCCCGCGGCTTCGAGCATTCCGGGCGGCGCGTGGTCGCTGTAGATCTCGCAATAGCATTCGTCGGCAAAGATCAAAAAGCCGAAGCGGCGCGCCAGTGCGATCAGCCGGGCAAGATAGGCCCGGTCCGCGACCGCACCCTGGGGATTGGCCGGCGAGGCGAGATAGAACGCGACGGTGCGCGCCAGCAGTTCATCAGGCAGCGCATCGAGATCGGGCAGAAAGGCGGACGAAACCGTCGCCGGCAGATAGACCGGCTCGCAATCGGCCGCGATGGCGCCCGCCGCGTAGGCGGCATAAAACGGATTGGGAATGAGAACGGCCGGGTGCCCGGCGCGCGGCTCGACCCAGTTCTTGGCGGCAAGCGCCCCCAGAAACAGGCCTTCGCGCGTACCGTTGAGCACCAGTACTTCGGTCGCCGGATCGACCGGGCGGTTGAGTGTGTAGCGCCGGTTGAGCCAGTTCGCGACGGCGTCGGCGAATTCGTCGATGCCCTTGTTCATCGGATAGCGGCCGAATTCGGCAAGGTGCGCCGCCAGAATCGGCCCGACAAAGGGCGGAATCGGGTGCTGCGGCTCGCCGACGGCGAGGCTGATCGCCGACTGGCCCGGCGGCACGCCGTCCAGCAGTTCGCGCAGCCGCACGAAGGGCGAACGCGAACCGGTCGCGCGGACGGGCGAAAGGGGACCTTGGGGGCTCATCCTGTACATCATCAGCAGCGGGACCGCCCGCCGGATTACTGATCCCAACACCATAGGAGCGGCGAGGTTAAGACGCGATTAACCATTGGGGGCCGCCACGGGACGAGACATCTTTATCCCGCCCAGGAAGGAGGGACCGCCGCTCCCCCGCCTCTGTTTAAGCAATGCTCCCCGTTCTCGCGATGCGTTTTTTGTTCGCACCCGAGCTATGCGGCACGCCATTGCCAAAAACGACGCCGCCAACCCGACCTTCGTCGGATGCCCCCGGCAGTGGAGAGACCGGATGCATCACAATCGGCCGCGGCGCGCTCGCTTTGTAGGGCGGGCTAAGGCGCAAAGCGCCGCGCCTAAAATTCTCATTGGCCGGAGGAGGCGACCGGCGCGCCTGCATTGCGCGAAGTCTCGCAGGCGACGCGATCCTTGCAGTCTTGCCGTCGCCAAAAGTCGAGTTATTCTGTCCCAATGTGCGCGAATGGGGGGACGATGCGGCTCGAGCGATGGCCGGGGATCGCAGTTGTGGCGTTGGCGTTGAGCGTGGCAGCGCCGGCGACTGCGCAAACCCTGCAGCAGCCAGGTTCAGCGAATGCCGATCAGATAAATGCCGATATCGTCGCGCAGGAAATACGTACCCTGGGTTATGGCGCGAAGATCGATCAGGACGCTGGCGGTGATCCTCGAGTGAACACGGCGGTCGATGGCCACCCTTGGCTGATCTATTTCTACGATTGCGACAAAACCGGCGCATTGGAGCAGCGCCGCTGCCGGTCGTTTCAATTCTTCGCCGACAACGACATGCCGGCCGCGGTTCCGGCGGGCACGATCGTTCGATGGAATAGTGAAAAGACCTACGCCAAAGCCTTCCTTCAACAGCAGAACGATGCCGGATGCGAAGGTGCCGGCACCTGCGCTGCGCGCATTGAAGTCGATGTGTTGACGGCCGGCACCGAAGCCGATCCGGCTCAGACGTTCCGCAGCTATTTTGCAATTTTCAAGCAGCGAGCTGACGAATTCAGGAGAGCCATCGGTGTGCAATAAAATCGGGGTCGACTTCTGCAGACCGCGCCGTGACCGTTCATCGCAAGCATTCTGAGAACGAGTATGAGAGGCTTATCGACGGGCGGCGTGCTCCTGCTGTTGGTTGCGGCGACGAACGTTTGCGCACAGACGCCGGAGCCGGCCGATGACACGATCAGCGCAAACATCGTCACGGGCGTCATCCGTGACATTGGCTGGGCTGCGACGATCGATCAGGATTCGGACGGTAATCCGCGGATCAAGACAGCCGTCGACCGGTACGATTGGACCATCGTTCTGCGCGATTGCGCCCCGGGAGCGAATGAAGAACGACGATGCGCCTGGTTTCAGTTCTTGGTGGACACCGAAACGTCAAGCCCGGTTCCGACTGAACTGATCAATCGGTGGAATAAGGAATTTCGCTACGCTCGCGCGTCGCTGCTGCAAGGCAGTAAAATCGGATGTTCGGACCCCGGGAGTTGTACGGCGCGGATCGATATCGATGTGCTGGTGAAGGGCACGAAGGGCGATCCGGCGAAGACATTTCGCGCCTATTTTGGAATCGTCAGGGCGCGCGCGGATGGATTTAGAGCGTACCTTGCTAAGCCGGCGCCAATTCAAGTTGCGACGCCGACGCCGCCCCCACCCCCGTCACCAGCCCCGTCTCCACCGCCGCAGCCCGCGCCTCCGCCCCCGATGTGGAACTCGATCGCTGCTTCAATATGGAAATCCAGGGGAAGGGTGCACGTCGCCATCGGTTATTCGGGGACCCGGCAAACCGATCAGGAAGCGAGAGAAAGCGCAATACAAGCCTGCCAGAATGCCGGAGGTCCGACATGCAAGGCGACCGGCGCCTGGAACGCCGGATGCGTTTACATCACGACGGGCAGTGCGCGTAACAGAGCAGGATGGGCGTCCGGCGACAGCATCGACGCGGCGCTGAGTAAATGCCGAGGTAACGGATTTCGCTGCAAGACCCCGATCGGCGGCTGTGTGGGAAACCAGAACTGAATCTGCGGCGCAAATCGGCGGCCACGGATACGCCGCCGGCGATCTACTGAGGCGTAATACCGGCCGCCTTGATGCCCGCCGCAAAGGCTTCGGTGTCGTGCCGAAACACCGTCTCGTTCTGCTCCTTGGTCAGGCCGCCGGAAACGATGCCGAGCTTGATCAGCCGTTGTGAAATCTCCGGTTTCTTGACGAAGGCGGTCACCTCGGCGCGGATCGCACTGACGATCGGCTCGGGCGTCTGCGCCGGCGCCAAAAATCCGTTCCACGATGAAAACTCGAATCCGGGCAGCGTCTCGGCGACGGTCGGAATGTCGGGTGCGGCTGGAATCCGCTTCGCGGTGCCGACCGCGATCAGGCGAATCTTGTCGTTGTCGCGAAACGGCAGCAGCGAGGACGAATTGCCGAAATACAGATCGACGTTGCCTGCGAGGAGATCGGAAATCGCCGCGGGCTCGCTGCGGGCCGGTACCATGACGATATTGACGCCGGCACGGGCAAACAGCAGCGCCGGCGCCAGTTGGCTTATGTTTTGCGTGCCGGCTACGCTGAAATTGAGCTTGCCCGGATTAGCCTTCGCGTAAGCCAGGAATTCAGGCAGCGTTTTCGCCGGCAGACTGCGCTTGATTGCAATCATCTGCGTGCCGGTGCCGACATTGGTGATCGGCATAAGTTCTTTCGCCGGATCGAAATCGAGTTTCTGCACCTGCGGTGTTAATGTGACCACCGACGAGGCTGAAAATTCCAGCGTGTAGCCGTCCGGGCTCGCGGACGCCACCGCGCGGGTGCCCAGCGCACCACCGGCGCTCGGCCGGTTTTCCACCACGAACGTCTGACCGAACTTGGCGGACAGATCTTGCGACGCCAGCCGCGCCATCATGTTCAGTATTGCCGCCGGCGCCGAAAGGCACGATGACGGTCACCGAGCGGTCCGGCCAATCGGCCGCTGCCGCCGAATCGATGAGGGCTGCCAGAGAGCATAGGGCGAGGCACATCAGCACGAGTTGGGATCGATGCCTCATTGTTTTCCTTTGGTTCGCGTTTTGCCGCTGGCGACCCGCTGACCGACCGGATGCTAGCAGGCGGAAAGAACGAGACAAGGCGACAAAACGGGCAGAACGCGTCGCTTTCCGGCGCAGCGAGAAGATCGCGCACACGTTGAGTCGGCACCGGAGCAAACAACCCGGTTCAGCTCAATAACCTCCGCACTGCGGCCGACCATCCTGAAAGTTTGCGCGCACGCGTTGCGGTGTCCATCTGCGGTGCGAAGCGGCGTTCAAGATGCCATTGTGCCGCGTAGCGATCCGGCTCCGGAAAGAAGCCGCGGTGCAGGCCCGCCAGATAGGCCGCGCCGAGTGCGGTTGTTTCTCTGATATGCGGCCGATCGACGATGCAGCCCGTCAGGTCGGCGAGCCGCTGCATGGTCCAGTCGGAAGCGGCCATGCCGCCGTCGACGCGCAGGATTTTCAGCGCGTCCTGCGCTCGCGGCCAATCCGCCCGCATGGCGGTGAGCAGATCGGCGGTCTGAAAGCAGACGCTGTCGAGTGCGGCCTGCGCAAGCTCGGCCGGCCCGGAGCCGCGCGTGAGCCCAAACACCGCGCCGCGGACGTCCGGGCGCCAATACGGCGCGCCGAGCCCGACGAAGGCCGGCACCAGAATGACCTCCTGCGTCGGGTCGGCGGCGGCAGCGAGCGCGCCGGTCGCTTCCGCACCGGCGACAATTTGCAGGTTGTCGCGCAGCCATTGCACGGCGGCGCCGGCAACAAAAATCGAACCCTCCAGCGCATAGGTGCGCTGGCCGCCGAGCTGGTAGGCGATCGTTGTCAGGAGCTTGTTGTTGGAGACGATCGGCGTCGGTCCGGTATTGAGCACCGCGAAGCATCCGGTGCCGTAAGTCGATTTCAGCATGCCGGGTGCAAAACACGCTTGGCCGATCAGCGCCGCCTGCTGGTCGCCGGCGATGCCGCAGATCGGAATGGCTGCACCAAACAGCGCCGGATCGGTCGTGCCGAAGGTGGCGGATGAATCGCGCACCTCGGGCAACACGCTCCGTGGCACGTTGAGCAACGCCACAAGCTCTTCGTCCCAGCGGCCGTTGTGGATGTCGAACAACAACGTGCGCGAGGCGTTGGTGGCGTCGGTCGCGTGCACCTTGCCGCCGGTGAGCCGCCACAGCAGATACGTATCGACCGTGCCGAAGGCGAGTTCGCCACGTGCGGCGCGCGCGCGAGCGTCCGGTACGCGATCGAGCAGCCAAGTGAGCTTGGTGCCGGAGAAATACGGATCGAGCAAAAGTCCGGTCTTGGCCGCGAAGATCGGTTCGTGACCGGCGGCGCGCAGGCGCGCGCAAAAATCCGCGGTGCGCCGGTCCTGCCAGACGATGGCGCGATGCAACGCCTGTCCGCTGGCGCGATCCCAGAGCAGCGTCGTTTCGCGCTGATTGGTGATGCCGATGGCGGCGATGTCTGTGGCGACCGCGCCGGCATTGCGCATCGCCTCACGGCACGTTGCGACGGTCGTCGACCACAAATCCTCGGGGTCGTGCTCGACCTCGCCATCGGCCGGAAAATGCTGCGGGAATTCCTGCTGGGCGGAGGTGGCGACCGACATGTCGGCGCGAAACAGCATGGCCCGGGTCGACGTCGTGCCCTGATCGATCGCGAGCACGAAGGATGCCAATTGTCCCTCCCGCAAGCCGCGACGAATTTGGATCGATTGCGCAGCTTAAAAAAGTTCTGCCGCGGATTTTAGCCCGCGGCAGAACAATAACCCATCGGCAATCGCCAGCGATCATCGCGGTTACGCAAGTCGCTCGGTCGGCTCGGCGTCCGCCGGAGGACAAGCGCCGATCGTCAGGAGTTACGAGAAGGCCGCCGGAAATACCTGGGCAACTTGTCCGGTGCTCACGTTCACGAGCAGCAGGTCCGGTCCGTATTGCACATATTGGAAGCCCGGATCAGGCGGCGGCAAGCCCATATCGGCCCAGCCATTGTAGTAGTAGTCCGGCCTTTGCCAGAACAGCGGAGGCAGGATCGCACCCACAGCCCACAGCCGATATCCGTAGCCTTGCGGATAAACCCAGGGGCGGGCGAAGTGAACCGGATGCCACGCAAACGGATGGCCGTGGAACATGAACGGCCCGTGCGGGCCGCCGTGCATCCCAACAACGGGGCCGTGGCCGATGGGGCCGTGAACGACGCCATGGGCCACAGGTCCGTGGACAACGGGACGCCGAACCACCGCGTGTGGGACAGCGTGAACAGGGCCGCGCACGGCCGGGTGGCCAACGGGTTTGCCCTTGCCGTGAGGCT
Organism: Xanthobacteraceae bacterium; assembly: GCA_049300295.1. Classification (GTDB taxonomy): domain Bacteria; phylum Pseudomonadota; class Alphaproteobacteria; order Rhizobiales; family Xanthobacteraceae; genus BOG-931. Next base: position 41,933 of record JBAQJL010000043.1, read on the forward strand.
CCTCGGCCGAGGCCATAGTGGATAATGCAAGCGCACAGAGCGCTACGATGGTGGTCACCCGTAGCATGGCGTCTCCTTTATATTTTGAGTGAGTCTTTGATTTGGGTGATTCTGCAGTTCCAATCGGTTTTCAGACTAGCAAATCGGCGGAACCATGTAATCTACTAATCTACCGTCGCAACAACACACAATTGCATCACACCACCGTGGCCGCAACATGGCCTACATGGAATTAATGTTTTGGGGGCCCTGCCGGACCGGGTGTGCGTTCGCTTCACGCCGAGCTCGCCGGGCTATTGCAGCGCTTCGCCGTGTTGCGTCACGTCGAGGCCTTCCATTTCGCTTTGCTTGTCGACGCGCAGCGGCGTGAAGGCCGAGACGGCCTTGAACAATATGAAGCTCGCGATGGCCGACCATGCCAGCGTGACGACGACGCCATAGAGCTGGATCAGAACTTGTGACGGATGGCCTTCCAGGAGCCCGGGCACACCGCCAATCGAGCGCGTGGCAAACACGCCGACAAGAATCGTGCCGGTGGCGCCGCCAACGCCGTGAACACCGAACACGTCGAGCGAGTCGTCGTAACCGCAGGCGATCTTGAGCCAAGTGCAGGCGTAGAAGCAGACCACGCCGGCGGCGAGACCGATGACCAGGCCGTGCCACGGCAGCACGAAGCCCGAGGCTGGCGTGATCGTGCCGAGCCCGGCCACGGCGCCGGAAATCATGCCGAGCACCGATGGCTTGCCGCGCACCCACCATTCGAGCGCCATCCAGGTCAGCGCGCCCATCGACGCCGCCAGATGCGTGGCGATGATGGCAAATACGGCCCGCGAATTGGCGGCGAGCGCCGAACCGCCGTTGAAGCCGAACCAGCCGACCCACAGCAATCCGGTGCCGATCACCGCGAGCGATAGATCGTAAGGCGCGAAATTATCCGCCCCGTAGCCGCGGCGCGCGCCGAGCAGATAGGCGCCGACCAGGCCGGCGATACCGGCGTTAAGGTGGACGACGGTGCCGCCGGCGAAATCGAGCACGCCGGCTTTTTCCAGAAAGCCGCCGCCCCAGACCCAGTGGGCGATCGGCACGTAAACGATCAGAAGCCAGAGCGCCGAGAACCACAGGAACGCGGAAAAGCGCATGCGGTCGGCCACCGAGCCGGCGACCAGCGCAACGGTGATGACCGCAAACGTCATCTGATAGATCAGAAACAGTGCTTCGGGGATGGTCGGCGCCAGCGGGCTGATCGTGTCCATACCGATGCCGCGCATCATGATGCGGTTCAACGTCCCGATAACTGGCCCGGCGCCCGTGAAGGCGAGCGTGTAGCCGATCGCCATCCACAACACCGAACACAAAGCGGTCGCCGCGAACGTCTGCGCCATGGTGGCGAGCACGTTCTTCTTGCGCACCATCCCGGAGTAGAACAGCGCCAGGCCGGGAATCGACATCATCAGGACAAGCGCCGTCGCCACGATCATCCAGGCCGTATCGGCGGGATCGATCTTGCTGGTCGATTGGACCGCGGACTGCGCCATGGCGGGCGCCGCCGCGACGGCGAATGCGGCGGCTGCAGCCAGACTGCGCGTGACGCCGGCGCGCGCGAAAGTTGCCACCCTCATTATTCCCCCCAGGGTTTGGATTTTTTTGATCGCTAAAGTGCGTCCGCGTCGGTTTCGCCGGTGCGGATGCGGACCGCCTGCTCGATCGGAATGACAAATATTTTGCCGTCGCCGATCTGGCCGGTCTTGGCGGCCGTGCTGATCGCTTCGACCACCCGATCGGCGTCCTCTTCAGCCACCGCGATTTCAAGCCGGATTTTCGGCAGGAAATTCACGACGTACTCGGCGCCGCGGTAGATTTCGGTGTGCCCCTTCTGCCGGCCGTAGCCCTTGACCTCAGTGATGGTCATGCCGTGGATGCCGACCGAGACCAGGGCGTCACGCACGTCCTCGAGCTTGAACGGCTTGATAATGGCAGTGATGAGTTTCATGGACGCGCGCACTCCGTCGCGAATAGGGAGTGCACACAATATCGGCAATTCCGCTCAGACTTAAATCATTTATTGCGCCGCGCCGCCGGCAGTGCCTTAAATGGGAGCAATAGCCGTGCGGACCTACAAGCCGCCCTGATACTCAGCCGGAGGCGTCAGGCGGGCGGCAATTTTGCGTCGCGCCCGACGAGCGCGCTCAAACCGCCCCAGCCGGCCACGACCACGCCCAGGCCGGCTGCCGCGATAGCGAGCCGAGCCCCATTGTGATGAGCCGCGCCACCAAACGCCGGGGCATGCGCCATGCCGATCGACACTGCCGCGAGGGCAATCACCAGCGCGATAGCGAGGCCGGCGGTCGCGGCCATCTCGATCCCGGTTCGGCGAAGGGAAAATCTCTGTACGGTCGCGGGTGAGGCAAAGCCAACCTCTCTCCCCGGCAGCTCAATCATAGCGGGTATCCTGGGCGAATCAGTTTGCATGCTCGCACAATCGCCGCGGAGACTGGCATCGGTTCGGCGAAACTTGGGCGAAGCCATTGAAAAACCAAGGCAATTTTGTGGTTTTGGTTAACACTTGGTTAATGACGGCGGCGCGGGCGGCAATAACCCGCGGCTGTGGCTTCCGGGCACCAGGACTCAGATCGCCGGAACCGCCTCGGTTGGATTGAAGTTCATCGCCACGTGGTGCCGCTCGGATGACACACGTTTGAGCCAGGCGCGCACTGCCGGAAAACCCATCAGGTCGTAGCCGCACTCATGCGCCACGTGGGTATAAGCGTAGAGCGCAATGTCGGCGATGGTGTAACGGTCGGCGGCAAAGTAGTCGTGCAGTGCGAGATGCTTGTCCATCACGCCGAGCGCGCGATGGCCTTCTTCCATCCAGTCCTCGATGGCGTAGCTCTGCAGATCGCGCCCGCCTTTGATCAGCGTGAGCCAGAAATATGCCGCGCCCAGATTGGGCTCGAGCGAGTGCTGCTCGAAGAACATCCATTGCAGCGCGTCGGCCCGATCCATGCGGTCCTCCGGCGCCAGCGGCGTGCCGCCGGCGATGTACCACAGGATGGCGTTCGACTCGGCGAGGTAGCGGCCGGCTGCGACTTCCAACAGCGGCACCTGCCCGTTCGGATTCTTCTGCAGAAATTCGGGCGTATGACTGTCGCCCTTGAGGATATCGATTTCGACCAATTGATACGGGATGCGAAGCTGTGCGAGCGCCAGCCGCGCCTTGTAGCTGTTACCGGAACGCTGCATTGAATAGAGCGTGAACATCGCCGCGTCCGTGCTGTCCGTGCGGTACAATTTATAGGCGAAACCAGCCTACTAGTCGAACGCGGCGATGTCGTGACCGCGAGCCCCGCTGCCGTCAGCTATGGTCGAACGTTGCGGGTTAAAGGCCGGCGAGGGCGTGCGTTCAAGTTCCGCACGTCGCAGCAGCAGGATGAATGTCATCAGCATGGCCAGAACCCCGAGCGGTATCAGGGTGGCTTGCGCTACGCTGCGTGTAACAAGCGGCACCAGCCACAGTGCCGCCAGTCCGGTTTTTTCCCACGGGCCGAACCCGCGTCGCAGCCCATCGGCAGCGAGGAAGGCGATGGCGGGCGCCAGCACCATCATGTCGTAGTCGAGCGAGTAGGGCGTGGCGAGGATCGCGGCGAGACAGAGCGCGGCGCTCTTGAGTGCGGGCGCCGCAGCGCTCCGCCACAGCCGAACGATCGCCAGGCCAAGCGCGATGGTGAGCGCGCCTTGCAGCGCATAGGCGAGCGGGATCGGCGCACCCCACATGCGCGCCCACGAGAATACGCTCTGGATCTTTTGCCAGCCGGTTTGGCCTTGTTCGAGCACCACGGTGCGCGAAAATTCGGTCGAAGCCGCAAACGCGGGCCAGACTTCGGGTCCGAAGACGAGCGTCGTAACGAGCGTCAGCACGACGACCGTCGTCGCGGCGGCGGCAAAAGTCCGCCAATAGCCGCCGGCGATGAGCGCCAGCGGAATCATCAGCCCGAATTGCGGCTTGTAGACCAGAAGGCCGATCAAAATGCCGGCAACGATCGGCCGCCGGTCCAGGATGACGAGCGCGCCGCCGAGCAGCGCGGCGGTGAGAAATCCGTTCTGACCGTGGCCGATGTTGATCAGCACCGCCGGGTAGGCGAGGGCCAGGAGGAGCGTCATTGCGGATGGCGCTGGGATTATGGATTCCGGCCTCGCGCTTCGCGCGCCCCGGAATGACGGCGAAAAAAACCCCCACACCATCAACAGATAAAGCAGCAGCGTGCTGGCCTGCCAGACCGTGAGCGCCACGCCATACGGCAGCTTCGCCAGGGCGCCGGCGACGAACAGAAAATAAGGCGGATAGTGCCAGCCATAGAACGGCGTCGCTTTGCCGAAGATTTCCTGCTCGCGGGTGTACTGTCGCGGCGGATCGAATGGGACGTCCGGCTTGCCTTCGAGCACATAAGTGCCGGCCGCATAGACGTTGGAGAAATCGGTTCCGAGCGGGCGGCCCTGGCGATCAACGTCGCCATGCGCGGTCACGACCAGGAACGCGAATCCCGCGACAGAGGCGATGAGCACCGCGGCAGCGATCAGCCTGATGCGCTCGCCGGTCAGCCAGTCGCCGTTTCGCAACGCCTGCCACGCCCGGGGCATCGGGGTTCCTGTATGGATCGTAAGGCCGCGGCATTAGGCCAGCGGACGCTTAACGGAGCGTTGCGGGGCGAGGCCGATCGGGGGTTCCGCCCAGTCGCGCGATTGCGATGTGATTGGCGGTGCTTTGCGCTTGCCTGTGGGCCGCCGTCGCCTTAGGAAACTCGCGCCTGACGCAGCCCGAAGGGCAAATGGAGAAGCGAAATGGCCTTTCTTGCGGACCGGATCTCGCGCGTGAAGCCGTCGGCCACCATGGCCGTCACGGACAAGGCGCGCGCGCTCAAGGCCGCCGGCCGCGACGTCATCGGTCTCGGCGCCGGCGAGCCCGACTTCGACACGCCCGACAACATCAAAGAGGCGGCCATCAAGGCGATCCGCGACGGCAAGGCGGCGAAATATACGGCCGTGGAGGGCATCGCCGAACTGCGGGCAGCGATTGCGCGCAAATTCAAGCGCGAGAACGAGTTGGATTACAAGCCGTCGCAGATCATCGTCGGCACCGGCGGCAAGCAGGTGCTGTTCAACGCGTTTTTGGCCACGCTCAATCCGGGCGATGAGGTGATCATTCCGGCGCCCTATTGGGTGAGCTATCCGGACATGGTGCTGATCGCGGGCGGCGAGCCGATCGCGATCGAGACTCGCATGGCCGACGGCTTCAAGATGAAGCCCGAGGCGCTGGAGCGCGCGATTACGCCGAAGACCAAGTGGCTCCTGTTCAACTCGCCATCAAATCCGACCGGCGCCGCCTATACGCGCGCCGAGCTGAAAGCGCTCACCGACGTGCTGCTGCGGCATCCGCACGTATGGGTGATGAGCGACGATATGTACGAGCACCTAGTCTACGACGACTTCGAGTTCTTCACGCCGGCGCAGCTCGAGCCTCGGCTTTATGACCGCACGCTGACGATCAATGGCGTTTCGAAGACCTACTGCATGACCGGCTGGCGCATCGGTTATGGGGGCGGGCCCGAGCCGCTGATCAAGGCGATGGCGATGCTGCAATCGCAATCGACCTCGAACGCGACGGCGGTGGCGCAGTGGGCCGCGCTCGAGGCGCTCGATGGTCCGCAGGATTTCATTCCGAAGCACAACAAGATCTTCAAGGAGCGCCGCGACCTCTGCGTTTCCATGCTCAACCAGGCGAACGGCATCAAGTGCCCGAAGCCCGAAGGCGCGTTCTACGTCTATCCGTCCTGCGCCGGCACGATGGGCAAGAAGGCGCCGACCGGCAAGACGCTTGCGAACGACGAGGACTTCGTCACCGAGCTGTTGGAGGCCGAAGGCGTTGCGGTGGTGCAGGGCACGCCGTTCGGCGTCGGGCCTGCGTTCCGCATCTCTTACGCAACCGCGACCAGTGCACTCGAAGAGGCCTGCACCCGGATTCAGCGCTTCTGCGGCAATTTGAAGTAACCGGCTCCGGTTTCGGCACAGCGGTAAAACGCGCAAAACAGCGCGCAAAAGCGACGTGCCGGTTAAACAAACTGGCGACGCCGGGCTGGTTCTCGCCTACAATCCCGGTCAGGCTCGGGGGACGGGCCTGGTGAGGGAGAACGCACATATGCTCCGGACTATTTTAGCAACCGCCGGCATGGCTGCGGCGGCACTCGCCGCGATGCCGGCGCCGCCCGCTCACGCGCAGCCTGCGCGACTGCAGATCGGCAGCCTGAATTGTTCGCTGTCCTCGAGCGTCGGTATGCTGGTCGGCTCGCAGAAGAATGTGAGCTGCATCCTGCATTCCGATAACATGCCGGACGAGCCCTACCAGGGGACATTGTCGCGGATCGGCCTCGACATCGGCGCGACCTCAGGCGGCAAGATCGTATGGGGGGTGTTTGCCACCACCAATCGGTACTCCGGTATGCTCAACGGCAGCTACGTCGGCGCTACCGCGGAGGCATCGATCGCGGTCGGCCTCGGCGCCAACGCGCTGATTGGCGGCTCGAACCGTTCGATCGCGCTGCAACCCCTATCGATCCAGGGACAAACGGGCTTCAACTTCGGCGCTGGCATCGGCACTTTGTATCTGTGCGAGCCTGGCACACAATGTCCGCCCCCTTGACCTGAACGGCCGACGCCTGAAACCATAGCCGGCCGGCCCGCATCCAATGACGGGTCCAGAGGCGGGAGGTGTTGATGGCCACGAACGGCAATAATGGCGGCCGCGCGGCTGGTCCCCGCGCCGTCGCGCTGGTCGGTCCGTTTCAGAGCGGCAAAACCACCTTGCTCGAGGCGATTTTGGCGCGCACCGGCGCGATCGCGCGGCAAGGTTCGATCGAAGCCGGCAACACGGTAGGCGACGCCAGCAAGGAAGCGCGCCATCACAAGATGAGCGTCGAGCTGACCGCCGCCACCACGACGTTCATGGGCGACGCCTACACCTTCATCGATTGTCCCGGCTCGGTCGAATTCGTCCACGACATGCGTGCGGTATTGCCGGTGGTCGATGTCGCTGTCGTGGTCTGCGAAATGGACGAGAAGAAAGTCCCGCAGCTGCAAATCATCCTGCGCGAGCTGGAAGATCAAGAAATTCCGCGCATCCTGTTCCTCAACAAGATCGACAAGGCCGATGCCGCCGTTCACGACGTGCTCAAGCTGTTACAGCCGGCATCGCGCACCAAGCTGATCTTAAGGCAAATACCGACCTTCTCGGGCGAACTCATCAGCGGCTTCGTCGACCTCGCGCTGGAACGCGCCTTTGTCTACAAGGAGCACGCCGCGTCGCAAGTCATACCGCTCGAAGGCGACATCGCCGATCGTGAGAAGACCGCGCGCTTCTCCATGCTGGAAACGCTGGCGGATCACGACGATCAGCTCATGGAGCAGCTGCTCGAGGACATCCAGCCGCCGCGCGACAAGATTTTCGACGATCTCACGCATGAGCTGCGCGACGGCCTCGTCTGCCCGGTCTTGATGGGGACGGCGATCCGCACCAATGGCGTGCTGAGGTTGTTAAAGGCGCTGCGGCACGAATCGCCCGGCATTGACGAGACCGCGGAGCGGCTTGGCATCAAGAGTAACGGCGATGCGGTCGGCTACGTGCTCAAGACGCTCAACACCAGCCATGGCGGCCGCCTGTCGATCGCGCGTATCTTGAGCGGTCAGGCCGGCGACGGCACCACATTCCTCGCCGGCGACGACGAAGCCGGCCGTGTCGCCGGCGTGTTCAAGCTCGTTGGCCAGAACACCGAAAAGCGCGGTCCCGCCGTGGCCGGGGAGACCGTGGCGTTCGCCAAGCTCGACAAGGCCAAGACCGGCGATACGCTGACCGCGGGCAAACACCCGCACGCAGCCGTAGCCACCGTCGCGCCGCATGCGCCGGTGCTCGCCATCGCGATCACGGCGAAGGAACGCAAGGACGACGTGAAGCTTGGTCTGGCACTCAATAAGCTCGCCGAAGAAGACCCCTCGATTACCATCGCGCACAATCCGGAGACGCACGAAGTCGTGCTGTGGGGCCAGGGTGAAATGCACCTGCGCGTCGCCACCGAGCGACTCGCCGACCGCTACGGCGTCGCCATCGAGCGCCGCCAGCCGTCGGTCGGCTACCGCGAGACCATTCGCAAGGGCGTTGAGCAACGCGGCCGCCACAAGAAGCAATCGGGTGGTCACGGCCAGTACGGCGACGTCGTGCTCGACATCAAGCCGATGCCACGCGGCGCGGGCTTTACGTTCGAAGACAAGATCACCGGCGGCGTGGTGCCGCGCAACTATATTCCGTCGGTCGAGGAGGGCGTGATCGACGCGCTCAAGCACGGCCCGCTCGGCTTCCCGGTGGTCGACCTGCATGTGGCGCTGGTCGACGGCTCCTACCACACCGTCGATTCTTCCGACATGGCGTTCCATACCGCGGGCCGCATCGGCGTCGTCGAAGGTCTACCGCAGTGCCAGCCGGTGCTGCTCGAGCCGATCGATCAGGTCGAGATCGTCTGTCCGTCAGAGGCGACGGCGAAGATCAATGCACTGCTCTCGGGCCGGCGCGGCCAGATCCTCGGCTTCGATACGCGCGAAGGCTGGGAAGGCTGGGACACAGTGCGGGCGATGATGCCGGAAGCCGAGATCGGGGACTTGATCGTGGAAATTCGTTCCGCCACCGCGGGCGCCGGCACCTTTACCTTCAAATTCGACCACATGGCCGAACTGACCGGCCGTACCGCAGATCAGATCGTCGCCGCGCGGCGCGCCGCGGAGTGATTCTTCGCCGCCGGTTCCGGCCGCTCGCCGCATTGCGACCGGATGAACCACGGAAGGCTTCGTGCCCACGATGATGGCAGCGCTTCGAGCTTGCATCCTTGTTTTCATAGGCGTCTCGTCTGCTTTGTTGCACACAGACCCTGCGGCAGCTCAGGAAGCATTCTATTAGGCAGCCGAGAGCGAAATCGCCGGACCAGCGGGTAGCGTCATTCGCAAGGAACCGCGTCTCGGAGCGCGCGCCGGGGCAACTGCATACAAAATCCTTTACCGCTCGACCAAACCCGACGGAACTCCGATCGCCGTGTCGGGTATCGTCATCATTCCCGCGGGACAAGCTCCGGCCGGCGGATGGCCGATCGTCGCCTGGGCTCATCCAACTACCGGAATTGTATCTCACTGCGCCCCATCTCGCGCACTGACCGTCTTTCAGCAAATAGCGGGAAGTCGGCACCTGTTGGAGCGCGGTTACGCAGTCGCGGCGACCGATTATCCAGGACTCGGCACGCCCGGGCCACACCCCTATCTCGTTGGAGAAAGCGAAGCGCGTGCGGTCATAGATTCCGTGCGGGCCGTCCGTTCGTTTCCGGGATTGGAGTATTCCACCCGTTACGCTGTATGGGGTCACTCGCAGGGCGGCCAGGCAGCGCTCTTCACCGGAATAATCGCCAAGTCGTATGCGCCGGAGCTTCAGCTGGTCGGCGTCGCTGCCGCGGCGCCCGCGACAGATCTCGGCGCACTAATGACCGACGACCTCAACACTGCCGGTGGACGTAATATCACGGCAATGACAATTTGGTCATGGGCCAGGGTTTACGGCGCGCCCATGGACGATGTCATCGAACCTGCAGCGATGCCAACCGTCAACGCGCTCGCCGAACAATGCATCGAAGGCGCTTTCGACCTGTATATTCGGCAAAAGCTATCCGCGCCGCTGGCGCACGCATTTTTGTCCGTAAAGAATCCGGCGGCGGTCGAGCCGTGGAAGTCCCTTCTCCTGCGCAACAGCCCGGGAAATCTCCCGACAGACATTCCAATGTTCATCTCACAAGGGTCGTCCGATGGCCTTGTGCGCCCCTCAATCACCGAGGCCTATAAGAGCCGCCTCTGCAAAGCGGGCAGCAAGGTCGAAATGTTGATGATGCCGGGCGTAAGCCATGGCTTTATCGGCTATGACAGCGCGGATGCCGCGGCGGGTTGGATGGCCGACCGGTTCGAAGGAAATGCCCCTCCCAGCAATTGCTGACTGAAACCGCGTTCATAGATGCCGTCCCAAATTGATGGTGTTTTTTTCCGTCTTCGTTGGAAAGCTATTCTGGCGGCAGCCTGTTACTTAACGCCTTATCGCTGTGCGCGTGAGAATTCGCCGCGCCCTGCTCACCGGGCAGCAAGCATAATCCGGCTCGACAGTGCCGCATTAACGGACCCGGCGGGTTTGCTGCGCAATATGCGCAATAATAGGTATCGACGATCACGGACCGCTAATGTTGCCGATGCTGCAAAAGCTGTTCGCGGCAAAGAAACAGGTCGAGCCCGCGCCGGTGAACGGCAAGGTCACGCTCGCCGATGTGCTGCGGTTTGATTGGTTCGATCTGTGGTATCAGCCGAAGATCGATCTGCGGGGACGCTATCTGGTCGGCGCCGAGGCGCTGGTGCGCGCCAGGCGTCCCGATGGCAGCATGATCAGTCCGGGGGCATTTCTGCCCGGCGCCCCCGAGGCCGATATGCTGGCGCTGACCGAGCGAGTCATTCTTACCGCGCTGCGCGACTTTGAGGACTGCGCCGCGCAGGGCGTGAGCCTCAAACTCTCAGTCAATGTGCCGGCGTCGGCCTTTGTCAAGCTGCCGATTGCCAAGATGTTGCGCGAACAGCGGCCGGCGACTGAGACGTGGCCGGGCCTCATTCTCGAAGTGACCGAGGACGAAGTGATGCACGACCTTGCGATCGCCCAGGAAGTGGCCGACGAACTGCGCGCGCTCGATTGCTCGCTGGCGCTCGACGATTTCGGCGCCGGTTATTCGTCGCTGGCGCGGTTACGGCAATTACCATTCAGCGAACTGAAGATCGACCGCTCGTATGTCACCAATTGCCACACCGACAAGGTCAATGGCGGGTTGTGTGAGACGATCGTCGAACTCGCCAAGCGCTTCGAATTGAAAACGGTGGCGGAGGGCATCGAGTCGACGCACGAGGCCCACAAGCTGCAGGGCATCGGCTGCGACATCGGCCAGGGCTATCTGTTCGCCAAGCCAATGTCGAAGGATCATTTCGTCAGCATGCTGGGCCGCCGCATGGTCGGAGCCAAGCGGGCCGCCAAGCCGCGCGCCGGTCCCGCCGGGTTGCTGCGCGGTTTGTTCGCCGAGACGTAAGCGGGCTGTTCTGGTACGTCTTCCGGGCTCGCGGTTTAGAGCCGCGCTCCGGAATGACATGTGGAGGAACAAACAATGCCCGCGTATTGGGTCGCGCGCTCCAAGATCAACGATCAGGCCGAGTACAAGAAATATACCGATCTGGTGCCGGTCATCATCGCCAAACATGGCGGCAAGGTGCTGGCGCGCGGCGGGCGGTTCCAGATCATGGAAGGGCCGCAGGAATTCAGCCGTTTCGTGGTGATCGAGTTTCCAAGCTTCGAGCAGGGCGTCGCCTGCTTTCAATCGGACGAATACAACAAGGCTGCCGCCTTCCGCCGCGCCAATGGCGCCGGCGAGGTGGAAACCATCATGGTCGATGGCGGGGATGCGACGAAGTAAGACAGGCGAACGGTGAATAGGGAGCAACGAGTAACGAGCTCTATTTACTATTCGCCACGCGTAATTGGCGTCAGTGCGCCGCGATGTGCGCGAACTTGATGACCTTGTCCCACTTTTGCGTCTCGTCGACGATCAGCTTGCCGAAATCGGCAGGCGTCAACGGCATCGGGATGCCGCCGAGGTCCGCGAGGCGCTTCTGGACCTTGGGGTCGGCGAGCGCGGCGTTGAGTTCGGTGTTCAATTTGTTGACGATCTCGGGCGGCGTGTCTTTCGGCGCCATCAAGCCCTGCCAGGCGAACGCCTCATAACCTGGCACAAAATTCGCGATCGGCGGCAGGTTGGGAAACAGCGCGAGCGGCGCTTTGCTGGTGACCGCGAGCGCGCGCAATTCGTTGGATCGCACATGGCCCTGCGCCAGGATCACCATGTCGAACATGACTTGATCCTGTCCTTCAAGCATGTCGGTGACGGCCGGCGCGTCGCCGCGATACGGCACGTGCAGCATGTTGATGCCGGTCATCATCTTGAACAGCTCACCGGCAAGATGCGGCGTCGAGCCGACGCCGCCGGACGCCATGTTGAGCTTGCCCGGATTTGCCTTGGCGTAGGCGATCAATTCCGGAACCGTCTTGACCGGCACCTTGGGGTTCACCACGAGGATCGCGGGGTCCGACGCGATGCCGCCGATGGGCGCGAGATCGCGGCTGAATGAGAAGCCGACGCCCGGATTGATCACCACGTTGATGACGTTCGGGTTGGCCAGCATCAGCAGCGTGTAGCCGTCCGGCGCGGCTTTCACGACCGTTTCGGCAGCGATCTGCTGGGCGGCGGAACCGCGGTTCTCGACCACGAAGGTTCGCCCGAGCCGCTCGCCCAGAGCCTGCCCGACCAGTCGTGCGATGATGTCGGCCGTTCCTCCCGGCGGAAAACCGACCAGCAGATGGATCGGCCGCGACGGGTAGGTGTCGGCGTACGCATGACGGATCACAGCCGGCAGCGCGAGCGCGCCGGATGTGAGGGTGAGAATTCGACGGCGTGTAATGTTCATCATCTGGGCAGCTATACAGCGGCGTGCCCGGCGACGAAAGCGGAGCGGCAAATTTACGCAGCCGCCACGCGCGGCTCGCCACCGCCGGGCGGCGGCACCGGCAGTCCATCGGCGGAGTATTCGTTGAGCTTGTTGCGCAGCGTGCGGATCGAGATGCCGAGCACGTTGGCGGCGTGGGTGCGGTTGCCGAGGCAATGCTTGAGCGTCTCCAGGATGAGATCGCGCTCGACCTCCGCGACGGTGCGGCCGACCAGCGCGCGCGACACCTGTTCGGCGGCAAACGTGGCGTGCGCCACCGCGGCGGCGCCGCGCTGCTGGTCGAGACGGACGCCGTCCGGCGCCAAAATCGCTTCGGGTCCGATCTCGGCGCCGCTCGCCATCAGCACCGCGCGGTGCATGGTGTTTTCCAGTTCGCGCACGTTACCCGGCCAATAATTGATCGCGAGCGTACGCCGCGCTTCCGCCGACAAGGGCCGCGCCGGCGCGCCGTTTGCGGTTGTGTATTTCCGCACGAAATAGTCAGCGAGTTCGAGCACGTCGGCCGGTCGTTCGCGCAGCGGCGGAACTTTCAGATTCACCACGTTGAGGCGGAATAGCAGATCTTCGCGGAACGAACCTTCGCGTACCGCTTCGGCGAGGTTGCGGTTGGACGTGGCGATGATGCGAATGTCGATCGGCACCGGCCGGGCGCCGCCGACGCGGTCGATCACCCGCTCCTGGATGGCGCGCAGCAGCTTGGCCTGCAGCCGCACATCCATCTCGGAGATTTCGTCGAGTAATAGCGTCGAGCCGTTGGCCTCTTCGAACTTGCCGATGCGGCGCGCCACCGCGCCGGTGAACGCGCCCTTCTCGTGGCCGAACAGCTCCGATTCCAAAAGCGATTCGGGTACCGCCGCGCAGTTCACGCAAATCAGCGGCTTCTTGGCGCGACCGGAGCGGGAGTGCACATAGCGGGCCAGCACTTCCTTGCCGGTTCCCGAATCGCCGGTAATCATCACGGAAGCCTCGCTCGGCGCCACCTGCTGGGCGAGCTTAACCACGCGCGCCATGGCGTCGTCGCGGTAGATCAGTTCGCGACTGTCATCGGCGACCGCCGCGAGCACCGCGGCGATCAGTTCCGCATCGGGCGGCAGCGGGATGTATTCCTTGGCGCCGGCGTGGATGGCGGCGACCGCGGCGCGAGCGTCGGTGGCGGTGCCGCAGGCGACGATCGGAGCGTGGATGTGTTCGGCTTCGAGCCCGCGCACCAGTTCGCGGATATCGATGGCGACGTCGACCATCAGCAGATCGGCGCCGCGGCCGGCGCGCAGCACGGCAAGCGCCTGGGCGTTGTCGGCGGCGTGCGTGACGGTAGCGCCCTTCTCCATTGCCAGTTTGGTCGCGGTCGTCAGCTGGCCGTTCAGTGTGCCGATGATCAAAAGCCGCATAATTCTTATTCCTTTTCGCCTCAGGCGACGAGCGATTGGCGAATGGCGTTAACGGGAAGACGGGTGCTCTTTGGATTTCCTATTCGCGATTTCGCTATTCGCCATTCGCGCATCTCTAACGTTCCGCTCGGATGATTTCAGTCATCGTCACGCCGAGCTTTTCTTCCACCAGTACCACCTCGCCGCGGGCAACGAGGCGGTTGTTGACGTAGATGTCGATCGCCTCGCCGACCTTGCGGTCGAGTTCGAGAACCGTGCCGGGGCCGAGCTTGAGCAGGTTGCCGATCTCCATGCGGGCGCGGCCCAGCACCGCCGATACCTGCACCGGAACGTCGAACACCGCTTCCAGGTCGGAGGCGATGCGCGTCGTCGGTCCATCGGCCTCGATCACCGCGGCCGGCTCGACCTGCGCGCCGCCGCTTTCAAGATCAGGTAGCGCGACCTTGGCATCGTCGCTCATTTGTGCACCTCCTCATTGTTTTTTGCCCCGGCAAAGCTGCGGCGGGCGGTCAGGTAGCCCGTAACTGCCTTGCTGATCTCGGCGTCCGCTGCGGCGCTGTCGCGATTGACGCCGCCGTCCGCCCATTCGATGCGGCAGTCGCCGGGCGCGATGTCGCTTTCGGCGAGCACGACGAGGCGACCTTCGAAGCCGCGCGTTCGGACGATGTCGCCGAGTTTTTCCTGCGTGGTCGAATAGAGCGCGTCATTGACGCGCACGGCGATGTGCGGCGTCGCGACCAACTGGCGGAAGCATTCGCTCGCCAGTGCGGCGATTTCGGCGAACGGTTCGTGCGCCAGCAGCGCCGGAGCGAGCTTGCGTCCGACCGCGACCGCGACCTCGACCGCCTCGCATTCGAGTCGCGTTTCGATTGCCTTAAGGGCGGAATTGCTGGCGGCGATTGCGGCGGCGACGCGCTCGAGGGCTGTGGTGATGCGGCGATCGGATTCCACCTTGGCGTCAGCCTGCGCGGCGGCATAGCCGCGGTCATGCGCCGCCTTTTCGGCTTCGGCGATCTTGAGCATGTGGTCCGCGAGCGCCAGCGTCTGCTTGCGCTCGGCGCCGCGCGCAAAGTCGACATCGAACAGAAATTTGGTCGGCGCGCCCATTGTCATGATTCCCAGCCGTCCTCAGTAAATCAACTCTTCTTCGCCACGGCTCTTGGAGATGACGATCTCGCCCTTGGCGGCGAGGTCTTTGGCGAGGTTGACCAGCAGCGCCTGCGCTTCGTCGACTTCGCGCAGCCGCACCGGCCCCATCGCCTGCATGTCGTCGTTCAGCATCTTGGCGGCGCGCGTCGACATGTTGGACATGAAGAACTGGCGCACCGGCTCGGCCGCGCCCTTCAGCGCGGTTGCCAGCTTGTCCTTCTCCACATGGCGCATCAGTGTCTGCGATGACGCGGTATCGAGCTTGGTCAGGTCGTCGAAGGTGAACATCAGCGTCTTGATGCGCTCGGCGCTCTCGCGGTTCTCTTCTTCCAGCGCGGTCAGGAAGCGTGTCTCCGTCTGCCGGTCGAAATTGTTGAAGATTTCCGCCATCACCTCGTGGGCGTCGCGCCGCCGCGTCTGCGACAGGTTCGACATGAACTCGGTGCGCAGCGTCTGCTCGACGCGCTCCAGAACTTCCTTCTGCACCGCTTCCATGCGCAGCATGCGATTGATGACGTCGAGCGCCAGTTCCTCCGGCAGAATCGCCAGCACCCTGGCGGCATGCTCCGGCCCGATCTTCGACAGAACGACCGCGACGGTCTGCGGATATTCGTTTTTCAGATAATTGGCGAGGACCTCTTCCTGGACGTTGGAGAGCTTTTCCCACATGTTGCGGCCGGCCGGACCGCGAATTTCGTCCATGATATTGCCGACCCGCTCGGGCGGCAGGTATTGCTGCAGCAGGCGCTCGGTCGCGTCGTAGTTGCCCATCAGGGCGCCCGACGCCGACATGCGCGAGACGAATTCGAGCAGCAGTTCTTCGACCAACTCGGCGTCGATGGTGCCAATCGTCGACATGACGATGGAAACCTGCCGCAGCTCGTCGTCGTCGAGCATGCTCCAGATCTTGGAGCCGTGCTGCTCGCCGAGCGCCAGCATCAGGATTGCGACGCGTTCCGGGCCGGTCAGCCGGCGCTTGGCGGATCCCGAGCCATGGCCGGTATGGCCGGCAAGGCTGGCCAACGCGCTGGTGATCTCGCGATGGGCGGCATCGTCGGGCTTTGGTGCGTGATGTGACGGCAAGGCGTTGCTCAAGCGTTGGCGCTTTCATGCAGCCACTGGCGAATGATGGAGACGGTCTCGCGCGGATTGCGGTCGGCGATTTCGCCGACCTTCTGCACTGACTGGGCGTGGACCTGACCCTGAATCTGCGCAATGTCGATCATCTTCGAGGTTTCGCTCGGTTCACCGCTAAACGTCGGCCCGGCTACAGCAGCGCTTTGGCCTGCGCCCGTCTCCGGCGCCGCCGCCTGATTGGGCACAGCGCTCGGCAACAGCGCCGGCATCGCGCCTTCCGTCGGAGCGAGCACGCGCCGCACCAGCGGGCGCACGACCAGGAGCAGGACGGCAAAGCCGAGCAGGCCCATCACCACCATCTCGATGGCCCGCATGATGTCGTCCTTGGAGAAATGCAGGGCGGACAACCACCCGCTCTGCGCCGTGATCGGCTGCATGGGCGGTTCGGCGAAGCGCAGATTGGCCACTTCGACCTGGTCGCCGCGCTTCTGGTCAAAGCCGATCGCCGAGCGCACCAGCGCCGCGATCTGATCGATCTCTTCCTTGCTGCGCGGCTTATAGACGATGTCGCCCTTGTCGTTCTTGCTGTAGCTCCCGTCGAGCACCACGGCGACCGAGATGCGTTTGACCCGGCCGCCTTCCGTCACTTGGGTCTTGGAGGTCTTGGAAATCTCGTAGTTGACGATTTCCTCGGTTTTTTTGCTCTGCTCGCGAGGCTGTGCGTTGCCGTCCGCCGGCGGATTTTGGGTCTGCTGCCCCTGGGGAATCTGGTTGCCGACGGTGACTTCGCTGCTGGTTTGGCCGGAGGCTGTGGATTCCTCACGCGTCTGACTGGAACGCACCACGCGGCCGTCGGGGTCGTATTTGTCCGACGTTTCGGTGATGCGGTTGAAATCGAAATCGGCGTTGACCTGGACCCGGGCATGGCCCGGGCCGACCACCGAATTGACGATGCCCTCGACCTGCTTGCGCAGCCGGCTTTCGAGCGCGACCTGCCGTTCGTCGACGACGGTGCTGCCGGTGGGGTCATCATCGGCGCCATCGGCCAAGAGCGTGCCGGACTCGTCGACAATGGAGATGCGCTGCGGGTGCAGGCCGTTGACGGCGGTGGCGACGAGATGGCGGATCGCGCGCACCTGCCCCGGTTCGAGCGTGCCGCGGACCCGCAGCACGATGGAGGCGGACGGTTCGACCTTGTCGCGCGAAAACAGCGGTCGTTCCGGAATCACCAGATGCACGCGCGCGTCTTGGACGCTGTCCAGCGTGCGGATGGTGCGCTCGAGTTCGCCTTCGAGCGCGCGTACCGCATTGATGTTCTGCACGAAGCTGGTGGTGCCGAGCGCGTCGGACTTGTCGAAGATCTCGTAGCCGATGCCACCGCCCTTGGGCAGGCCGTTCTGAGCGAGCTCCATGCGCAGCTTGGCGACGCGATCCTTAGGCACCAGAATCACGTTGCCGTTGTTGTGCAGCTCGTATGCAATGCCTTCGCGATCGAGCTGTTTGACGATTGCGGCGGAGTCGTCGAGCGTCAGATCGGTGAACAGCGGCATCATATCAGGCGCGGTTACGCGCAGGATGAGGAATGTGAAGAAGCCGACCAGCGCCAGTGTGACCGCGCCCATGGCCGCAATACGCGGGGCGCCGATGGTTTTGGCGAACTCCAGCAGATTTTGCACCAGGCTTCACCCCAAGCGCCGCTATGCGCTCGGCAAGATTTGCCCGGTGGATGGTTAGCGCCCGGTTAATTTCGCGGCTCGATGCAGCCGGAATGCTACCGATTTATTACCGCGCGCGGCATTGACACCACGCAGTGCGGCATTCGCGGCTGCCCGCGAATCAAATCGCCCGCACAGACTGCGGCGTTGACGATTTGTTAGGACGGATTAAGCCAGAGTTACTCGCGATACTGCTGGATACGGGTCGTGCGGAGACCGGCGAGGCCGTGCTGATCGATCGAGTATTGCCAGGAGAGGAATTCCTCGACCGTCAGGGTGTAGCGGCTGCAGGCTTCTTCCAGTGACAGCAAGCCGCCACGGACTGCCGCTACGACTTCCGCTTTGCGGCGAATGACCCAGCGCTTCGTTCCCGGTGCCGGCAGATCGGCAATCGTCAGGGGCGAACCGTCCGGCCCGATGACATACTTCACCCTCGGGCGATGAGGTTCGGTCATAGTCACTCTCACACTCGACAACGCCACAGATTGTTACTTTACGCAGCGCGGCTTAAAATTTGGCTAAGCGTGACGGCCGACCGACCGATTTGGCTTCGAGCCGGCGCGTGATGGCGGATTTCCGCTATGCGGCTTGCGAAATGGCGGTCGCCGAATGGGCAACGCGGCCGCGGCTGCGGGCCGGCAGCCGTTACAGCGACTTTATGAGAGTGCTGATCGTGCTGTTGAGATTGCCGATCGTGGTGTTGAGGCTGCTCAAGCCATTCGTGACGCTGCTGCTGCCACCGCCGACCGATTGGATCGAGCTGATCGGATAGCTTTGTCCGCTGACGGTAATCGTCGGCGGAGTCTGGCTCATGTTCACCGCACTCACGGTGCCCTGCACCTGGCTCGTGACCGTGATCGCCTGGCCGCCGGCTCCAGTGCCTGTGACCGCGATGGTGTAGGAGCCGTCTGGCCACGTCACGCCGTTATTGCCTTGACCGTTCCAGTTATACGACTGGTTGCCGGCAGTGAGCGTTGTGGTGCCGGTGTAGGCGGTCTGACCCGACGAGTTGGTGATTGTGATCGCTGCGGTGCCCCCAGCGGATGCGTTCAAGCTCCACGACGCGGGGCTGCCGGTGGCATTCGAAAGAGTAGCGCTGTTGCCGTTGAGTGTGACCGTCGAACCGACAAGTTGCAGGGCCTGGGTTGCTGCCGTGGTCTGCTGCAACGTGATCAGCGTTTGCATGTTGGTGTTCATGTCGACTTGCTGCTGGACCGACGCGAACTCGACCAGTTGCTGAGTGAACTGATTGGTATCGAGTGGACTGAGCGGATCCTGATTTTGCAGCTGTGTGGTCAAAAGCTGCAGGAACTCGTTGAAATTACCGGCGATCTGCTGCGAGCCTGCGGCGCCGGCAGCTTGCGCGGTGGAGCCGGTCGTATTGGTTGCCGGGCTCGTTACAGGAGTGGTCGTCGTCATGCTTCGCCCTCACGCCAATGCGTTCATACGCGGATGTCGAGTCCGCCGCGGATATTCCAGCGGGAATAGATCTGTGTGGTATCGATCGCGGAAAGTTTGGGGTCCGGAATGACAAGCTGCGGCGCGGGCGGCTGGCCGCCATTGCCGCCGGCGCCGTTCTGACCCGACTGGTCGCGCAGCGTGAACTGCAGACCATTGTTGGTCGTCGTCAGACCGGCCTGCTCGAGCGCGCGCTGCAGCTGAGGTTGCTGGCTTTGGAGAAGTTGCAGCGTATCGGCGCGGTCGACGGTAACATGCGACGTGACCTGGCCGTTGCGGTCGACATCAAGGCGCACGTCAATGCGGCCGAGTTCCGGCGGGTCGAGTCGGATATCGAACTTATTGGAGCCGCCGCGCGCCCGAGCGGCAATTTCGACCGCAAGGCCGGCGATGGGAACCGCGGGCGCCGAAGCCGTAGACATGGCTGCGGCCGGCGCCCCATTCGCCGCCTGAACGCCGAGATTTGCCACGACATTCGCTGTCGCGGCGCCGCTGGCGGCCGCCCCGGTTGCCTGCCCGCTCGCGCCTGAACCCGCAGCGGCACCGACGTCGGTGGTGGCCTGTCCCGGACGGGCGCCGCCGCTCTGCGCGGCGCCGGCCGCAATACTCAATGCTGCGGCCAGAGCGCCGGCCGCTTGTGGCTGGCCTTGCGACTGGCCTTGCGGCGGCTGCGCGGAGTTGTTTGCCGTTGATGCATTCGCAGGATCGCCGGACGACGCGTCGTTCGTCTGAGGCGGGGCCGTTTGGCCGGCGGACGTCGAGGAGTCCGTCGTCTGGGCCGAACTTGTCTGCGAGTCCGGCCCGGCGCCGGAGGTTGCCGGCTGGGTGCTGGGCGCCGTCGTGTCTTTGCCGCCTTGCGCCGCGGCCGTGGCGGCGATGGCCGCTGCTTTGCCGAGTGTTCCCTGCAGATCCGTCGCCGTGGGCCCCTTCGCGGCCGGTGGTGTATCGGCCGCGGTATTGAGCACCAGCGCCGCCGCGACCGGTTGGGCCACCGTGGTGGCGGCCTGCGCCGTCGCGGCTTGTTGTTGATTTGCCTGCGCCGGGCCGGCTCCCGTAGAGCCGCCGCCGGCATCCTTTGCGGATCCATCGGTTGCGTTGCCGGATGGGTCTGCTACCGGCTTGCCGTCAGTGGCCGTCGCGGCGCCGTTCGGGCCGGTCCGATTAAGCGCATCGGCGACCTTGGCCGCCAGCGACTGGAGATCGGTATTTGCCGCGGCAGACGAGTCCTGCTGCGCGGCCGGATCGTCTGGGTCCGGGGCTTGCGGGGACCCGGCATCGGTTTCGGAACTTGTGGGGGCGGTGCCGGCGCTGGCCGATGACCCCGAAGAGCCGGCCGCTGAGTGGGTGTGAGCATGCGCGGCTTTCGCCGTCGCGGACTTCAATTTCCAGCCGGCTGTCGAACCTGCATTCCCCGCACCGCCATGGGTCGCGGTCGAGCCAGTCTCGGTGCTGGGCTCCGAAGAGTCGCGATTGGGCGTCACGGGACCGATCGCATTGCTGCTGCTGCTTGCGGGAGCCGCCGTCGCCGGTGCGATCCCTCCGGGCGGCGAAGCGGGGGGTCCGCTGGTCTGCTGCGTTCCTTCGGCATCGAGAAAATCGGCAAAAGGCTGGGAATCCACCTGCCGGTCGACCGTGCTCGCCGGCAGCCGCGGCGTTGGCAGCGCAGGCGTGGCACTCAAGTCTGACGCGAAACTCGGCGCACTCGGCACTGCGGCACTCCCACGCGACAATTAACCGCCGTCGACTTGCAACCTGCGGGCCAGCGATGGCGTCCGGCATAAAATTACATAAATTCAACAGGTTGGCTGCCATTGCCTGCCGCTATTCAAAGTCCGAAATCCCGCTCGCCGGCAATTATTGCCGTGTGGCGGCGTGGCGGGCGGCGCTTGCTGCCGGTTGACGCGCTCGAAGCGTCGCGATGAAGTAAACGTGGTGGAATAGGCGTGGGGTAGGCACGGCGGAGTAGCCGTGGCGGAGCGAAAGCGCGCCACTTATAGTACGTGTGAGGATCGGCTTGCCGTAACGATGCGCCGCAGGCGATCCGGGGAATTTCTTCAGGGAGCTTGACCGCGCCGAATGCCAAACGATCTCGACATCGAGGGTCGCCCCTCCGACACGCGCGTCGTCGTCGCCATGTCGGGTGGCGTCGATTCCTCGGTCACCGCGGCGCTGCTCGCCGACGCAGGCTATGACGTCGTCGGCATCACGCTACAGCTCTATGATCATGGCGCGGCGACCCACCGCAAGGGCGCGTGTTGCGCGGGCCGCGATATCCACGATGCGCGCGCCGTCGCCGAGCGCATCGGTATTCCGCATTACGTGCTCGACTACGAGAACCGCTTCAAGGAAGCGGTGATCGATCGCTTCGCCGAAAGCTATGTCGCGGGCGAGACGCCGGTGCCGTGCGTCGAGTGCAATCAGTCGATCAAGTTTCGCGACCTCTTGCAAACCGCGCGAGAGCTCGGCGCCAAGGTTTTGGCGACCGGGCACTACGTCGCGTCGCGCGCACTGCCGGGCGGCGGCCGTGCGCTGTTCCGCGCGCGCGAGGCGGAACGCGACCAGAGTTATTTCTTGTTCGCCACCACGCGGGCGCAGCTCGACCTGCTGCGCTTTCCGCTCGGCGACCGCACCAAGGCGGAGACCCGCGAACTGGCGCGCCGCTTCGGGCTTTCGGTCGCCGACAAGCAGGACAGCCAGGATATCTGCTTCGTGCCGACCGGACATTATGCGGAGGTGATCGAGCGGCTGCGGCCGGGTGCGTCCGGCCCGGGCGAGATCGTCGATCTCAACGGGCGCGTGCTCGGCCATCATGACGGCATCATTCACTTCACTGTCGGTCAGCGCCGTGGACTCAAGATTGCCACCGGCACTCCGCTTTACGTGGTGCGGCTCGACGCTGCCGCACGCCGCGTCGTGGTCGGGCCGCGCGAGGCGCTGCGCACGAGTCGCATTCGGCTGCGCGAGCTCAATTGGCTCGGCGACAGCACCCTCGACGAGGCGCTGGCGAACCGGCCGGACGTATTCGTCAAAGTGCGCTCGACGCGGGCGCCGCAGCCGGCATGGTTGCGGTCCGGCGCCGGCGGGATCGAAGTTGAGCTGATCGCCGGCGAGGACGGGGTTTCGCCCGGCCAAGCCTGTGCGTTCTACGACGCCGGCGAAGGTCAGGCGCGCGTGCTCGGCGGCGGCATCATCGCCAGCACGGTCGCCGTTACAAACTCAACCCGCGCCGGGCAGGATGCCGCCTCGTCCGCCAGCCTGGCGGCCGCGCGCTGATCCGCCGCAAAACTTTGGTCGCAAGGCGTTAAAAGAAACGATCGCTATGGGGGGCCAACTCGACAACGCGGCGATCGAAAAAGCCTATGGACGCTGGGCGCCGATCTACGACCTTGTGTTCGGACCGGTCTTTGAACGCGCGCGCAAGGCGGCGATCGCCGCGGCCGAACGCATCGGCGGCCGCATCCTGGAAGTCGGCGTCGGCACCGGACTGTCGCTGCCCGAATACCGCTGGACCAACCGCGTTACCGGCGTCGATCTGTCCGTGCCGATGCTGCGCAAGGCCAAGGCCCGCGCGCGGGAGCACAGGCTGACCAACGTCGACGGGCTCGCCGTCATGGACGCCCAGCATCTCGGTTTTCAGGACGGCGCGTTCGACGTCGTGGTGGCGCTCTATGTCATCACCGTGGTGCCGGACCCCGAGGCGACGCTCGACGAATTCGCGCGCGTGGTGCGCCCGGGCGGCGAGATCATTCTGCTCAATCATCTCGGCGCCGAGCAGGGCCCGCGCGCCGCGCTGGAGCACGCCTTCGCGCCGCTCGCGCAATGGCTGGGCTGGCAGCCGGATTTCCCCTACGAGCGCCTGGTCGCCTGGGCAGCCCGCCGCGACGGCGTCCGCTTGCTCGACCGCCGCCCCATGCCGCCGCTCGGGCATTTCTCGCTGATTAGGTTTGCTAGAGAGGCCGTGCCGGGCACAATTTAGCCCCTTGGAAATGCGGCTGAATTAGCCTAAATCTCCGCCAGCCGGCGAAGTGCTTTAGCGCCGCCCCGGCGAGTTCTGCGATGGCGGGGTAGCTCAGCTGGTTAGAGCAGCGGAATCATAATCCGGAGGTCGGCGGTTCAAATCCGCCCCCCGCTACCAATCCAGTCAATGTGTCCGACCCGGAGACATGGGTGACAGAACGTACCTAAGACATGGGTGACAATTTCGTGCCGAACGGATTGTAGATGGTCTGCAAGGTCCTCTGCTCCAGGTCGATATAACCGAGATCGTCGACCGTGAAATATGCTGAAGCGGCTGATTGGTGGGGGAAATCGAGCGGTTTTTGGCGATAGGATTTGCCGGAAATTGGGGCTTTGGGACCGATTTTCTTGCGAATTCGAATTGGGGATTCC
>JBAQJL010000044.1:0-85166 GCA_049300295.1 Xanthobacteraceae bacterium
TGCTTGAATCCGCGATTAAGCGGCATTTTGGCGCCAAGGACACGAGCCAGCTCATTCCCGGTCATGGCGGACTGATGGATCGGCTCGATGGCTTTCTGGTCGCTGCCGCGGCTGCGCTCCTGATTGGCCTTCTGCGTCAAGGGACCGCCGCTCCGGCCCACGGCCTCCTGGTATGGTAGTCGCGATGACACCCGCACTGCCATCGGCCGAAGTTGGAGCCAAAATCGAAGCGACGGCCGCACCACGTCGCGTGACGCTTCTGGGCGCCACTGGCTCGATCGGTTCGAGCACAATCGATCTGCTTCGGCGCGATCCGGCGCGTTACGAGGTCGAGGCGGTCACCGCATACCGCAACGGCGCGGCGTTGGCCCGGCTTGCGCGCGACCTTGGCGTGCGCTTCGCGGCGGTCAGCGATCCCGACGCCTATGCTGACTTAAAAGAAGGCCTTGCCGGCTCGGGCATCGAAGCGGCCGCAGGTCCTGCTGCGATCGTGGAAGCGGCAGCGCGCCCCGCTGATTGGGTTATGGCCGCGATTACGGGCGCGGCGAGCTTGAAACCGACGCTCGCCGCGGCCGAACGCGGCGCGACAGTGGCGCTCGCCAACAAGGAGTGCCTCGTTTGCGCTGGCGCCTTGTTCATGCGGCGCGCAGCGGCAGCTGGCGCCAAAATTCTGCCGGTCGATTCCGAGCACAATGCCATCTTTCAGGCATTGAGCGCGGGACGGCGCGAGGAGGTTCGTCGCATCATCCTCACCGCCTCCGGCGGCCCGTTCCGCACATTCTCAGCCGAAGCGCTGCGCCATGTCACGCTCGAACAGGCCCTAAGGCACCCGGTTTGGTCGATGGGGCCGAAAATCACCATCGATTCCGCGACGCTGATGAATAAAGGCCTTGAACTCATCGAGGCGCGGCACTTGTTCGCACTTGCGCCCGACGAACTGGACGTCGTCGTGCACGCGCAATCCGTGGTTCACGGGCTTGTTGAGTATCGCGACGGCTCGGTAATCGCCCAGCTCGGCGCGCCCGATATGCGCATCCCGATCGCCCATTGTCTGGCGTATCCGGAGCGGATGGGCACGCCAGCGCAGCGGCTCGATCTTGCTCGTATCTCGAATCTGACCTTTGAGGAGCCCGATCCGGTGCGTTTTCCGGCGTTGCGGATCGCCCGTGAGGCGCTCGTCGCAGGCGGTGCGGCGCCGACCGTGCTTAACGCCGCCAATGAAATAGCGGTGGCGGAGTTCGTCGGCCGGCGGCTCAATTTCGCAGGTATTGTGGCCCTGGTCGAGGCTACGCTCGAGGCCGCGGAACGCATCGGCGCGATGGCGGAACCGCAATCCGTCGATCAGGCCGTTGCCATTGACCATACCGCGAGAAAATTAGCCGCCCAGCTTCTGCCCGAAATTGCCGCAATGGCATCTTAGGCAGGGTGGGGGACGGGCAGAACTGGGGCGTGGGACGAGTCATGGGGATGGATATTGTCTCGCATTTGCAGGGGTTTGGTCACGACCTCCTGCACTATCTCGTTCCCTTTGTGTTCGTCTTAAGCCTTGTGGTTTTTTTCCATGAGCTCGGTCATTTCCTGGTGGCCCGCTGGTGTGGCGTCCGAATTCTGGTGTTCTCGATCGGGTTCGGCCCGGAACTCGCCGGTTTTTATGACCGCCACGGTACCCGCTGGAAGATCGCGGCGATTCCGCTTGGCGGCTACGTCAAGTTCTTCGGTGACGACAGTGTCGCCAGCACGCCGGATCGTTCGGTGATCGAAAGCATGGACCCGAGCGAACGCGAGCACAGCTTCATTTTTCAGTCTGTAGCCAAGCGCAGCGCCATTGTGGTGGCCGGTCCGCTGGCGAATTTCATTTTGGCGATCGTGATTTTCGCCGGAATTTTCATGATCTTTGGCATGCAGACGCTGAGCCCTAGCGTCGATGAGGTGCAGACCGGCAGTCCGGCTGCCGCCGCAGGCTTCAAACCGGGCGATCTGGTTGTGTCGATCGACGGCCAGAAGATCGACAGCTTCGAGACAATGCAGCGGATCGTCTCCGACAGCGCCGGAACCACACTGAATATTACGGTTGAGCGAAACGGCGCGCAGGTCGCGCTCAGCGCGACTCCGGTGCTGCATCAGGAGAAGGACATATTCGGCAACGTCCAGCGCATTGGGCTACTCGGCATTCGCCGCTCGCCTGCGCCGGGTGACGTCAAATACCAACGGGTTTCGCCGCCGAAAGCCGTTTGGCTGGGCGTTCAGGAAACCTGGTTCGTGGTCGACAAGACCTTAACGTATCTCGGCCGCGTGGTCATAGGTCGGGAACGCGCGAATCAATTAGGTGGCCCAATTCGGATCGCGCAAATGTCCGGACAGGTCGCGAGCATCAGCTTCGTTGCGCTCGTCCATCTTGCTGCGGTGCTTTCGGTTTCGATCGGATTGCTCAATCTGTTTCCGATCCCGTTGCTTGATGGCGGTCACCTTTTGTTCTATTCGATCGAAGCGACCCGCGGGCGGCCGCTGTCGGAAAGGGCCCAGGAGGTCGGCTTCCGCATTGGTTTCGCGATCGTTATCATGTTGATGATATTTGCAACTTTCAATGACATCGTTCACCTGAGGGCATCTTAGGGGGAGCGTTGTGCTTGCCGAATCTGGCAAGCAGAGACTGAGAGCGAGGACTGGGAACCCACGGGACTGGGACTCAAGAGACTCGGGACCAAGCGAGGAGAAGGTTACATCGACGGGATGTTGATGCAGAGCTGAAGGGGATACCGAGCGACCCGCCGCCAGGCGGGCGGGGCGGCTACGAAGGGGAATGAGGGCGCTTTGCGAATGAATATGTGGGTGCGGGTTAGGCGAGGGCTGGTTGTTGCCGGCGTACTCCTCGGCGTAGGCCTTGTAGGCTTAGCGCCCATTTCCGCTTATGCGGCGCCGCGCGAGCAATCCGGCGCGACTCAGATCGTGGTCGAAGGCAATCGGCGCGTCGACGCCGACACCATTCGGCAATACTTCAAAGCGACGCCCGGCAAGCACCTTGACGCCGATCAGATCAATGCCGGCATCAAGGCGCTGTACGAGTCCGGGCTGTTCCAGAACATCAACGTGTCCACGCAAGGCAACCGCGTGATTGTGACCGTCGTCGAGGCGCAGGTGATCGACCGCGTCGCCTTCGAAGGCAATCACCGGATGAAGGACGAACAGCTGCAGCAGGAGATTCAGTCCAAGCCGCGCGGCACGCTGTCGCGTCCGGCGGTGCAGGCCGACACCGAACGGATCTTGGAAATCTACCGCCGCAACGGACGATTCGACATCACGGTGGTTCCGCAGATCATCGATCGGCCGAATAACCGCGTCGATTTGATTTTCAAGGTCAACGAAGGCGAGAAGACCGGCATCAAGGACATCATCTTTGTCGGCAATCACGACTATACGAGCTGGCGACTGAAGGACGTGATCAAGACCGCCTCATCGGGCATCCTGAGCTTCCTGCAGACAACCGACGTCTATGATCCAGACCGCATCGAGGCAGATCGCGACCTGTTGCGGCGATTTTATTTGAAGCACGGATACGCCGACGTGCAGGTGGTCGCCGCGACCGGGGTTTACGACCCCGCAAAGAAGGGCTTCATCATAACGTTTACGATCGAGGAGGGACCGAGGTACCACTTCGGCAAGATCGACATTCAATCCAACGTTCACGCCGTCGATGCCAGCACGCTGCGTTCGATCCTGATGACTCACAGCGGCGATATCTATAACGGCGATGCAGTCCAAAAATCCGTCGAAGACCTGACCATTGAAATGGCGCGGCGCGGCTATCCGTTTGGCACGGTGCGGCCGCGGGGCGATCGCAATGCGACGACGCATACGATCGGCATCGCCTTTGTGATCGACGAGGGCACCCGGGCTTATATTGAGCGCATCAACATCCGCGGCAACACGCGCACCCGTGACTACGTCATCCGCCGCGAGATGGATATCAACGAGGGCGACCCGTATAACCGCGCGCTACTCGACCGCGCCGAGCGGCGCATCAAAAACCTGAATTTCTTCAAGACAGTCAAAATCACATCCGAGCCAGGCTCCGCGCCGGACCGCGTGGTGGTCAATGTCGATGTGGTTGAGCAGTCGACAGGCGACTTTTCGGTCATGGGCGGCTTTTCCACCGCCGAGGGCTGGATGGTGTCGGCCTCGGTCTCCGAGCGCAATCTGTTGGGAACGGGACGGTTTGCCAAATTATCGGGAACCTATGGCGAGTACGTCCGCTCTGCCGAGCTCGATTACGTCGAGCCGTATTTCCTCAATCAGCGGATCAGCGCCGGCATCGATCTCTTCGCGCGGGAAACGCTGGCCAACAGCTATTTCTCGTACGGTACGGAATCGATCGGCGGTTCGCTTAAATTCGGCATACCGCTGCGCGAAGATTTTGCCGTGCAACTGCGCTATTCGTTGTACACCCAATCGATCCAGTTGCCGACATATCTCGACGACTGCAACAACCTCAACCCGGACTTCGCCACCAGCTTCCCCAACCAGCAAGCCCTGACGGCTGCAGGGGGAAATGCCGGAAACCTTTGGCCCAACTTCAACGCCAATGCAGCTGCCGGCCTGCAGACCGATTGCTACGCGCTTGGCCAAGCCTCGCTCCCAATCCGCACGGAGCTCGGGCTGGGCACGATCATAACGTCGAGCGCCGGGTACGGATTGATCTACAATACCCTCGACAACAACAAAAATCCGACCAGCGGCCTCAATGTCAACTTTGGTCAGGACTTTGCCGGCCTCGGCGGCGACTCTTATTACATTCGATCGGCTCTCGACGTTCACAGCTATTACGAGCCGATCTCCGATCTCGTCAGCATTCTGCACCTGCAGGCCGGCAATATGATCGGCTTGCAGAAATGCCCGACCACGGACACGTGCGTGTCCAACGACGGTTATGTAAGCATGCTGAACGATTTCAAGATGGGGCCGAACCTGGTTCGCGGGTTCGCTCCTGCCGGTCTTGGTCCGCGCGACATCACGCCAGGTACATCGAACGACCTGGTCGGCGGCACGATGTATTGGGGCGCCAGTCTTGAGTTCGATTATCCGCTGTATTTCCTGCCCAAGGACTCCGGCTTTACCGGCGCCGTGTTCATGGATTCGGGATCGGTGTGGGGCTACAAGGCCGAGACATCAAATCCGGCGACCGGGGAAATCAACGGCACCTTCCTCACCACTGGTGGCCCTCTAGTCTGTACTTCCGCCACCGCGGGCGGCAACGGTTGCGCGATGCAAGTGGCCGACGACGCCAATGTGCGATTGTCGGCCGGCGCGAGCATCATCTGGAACTCGCCGTTTGGTCCGCTGCGGTTCGATTTCGCCTATCCGATCTTGAAGAATTCGTATGACCGCACCCAGTTCTTCCAGTTCGGCGGCGGCACGCATTTCTGATGCGGCCGTGGAACTGGACGGGGCGAGAGCATGCCGGCCTTGCGGCAGTCTGATCGTAAGCTGACGATCGCCGACATCGCCGGTCTGACCGGTTCGAAGCTGAAGCAAGGCAGCGCCGCGGAGCGGCGCATCAGCAACATTGCGACGCTCGGCTCGGCTGGTGCCACCGATCTCTGCTTTGTCGATGACGCTAAGTTTCTCCCGGCCCTGGCGCAGACGCGCGGCGGCGCCTGCCTGATTGCGCCGCGGCTTGCGGAATCAGCGCCGCCGCGACTCACGCTCCTTCTCAACGAACAACCGTACCGTGCCTTCATCGCTGTAGCGTGCGCGCTGTTCCCCGATGCGCTGCGGCCATTGTCGCTGTTCGGTGTCAGCGGCCGTGCCGAAGGTGCCCGGGTCCATCCTTCTGCTCGGATCGAGGCGGGCGTGACCATCGATCCTCTCGCGGTGATCGGCCCCCGTGCCGAGCTGGGTACCGGCACTGTAATCGCTGGTGGCACTGTGATCGGCCCGGACGTCTGCATCGGGCGCCACTGTGCGATCGGCGCCAACACCACGGTTATCAACGCGCTGATCGGGGATCGCGTTGTGCTCCGCCCTGGCTCGTGTATCGGCCATGACGGTTCCACGCACCGAGGGAATTCGCTGGGAATTGGCAGAGTTCCGCAGAGCAGGCGGGTCATCATCCAGGATGACGGGGAGATAGGGGCCAACGCGACGATCGAGCGCGGTGCGACCCGCGATACGGTTGTCGGAGAGGGCACCAAGGTCGGCAACCTCGCCAACATCGCCCACAGCGCGACGATCGGGCGCCACTGCTTCGTCGGCCCCCAGAGCGGCATTGCCGGATGCGTGACGATCGGGGATTTTGTTGTCATAAACGAGCGTGCTGGCGTCGCCGAAGGCCTCGCAATCGGCAATGGCGCCAGCGTCGCGCGGGGCAGTATGGTCAGTATCGACCTTTTAGCGGGTGCACGGTTTGGCGGCGCGCCGGAATCACCAGGGAGTGGGCGATGAACGGCGAAAGCGTTGAAGCCGTGGAGATCCGCGACATTCTGCGGCTGCTGCCGCATCGCTACCCGTTCGTCATGGTCGACCGCATTATCGACATCCGCGGCGACGACAGCGGTATCGGCATCAAGAACGTGACGATGAACGAACCGCAGTTTCTCGGGCATTTTCCCGAAAATCCGGTCATGCCGGGCGTATTGATGATCGAGGGTATGGCGCAGACCGCGGCCACATTGGTGCTGCGCAAGCTTGAATTGCCCGAGGCACGATCGATGTTCCTTATCACCATCGATAAGGCAAAGTTTCGCCGGCCAGCCGTGCCCGGCGACAGGCTGGAATATCACGTGCGCAAGTCGGCGAACCGCCGCTTCATGTGGTGGTACCAGACCGAAGCCCGGGTCGGCACCACCGTCGTTGCCGAGGCGCTGCTCGGCGCAATGATCGGCGAGGCGAAATCGTGATCGATCCGACCGCGCGCGTCGCCGAAGGCGCGCGCATAGGTGAGGGCGTCGAGATCGGGCCTTACTGCGTAGTCGGCCCAGGCGTCGAGCTTGGCGACGGTGTGCGGCTGATGGCGCAGGTGCATGTCACCGGCGTCACCGCGATCGGCGACGGCACCACCGTGTATCCGTTTGTGTCACTGGGCACTCCGCCACAGTCGGTGCACTACCGCGGCGGAGCCACGCGTCTTGTTGTTGGGCCGCGTTGCGAGTTGCGCGAAGGTGTCACCATGAACACGGGCACCGAGGATGGCGGCGGGCTGACCAGCATTGGCGAGGGCTGCCTGTTCATGGTCGGCGCCCATGTCGGTCATGATTGCCATGTGGGCAACGCCGTAACCCTGGCGAATAACGTTGTGCTCGGGGGGCACGTCGCTGTCGGCGACAACGTCTTTCTTGGCGGCCATGCCGCCATCCATCAGTACGTCCGCATCGGCGAGGGCGTCATGATGGCTGGTCTGTCTGGCGCAGCGGGCGACATCATTCCTTTCGGCTTTGCCAAGGGTCATATCGCCAACCTCGTTGGACTGAACGTCGTCGGTCTGCGGCGACGCGGCGTCACGCGGCTGCACTTGCATCGGCTGCGCGACGCCTATCGAGCGCTGTTTTTTGGTGGGGGCGTGTTTGCCGATCGCCTCGACGCCGTGGCGCGCGATTTTGCCGACGATGCCCTCGTAGCAAAGATCGTTGAATTCATTCGCGACGGCGGCCCGCGCCGGCTGATGCTGGCGCGGAGCAACCGCGAATCTGAAGAGCACCGCGACGATGCCACCTGACGTCGAAGCCTTGGCCGGTGGAGTAGGCGCCCAGGGGCCGGGCGAACCCCTCGCCATCATCTGTGGCGGCGGCAGCTTCCCGGGGGCAGTTGCAGAGGCGGTTACAAGACGTGGTCGCCGGGCGGTGATGTTTGCCGTCAAGGGATGGGCCGACGCATCACTCATCGAACGCCACCCACATCATTGGGTGGCGCTTGGGCAGGTCGGCCGATTTCGCCGGCTGGCGAATGATGAGGGCTGCCGAGACGTACTGCTGATTGGCACGCTGCTGAGGCCGCCGCTCCGGCAGATCCGGCTCGATTGGCAGACTATCCGTCTCATGCCGCGCATCGTTAGCGCGTTCCGCGGCGGCGATGACTGGCTGTTGTCCAGTATCGGCAAAATGATGGAGGAGGCGGGCTTGCGGCTGGTTGGCCTCAAGGACGTGGCTTCCGACATCATCGTGCCCGAAGGCACGCTTGGGCGCCATCAGCCATCGGCGCGCGATCGGTCCGATATCGCCCGCGCGCTCGATTTGATTGCGGCAATGGGGCCGTTCGACGTGGGTCAAGCTGTAGTCGTTGCCGACAACCATGTGCTCGCTGTTGAGGCGGCAGAAGGCACCGATAATCTCCTGCTTCGCCTCGCCGATTTGCGCCGGCAGGGGCGGGTGGCAACGCCGGAGCGCGTCGGCGCTCTGGTCAAGGCGCCGAAGCCTGCCCAGGATCGGCGCTTCGATCTACCGGCGATCGGACCAGCGACCGTAACCAACGCGGCGCGCGCCGGACTTGCAGGAATCGCTGTCGCTGCCGGGAACACGATCATCGCCGATGCCGCTGAGACCGTCGCAGCCGCCGACGATGCCGGAATCTTTCTTTCTGGTGTGTCCGAGGCGCGGGCATGACCACCGCCAGCTCGCAGCGTCCGCTCACGTTTTATCTGATCGCGGCCGAGGAATCCGGCGATGCATTGGGCGCGGCGCTGGCGCACGCCCTGATGGAGCGTGAGCGTGGCCGGCTCAATCTTGCCGGTGTCGGGGGCCGGGCCATGGCGGCGGCCGGCATCGCCAGCCCGTTCGCGATCGAGGACCTCTCGATCGTTGGCCTGGCGGCGATACCGCGGCGCCTACCGCTGATCTTGCGCCGCATCCGCGAGACCGCCGACGCAATAGTCGCAGCGCGACCGGACGCCCTCATCATCATCGACAGTCCCGATTTCACCCATCGGGTTGCGCGACGCGTACGCCGTCTCGCGCCGTCCATCCCTATTCTCGATTATGTCTCGCCGTCGGTCTGGGCATGGCGGCCATGGCGGGCGCGGACGATGCGCGCCTACATCGATTGCGTGCTTGCGGTTTTGCCGTTCGAGCCTGCGGCGTACCTCCGTCTAGGCGGGCCTCCCTGTGTTTACGTTGGCCACCCCATGATCGAGCGGATCGCCGAACTGCGCCCCAATGCCGATGAGCTGCGGCGACGGCGCAGCGATCCGCTCGTTCTGGTGCTGCCGGGCAGCAGGTCCAGCGAGCTAAGGCAGCTGCTGGCTACATTCGGTACCGCGATCGCGCGTGTCGCCGAGCGGGCCGGCCCGTTGGACCTGGTGCTGCCGACCGTGCCGCATCTTCTCACGCGGATACGCGAGAACGTTGCCGGTTGGCCGTTGCAGCCGCGCATCGTCAGCGACCCGGCGGAGAAGTGGGCCGCATTCCGCGCGGCGCGAGCGGCTCTCGCCGCGTCCGGCACCGTCACGCTGGAACTGGCACTTGCGGCGGTTCCAACCGTTGCGGCTTATCGGCTGTCGCTGTTCGAGGAACTCGTCTTCCGCGCGGCGCGGACGCCCGAGATTTCGACCGTCATTCTCGCCAACTTGGTGATTGGTGAAAACGTCGTCCCGGAGTTTCTCCAGCGCGATTGTACGGCGGATAATCTCGCCAAGGCGGTTATTCCGCTGTTGACCGATACGCCACAGCGGCAGCGTCAGGTGGCCGCCTTCCAAAGACTTGATTCGATCATGGGTATCGGCACCGTGTCGCCCAGCGGGAAGGCCGCAGCCATCGTGCTTGATACCGCCCGGCGCGGCCGCCGCGATATCGGCACCGTCGGCGCAGCGGCGCTCGCATGTTAATCGCCGTGCGTTCCGCACCGCTCTACCAATGCGGCGGCCAGCCTGCTAAGGGCGCGGGCAGGCCATTCCACTTTGACCCAGCAACCAAGCGATCCGCGTGAGCCCAGCGAGAAAAAAGCCGGTCCGGAAAGCTCCGCAGCGCGCCGCGATTACCGGCGTGCACGGCTACCTGCCGCCCGACGTGCTGACCAATGCGAAGCTCGCGCAAATGGTCGAGACCAGCGACGAGTGGATCGTGGAGCGGACCGGCATCAAGGAGCGGCACATTCTGACGGGGAACGGGCTGGGCACGTCGCATATGGGTGCCGAAGCCGTTCGCGGGCTATTGGCTAAGACCGCAACCGCGCCCGGTGAGGTCGAGCTCTTGATCTGCGCCACCACCACGCCGGATTTCGTCTTCCCATCGACCGCGAATCTGATCTGCGACATGTGCGGCATCCGCAATGTCGGCAGCTTTGACGTCCAGGCCGCGTGCTCGGGATTCTTGTACGCGCTGACCATCGCAGCCCAATTCATCGCGACCGGCGCCTATCGCAAGATTGTCGTGGTCGGTGCCGACAAGATGTCGTCGATTGTCGACTACACCGATCGGGCCACCTGCGTGCTGTTCGGCGACGGCGCGGGCGCGGTGTTGCTCGAGCCGAGCCGAAAATACGGCATCATCGACACGCTGATCGGTTCGGATGGAGCCGGTATGCCTCACCTGCACCAGAAGGCCGGCGGCAGCCGTATGCCGCCAACCGCCGAAACGGTGGCTCAGCGCCTGCATTACGTCCACCAGGAGGGGGCAGCCGTCTACAAATTTGCCGTCGCGCGCATGGTCGAGGTCGCCACCACGCTGATGAAGCGCAATCAGCTGACCGGCGACGATATCGATTGGGTGGTACCACACCAGGCCAACCGTCGGATCATCGAGGCGACCGCCGACCGCTTGAAGCTGCGGGCTGAGCGGGTCATGATCAACATCCAAAAATACGGCAACACCACCAATGCCACGATCCCGCTCTGCCTGTGGGACTACGAGCCGAAGCTCAAGGCCGGCGCCCACTTGTTGCTCGCGGCCTTCGGCGGCGGTTTCACCTGGGCCGGCGCTTATCTGACTTGGGCGTATGATCCGCGCTGAAGTTTTGGGATCATTCGGGAACCGGAGACCGCACGTTGGACTTGACGCTCGCGCTTGACCGCTACGACCGCCACATGCCGTTCTTCGACGGCACTGCGCGGCAGCCGGAAGGCTACACGCTCAAACCGCTGCAGGTCGGGCAATCCCATCCGCTCGCCGGAGGCATCGACCGTCACGGTGGCATGCTGCAAGGCAAATACGACATCGCCGAATTTTCGATGTCGACTTTTCTGATGGCTATCGACCGCAAGCGGCCGATCATCGGAATTCCCGTGTTTCCCCGCCGGCTGTTCAGCGCCGGCCTTTTCTTCGTCCGCGAGGACAGTTCTTTCACCAAGCCATCGGAGTTGCGCGGCAAGCGCGTTGCGATCCGCTCATTCCAGACCACGCTCTCGCTATTGGCCAAGGGCGATCTGAAATTCGAGTACGACACGCCGCGGGAGGATATCCACTGGCTGCTCGAAGAAGAAGAAAAAATCGAGTTTCAGCCCAAGGCTGCCGCAAAGATCGAAGTATTGCCGAAAGGTACCGATGTCGGCCACCTTTTGCGTGACGGCGGCTGCGACGCCGTGATCCAACCGCATCCGCCTCCCTCGATCATGGCCGGCGAGATCGCGGTGCGCCGCCTGTTCACCGATGCGGATGCCGAGGAAGCCCGTTATTTCAAAAAATATGGCTGGTGGCCGATCATGCACATCCTGGCGATCCGCACCGAGATCGCCGATGCGCATCCGGCACTATGCCGCGGCCTGATCGGCTCGTTCCAGCACGCGCGAGAAATCACTTGGGATTACTTTTCCGACCCGAACTGGTCGAGCCTCGCCTTCGGGCGGCGCTACTACGAGCGCGAGCGCAAGGCGTTCGGCAAGGATCCATGGGTGTTCGGCGTTGCCGCCAACCGCGGCAATCTCGAACAGTTCATCATGTAAAGCCACGACCAGGGTCTGATCGGGCGGCGCCTTGAGGTCGACGAACTATTTCATCCGTCGGTCCGCGACACGTAACGGCGGTTTCGCCGTGCCTATCGGCGCTTCGAGATCGGCGCATAATCGCGCCGCGGCGCCCCGGTATAGAGCTGGCGCGGGCGGCCAAGCTTCTGGTGCGGATCTTCGATCATTTCCTTCCACTGGGCGATCCAGCCGACGGTGCGGGCCAAAGCGAACAGCACCGTGAACATGGTGGTGGGGAAGCCCATCGCCCGCAGCGTGATGCCCGAATAGAAATCGACGTTCGGATAAAGTTTCTTCGAGACGAAATAGTCGTCGTGGAGCGCGATCTTCTCCAGCTCCATGGCCACATCGAGCAGCGGATCCTTGATGCCGAGCTCGTTGAGCACTTCGTAGCAGGTTTTCTGCATGAGCTTGGCGCGGGGATCGTAGTTTTTGTAGACGCGGTGACCGAATCCCATCAGGCGGAACGAATCGTTCGGGTCCTTGGAGCGCTTGATGTATTCGGGAATACGGTCGACGCTACCGATCTCGCCCAGCATCTTCAGCGCCGCTTCGTTGGCGCCGCCATGTGCGGGTCCCCACAGGCAAGCGATACCGGCGGCAATGCAGGCAAACGGATTGGCGCCGGTCGAGCCGGCAAGCCGCACCGTCGAGGTCGAAGCGTTTTGTTCGTGATCGGCATGCAGTGTGAAGATGCGGTCCATGGCGCGGGCCAGAACCGGATTAGCCGTGTAGGGCTCGCACGGCACCGAAAAGCACATGCGCAGGAAGTTCGAGGCGTAGTCGAGCGAGTTGTCCGGATACATGAAGGGCTGGCCGACCGAATATTTGTAGGCCATCGCCGCCAGCGTCGGCATTTTGGCGATCATGCGGATCGAGGCGATCATCCGCTGCGTCGGATCGGTGATATCGGTCGAGTCGTGGTAAAACGCCGACAGTGCGCCCACGGAGCCGACCATCACGGCCATCGGGTGGGCGTCGCGCCGGAAACCCTGGAAGAAGCGGCTCATCTGCTCGTGGACCATCGTGTGATGGACCACGCGATCGACGAAGTCGGCCTTCTGCGTGGCGGTCGGCAGTTCGCCGTAGAGCAGGAGATAGCAGGTTTCGAGGAAGTCGCCGTGTTCGGCCAAGTCTTCGATCGGGTAACCGCGATAGAGCAGAACGCCCTCGTCGCCGTCGATGTAGGTGATCTTGGATTCGCACGAGGCGGTCGAGGTGAAGCCCGGATCGTAGGTGAAGATGCCGGTCTCGGCATAAAGCTTGCTGACGTCCAGCACCTCCGGGCCGATGGTGCCGTCATACATGGGGAACGAATAGGTCTTATCGCCGAGTGAAAGCTTGCCGGTCTTGATGTTGGCGCCGGTTTTCGCGTCCATGATCATGTCCTCAATGCGGGGGAGCCGGAACTTAAGGCCGCGCGTCCGAAACGACTCAAACGGTTGGGCGGCGTAGCTTTGGCCCGTATCTATTGGGGTAGCCCAAGCACGTGTGCACTGCAAGATATAGGGATGCCGTGGCGACCCGGAAGGTCCGTAGAATGCCGCTGCATGCGCCTTGCGGCGGGGGCTATCACAGAGTGCGCGGTCCGGCATTGCCGGCGCTGACCCGGTCGGCAATTCGCCCCAGACTCTCGGTCTTGCCCAGCACTGCCAGGACTTCGAAGATGCCGGGCGAAGTCGTCCGCCCGGTCAGCGCGGCGCGCAGCGGCTGCGCTACCGCGCCAAGTTTGGCGCCGCGCCGTTCGGCGAACGCGCGCACCGCCTGTTCGGTTGCCTCGCTAGTCCATGGCTCCACGGCCGCCAGTTCGGGCGTAAGCTCGCGTAGCAACTCTATGGCCGGCTCGGTCAGCAGGGCGCTGGCCTTGTCATCCAACGGCAACGGACGGTCGGCCAGCAGAAAATTTGCGCTGTCAATCAGGTCGACCAGAGTCTTGGCGCGCTCCTTCAGGCTTGGCATTGCGGCCAGGAACTGCGCGCGCACTGGCGGCGTCAGCTTCGCGGCAAGCGCTTTGCCATTGGCGAGATGCGGCAGCAATTGGTCCATCGCGGCCAACAGGTCGGTGTCCGCACTTTGCCGGATGTAGTGGCCATTGAGATTTTCAAGCTTGGCGAAATCGAATCGCGCCGGCGACCGGCCGATCTGAGGCAGGTCGAATGCGGCGATCATCTCCTCGGTCGAGAAAAATTCCTGATCGCCGTGACTCCAACCAAGTCGGACGAGATAATTGCGCAACGCTGCCGGCAGGTAGCCCATGGCCCGGTAGGCATCCACACCGAGCGCACCGTGGCGCTTTGAGAGTTTGGAACCGTCCGGGCCGTGGATCAGCGGAATATGCGCCATCACCGGAACCGGCCAGTCCAGTGCCTCGTAGATCTGCTTCTGCCGCGCGCCGTTGGTCAGATGGTCGTCGCCGCGGATGATGTAGGTGACGCCCATGTCGTGGTCGTCCACCACGACAGCGAGCATGTAGGTCGGCGTGCCGTCGGAGCGCAGCAGCACGAGATCGTCGAGGTTCTCGTTTTGCCACACCACGCGGCCCTGGACCTGATCTTCGACGACCGTTTCGCCGGTCAGCGGCGCCTTGAGCCGGATCGCCGGCGCGACGCCTGTCGGCGCGTGCGACGGATCGCGGTCGCGCCACGTGCCGTCGTAGAGGCGCGTGCGGCCCTCGGCGCGCGCTTTTTCGCGCATCTTCGCCAGTTCTTCAGGGCTGCAATAACAGCGGTAGGCGCTCCCCGCCGCCAGCATCTGCTCGACGACCTCGCGGTGGCGCGCCGCACGGGCGAACTGGTAGATCGGGTCGCCGTCCCAGGCGATGCCGAGCCAGCTCAAGCCATCGAGGATCGCGTCAATGGCGGCCTGGGTCGAACGCTCGCGGTCGGTATCCTCGATGCGCAAAAACATCTTGCCGCCACGGCCGCGCGCGTAGAGCCAGTTGAACAGGGCCGTGCGGGCGCCCCCGATGTGCAGAAAACCGGTCGGGGAGGGGGCAAAGCGTGTGACGACCGTCATGCCGGGTCAGATTCCTCGCAAACGCCGCGCCCGTGTAGCACAGATGGGCGCTAAGAGAAGCTAATGCGCGAAGGTGAAGGCCGGACGGACTGGCGGACTTGACCCGGAGGGCCAATTTGTCCACTCCGGCCGGTGCTGATGCCGCCTTGGAATCGACGTGAGGCCTGGATATGCGGCCGCTCATAGAGGATCCGAAGTAGATCACGCCATGACACTGCCCGACACGACGGCACGCGAAGCGGGCCAGGACTTCATCCGCGATATTGTGCGCACCGATCTGGCATCGGGCCGGCACGAGGCGATCATCACCCGCTTTCCACCCGAGCCGAACGGCTATCTACACATCGGCCACGCCAAATCGATCTGCCTGAACTTTGGCGTCGCCGAGGAGTTCGGCGGAAAGTGCAATCTGCGCTACGACGACACCAATCCAACCAAGGAAGATCAGGAATATATCGACGCGATCGAGCGCGATGTGCGCTGGCTCGGCTTCGATTGGGGCAAAAATCTCTTCCACGCCTCGGACTATTTCGAGCAGCTTTACGAGTGGGCACAGCATTTGATCCGGACCGGCAACGCCTACGTGGACGATCAGACCCATGAGGAGATGCGGCTAACACGTGGCACACTGACTGAAGCCGGCATCGAGAGCCCGTTTCGCAAGCGCGGCGTCGAAGACAATTTGGATTTATTCCGCCGCATGCGCGCTGGCGAATTTCCGAACGGCGCGCGGGTGCTGCGCGCCAAGATCGACATGGCCTCGGGCAATATCAATCTGCGCGATCCGGTGCTGTACCGCATCCTCCACGCGCAGCATCCGCGTACCGGCAAGGCGTGGTGCATCTATCCAAACTATGATTTCGCCCACGGGCAGTCGGACGCCATCGAAGGCATCACGCATTCGATCTGCACGCTTGAGTTCGAAGACCATCGGCCGCTCTACGACTGGTTTTTGGACAATCTGCCGGTACCGTCGCAGCCTCATCAGTACGAGTTTGCGCGGCTCAACCTCACCTACACGGTGCTGTCGAAACGCGTGCTGACCGAGCTTGTTCGCGGCGGCCATGTCGCGGGCTGGGACGATCCGCGCATGCCGACGCTGGCGGGCTTGCGCCGGCGCGGCGTGCCGCCCGAGGCGATCCGCGATTTCGTCAAG
The DNA here is from genome assembly GCA_049300295.1 of Xanthobacteraceae bacterium. Taxonomy (GTDB): domain Bacteria; phylum Pseudomonadota; class Alphaproteobacteria; order Rhizobiales; family Xanthobacteraceae; genus BOG-931. The sequence continues at coordinate 16,053 of JBAQJL010000044.1, forward strand.
CGCATCGGCGTCGCCAAGGCCAATAGCGTGGTCGACATGGGGATGCTGGAATTTGCCATCCGCGAACACCTCAACAAGTCAGCAGAGCGCCGCATGGCGGTGTTGAGGCCGCTGAAAGTCGTGATCGAAAACTTTCCCGAAGGCGTGGGCGAAGAGGTCGAGGCGGTCAATCATCCCGAACGGCCCGATGCCGGCACGCGAAAGACCCGCTTCACCCGCGAGCTTTTCATCGAGCGCGACGACTTTATGGAAAATCCACCGAAGAAATTTTTCCGTCTGTCGCCGGGCCGTGAGGTGCGGCTGCGCTATGCCTTTTTCATTACTTGCCGGGAGGTCAACAAAAATCCGGCGGGCGAGGTGGTGGAGTTGCGCTGCACCTACGACCCCGCGACGCGCGGCGGCAATGCACCGGACGGCCGCAAGGTGAAGGCGACGCTGCATTGGGTGTCAGCCACGGATTCGCGAGTTGCCGAAGTGCGCCTCTACAATCCGCTGTTCAGCCGTCCCGATCCGAATGCCGGTAATTTCGCCGCTGATATCAATCCAAACTCGCTTGAAGTGATCGCCGACGCGCGCATCGAGCCGGCGCTGGCAGGCCGCAATGCGGGCGACGCGGTGCAATTCGAGCGCCAAGGCTATTTCTGTCCCGACATCGATTCGACGCCCGAACGCCCGGTGTTCAACCGCACAGTCGGTTTGCGCGACACTTGGGCGAAGGTGGCGGGAGGCGGCTAGCCGACGCCCCTTCCGCCGTCATGCCCGGCCTTATGCCGGGCATCCACGTCTTCAATGCTGAACCGGTCTAAAGACGTGGATGGCCGGGACGAGCCCGGCCATGACGAACTGAGGAGTTGCGGGCAGAAGACGGACGGTCCGTCGCTCAATACCTTCGGAACAAGCTCACGAGCTTGCCCTGAATGCGCACGCGGTTCGGCGGCAGGATGCGCACTTCGTAGGAGGTATTGGCAGGTTCGAGCGCGATAGAGGCGCCACGGCGGCGGAAGCGCTTCAGCGTCGCCTCTTCGTCATCGATCAGCGCCACGACGATGTCGCCGGTATCGGCCGCGTCGGTGCGCTTGAGCAGTGCGATGTCGCCGTCGAGGATTCCGGCCTCGATCATCGAATCGCCGCGCACCTCAAGGGCGAAATGTTCGCCGGTGCTCAGCATGTCCGGCGGCATGTTGATGGTGTGGCTGCGCGTCTGGATTGCCTCGATCGGCGTGCCGGCAGCGATGCGGCCCATGACCGGCACGGCGACAGGGCGGCCGCCCTCATCTTCGGAGGTCGCACGGACGCGGCCGAGATTGCCCTCGATCACGCTCGGCGTGAAACCGCGCGAGCGCGCCGAACTAATGCCGTGGGCGACCGATTCCGGCAGCTTGATCACCTCAATGGCGCGCGCCCGGTTGGGCAGGCGCCGGATGAAGCCGCGCTCTTCAAGCGCCGTAATCAGTCTGTGGATGCCGGATTTGGAGCGTAGGTCGAGCGCATCCTTCATCTCGTCAAACGACGGCGGTACCCCCGCCTCCTTGAGACGCTCGTGAATAAACCGCAACAACTCGGCTTGCTTACGAGTGAGCATTAGCGCTTCCCCATCTGGCCCCGGTCTCGTCCGAAAGGCAGGTCATCTGCGGATCGGTTTCAGCGGTCGCTTGCCGAAACAAATCATGAACGGACGCTATCCGTTCCATATGTGTTCCGCAAGGATTTAATTTGACGTGAACAAGTGGAGCGCGCCCGCCAAGCGCCGCTTAACGCTCGAATTTAACGGTTTTGGCGAGCGCCGCGCCATTCAGGGGCCGCCGCTCAATGACCCCTTGGCGTCGCGCCGAAGAGCGTCGGACAGAATCAAAGCTAGCCGATTCGTCGATACGTTTAGCTGTCGAGTCGCATAATCGCGCAACGGCTGCCCGCCTTGGCGGGTGGCTCGAATGGCTCTCGGATAACGAGGCAGTCGGATTTGGCGAGAGGCGCCATCATCGAGCTGTCCTGGGTCTGGAACGGCGTCGCGACGTCGCCGTTCGGGCCTTTGCTCAAGGTCGCGCGCAGATAATCGGCACGCTCGTCGTTGGCGGCGAGGTCGCATCCGAGCACCGCATCTTCAGTCGGCCGCACGAGGTCGCTGCGTCCGGCGAGCCGCCGGATCAGCGGCACCAGGAACAGAAACGCGCAAACATAGGAGGAGACCGGGTTGCCGGGCAGGCCGAGGACGTGCATGGCGCCGAGCTTGCCGTGCATCAGCGGGCGCCCGGGCCGCATCGCGACTTTCCAGAACGACAGCGCCATGCCCTCGGCGGCGAACGCCTTCTGCACCAGATCGTATTCGCCGACGGAGGCGCCACCGGTCGTCACCAGGATATCGGCGCCGGATTCGCGGGCGCGGCGCACCTTGGCGATAGTGTCATCGAGCTTGTCGCCGACGAGCCCGAGATCAATGACGGTTGCGCCTTCGGCGCGGGCGAGCGCGGCGAGCGCAAAACCATTGGAATAGACGATCTGCCCCGGGCCTGGCTCCTCGCCGGGCGGCACCAATTCGTCGCCGGTGGCAAACAGCGCGAGCTTCGGCCGGCCATGCACCGGCAGCAGCGGATGGTTCATGCCGGCGGCTAACTGCAGGTCGCGCGGCGTCAGCCGGTGGCCTTTGGCCAGGAGCCGATCGCCGGCGCGGAAATCGAGCCCCTTTGGGCGAACATTGCGGCCGAGCGCCGCCGGCTTCTGCACTTCGACGATATTGCCGTCGCGCGTGGTCAGTTCCTGAATGACCACCGTGTCGGCGGCTTGCGGCAACACACCGCCGGTAAAGATGCGCGCGGCTTCGCCGGGCGCCAACGCCGCGGCGAATGGGCGGCCGGCAGCGACTTCGCCAATCACTTTGAGTCGTGCGGGCGCGCTCGCTACATCAGCAGCGCGCACGGCGTATCCGTCCATGGCCGACACGTCGGCAGGCGGCTGGGTACGGCGCGCCTCGAGATCGCAGGCGAGCACGAGGCCGTCCGCATCGGCGAGCGGCACCTCGTCCGCGGGCAGTGGCTCGGCCTGAGCCAGAACTTGCTCCAACGCTTGCGGAACCGACAGCAACGCCACGATCAAGATTCCTTCGCGCGAAAATGGCCGCTCTTGCCGCCGCTCTTCTCAACCAGCCGGATGCCTTCGATGCGCATGCCGCGCTCGACCGCCTTGACCATGTCGTAGATGGTGAGGCAGGCGACCGACACGGCGGTCAGTGCTTCCATCTCGACGCCGGTCTGGCCGGCGACCTTGACCCGTGCGGTCACGGCAACGCCCGGCAGCTTCGGGTCGGGTACGGCGTCGACCTCGACTTGAGTGAGCAGCAGCGGGTGGCAGAGCGGAATCAGTTCGTGGGTGCGCTTGGCCGCCATAATGCCGGCAATACGGGCGGCGCCGAGCACGTCGCCCTTCTTGGCGTTGCCGCTGCGTACGATCTCGAGCGTTTTCGGCTGCATCAACACACGGCCTTCGGCAATCGCCACCCGCTCCGTATTCGCCTTGGCAGACACGTCGACCATGCGTGCCTCGCCGCTGGCTGTTAGATGCGATAATTTGCTGGGACGCCGGGCCACGGCACTACCGCGCCGGCGCAAGTGCAGGTTTGCGGGCGAGCAGGGTGCGTGTCGCCGCCGCGACGTCGTCCTGCCGCATCAAACTTTCGCCGACCAGAAAGGTCGAAATCCCGACCTTGGCGAGGCGTGCGAGGTCGGCCGGCGACTCTATTCCGCTCTCGCCGACCAAAACATAGCCCGTGGGGACGTTTGGTGCCAGCCGCTCGCAGGTCGTCAGTGAGGTCTCAAAAGTTTTTAGATTTCTGTTGTTTATGCCGATTAGCCGCGATTTCAGGCGAAGCGCCCGGTCAAGTTCCTGTTGATCGTGAACTTCGATCAGCGCGTCCATCCCATGGGCGAAGGCCGCAGCCTCAAGGTCAGCCGCACAGGCATCGTCGACGGCGGCGATGATGACGAGGATGCAATCGGCGCCCGCCGCCCGCGCTTCGGTCACTTGGTAGGTGTCGTACATGAAATCCTTGCGCAGCACCGGCAGCGCGCTCGCGGCGCGCGCCTGGCACAAAAAATCGAGACTGCCTTGAAATGACGGCGCATCGGTCAAGACGGAAAGACAGGTGGCACCGCCCGCCTGGTAAGCGGATGCCAGCGCCGGCGGATCAAAGCGTTCGCGAATAAGCCCCTTCGACGGGCTCGCTTTCTTGATCTCGGCGATCAGCGCGGACTCGCCGGCCGATATTCGTCGTTCGATCGCGCGCAAAAAGCCGCGCGGCGCAGACGCCGCCTTTGCCTCTTGCCCCACGGCGGCGAGCGGGCGGGCGCGCTTCGCCACTGCGATCTCTTCGCGCTTATAGGCGGCGATTTTGGCCAGAATGTCAGCCATCGTTCGACACTACGATCAGTCGATCGAGCCGGCCTTCCGCCTCGCCGGAATCGAGCGCGTGGGTGGCAAGCTCCATGCCGCTTTTGAGATCCTTGGCCTTGCCGGACACGATCAGCGCCGCCGCGGCATTGAACAGCGCCACGTCGCGGTACGGGCTCGGCTTGCCTTCGAGCACATCTTCGACCGCCTTGGCATTGGTGGCCGCGTCGCCGCCGCGCAGTGCCTCCGGCTTGACCTTCGGCAGACCGACCTGCTCGGGCGAAATCTCAAAGTTCGTGATCTTGCCGTTTTCCAGCGCGCTGACGCTGGTTGGCCCCGACGTGGTGATTTCATCGAGACCGTCGGAGCCGTGCACGACCCAGGCCTGTTCGGCACCGAGGTTTTTCAGCACCAACGCGAGCGGCTCGGTCCACTGCTTCGAGAAGACGCCAACCATCTGGCGGCGCACGCCGGCCGGATTGGACAGCGGGCCGAGCAGATTGAAGATGGTGCGGGTGCCAAGTTCGACGCGCGTCGGATTGACGTTTTTGGTCGCCGGATGATGCGCCGGCGCGAACATGAAGCCGATGCCGGCCTCGCGGATGCAATGCGCGATCTTGTCCGGCGTCAGGTCGATGTTGACGCCGAGCGCGGCGAGCACGTCGGCGGCGCCGGAGCGCGATGACAACGCGCGATTGCCGTGCTTGGCCACCGGCACGCCGGCGCCGGCAACGATCAGGGCGGCGCAAGTGGAAATGTTGAACGAGCCCGATGCGTCGCCGCCGGTACCAACCACGTCGATGGCGTTCGGCGGCGCGTCGACACGGAGCATCTTGCTGCGCATCGCGATGACCGCACCGGTAATCTCATCGACGGTCTCGCCGCGCACGCGCAAAGCCATCAACAGCGCGCCGATCTGCGACGGTGTCGCTTCGCCGGACATCATCTGGCTGAAGGCAGTCGCAGCTTCGTCCCGGCCCAGTGTGGCGCCGGTCGCCACCTTGCCGACCAGTCCCCTGAATGTATCGGTCACGGCATCCCCCTCAATTGACCCGCGCCCGTGCTGTTCTTCGTCCCGGTGCGTGGTGCGCGGTTCGCGCAGAATCTGACGCCGCGCTACGCCGCCCGGTCGCCATATTCCACGCCGCGGCGATGTCGAGAAAGTTCTTCAGCATCAGGTGGCCGTGCTCGGAGGCGATGCTCTCAGGGTGGAACTGTACGCCGTGCACTGGCAGCCGCGTATGCGCCAGCCCCATCACCAAGCCATCATCGGTATCGGCGGTGACGTAAAGCTCCGCTGGCAGGCTTGCGCGCTCGACCACCAGCGAATGGTAGCGGGTCGCCTGGAACGGCGCGTTGATGCCGCGGAAGACGCTTTCGCCGCGATGGCGGATTTCAGACAGCTTGCCGTGAACCGGCGTTGGCGCGCGCACCACCTTGCCGCCAAACGCATCGCCGATCGCCTGGTGGCCGAGACAGACGCCGAGGATCGGAATCGTGTCTGACGCCTGCGCGATCAGATCGAGACAGATGCCCGCTTCCTTTGGCGTGCACGGGCCGGGCGACAGCACGATCGCGTCGGGATCGGCGGCGATGACGTCAGCGCTCGTCACCTTGTCGTTGCGGTGCACCGCGACCTCCGCCCCCAATTCACCCAGGTAATGCACCAGGTTGAAGGCAAAACTATCGTAATTGTCGATGAGCACGAGCATGGCGATCCACCACGTATCTGTGGCTCTTAGACGCGGGCAGGGGGCAGGGTCAAGGCAGCGAACAATTGGCCAAAACGCCGAACGCCGCGCTAAATTGGCGATCTCCTTGCATGGGCATCCGATGCGGCTTCTCGTGTCGCGTCTGAAACGATGGAAACAACGCCATGATCATTAATCGCCGGTCCGTTCTCGCCACATTCGCCGCGTTGTCGGCGGTGCCTTTTCCGGCCCTCGCACAGACTTATCCGACGCGCCCAATCCACCTCATCGTGCCATACCCGCCGGGCGGCCCAACCGACGTGGTGGCGCGCATTCTCGCGAACAGCCTCGGGGCCAAGCTGGGCCAGACTATTGTGGTCGACAACCGGCCGGGCGGTGCGGCGGGAACCGTAGGTGCGCATGTCGTGGTCAGCGCCGACCCCGATGGTTATACGCTGCTTCTCAACCAGGCCGGATCCCTGACCATTGCGCCGTCGCTTTACAAGCTGGACTACGATCCGCTGAAAGCCTTCGCGCCGGTTGGCATCGTCGCCTCCAGCCCGGAAATTCTCGCCGTTCATCCATCGGTGCCCGCCAAGTCGGTGCCAGAGTTTATCGCCTACGCAAAAAGCAATCCTGGCAAGATCAATTTCGGCACCCCGGGGGCGGGCACTCTGCCCCATCTGTTGGGAGTGCAATTACAGCTTGCCGCCGACATCAAGATCACAGCAGTGCCCTATCGCGGCGCGGGACCGGCGGTCGTCGATCTCCTCGCCGGTCGGATGCAGATGATGATCGACAGCACGTCCGTGCTGCTCGCTCACATCCAATCCGGAAAGATACGTGCGCTCGCAGTCACAAGCGAAAAGAGAATCCCGCAGCTGCCGAATTTGCCGACGTTCGTCGAGGCCGGTTATCCGCAGCTGACGGAGAACCTGTGGACCGGGCTGCTTGCACCGGCTGGAACGCCGACGCCAATCATCCAAAAGCTGAGTACTGCGCTTGGCGAAGCCTTGAAGACGCCGGAAGTGGAAAACGCCTACCGGAAGCTCGATGTGGAAGCCCAGATCATCACACCCACAGCGCTCGCGTCATACATGGCGACTGAAACGCACAAATGGGCAGGCATTGTCTCCAAAGCAGGCATCAAGGTCGAGAACTAGAAGCATCAGCACGCCGCGACGCGGCGCTGGCGAGCTATTGCGGCAGGCGGTCAGTGGAGACCAGACGGACCTGACGCGCCTGGCCGTACGGCTGCTTGGCATCGCGCAGACATGATGTCTCGAAATAGGGCCACTCGCGGGTGGAGCAGGACGATCCGATCGGGCGCGCGTCGACCCGGTCGCCCTTCGCGCCAAACACCGGCGCGCTGGCTTGCACCTGCGACATGATCGGCAACGCAATGAACCCCGCGGCCACCAACGCAGCAGCGATCACGAAAGCTGATTTCACCATGGCGACACCCCTGTCCCAAACCGCTTCCATCCCCGGAAGCATTTGATCGTTTGTCGCGGCCGGTGCGCCAAAGGTTCACGGTTTATTAAAACTCATTGACGCATCGGAGCCGCGCCAAGGATCGGCATCAACCAAGTGGCGTAATTTACTGAATTATTGGGAGAATTTTCTGCTTTCCGGAGAATCCAGCTGCGCCGTCCCCAACAGCGCCTTGCGAGCGGCAAGCGCGCAAGCTAGACCGCGCCTATGCCGCGCATCGCGCTTTTCGCCGGATCGTTCGATCCAATCACGCTTGGCCACCTCGACGTGGTGCGCAACGCCGTGCGCTTGGCCGACAAGCTGGTGCTCGCGATAGGCGTGCATCCGGGCAAAACGCCGCTGTTCTCGGCGCAAGAGCGCCAGGCGATGCTGGAGGAAATCTGCGCGCCCTTGGCACGCGAGGCGGGCTGCGAATTGGCCTGTGTGACGTTCGCGGGCTTGGTTGTCACGGCGGCCCGTGAGGCCGGCGCCACCATCCTGATCCGCGGGGTGCGCGACGTGAACGATTTCGATTACGAGATGCAGATGGCCGGGATGAATGCTGTCATGGCGCCGCAACTGCAGACCGTATTTTTGCCGGCGTCACCGGCGGCACGCCCGATCACCGCGACGCTCGTGCGGCAGATTGCCGGCATGGGCGGCGATGTCTCGAGCTTCGTGCCGGCGGCGGTCGTGTCGCGGCTGAAGCAGAAATTCGCCAAATCCTGACGCTGAAACCCTCGTAAGAATCCTCATTGGGGAGATGACATGATCCGCCTCGCAGCCATTGTGCTGACGCTGTTCATCGCCGCACCGGCATTCGGCCAGGGCATGACCAAGCCCCTGACAAATCCTGCGGCGCTCAATGCGCAAGCGCCGGCGGTCTACAAGGTGAGATTCGATACCAGCAAGGGCGCCTTTGTCCTTGAAGTGCATCGCGACTGGGCGCCGCACGGGGCCGACCGCTTTTACAATCTGGTCAAGAATAGCTTCTACGACGGCTCGCGATTCTTCCGCGTGATCTCCGGTTTCATGGTGCAGTTCGGCATCAACGGTGATCCCAGCATCGCGGCGCGCTGGGAGGACGCCAACATCCCGGACGATCGGGTGACCCAAAGCAACCAGCCGGGCTACATCACGTTCGCAACCAGGGGCCCGGACACGCGGACCACACAAGTCTTCATCAATTACGGCGATAACCACGGCCTTGACAGCCAAGGCTTTGCCCCGTTCGGCCGCGTCATATCCGGGATGCAAGTGGTCAATGCGCTTTACAGTGAGTACGGCGAGGGTGCGCCGCAAGGACAGGGGCCGAGCCAGGGCCTGATCCAAAGCCAGGGGAACGCTTATCTGATCAAGCAATTTCCCAAGCTGGACTACATCAAGAAGGCAACCATCACCCCTTAAGTTTGAACAAAGACCTCAACAGGAGCCAGTCCTATGGCTGATGACGAAGGGACGAAGGCGTCGCTTCCGGCAGGCGCCGATCCGCAGAACACGCTGATCATCGAAACCGCGCCGGGCGTGATCTTCATTGAGCTCGATACCGATCTTGCGCCCAAGCATGCCGAGCGGCTGAAACAGTTGGCGCGCGAGGGCTATTATGACAACGTGCCGTTCCATCGCGTCATCGACGGATTCATGGCGCAGACCGGCGACGGCCAGCACGGCAACGGTACCGGGGGCTCGTCGTACCCAGACCTGAAAGCGGAATTTTCCGATGTGCCGTTCGAGCGCGGAACTGTCGGCATGGCGCGCAAGGGCGGCAACGACCACTCGGCGAACAGTCAGTTCTTTATCATGTTCGACGAGGGCTCGTTCCTCAACGGCCAATACACCGTCATCGGTGAAGTCGTCGCCGGCATGGACGTGGTCGACAAGCTCCAGCGCGGCGAGCCGCCGTCCAAACCCGATCGCATGATCCGCATGAAGGTTGCCGCCGACCCGGCGTCCTGATCCGGCTCTCAGCGATCGTTCGCCGACTTCGTAGCAGGTTCCGATTTTGTCCGGAGCGTGGACTCGCTGGCGGCTCCCGCACCATCGGTGGCGTCACGCCTTTCCGGCGGCGCGCATTGCGGCATCGGCGTAGCGCGCAGGAAAATCTGCCACAGGCGTTGCAGGTCGCTGTCGGGATTGCATGGTCGGCCGCTCATGCACCACATATGGGCCTGATCCCTAAGCCGCGCCAGAACGTTTCGTCCGGGCGCCTCGACCGACGACACGCATGCGCACTGAACTGTTCGACTTCGATTTGCCGGAAGATCGTATCGCGCTGCGGCCAGCCTCACCGCGTGACGCCGCGCGGCTTCTGGTGGTGCGGTCGGGCGATCCCCCTGGGTTCGAGGATCATATCGTGCGCGAACTGCCGGTGCTGCTGCGCGCCGGCGACGCGCTCGTCGTCAACGACACCAAGGTGTTGGCGGCAAGTCTGCACGGCCGCCGCCTGGCGCGCGACGAGGGCGGTCCCGAGGCGGCCATTGCCGCTACTCTCACCAAGCGGATCGATGGTTCGCGCTGGACTGCTCTGGTGCGGCCGGCAAAGCGACTCGCGGTTGGCGATGTGGTCCGGTTCGGCACAGAAGGCCGCGTCTGCTTTCTCGGTCAGCTCGACGCCACCGTTGAGGAAAAAGGCGAGGGCGGCGAGGTTACATTCGCGTTCGCCTTCCACGGACCGATTCTCGACCAGGCGATCGCCGAGCGCGGGGAGATGCCGCTGCCGCCGTACATTGCCGGCCGCCGCGGCGTCGATGCGGCCGACAGCGCGGATTACCAGACCATCTTTGCGCGCGATGAGGGCTCGGTCGCCGCGCCGACCGCGGGGCTGCATTTCACCGAAGCGCTCGTGACCGCGCTGCAAGCGCGGGGCATCGCGCTCCACAAGGTGACCTTGCATGTCGGTCCGGGCACGTTTTTACCGGTCAAGGCGGACAATACCAAGGGACATCACATGCACGCGGAGTGGGGCAGCGTGACCGCCGAAACTGCAGCGGCGCTCAACGCCGTTCGCCGCGCCGGCGGGCGCATCGTCGCCGTCGGCTCGACCTCGCTGCGGCTTATCGAAAGCGCGGCGGCCGAGGATGGCACCCTCGGCGCGTTCTCCGCCGAGACGGCTTTGTTCATCACACCCGGCTACCGCTTCCGCGCGGTGGAAGGAATGCTGACCAATTTCCACCTGCCGCGCTCAACACTGTTCATGCTGGTCTCGGCATTTTGCGGCCTCGACACCATGCAGCGCGCCTATGCGCATGCGATCGAGGCAGGCTATCGGTTCTACTCGTACGGCGATGCCTGCCTACTGCTTCGCGGTGGGTAAGCTGCGTCTCGCGGGCCTATTTGTGCTTGACCGAGCCCGAGCCGCTGACCTTGGTTGTAACCTTCGGCGAACCAAGGTAGCGCACCGCTCCCGACCCGCTGACGCGCGCATCGAGGGTATCGCTGGCATTGATCGTCACGTCACCGGATCCGGCCACGGCTACCGTCGCGCTTTTGGCCTTCAGCGCCGAGGCGTCGAAATTGCCGGAGCCGGCCACGGAAATTGTCAGGGTGTTGATCTGGCCGGCAAGTCGCACGTCACCGGAACCGCCGATCTTTACCGACAGTGAGTCGCCGTCGAGGTCGTTCGCCGTAACCTCGCCGGCACCCGCAATCTCGATATCTCGCAAGTTGGCGGCGGTGATCCGATAGACCGGAGCCTTGCCTTGAAAGCTCTTGCCCTTGGCTATTCCAAGGTTCAGCACCCCGTCCTTCACCGCCGACGTGAATAGCGGCAGCAGATTGTCGTCCGCCGTAACGCTCAGGCTTTCGGTGCCGGTGCGGTCGATCAAGATGCTGCCCGAGCCGGCCAAGTGGACGGCGCTAAAACCCGTCACGGGCCTTGATTGGGTCACCGCATGGCCTGAGCCGTGGACGACCGTACCGCTGTTATATTCGTAAACGCAGCCGTTGCAGCTGATGAGGAAGGACAAAAAGCGGTAGCCGCCATATCCCGCGGCGCCGACGATGCAGACCAGCACCAGAAGAACGATCAAAAGGACCTTTTTCATAACCTCTCCATCACGGCCATCCGGCGGGCCGGCCGTGAACCCGTGCTCCGCACCGCCAGGCGGCGGGTTCCGGATCGCTCCCAGAATTGCCCGAAGAATGCCCCCCGGGGCAGAAGGCTTAACGCCGCATTAACCATTAAGTCACCAGGGTGACGAAGGTAACAGGCAACAACGCGACTCACGGCGCGTCGCATAGAATGGGCGCCGTGGGACACTGGCTGAGGCCAACGAGCGGTGGCGCAGGATAACGGTCCTTCATTGAAGCCTCTCGGGCAACGCGACACCCTGACTGCGCGGGCCTTGCGCACGATGGCGGCGGAGCAACGGGCCATCGAGCTGGAAGGCGAACTCTGTTCGGCACGCGAAGGCTTGGCCCACCGCGACAACGCCATCTCGTCGCTGGAGAAATCGCTCGATTTGAATTCGGCGGAAAGCGCGCGGCTCGCCAGCGAGCTCGCGGAGAGTACCGCGGTCGCGGACCGGGGGCGCGCGCAGCTTGAGCGAACGCGATCGGCGCTGTCGGCCGCCCAGGGCGAACGCAACGAGGCTAATTCAAAGCGGCAAGCGGAGACGACGCAGCTTAGCGCGCAGCTCGAAGCCGCCTTGGCACGTGCCGCCGGCGCCGAAAATCAGCTCGCCGAAGCTCACCAGAACATTCTGACGCTGAACTTCCACGACAGCGCCGCCGAAAAGAGGACCGAAAGTCTGGAAAATTCGCTGCGCGACAAAGACCGTGAATTTCAGGATTTGAAGCAATCGCACGCAAATCTCGCCGATGAGGTGATGAAATTATCTCATGAGAAGATAAAGCTTTCAGACCAGCTGTCGAAGCTGTCCAATGAGGCGCTGAAGCTGTCCGCTGATAAAATAAGACTTACCGACAATTTGGTGAATGTGTCCAACGAGCTCTTGAAGCTGTCCGATGAGATTAATGCGCGCGAAGCCGCCTTGGCGCATGCCGAGGACCGTATCGGCTCGCTCTCCAAGCTGTTCATGCAGCTTGAAGCCAAAGCGCATCATAACGGACGGACTGATATCGTCGGGATTGCCGGACTAGGAAATCTGGAAGCTCCGGGGCGCATCGGCGTTGCAATCGGCGCCAGTGGAAAGCCCGGCGAGTGCGCCATGCTTAAGCGCGACCTCGACAGCGACGCCTGGCTGTTCGGCGGCGGCAAATCAGCCCGCCTGTCCTGACCCCGTCCTCGGGTTGCACGTCAGCCCAACACGTGGCACCGGCGCCGTCGTGAACCGCTTGCGCTGGACCCGGACAATATTGCACCTGTCATTGGCAAACACCGGATTCCTGTTGCGCCGATGACCTTTGGCTTTCGACTTGCCGCCACAGACGGTGCCGCACGCGCCGGCGAGATGACGACGGCGCATGGCCTCGTACGCACGCCGGCCTTCATGCCTGTGGGGACGCAAGCCTCGGTGAAGGGCGTGCACCACGACGATGTTCGTGCGGCCGGAACCGAGCTTCTTCTGGGCAACACCTACCACCTGATGCTGCGGCCGGGCGCCGAGCGGATTGCAGCGCTCGGCGGTCTGCATGCCTTCATGCGCTGGCCTTATCCGATCCTGACCGATTCCGGCGGCTTCCAGGTCATGTCACTCTCGGCATTGCGCAAGGTGACGGAGGAGAGGGTGACATTCCGATCCCATCTCGACGGCGCCATAGTCGAGCTGTCGCCGGAGCGGGCCACACAGGTGCAGAACCTGCTCGGGTCCGACATCGCAATGCAGTTGGACGAATGCGTGCGGTTGCCGGCCGAGCGCGCCGAGATCGAACGGGCGATGCGGCTGTCGCTGCGCTGGGCCGAGCGCTGCAAGCGCGCTTTCGAAGGCGCCGCCCAGGGCCGCGCTCTGTTCGGCATCGTGCAGGGCGGCGACGTCGACGCGCTCCGGCAAGAAAGCGCTCGTGCGCTCGTCGCAATGGGCTTTGACGGCTACGCGATCGGCGGACTCGCCGTCGGCGAAACCCAGGAGGTGATGCTCGATGTGGTAGAAAAAACGGCCGTCATGCTCCCCGCCGAGCGGCCGCGCTATCTGATGGGCGTCGGCACGCCGGCCGACCTGCTTGAGGCGATCGCGCGTGGCATCGACATGTTCGACTGCGTGATGCCGACCCGCAACGGCCGCCACGGCCTTGCATTCACGCGCTTCGGCCCGATCAACATCAAGAACGCCCGTCACGCTGACGATCCGCGCCCGCTCGATGTTGAAAGCCGCTGTCCGGCCGCGCGCGAGTTTTCCCGCGCCTATTTGCATCACCTGTTCCGCAGCGGCGAGGCGCTCGGCGGAACATTGCTTTCGCTCGTCAATCTTTACTACTACCAGGACCTCGTCGCGGGTGCCCGCACCGCCATTGCGGCGAGCCGCTATGCCGATTATGTCGCGCAGACAAAACAAAAGTGGCAGGCTAAGGACGACATCAGCGAACCTTAACCGCTCTAAGGATGTTGAAGATGAATTTCAGCCGTTTACAGACCCCGATGACCCGCCGCGAGGCGGCCCTTGGGCTGGCGCTTTCGGCGACAGGACTGGCCGCCGGCAAAGCACGTGCACAGGCCAAATATCCCAACCGCCCGGTGCGGGTCATTCTGCCGTTCGGCGCGGGAGGCGTGGCCGACGTGACCGCGCGGCTTGTGGCACAGGAGCTCAGCAAAAAGCTCGGGCAGAATTTTGTGATCGAAAATAATCCGGGCGCCGGCGGCATCACGGCGGCGCGCATGGCGCTGTCCGGCGGCAAGGACGGCTATACGCTCGCGCTGCTCACCAACGGCACCGCGATCAGCGTACCGCTGTTCAATCACCTGCCGTTTGATCCGCTCAAGTCCTTCGCGCCGATTTCGACTATCGGTTATTTTTCCGCCGTGTTCGCGGTCGATGCCGCTTCGCCGTTCCACACGCTCGCGGATTTCCTGAAGGCGGATCGCGAAAAACCGGGCGCGATCAATGTCGGCACGATCAATGTCGGCAGCACGCAGAATCTCACCGTTGAGCTGTTCAAGTCGATGGCAAACGCGAAATTCGTCATCGTGCCATTCCGCGGCTCGCCCGATGTTGTCGTCGCGCTGTTGCGCGGCGATGTGCAGATGGACGTGGATTTCTATGCCGCCATCAAGCCCTCGCTCGATAATGGCAAGATGCGGGCGCTGGCGACGAGCGGTCCGAAGCGCTCGCCCGAACTGCCCAATGTGCCGACCGTGCAGGAGGCCGGAGTCGCCGGTTTCGACGTCGTGGCCTGGAACGGCCTTTACGCTCCGACGGGCACGCCGAAGGAGATCATCGACACGCTCAATGCCGCGCTGCATGAGGTGCTGGCCGATCCGGCCCTGAAAAAGCGCGCGCTCGATCTCGGCATTGACGCGCGCGCCTCGACGCCGGCGGAGCTCGACGCACGCATGCGGGCGGATATCGCCAAATGGGGCGCGGTGATCGCCAAGGCGCATATTCCAAAGCTGTGACAATCACGGCATGATGCCGGCCGTGGTTTGAATGGAGCACGCCCGATGCGACAGCCTGGTTTGATCGTTGCGCCGCTGACGCCGTTTACCGCCGATCTCAAAGTCGATGAACGCAGTCTGCGCCGGCAAATCGATTACGTGGTGCGCGACTGCGCGGCCACCATGGTGGTCGCGGCCGGTGTGGAAACGCAGGAATATACTTATCTAAGCTTCGAAGCGCGCAAGGCGCTGATCCGCTCGACCGTCGAATACGTTGACGGCCGCGCGCCGGTGATGGTCGGCATCTCTCATCCGTCGTTTCGCACCGCCATTGAGCTTGCACAGGAGGCCGAGCGGCTTGGCGCTGCCGCGCTGCAGCTGTTGGCGCCGCTGCGGCCGTTCGCCGGTGCGCCGACGCAGCGCGATCTCCTGGCGTATTTCGAAGCGATCGGGCGCGAGACCCGTCTGCCGTTGACGCTTTATCTGAACCCCGGCCCGGGCGCGGAGGTGTCGATCCCCGATACCATCGCGCTGGCGAAGCTGCCGCGTGTGCAATTCATCAAGGAGAGTTCACGCGACCTCGCGCGCGTGTCGCGGCTGATTGTCGAAATCGACCACGCCGGGCATGCGCAATATTTCACGACAATGCAGATGCTGCTGGCGAGCCTGCAACTCGGCGGGTCGGGCGCCACCATGCCGCCGCCGGCGGCTGAAATCGCCCGCCATGTGATCGAGGCCTTCGTGGCGAAAGACTACGAACGCGCCGCGCAAGTGCAGCTCCAGTTCGCGCTGTTTCCCAGCAAGTGGATGCATTATGGCCTCGGGCCGGCCATGAAGGCGGCGATGAATCTGATCGGCGTGCCGGCCGGCGAGCCGTATCCGCCGTATGCGCCGCTGTCGCGCGACGACATGGCGGCGCTGGCCGCCTATCTCAAAGGCAGCGTGCTGGCGCCGCGCGTCGCCGCGCCTGCCGCGGCCTGACCAACTCACCACCCGTAAAAAAAGAACCCGCCGGCTGCGTCTGGCAGCGTCGGCGGGTCATTCACGGTTGCACTGGTACGAACGCAGCAATCCAGCGCCGATATTGTTGTTACATCGACTTCATCAGTTGGCCGCGGATTTCACCGCCCGGATTCTTGGCAGTGTGCACGTTGACGTAACACTGGCCATTCATCAGATCGGAGGCCTGCGCAGCGGTCAGTGTACCCGAACCAGTCAGCGGTGAACTGGCCGGCTTACCCTTGGTCGACAGCCAGATCACCACGCCCGCATTCTTGCCTGCAGGCGCTGGGCCATGAATATGCGCGGCCGTGGCTGGGCCGCTCAAGCCGGAAAACGTGACGTTCCAGGTGATGTTGTTCCCGTCGAGGGTCACGGTCGCCGAGCCGCTGCCGGCGGTCGTATTCGGCGGCACTTCGCTCGACGGCTTCATGTCGGCTTTGAAAGTCGTGGTGGCGGCGCGGGCGCGCGACGTAAAGGCAACCAGCGCAGCGCTGGCGCCGGCGATGCAGTAGCCGAGGATCGACCGGCGAGCGAACGTTTGACGCATATGGGGGTCCTCCCTGTGACAGTCCGGAATACAACACAAACACCAAGCGATCGCAGTCATTGCACGCGCGTTGCGGCGATCTTGCAATCGGCTCTGTTTCGCGGCAAGCGCCGCCTCCCCACTATACGCGTAAAACCCTGATCGAGGTGGTAAATTCCTGCCCGCAGGCATCGCACGACCAGCTGTGACGGATATGACCGTCCAGATTAAGGGCGGACTGCTCGGCAATCAGGAGAATTGAGCCGCAACGCGGACAGTGCGGCCGGGTCAATTTTGCTCCCGGGGGAACTGGGCACGCGGTCTGGATGTTCATGGCCAAAACTCCGCGACGTTAGCCCCAACCCATACGGCCTCACTGGATGTCATCGTGACCCCAATGTATGGCGCGCCGGCGACGCGCCGATAAACCTCTCATAGCTTTTGTCGTGCTGGGAAGAAGCGCGCGGCTACCGCTGGGGGCTTTGCAGCGGCTCGCAATTCGTCCGCCCTGACATAAGGCAATCTTCCAACTTGCCGTTAGCGTAAAGTTCCCGCGCCAGCGCCCATCCGATAACGAACAGCAGCACCACGATGAGCAGCGCAATCAGTGGACCGCGCCGGCTACCCTCCTGGTCTGGATTTTCGCGGTTGGTCATCTTCGACTGGCCCGGTACGTCGACGCCCCTTCGGTTTGATTTAGTCGCATTCCGGCGACAAGTCAGGGGGGCGGCAGCGCTGAATCCGAAGAACGCGCCCGCTAAACCGCCGACGACCGCAAGCCCGGCATATCCGCCGCAGGATTTGCCGTTCGTCTTACCGTTCGCTCGGCCGACGAGATGGTGTTGACGAGAAGCATGGTCACGGTCATCGGCCCGACGCCGCCCGGGACCGGCGTGATATAAGATGCCTTTTGCTTCACGCCCTCGAAGTCGACGTCGCCGACCAGCTGGCCGTCGGCCAGTCGATTGATGCCGACGTCGATAACCACGGCGCCGGTTTTCACCATCTGCGGCAGGATCAAATTCGGTTGGCCCGCGGCGACGACAAGAATGTCGGCGAGCAGCGTAAATTGTGCCAGATCGCGCGTCTTGGCGTGACAGATGCAGACAGTGGCATCGCGCTGCATGAGCATCAATGCCATCGGCTTGCCGACGATATTGCTGGCGCCGACGACAACGACGTTCTGCCCCTCCAGCGCAATGTGTTCATGCTCAAGCAGCCGCAACACGCCGTAAGGTGTGCAGGGTGGGAAGACCGTATCGCCGATCACCAGCGCGCCAACGTTGTAGAGATGGAACCCGTCGACATCCTTGTCGGGATTGATGGCGCGCAAAAGCGGCGCGGTTTCGAAACCGGCCGGCAATGGCAATTGCACCAGAATGCCGTGGATGCCCGGATCGGCGTTGAGTTCGAGAATCTTGTCGAGCAGCGCGGTGCGCCCGACATTGGCGTCGTAGCGAAGCGGCAGCGAGCGGATACCGACCTCCGCGCAGGCCTTGATCTTGTTGCGCACGTAAATCGCCGAAGCGGGATTGTCGCCGACGGTGATGACCGCCAGTCCTGGAACGACACCGGTCTCCGCAGCCAGTGCGATGACGCGCTTGCGGCATTCGGCGCGGATCTCACGTCCGACAGCAATCCCGTTGATGATTGTCGCGGTCAAAACGATGTCCTACCTGCTGCGAGCACTGACGATGAACGGAGCGCGCACAAGCGCGCCTCTATGCCGTTATCGGGCATTGACGGTTTGCACTGTCAAGTGGACACGGGGAAAAATGCGGCGGAGGTGACGGGATCAAGAATGGAAATGTCTGCTGCGGCCGCCCAATGACTTTGCCCACAGTTCGACGTGAGTGAGGGCAGCAATCCGTCACAGCAATAGCAGTTGCGTCGGCGTGGACTTACGAGCGACACGCGCCGGCCTGCCACGCCAGCGTCTGCGACAGCGCGATCCCTTCAGATTTGCGGCAGCAGGATCACGAAGCCGTAATAGACGAGCCCAATGGCGCCAACCGCCAATACAAGCTCAACGAATAAAGCCGCCAATGGCAGCATTTCCTTCAGGGAATTGACGCTTTTCGCCAGCATGACACCACCCAAGCCGGATTTTCTGGATGCCAGGGCGTAACGCAACGCATTCGGCGCGCGCTCACCCAACGGCTTAGCTATTAGATGCTTTCAAAGCTGGAATGGTTCAATGAACGAGCAGAAATATGGCAAACGGCCCTAGGGAGGGGATTGCGCTGAGCGACGCGGGACGGCGCCCGGCCGAATGGCCGAATGATGGGCCAAGCCTTTGATTTTATTGGTGAGCCCGGATGGTATCGAACCATCGACCTACTGATTAAAAGTCAGTCGCTCTACCCCTGAGCTACGGGCCCGCCTGCCGGTTCACTTACTGAATACTGCCCGGCATTTCCAGTCGGACGCGCAATTTTGTGGCCACTTTGCTAAAGTGGCTGCACCGGGTGGCCGCCGTGCGAGGATTTTCCCATGCCCATCGTCAATCGTGTCGCCGACCTGCACGCCGAGATCACCGCATGGCGGCAGGATATCCACGCCCACCCGGAGTTGCGCTACCAGGAGAACCGAACCGCGGCGCTCGTTGCCGAGAAGCTCAAAAGCTTCGGTTGCGACGAGGTCGTGCCGGGCATCGGACAGACCGGCGTGGTCGGGGTTATCCGCGGCCGCAAGGCGGGCCGGGCGATCGCGCTGCGCGCCGACATGGACGCATTGCCACTCGAGGAGGAAACCGGACTGCCCTACAAGTCGACCGTGTCAGGGAAGATGCACGCCTGCGGCCACGACGGCCACACGGCGATGCTGCTCGGCGCCGCCAAATATCTGGCCGAAACCCGCAATTTTGCCGGCAGCGCGGTAGTCATTTTCCAGCCGGCAGAGGAGGGTGGGGCCGGCGCGCTGGCGATGATGAAGGACGGCCTGATCTCCCGTTTCGGCATCGAGGAGGTCTACGGGATGCATAATTATCCCGGGCTGCCGCTTGGCCAATTCGGCATCCGACCCGGCGCCATGATGGCGTCGGCGGATCACATCATGATCGAGCTCGAAGGCAAGGGCGGTCACGCGGCGCGGCCGCATCTGTCGATCGACACCATTCTGGTCGGCGCGCAGATCATCAACCAGCTGCAGTCGATCGTGGCACGCAACGTCGATCCGCTCGACGCTGCCGTCGTCTCGGTCTGCATGTTCCAGGCCGGCCATACCGACAACGTCATTCCCCAGCATGCGCTGCTGCGCGGCACCGCGCGGGCGCTCAACGACGAAGTGCGTACACTGTTGCAAAAGCGCGTGCCGGAGATCGTCGAAGGCACAGCGCGGCTCTACGGTGCTACCGCCAAGATCACCTACACCAACGGCTATCCGGTGCTGCAGAATCACACGCGGCAGACGGAGTTCGCCGCCTCCGTGGCGCGCGAAATCTCCGGTACCGGCAAAGTCGATACAGACTTCGCGCCGGTCATGGGCGCCGAGGATTTTGCCTTCATGCTCGCCGAGCGGCCGGGGGCCTTTATCTTCGTCGGCAACGGCGACAGCGCCGGGTTGCACCACCCTGCCTACAATTTCAACGACGAGACCATCCCGGTCGGCACGTCCTACTGGGTGCGGCTCGCGGAAACCGCGCTGGCAGGCTGAGGAGCGCAGCTGCAGGCTGAGGAGCGCAGCGGCAGCCTACTGCGCGGCTTCGACGCGATTTTCGGCTGGCAATTCTGGTTGGGGAGGGGCCGCTTTGGGTTGCGGTGACAACGACGCGGCTTGGGTCGTAAGACCGCGCCAATAAACAAACGCGTTGAAGCGCGTGCCCTCGATGACGGCGATGCCGACCGCCGACAGGAACGGCAGGCTTTGCACCACCAGCACAATGGCGAACAGATCGATCTCGCGCACCTGCTTCACGTTGGTGACGAGAAGCGTTGCGGCGCCGGCGAGCAGCAGTCCCGCAATAATGGCCTCCCAGAAGGCCGGAAAATTGCTGCCCTTGCGGGTCGCGCCGCCCTTCGCGGTGCGCAGGAATGGCAAACGGTCCTTCACGAGGCCGACGCCCACGGCTTGTGCGACAGTCCACTGCAGTGACATGGCGGCGCAGACCGCACCCAACATCTGGCCGAGCGAGGCGCGCACCCGCAAGCGATAGAGCGCCGCAAAGTGTGCGGTCGAGACCGCGAATGCGGCCAGGATCGGCAAGGTCAGGATGCGGTCCGGCACGGCGATATCGGCGAACGCCACGAACGGCACCCACAGGATGTTGAGAAGCGCAACGACGACGCCGATCGTCTCGGCACCGAGCCAATTGAGCCAGCCAAGCCCATATTCGCGTTTCTGTTCGTGGGTAAGCCCGCCGACGCCCGGTAACAGCCGGCGCCAGTGCTTGCGCAGGATCTGCCAGCCGCCGAATGCCCAGCGATGGCGCTGCCGCCGGTAGGCGTCAAACGTGTCCGGCAACAGGCCATAGCCGTAACGGCGGTTGGTGTAGTGAGCAATCCAGCCTTGCTCAAGCAGCGTCAGGCCGAGATCCGAATCCTCAACAATTGTATCGCTCGACCAGCCTCCGGCCGCGTCGAGAGCGGCCCGCCGGATCAGGCACATCGTGCCATGAACGATGATTGCGTTGACCTCGTTTCGCTGCACCATGCCGATATCGAAGAAGCCGGCATACTCGGCGTTCATGGCGCGGTGCATCGGCGAGCGGCCGCCGTCGCGGTGGTCCTGCGGCGCCTGCACCAGGCCGACGCGCGGATCGGCGAACAACGGAACCAGATCCTTAAGCCATT
Source organism: Xanthobacteraceae bacterium (assembly GCA_049300295.1). Lineage (GTDB taxonomy): Bacteria > Pseudomonadota > Alphaproteobacteria > Rhizobiales > Xanthobacteraceae > BOG-931. The sequence goes on from JBAQJL010000044.1 coordinate 37,404, forward strand.
CCGGGTCGACCGTGTAATCGGCATCGATGACGCCGATGATCTCCGCATCCGCCGCCGTGTTCGCCAGCGCAAGACGCAATGCCCCGGCCTTGTAACCCGCCAGATTGTCGACCCGGACGAATTTGAAGCGTTCGCCCAGCGTCCTGCAATACGCTTCGACCGGGCGCCACAGTGCCGGATCGGGCGTGTTGTTGACCACCAGCACGCACTCGAAATTCGGATATTCCAGCCGTGCCACGCTTTCGAGCGTGGCTTTGAGCATGTCAGCCGGTTCGCAGCAGGCCGGGATGTGGATCGAAATCTTGGGCGCAAAAACCTCCGGCACCAGCGGCGGCGAAGTAGCGAGCCGCCGCGGCGGCCGGCCAAACATAATCGCGGCGATCTCGTCCATGCGAGCCAACGCAATAGCCACCAGCGGCACCAGGAGCGTCACGCCGAGGCCCAGCGCGAACGCGGAGCCGGGTACGAAATAGTGCCCCTTCCAGAAATCGAACACCGCCGCAAACCAAGCGCCGGCCAAATTGGCCGACACGGCGAGCAGCATTGACTGCGTGATTGTCACGCCGGCCATCGCCAGGATCGGCAGCGACAGCAACAGCCCAAGCAGCACAGCGAGACTCGCGCGCTTGACATAGTCTGGATTGCCGATCGGACCGGTCCAGGCAAATTTCGGCTGGCGCGCGGTGTCGAACATGCCCCAATACGGCCCGACGCCGCCCTCGGCCGTCTTCCACGGCTGATCGATCGCTTCGACAATATTGTAGTCGATGCCGTAGGCCTCGGCCGCTGAAACGAAGTTTCGCAGCACCACCGCTTGCTCGATGCGGCCCGGATTGGCGGCATGGAAATTATAGCCGGCGCTCGGCCAGCCGAACTCGGCGATCACGATCCGTTTGCCGGGCAGTGCTCGCCGCAGCTTGTCGTAGAATTCGACTGTGTAATCGGTCGCCTGCGGAGCGGCGATGCCGTTCCAATAAGGCAGCACGTGAGCGGCGACGAAATCGACTGCCGAGGCAAGTTCGGGATGGTCGAGCCAGACGGAACCGATTTCGCCCGTCGTCACCGGGACGGGGCTCGATTGCTTGGCCTGTTTGATCAAGGCAATAAGCTGGGTGATCGTCAGTTCGCCGCGGTAAATGGTCTCGTTGCCGACGACGATGGCGTCGACGTTGCTGTTATGGCGCGCCAGCTCGATCGAGGCCCTGATCTCGCGTTCATTGCGCGCCTGATCCTTGCTGATCCAGGCGCCCACCGTGACGCGCAGGCCAAACTCCGCAGCAATCGGCGGAACCAACTCCGCTCCACCAGTCGACGAATAGGTGCGGATCGCCTTGGTGAAGGGCGCAATCGCTTTCAGGTCAGCTCGGATTTGCTCAGCGGTAGGACGATTGCCGCTGTCGGGATGGTCGGCGTGGGCAAACGGCGAGTAGGAGACGCTCGCGAGCTGCCGGTTGATATTAGGAGCCGGCGCTTGGGTCCGCAGCACGGCCCATAGTCCCGCATGCACGCACACCACGAGCGCGAGCACGGCAGCGACGGTGCGCATCGAACATCAACCACGCGGGGCAAAAGGGCACGGGCCCGAACCTGTCCCCAAGGTTCGACGAGGATCGTAAGGAGGGTAAAAGCCACCTTGCGAGCGGCGAGTAAAACGTACTGCCGCGGGGTGGCAAATTCAAGACAACAAACAGAGTGTTGGAGCTATTCGTAGCGATTGCGCAGCGGTATCCACGGCAGCACTGTGTTACCGGTTGGTCGTTTCCTTCGCAGCCGCCGGCGCTGGCGCGGCGGCCGGCTGGTTCGGGTTGATCCAGCACGCCTCAACCCGGCCATTGAGGCTGTCGGGGGCTTTCGGATCGATACTGCCCTCGTGCAGGATAAGGCAGCGGAACGTCGCCTGAATATGACCGGCCGGACAGCCAAATCGATCGTAAAGATCGAGATGGCGGAACGCCGTGTCGATGTCGTCGCGCCACAGCAGGCTGACCACACGGCGGCCGAGCCAGACGCATTCGGGGTTCCCTGCCGGGCCGGAGACTGCACGCTGGATCGATGAGTATTCGTCAGTCGGCTGCGCCGCTGGCGGCTGGCCGGGGCCGGTCGCCCTATCGACGGCGGTCCCATCCGCAGGCTGGGCCGAAGCCGTCACGCCCGGCAGAGCTAGGGCCGCGAGGAGAAAGAACAGCGCGGCGCAAAGTCCGCGGGCAACGCAGCGCGTATGACGAAGCATGATCCAACTAAGTTTGCGGTGAGGGGCCACCAACCCAAACCGTTCATGGCCCCCCAAATTACGCCGCGAGTGCGACCGGCGCCCTGGTCAATTGTGCAACGACCTCAACCCAACTAACCCGGTTTGTCCAGGGCGCATCGCGGCGGGTGACGACTTTGGCAGGCCGTGGACGCGCATCAGGTCCGCCTTATGCCTCAAAAGGTTAATGCGGAGCCGCAAAGCCTTACTGCAGCGCTACCCGGGCGGATTCCAACACGGTTGGGTGGCAATAGAGGCGGTAAGGCGCAAGCTCAAGACAGAGTCGCGCCGCCGCCGCGGAACTTGCCAGGGGGCCGACCACGAGATGCAACTCTATGCGCTTGGTTTTGGGAATTTCGCGCAGTGTCACCGTTGGCGTCAAACCGGCAAAGAGTTGTGCATGCGCGGAGCGGATACCAAGCCAGCGCGCGTGCAGCACTTGAATCGACAAAGCGTTGCCCATGTCGACCCCGAATTCGTGCGGCTTTACTGAAGGCGGGGCGATCGGGGGTAGATCCGTGGATGCCTGGGGTTCTGCCGGTGGGGCCGAGACGGGCGAGGTTTGCGGCGGTGAAGGCGCCGGCGTCTCCAGTCCCGCGGCCGGCGCCATGATGGACGCGATATCCGCTGCGGTGATGGGTTCGGGCTTTGCTTCGGCGGGCCACGGCCCTGTGGCCGCAGCCTTGACGGCGGCGATCTGCTTGGTGACCGAGCCCGTAATGTCGCTCATGTTCTGCTCGATCTCGGCGAGCTTGGTCCGCAACTGGGCATTCTCCGCCCCGAGATCGTGGATCGCATCGGCGAGCCGGCGGGTTTCTGCCTTAGCGTCGAAGGGATGCTCCGCTGCCGCAACGCGCGCCTCGCGGTGCCCTGACGAAAAAACCGAAGCGATCCGCTCGGCACCAGCTTCATTCCGGCCAGCCAACACAGCGATAAGCAGCGCGCAGGCGGCCGCCGCAGCCCACAGCGTCATCCGCCACAGGTGCCGCATGGTAAAGACCTTGGTGCCCGGTTGCTGCTTGGGAGCAGCCCGCGCGGACGGCATTCCGGTTTGCTTCTTAACCACGACGCGGCCGCTCCGCGATTGCGCGGCGAACGGTTTCGCCAAGCGAATCAATGCTAAAACGTATCAGATTTCTGATTCTTGCGGCTGTTTTCTCTCCCGCTAGCCGCTGACACGCGTTGAACCTATTTGCCATCGAGGCAGCGTGCGCTTTCGATGCCTGGGCGGCACGGGTAAGACAGCCACCGGAGGTCTTTGTCGATGGAGCCGCGGAACTGCTTGGCGATCATTCTTGCGGCCGGTGAGGGCACGCGCATGCGCTCGGCGCGTCCCAAGGTGCTCCATGAGATCGCCGGGCGGTCGTTGCTCGGCCACGTACTGGCCGCTGTTGCCGACTTTGGCGCCACATCGACGGCCGTCGTCATCGGTCCCGGCCAGAACGTTGTCGCGGCTGAGGTTAATAAAAGCGCGCCCGACGCGGCGTGCTTTGTACAACGTGAGCGGCGTGGAACCGCTCACGCCGTGCTGACCGCCAAGTCCGCGATCAAGCAAGCGGCGGACGATATTGTCATTCTTTACGGCGACACGCCGCTGATCCATCCGGCGACGTTGCAGCGGCTGCAGGCGCCGCTTGCCGCCGGCGCGGCCATGGCCGTGGCGGCGTTTCGGCCGTCCGACCCAACCGGCTACGGCCGGCTGATTATCGAAGACGGGCAACTCGTCGCCATCCGCGAGCACGCCGACGCCAGCGACGCCGAACGGGCAATCGACATCTGCAACGGCGGCATTATGGCGTTCGCCGGCAAGACGGCGCTCTCGATCCTGGAACAGATCGCCAATCACAATAGCAAAGACGAATATTATTTGACAGATGCGGTCGCGATTGCGCGCGGCATGAAGCTTCGCGCCGTCGCAGTCGAAGTCGAGGAGGATGACGTGCGCGGCATCAACACCAAGAAGGAACTGGCGGAAGCCGAAGCCGTGGCGCAGCAGCGCTTGCGCAGGGCCGCGCTGGATGCCGGTGTCACTCTCGTCGCTCCCGATACGGTGTTTCTGTCGACCGACACCCGATTTGGCAAAGACGTCGTCGTCGAACCTTACGTGGTGTTCGGCGAAAAGGTCGTTGTCGACGATGGCGCCGTCATTCACGCCTTCTCGCATCTTGCCGGCGCGCATGTCGGCAAGGGCGTATCGGTTGGGCCGTTCGCGCGGCTGCGCCCCGGCGCCAGGCTTGGCGAGGGTGCGCGGATCGGCAATTTCGTCGAGGTCAAGGAAGCCGTCTTTGGGGCTGGCGCCAAGGCCAACCACTTAAGCTATATCGGCGACGCCTCGGTCGGCGATAATGCCAATATCGGCGCGGGCACTATTACCTGCAATTACGACGGCAGCGCCAAGCACCGCACCGAGGTCGGCAACAACGCCTTCATCGGTTCCAACTCCGCGCTGGTCGCGCCAGTCTCGATCGGTGATGGCGCCTATGTGGGCTCAGGGTCGGTCATCACGGCGGACGTGCCGCCGGATTCGCTGGCGTTGGCGCGCGGCCGTCAGGTCGTTAAGGAAGGCTGGGCATCGCGCTTGCGCGCGTTGAAATCGATCGTCAAAAAGAAAGCGCATTCGCGAGACTGATGGTCAAGACGCTCGTGGTGCGACGTTTATTTGATTGGGCAAAAGCTGCGGCCCCACTTTAACCATTAACGTCCAGGAAGCAGTAATCAATCGCCGGTATTCGACAGCGGCTGGCAGAACAGGGCGATGATCGTAGGCTGAACCCTGTAAGTCGCGGCCGGAAGGGGCCCTTCTTTCAAATGTGCGGGATTGTCGGAATTGTCGGCAACGAAGCGGCTGCACCGCAGCTCGTTAACGCGCTCAAGCGTCTTGAATACCGCGGCTACGATTCGGCCGGTGTCGCCACGCTCGAACACGGCGTGCTGACCCGCCGGCGCGCCGAAGGCAAATTGAAAAATCTCGAGCAGCGGCTCAATCGCGAACCGCTCGGCGGCACGATCGGCATCGGCCATACGCGCTGGGCAACGCACGGCCGGCCTACCGAGAACAACGCCCACCCGCACGCGACCGAGAAGCTCGCCGTGGTGCATAACGGCATCATCGAGAATTTCGCCGAGTTGCGGCGCGAGCTGGAGGCGCAAGGCGCCAAATTTGCCACCGAGACGGACACGGAGGTGGTGGCGCATCTTGTCACCGAGGAAATGAAGCGCGGCGCCTCGCCGGTCGAGGCGGTCAAACGCGCGCTGCCGCGGCTGCGCGGCGCATTCGCACTCGCCTTTCTGTTCGCCGGCGAGGAGAATCTGTTGATCGGCGCGCGCAAAGGTTCGCCGCTCGCCATCGGTTTCGGCGATGGCGCCATGTTTGTCGGCTCCGATGCGATTGCGCTGGCGCCATTCACCGACACTGTCAGTTATCTGGATGACGGCGATTGGGTGATCGTCACCCGCCAGGGGGCCGAGATCCACGACGCCAGCGGCGCCGTCGTGCACCGCGACGTGCTCAAGTCGCAGGCCTCGGTGATGCTCATCGACAAGGGCAATCATCGCCATTTCATGGCTAAGGAAATTCACGAGCAGCCGGAAGTGGTCGGCCATACGCTGTCGAATTATCTCGACATGGCGGCCGAACGCATCGCCTTGCCGATGACGTTGCCGTTCGACTTCAAGAAGCTCGATCGCATCGCGATCGCCGCCTGCGGCACCGCCTACTACGCCGGCATGGTCGCCAAGTACTGGTTCGAACGGTTCGCGCATCTGCCGGTCGAGGTCGATATCGCTTCGGAGTTCCGCTACCGCGATGCACCGCTCCGGCCGGGCAATCTGTCGATTTTCGTCTCCCAATCGGGCGAGACCGCCGACACGCTCGCATCGCTGCGCTACGCGCGCGAGCGCAAGCAGCACGTTCTCTCCGTCGTCAACGTGCCGACCTCGTCCATCGCGCGCGAAAGCGACATCGTGATGCCGACGCTGGCCGGACCGGAAATCGGCGTGGCGTCGACCAAGGCTTTCACCTGTCAGTTGGCGGCGCTCGCGGCGTTAGCGATTGCGGCCGGGCGCGATCGCGGCGTGCTGACACCGAGTGACGAGCAACGTTTGGTCCATGCACTGATCGAGGTGCCCCGCCATCTCGCCGAGGCGCTGGCGCTCGAGCCACATGTTGAGCAGCTTGCGCGCGATCTCTCCAAGTCGCGTGACGTGCTCTATCTCGGCCGCGGCACCAGCTACCCAATCGCGCTCGAGGGCGCGCTGAAGCTGAAGGAAATCTCCTACATCCACGCCGAAGGCTATGCGGCGGGTGAGCTCAAGCACGGCCCGATCGCACTGATCGACGAAACCACGCCGGTCGTGGTGATCGCGCCGCACGACAAGGTGTTCGACAAGACCGTGTCCAATATGCAGGAAGTCGCCGCACGCGGCGGCAAGCTGATCCTGGTGACGGACCCCGCCGGCTTGGAAGCCGTGACAGCAGCGAACACCAAGCCGCTGGCCACGCTGACGCTGCCGGCCATGCCGGCGACGGTGGCGCCGCTGGTCTATGCCGTGCCGGTACAGCTCATCGCCTACCATACGGCGGTGCTGCTCGGCACCGATGTCGATCAGCCGCGCAATCTGGCGAAGTCGGTCACCGTGGAATGAATGCGGCTGCCGGATCGTGTATAGTGGCGATCTTGGGAATCCGCTGAACTGCAAATCATGGCGAACGCGAGCGATCACGCCAAGATGCCACAGCCCGCCGCGAAACCGACGCACGGCTTTGTCAGCCGGTTGCGCAACTATTTCTTGACCGGGTTGATTGTCGCCGGACCGGTCGCGATCACGCTCTACCTCATCTGGTGGTTTGTCACCTGGGTGGACAATTGGGTACGGCCATTCATTCCCGTGCGCTATCGCCCGGAAACCTACCTGCCGATCGATGTTCCGGGATTCGGCCTGATTATTGCGTTCGTGGCATTGACCTTGCTCGGCTTCCTCACTGCCAATTTGGTCGGCAGCAAGCTTGTCGGTCTCGGCGAGAGCCTGCTCAATCGGGTGCCGATCGTGCGGCCGATCTATCGGACCGCGAGGCAGATTTTTCAAACACTGTTCTCAAGTTCCGGATCGAGCTTCCGCAAGGTAGGTCTGGTCGAGTTCCCGGCGCCGGGCATGTGGTCGCTGGTGTTTCTGACGCAATCGCCCAGTGCCGGTATTTCGGCGCGGCTGCCGGCCACCGAGCACGTCTCGGCTTTCATGCCGTGCACGCCGAACCCGACGACCGGGTTCTTTTTCTACGTGCCGCGCCGCGACGTGGTCGATCTCGACATCACGGTCGAAGCGGCGATGCAACTTCTGATTTCGGCAGGCGTCATCCAGCCCGGCGGCGAACAGCACAGTTCGCTCTCCTCGCTTGCCGAAACAGCCCGTGCCGCGCAGACCGTGCGAACGTCCCCGCCCTCAGCGCCCGCCGCTCCCACGCCGGTGAAATAGCCGCGAAGGCGCTCTCGTGGCCGGGGGCAAATCCGGGTTTGCTTGCGAATCTGAGTTCTCAGCGCCATCCCGATCTGCTATTGATGGCGCTGTTTCAATGAGCGAGCGGGGGCTCACATGAACTTTGTCGACTCTATCAAGCTGGGCTTTTCAAACTACGTGAACTTCACGGGTCGGGCGTGCCGGTCGGAATACTGGTACTGGATTTTGTTCGCCGTCATAGGCGCGATCGTGACCAGGGCCATTGATTATGTAATCGGCGCACCGATTGCGTACACGATCTTTGGCCTAGCCGTTCTTCTCCCTAACATCGCGATTGGGGTACGGCGACTCCACGACACCGATCGCTCCGGTTGGTGGCTGCTTCTATGCTTTATCCCACTGGTCGGCGCCATTATTCTGATTATCTGGTTCTGCACAAAGGGCACGGACGGTCCGAACCGCTTTGGCCAGGACCGGCTTGTGGGCATGGCGCCGTCTCTCCCGCGCACAGCCTGATAAACTAACCAGCGCCCAGTAGTCTGATCGCCTCATCGCGGGCGAACAGGTAGAGCAGGGCGCGGAGCGCCTCGCCGCGCGGCGATGAGAGCTTGGGATCGCGCGCCAGCGTCAGTGCCGCGTCGTCGCGCGCGGCGGCTAGGTATTTGCCGTGCACTTCGAGGCTCGCGATGCGGAAACCGGGCACGCCGCTCTGTCGCGTGCCGAGCACGTCGCCTTCGCCGCGCAACCGTAGATCCTCTTCGGCGATGCGGAAGCCGTCGTCGGTCTCGCGCATGATCGCGAGCCGCGCTTTTGCCGTCTCGCCGAGCGGGCCTTTGTAAAGCAGCAGGCAGATGGAGCGCTCGGCACCGCGGCCGACGCGGCCACGTAACTGATGCAGCTGCGCCAGTCCGAACCGTTCGGCGTGCTCGATCACCATGACACTTGCCTCAGGCACGTCGACGCCAACCTCGATCACCGTGGTCGCGACGAGGAGGCGCGTCTCGCCCGCAGCGAATCGCGCCATGGCGCGGTCCTTGTCGGGGCCGCGCATCTGGCCGTGAACGATATCCGCTAATGCGCCGAACCGCAGCTTGAGCTCGCGAAACCGTTCCTCGGCGGCGGCCAGATCGACCAGTTCGGACTCTTCGACCAGCGGACAGACCCAGTAAACGCGGCGCCCTTCCTCGAGCGCACGCGCTACCGCCTCGACAACCTCGTTGAGCCGCTGAAGTGGAATGGTGCGGGTGTCGATTTTCTGCCGGCCAGCCGGCTTTTCGCGCAGGGCCGAGACGTCCATGTCGCCGAAATAGGTCAGCACCAGTGTGCGCGGAATCGGCGTCGCGGTAAGGACCAGGAGATCGACGGCATTGCCCTTGCGGGCGAGCGCGAGACGCTGATGCACGCCGAAGCGATGTTGCTCATCGACAATGGCCAGCGCCAGATCGTCGAAATCGACGTCGTCTTGAAACAGCGCGTGGGTCCCCACAATGAGATTGATCTCACCCGCGGCGAGTGCCGCGAGAATGTCATCGCGGTCGCGGCCGCGCTCGCGACTGGTCAGGATGGCGACGCGAAGGCCGGCTTTCTCGGCTAGCGGCGCGATGGTGGAAAAATGCTGCCGTGCCAAAATTTCGGTCGGCGCCATCAAGGCCGCCTGACGGCCCGCTTCGATCACATGGGCGGCCGCGAGCAGCGCCACCACGGTCTTGCCCGAACCGACATCGCCTTGCAGCAACCGCAGCATGCGAGCGGGCTGCGCCAGGTCGGCAACGACGTCGCTCACGGCCTGTTGCTGCGACGGCGTCAGCGAATAGGGCAGCGACGCGACGATGCGCGCGCGCAGCCGCCCTTCCGCGGCGGTGCCACGTCCGGCCCGCGTGCGCTGATGCGCGCGCAGGAGCGCGAGCGCTAGCTGCCCGGCAAGCAGTTCGTCATACGCAAGCCGCGACCACGCCGAACTTTCCGGCTTGATGTCGTCGGGCGTTTGCGGACGATGGACGCGGCGCAACGCATCGGCGAAACTTTCAAAGCCGTTGCGCGCTAGCCAGTCGGCATCCTGCCATTCGGGCAGCGTTTTGGGCACGCGATCGAGTGCCGCCTCGATCGCGCGGCGAACTTGGTTGGAGTGCAGCCCTTCGGTGAGCGGATAGACCGGATCGATCAGCGGCAGCTTGGCAAAACCCGCCGCATCGACCACGCGATCGGGATGGATCATCTGCAGATGGCCGTCGTAGAGCGTGGCCGTACCCGAGACGTAGCGGGTCTCGCCTTCGGGGAAGAGCTTTTCCAGGTGGTCGCGGCGGGTGTTGAAATAGGTGATGGTCAGCGTGTTGGTGTCATCGCTGGCGTCGATATTGTAAGGCGCGCGCGGCCGGTTTGGCGGCGGCGGCCGATGGCCCTCGACCGTGACCGCAACCGTGACCACCGTGTCGGGCGGGACTTCACTCAGTTTTGGCTGGTTGCGGCGATCGACGAACCCGGTCGGCAGGTGAAACAGAAGATCGATGATGCGCGGTTTGTCGTCGCCTGACGACAGGAGGCGGCCATAAAGCTTCTCCAGGCGCGGCCCGATTCCCGGCAGCGCCGAGACGGATGCGAATAGCGGATTGAGAAGAGGCGGACGCATGACGCCTCGATAAGCGGCTCCGCGAGCGCTGTCACCAGCGCAGGCGCAGCACCGCTCTACTAGTTTTCCGGACCGACCTTTGGCACCAGCCGGTCGATATGCCGCTGGATATAGTCGTAGCAGGTGCAGGCGTGCTTGCGCAGCGCCTTCTTGTTGAGGAGTTCAATACGCCCGCGCCGGGTGTGGATGAGTCCGGCGGCTTCAAATTTTGCCGCCGTCACCGCGATCGTGCCGCGCTGTACACCGAGCATTTTCCCCAAAAACTCGCGCGTGAAGGGGATAGTGTCGTCGCCGATCTTGTCGCTGGTCTGCAAGAGCCAGCGGCTCAGCCGCGCCGCGACGTCATGGAGCGCGTTACAAGCGGCGGTCTGCTCGATCTGACCCAGTTGCAGTTCAGTATGGCGCACGACCAGATCACGCAGATGCTGGCTTTGCGCCACGGCGCTGCGAAATCGAGACGCCGGAATGCAGAGCGAGGTGCCGGTGACCTGAACCAGCGCGGTGATCGAGGAAATTCGCGACCCCAGACCGACAGCCAGACCCACCGCTCCCTCGGAGCCAACCATGCCAACTTCGACGGTGCGATCCTCGGGCATTTCCACGATCAGCGAAATCATGCCGCTTTGCGGAAAGTGCACAGCATCGACACGTTCGCCGCGCTCCAGCAGAAGCTGACCCTGAATGAGCGGCACTTCCCTAAGCTGACGGAGAATCGATAAGTCTTCGGATTTCAGCGAAGCAAGAAGCCTATTGAAAATCTTTTGCGGCATTCAAATCTCCGGCGCGATCAACAGCACAACAAAAAAACGGACCTCCCTTCTTCCCCGACGAATAACGGGAAAAAGCCGCACCTGAATCAACGCTTTCGCGCCAGACAAACGAGCGCGCCATCGATCAACTTTTGTGGATCGCGTTCACCGGCCTCGACGCAATCAATGATGTATCGGGCCAGAATTTCGCGCGTTTCGGCCGCATGTTCGGGAGTGGCGAGCGGACTGCCTGATTTGAGGACCGCCGACCACGCGCCTTCGAACGCTGTGATGAGAACCGAGGTGCTATTCGGGTCAAAAGCACCTCGATCGGCCGGAAAATCTGTATTCATCGGTGCACGCGAATGTGATGGCTATTGACCGCCGGTGCCGCAGTGGCGGCATGGCAGCTAATCAGCCGACTTTGCGCCGGGATTCTTGCGCTGTCCGTCAGGTAGCTGACAGAGCGCAGGAGGGGGGCGGCTGCCGGGTTGAGGCACAAAGTGCAGCCCGCAGCGGCTGACATCGCCGCACTCGCGCTCTATATAATCCTCGCCCGGCACGTCCGGGCTTTTGGCGTTGAATTGCGCATGATCGGGGAAGGTTTTCCGACAAGATCATGCGCCATCGAACAGCGGGCGGAGCCCATGACCGAACGATCGAGCAAGGGACTGGATGTGCGGCGGCGGCGGATTCTGTTCCGCGCCTGGCGCCGCGGCGTGCGCGAGACCGATCTGATCGTCGGCCGCTTTGCCGACGCCTACATCGACAAATTCGATGACGATGCGCTCGATAATTTCGAACGGCTAATCGAAGTGCCCAACGCCAGCCTTTACGCCTGGGTGGTCGGCAGCGAGGCCGTGCCGCAGGACTACGATACCGACGTGCTGCGGCAGCTTATCACGTTTCATCACGCAGCCGAGCCAGGCCGATGAGTCGGGCAGCGCCAACAGCATCTCCCGCACAGCGCCTGGCGCCCGGCCGGCCGCTGCTCCTGACGCAGGTAGCGGACGGCGCCGAAGGCTTGGTGATCGCCGATCTGGCCCGCGCCGTCGCCGCAGGCGACAAGCCGCCGGCGATCAGTGCGGCGGTGATCTGCCGCGACGGGGCACGCATGGCGATGCTGTCGCGCGCCATCGCATTTTTCGCGCCGGAGACCGAAACCCTCGAATTCCCCGCCTGGGATTGCCTGCCTTACGACCGCGTCTCGCCGCATGCGGCCGTGGTTGCGCAGCGCATGACGGCGCTCGCGCGGCTCGCGCGCGTCACGGCCCGCACCCGGCCCGCCGTACTGCTTACGACGGTCAATGCCATCCTGCAGCGGGTGCCGCCGCGCGACACCGTTGCCCGACAATCGCTCGCCGCGACAGCTGGCAATCTTCTGTCGATGAACGGCGTCATCCAATGGCTTGACCTCAACGGTTTCAACCGGGCCTCGACGGTGCGCGAGCCGGGCGACTACGCCGTGCGCGGCGGTATCCTCGACCTGTTCGCGCCTGGCATGGGCGAGCCAGTGCGGCTCGATTTTTTCGGTGACACGCTGGAGTCGATCCGCAGCTTCGATCCGGAGACGCAGCGCACCAATGCCGAGCTGCGCGCGCTCGACTTGGTGCCGGTATCCGAATTCCAGCTCACCAGCGACACCATCCGCGCTTTCCGCACCGGCTATGTCGCGGCCTTCGGCGCCGCCGGCCCCGATGACGTGCTCTATACCGCCGTCACCGAGGGCCGCCGCTACGCCGGCATGGAGCACTGGCTGCCGCTGTTCCACAAAAGTCTGGAAACGCTGTTCGATTATATGGGCGGCACGCCCATCATCCTCGAGCCGCTGGCCGAAGAGGCCGCCCACGAACGGCTGGCACAGATCGCCGACTATTATCAGGCGCGCAAGGAGACGCTCGATCAGGACGGCAGCAGTGCGCCCTATAAGCCGCTGCCGCCTGACCGGCTTTACCTCTCAGAGGGTGAATGGCGCGCACGGCTCGACGGGGCGGCGCTTGCGCAAGTGTCGCCGTTCGCCGCGCCACCCCCTCCGAACCCTGCCCCGCATGCGGGGGAGGGCGGGAAGGGGGCTGTCGTCGATATTGCCGCGCGCACCGGCAAGAATTTCGTCGCCGAACGCAGCGAGCCGAACAAGAACGTGTTCGAGGCGCTCACCGCCCATGTGCAAGCGCTGCAGGCCGGCGGCAAGCGTGTCGCCATTGCGCTGTGGAGCGACGGCTCGCGCGAGCGCATGAGCCACGTGCTGGCCGAGCACGGCCTGCACAATCTCGCGCCGGTTACCTCATGGCAGCAGGCCCAGGCGCTGCCGCGCTCGCAGGTGGCGCTCGCCGTGCTCGGTATCGAGTCCGGCTTCGAGACCACCGACGCAGCCGTCATTACCGAAGAGGATATTCTTGGCGAGCGCCTCGTTCGTCCGCGCCGCCAGATCAAACGCCCGGAAAACTTCATCGCCGAGGTGACGAGCCTTTCGGCCGGCGATCTCGTCGTTCACGTCGACCACGGCATCGGCCGCTTTGTCGGCCTACGCACTATCGAGGCCGCGGGCGCGCCGCACGACTGCCTCGAAATCCATTATCACGGCGGCGACAAGCTGTTCCTGCCGGTCGAGAACATCGAACTGCTCTCGCGCTACGGCTCCGAGGACAGCCACGTCGATCTCGACAGGCTCGGCGGCGCCGCCTGGCAAGCGCGCAAAGCGCGGATGAAGAACCGCATCCGCGAGATCGCAGCCGAGCTGATCAAAATTGCGGCCGAGCGGCAATTGCACGAGGCACCGCGCTTGACCGTCGCCGCCGGCCTCTATGATGAATTCTGCTCCGGCTTCCCCTACGAGGAGACCGACGACCAGGACGCCGCCATCAAGGCCGTGCTGGACGATCTAAACGCCGGACGGCCGATGGACCGGCTGATTTGCGGCGATGTCGGCTTCGGCAAGACCGAGGTCGCGCTGCGCGCCGCCTTCGTCAGCGCGATGAATGGCAAGCAGGTCGCTGTCGTGGTGCCGACCACGCTCTTGTCGCGCCAGCATTTCAAGACGTTTTCCGAGCGCCTCAAGGGCTATCCGCTCCACGTCGCACAAGCCTCAAGACTTGTCGCGCCAAAGGAACTTGCTCTCGTCAAGAACGGTCTCGCCGAGGGCCAAATCGACATCGTTGTCGGCACTCACGCGCTCCTCGGCAAGGCCATCAAGTTCAAAGATTTGGGGCTGGTCGTCGTCGACGAGGAGCAGCATTTCGGCGTCGCGCATAAGGAAAAGCTCAAGACGCTCCGCTCCGAAGTGCATGTGCTCACGCTGACGGCGACGCCGATCCCGCGCACCTTGCAGCTCGCGCTCTCAGGCGTGCGCGAAATGTCGATCATCGCTACGCCGCCGGTCGACCGGCTCGCGGTGCGCACCTTCATCTCGCCGTTTGATCCGGTGGTGGTGCGTGAGGCGCTGCTGCGCGAGCGCTACCGCGGCGGCCAGGCGTTTTACGTCTGCCCGCGCATCGAGGATTTGGCCGAGACCAAGGCGTTCCTGGAAAAGGCGGTACCGGAGGTGCGCGTCGCCGTCGCCCACGGCCAGATGCCGCCGACCGCGCTCGAAGACGTCATGTCGGCGTTTTACGACGGCAAGTTCGACGTGCTGCTGTCCACCGCAATCGTCGAATCCGGCCTCGATATTCCGACCGCCAATACACTGATCGTGCACCGCGCCGACATGTTCGGGCTGGCGCAGATCTATCAGCTGCGCGGCCGTGTCGGCCGCTCGAAGCTGCGCGCCTATGCGCTGCTCACGTTGCCGGCCAAGCGCAAGATCACCGCGCACGCCGAGCGGCGGCTGAAAGTACTGCAATCGCTCGATACGCTCGGAGCCGGCTTCCAGCTCGCCTCGCACGATCTCGACATCCGCGGCGCCGGCAATCTTTTGGGCGATGAACAGTCCGGCCACATCAAGGAAGTCGGCTACGAGCTTTATCAGGAGATGCTGGAAGAGGCGGTGATGAGCCTCAAAGCCGGCATCACCACGCCGGTCGCAGAAAAATGGTCACCGCAGATCACCATCGGTACGCCCGTGCTCATTCCAGAGGACTACGTCACCGACCTGCCGGTACGACTGTCGCTCTATCGCCGGCTGTCCGAGATCGAGGAGGACCGCGACATCGAAGGTTTCGCCGCGGAGCTGGTGGATCGTTTCGGCCCGCTGCCCGAGGAAGTCGAGTATCTGTTGCAGATCGTCGCCATCAAGGCGTTGTGCCGCCGCGCCAATGTCGAAAAGATCGAGGTCGGGCCAAAGGGCGCCGTGCTCGCCTTCCGCGACAATATTTTCTCAAACCCCGACGGGCTTATTTCCTACATCGCCAAGCATCCAGTTGGCGCCCGCGTGCGGCCGGACATGAAGGTCGTATTCTTCGACGAATGGGAAACGCCGAAAGCGCGGCTGCGCGGGGCCACCGGGATTTTACGGACGCTCGCCGGAATTGCGGAGAAAGGCAAGAAGGCGGCGTAGCAAATTATCTTTGAGCACGGGGAAGCGGAGGTGTGACGCTGCACCTGTGCTAGTTTCACGCGAGGCAGGAAGTGAGAATAGCAATTCGGTTCGCGCTGGTGAGGGCAATGACCTCGCCCTATTTTGCTGATTTATCGTACCAGCGGCGGCGGTGCGCTTCGTCGAGCGCGGCGAGAAAGGCGGAGCTGATTCCGAGTTTCGCCAGGTCGTGCCTGTGAATAGTTTCCGCAGGGCCGCAAGCTTTGATGACGTGCGAAAAATCCGCTTGCAGTATGCTAAGGCCGTCGGTCTCAGCGTCGGGCCACAGCATCAAGCCTGTGCCGACACCTGAGGGGTTTGCCAGCACCTCGGCACAATCCTTGTTCTTCAGATCAGCCGCGGCCATCTGGGCGTACAACTTCCACAGCGCACTCGATGACACTGTGATCGGCTGGGATTCACCGCCGCCGGGACTGGGACCGGCCGCGTCGATGAACCCGGCCGGGAAGAATCGCTTCCAATTGATCGGCCCGCCGGTCCGCAAGTCGAAGACCAGCGCTATCTGATCGGTGTCGGGGTAGGGTCCGCCGCAATAAAAGTCATCATGAGCGAGCAGACTGAGGTAGCGCGGACCGCGCATGGTCGCGAAGGTACTGCGGCTCCAATCGGTATTCCGTCCGCTCTGGTCAACGCAGCCGACTCCCTGTTCGGCCGCTGTCAGCGCCCGGTTTATCCGTGCCGTGGCGCTTCGGCTTGCGCCGGCAACGAGATGCGGGAAGGCAGCGATGCCTTTTGCGAGCGGAGGGGCCTGTTTCAACCGCACCGGTTCGTCAGCCCGCGCCGCTGCGCACCCCGGCGCGGTCGCAAGGAGAATCGCGATCGCCAACATTCTGCTGAGTTGAGACGACATTTCACGGCCTTCCGAGTTTTGTTCGATAGGTAGCAGGCTGGATGAGGTGACTTGGTCCGAGGATCCCACCCTCCAAGAATCCCGCCCGCTCGTCCAAAGGGCCGTGAGTGCGAACTGCCTCCGTCATAAAATTCCCATTAACACACTGAATTTAATAACTTTTTCGTGAACTCCCGTTTACGCGGCTTGCTCTTGTGCAGCGCACAATCCTCAGTATGTGAAGCGCCTCGAAAGAGTCGATTACAAAGGATTGCACAATGAAATCGAAAAGCCCCAAGTTGCTTTTGATCGCTCTGGTGAGCGCTCTCGGCATCGCCGCGATGTTCACGAGTCCCGCGTCCGCGCAGTACCGCCAGCCGACGCGTCATGAGCGAATGTCGCAGGCGCCCACCTATGGGCAGCAGCAAAATCCGGATATTCCGCATTACGGCGATGCGCCGTACGACCAGCGCGACGATTGGTGAGGCCGGCTTGATACACGTATCGGCGTAATTCGCCGGTGCGCTACGAGGGCGGAACAGGCTTCGCTGTTCCGCCCTCTTAATTGCGGTTTCGGTCGCGCATCGAGCGGAACGTGATCGAACAACGCGACGTGAGCTGGTCGATCAAGCTATCGAGCACTTTCGCCACGGTGACGTCCGCGAACATGAGACACTTTGCAAGCTGCGCCTTCAGGAGGTTACGCCCTCACTTCGCCTGCGGACCGGCAGCACGCGCGATGGCATTGGCGAGATACTCGGGCGACTGCGCGCCGGTGACGATGACGCCGCCGCCGAAAATAAAGCAGGGCACCCCGTCAATACCGGCCTCCTTGGCGCTGTTGGCCTCGCCTTCGACGCGGTCGACATCGGCGTCGCTCGCTAACAGGCGGCGCACCAGATCGCCATCCATGCCGCAATCGACCGCGGCCTGGATCAGCACCTTAGGGTCGCTGAGATCGCCGCCTTCGGCGAAATAAAGCTCCATCAGCCGCTGCTTGACGCGCGCCGGATCGGAGACGCTGCGCGACCACAGAATGAGGCGGTGGCAGTCGATCGTGTTCGGCTGGCGCGAGATTTTGTCAGGCGCATAAGCCAAGCCTTCAAGCGCCGCCGCGGCGCTGACCCGCTGGGCGATCGCCTCGTAGCGCTCGGCGGAGCCGAACTTGGTTTCGAGATAAGTTTGCCGGTCGATGCCTTCGCGCGGAATCCAGTCGTTGAGAAAATACGGCCGCCAGTTGATGGCGACGTCGATATCGGGATTGAGCGCGATCGCTCCCTCCAGCCGATTCTTGCCGATATAGCACCAGGGGCACACCACATCCGAGATGACCTCGACATGGGTGGCTGGACGCGCAGCAGACTCCGCCATGGGCAAGCTCGTCGATTCGCTTCGATGGGCGAAACTAGCCCATGTTCCTGCAGGTTGGGAATTGACCTCGGCCGGCGGCTTTTGGCCGCCTCACGCCGGTCAACCGGTGGCGGCTCTGCCGACCACGCGGGCGATAAGCGAGTTGACGCTGTCGGTGGGACGCAACGTGGCGAGCGTTACCGCCGTGTCGATACCGACACGCTTGCGGTCCGGCGCCATGGTTGTGTTTTTGAGAATACTGGCGAGCCGGCGGGCGACAACGTGCGCGGCGCGCAGGTCGGTATCGGTGAACACCGCGAAGATCGAATTGTCGGCCTCACGGCAGGCGAAATCGACTTGGCGCATCAGGCGACTGAGCAGCCGCGCCGCATCCAGACCGCTGCGCCGGTCGCTGCCGTTGAACGAAAAACGCGCAATGGAGAGGCCGACCCCGCGCTTTTCGGCATCGCCGACGGCGCGGTTGAGATCGCGCCAGAACGCCGCGTGGCCGAGAAGCCCTGTATCGGGATCGATCATGCCCTTGGCGTCGAGCGACTTGAGCATGCGGCGCATCCGCTCGCAGAATGCGTGCAGCCGGACATAGGGCAGGAAGCGCTCGACCAGCCGCTGTGGCCCCTCGTTGATGCACTCGAGGTTCGGCAGATGCTCGGCAAATCGCCCGATCGATCCGGGATGACCGGCCAGCATGGCAACCGGCAGATCGCGCAAGCGTACATTCTCGGCCATGACGGTCAGGAGCGCGTCGACGAGGCGCGGGCCAAAGCCGTCGCCGATCACCACGCCGTCGATGTGGCGAGCCTGTAATGCGCGCGCGGCGTTTTCGACGCTGAGCGCGCCGACGACGCCGACCCGCTCGCCGACGGCGACCGACAGCATCGGATAGGAGCGGCCGCGGCCGGCAAGCAGCACGCTCGCCTCGTCAAGCGGATCGCTCGCAGGCAGTTCTGGCAGCGGTTCGCCATGGCTCGCCAGTGTCCGGGTGCGGCGCAGCACCGTGCTGTGCAGCGTGCGGATGCGCTGCGCCGAGGCGAGGCGGTTGGCGAGGCGAGCGGCCGGTGCGCCCGCAGCAATCGAAAGCGCATCAGGCAGGATGGCGCTGCCGTCCGCGCGGGTGCGCGCGATAACGGGAATGAATGGCCCGGTACGCGCCTTGAGCCGCTCGGCTAGCGTCATCACGCGCGCCGGATCGGCGCAAGCGTCGGCCAGCACCAGCGCTTCGGGATCGACTTTGATCAAGGCGCTGTCGGCATCGGCCCAGCAAACTTCGACAATGGGAAACGCGCCGGCCGCGCGCAGCGCCTCGACAAGGTCCGCCGCCTGGGTGTCGGCGACAACGACGATCGGACCTTGCAACGGCATGGGAGCTTGGCCTGGATTTTACGGCAGGTCGGCCAACACGCTTTGCGACCTATAAGGAAACCATGCCAAAGCGCTGTTAATGGGCCGTCAACAACGCTGGCAATTACGTCAGCGCTCCCTCGCTCGGCTCGCTCTGGTCGCGAAATGCCGCCGCAACGATCGGATTGACGCCAACGGCGGTCAGCGCCGCCCGGACAACTTCGCGATTGGCGGATTTGCCGATCAGTCGCTGGCCAATCACCGGATCGGGCAGGGCGGTCAACGTCGCGCTACTGTCGATCTTGCCGATCGCCTCCTGCAGGTCATGCAGCGGCAAGCGATAGCCGCCGATACTGACCATGCCGGCAGGAGGCTCGGTCACGACCAGGGATTTGCCGCCGCCGTCGACACGGCAGGTATAGCCGGTATCGATCAGACCGGTGCGATCGATCTCGATATGCGGCAGGCCGGTGCGTTCGATGCCCGGAGGAAAGGCATTGCGCGCTACCATCGGGCCGCGCAGGCCGACAGTGCGCGCCGGTGTCGCCACCACTTCGGCGACGATCACGCCACCGGTGCCGTCGTGCGGCGCTGAAACCGGTCCGAGTGGGATTGGCGCCGGCCGCCCGTCGGCGCCACGCCGCGCCGCCAACAGACCGGCTTCGCCGAAAATCGGCACATCAACGAGGATTACGTTGGCCGCCGACCAGACTGGGCTGTCGCGCAGCCGCTCGGGTGAGCGCCATGCACCGATGAGGGCGCCGCGCTCGTCATGCGCGAATGCGCCGGCCTGGGCGAGACTGAGTGCGAGCGCGCCAGGCATCACGAGCGTTTGGCACGCCTCATCACGCCGCTGCCGCGCCAGCACCTCGAGGTCATAACGATGGTGCAGGCAAAGCGTACCGGCGCTGAGTAGCCAGGGCAGCAGTGTCAGGCTTACGCCGGCAAACGACGATGCCGGCATCGTCGAGATGATACGGGCGCCCTGAACCAGCCGGCTTTCGAGCGTCGCGCCGAGGCCGCCGGCAATCATTTCCAGATGATTGCGCGCCACCGGCACAATGCCATTGTTGCCGACTTCGAAGGTGATGAGCCCGATATGGGCCGCCGCATTGTTGAGACGATCGCGGTCGAGCGGCGGCAAGCCGCCGCGCTCCTCGCCGGCGAGCGCTTCATCGAACGACACGACACCATCGGGCAGATTCGAGCCGAAGGCGCACACGTAGCGGATCGAAAACAGTTCGGAGGCGATCCGCATCGCCAGCTGACAGTGGTTGAAGCCGTCCGCGCGCCCGCAGGTGATCAACGCCTTGGCACCGACGCGGCCGAGCGCCGCGACCGCGTCGGCGCGGCGCCACAACAGCGGCAGCGGCGCCGCGATCATGCCGGCACGCATCACGCCGAGAATGGTCAAGATACTTTCGACGGTGTTGGGCAATTGGATGCCGACGACGGCGTCGGCGGACAGACCCATGCCGGTCAGCCGCGCTGCAATTGCCGCGATCGCCCTTTCAGCTTGCGCATACGTCAGCCGCCGCGGCGCGCCATCGGTAAATGCCGCGCGATTGGGCGCGTCGATCAACGCCGGCATATCGGGCTGGCGCTGTGCGATGCGGTGAAACACCTCGTCGAGACTGGCTCGGCGCTGCCCTTGGGGTGCGGCCATGGTGGTGGAGGCGGGATCGCCGAGAATCATGGCTGCACGCGCGTTGGCGGTTCGTGCCACCAGGTTTCCGGCAGATAGCCGAACAGCGAAGTCTGCGCCGGATGCTCGACATAAGCCCAGCGCGCTACCCATTGCTCGGGAAGATAAAACAGCGGCACGACGTAACAGCCGGAGATGAGAACGCGGTCCAGCGCGCGCACGGCGTCGACGAATTCGGCGCGGCCGCGTGCCTTGAGAAGCTCAGCAACCATAGCATCGACGGCCGGACTGCGCACGCCCATATAGTTGCGCGATCCTTGCTCATCCGCCGCAGCCGAACCGAAGTAAAAGCTCTGTTCGTTGCCGGGCGAGAGCGACTCCTCCCAGCGAAACTCGATCATGTCGAAATCGAATGACAACAGCCGCTGCTGGTATTGCACATCGTCGACGAGCCGCACCTTGGTGTCGATGCCGGCGCGGCCGAGATTGTGCGCGAATGCGATCGCCAGCCTTTCATCGTCGCGATTGGCCACCATGATCTCGAAACTCAATTGCTGGCCGGTTGAGCGATTGCGCAGCGCCGTGCCCTGCAGCGCGTAGCCCGCCGATTCCAAAAGTGTGAGCGCCTGACGCAGCGCCGAGCGGTCATGCCCCGAGCCGTCGGTCACCGGCGGAGACCAGGTACCGCCGAACACGTCGGGACGCACCGCACCGGGAAAAGGCGCAAGCAGCGCGCGCTCGTCCTGGTCGGCCGGCCGATGATAGGCCGAGAGCTCGGAATCGTCGAAGAAGCTCGCGCTCCGCTTATAAAGCCCATAGAAAAAATTGCGGTTGATCCACTCGAAGTCGAACAGCAGCGAGATCGCCTGCCGCACGCGGATATCGGCGAAAATTTTGCGCCGCGTGTTGAACACATAGTCCGACGCAGGCTTGGGCTGTCCGTCGGTGAACGATTCTTTGACAATGCGGCCCGCGCGCACGGCCGGGATATCGTATTGCGTCTGCCAGCGCGTCGGATCCTGCTCGCTGCGCACGTCGTAGAGGCCCGCCTTGAACGCCTCGAAATAGGAGTTGGAGTCGCGATAATAATCGAGGCGCACTTCGTCGAAATTCCACAGGCCTCGATTGATCGGCAGCGCATTGCCCCAATAGTTCGGGTCCCGCTTGAAGGTGACGCTTTTGCCGACCTGAACATCTGACACCACGTAGGGACCGGTCCCGATTGGTTTCGCCAGCGTCGTCCGTTCGAAGGTCGCGACGTTGATGGCGTGCTTTGGCAGCACCGGCATCAGACCGAGGATGAGAGGCAATTCGCGATTGTCGCCGGCGAGATCGAAGCGAACCGTATATTTGTCGAGAATTTGCGCACGCACGACCTTCGAATAATAGGTCCGATGGTTGGGCCGGCCGTGGTCGCGCAACAACGCCCAGGAAAATACCACGTCGTCCGCGGTCACCGGCACGCCGTCGGAAAAGCGCGCCGCAGGGTCGATGCTGAAGGTCACGTAATCGCGCGCATCGTCCGTCTCGACGCTGCGCGCAAGCAGCCCATACAGCGTGAACGGCTCATTGTAGCCGCGCGCTAACAGGCTCTCGTAGACGAAGCCGCGGACCGCCTGCACCGAGAGCCCAAGCACGATGAGCGGGTTGAGGCTGTCGAAGGTACCCTGCATGCCCTCGACCAGCCGGCCACCCTTGAACGCCTGCGCATTGACATAGGGCATCGCCGTAAAATTTTCCGGCAGCGCCGGGCCGCCGTGCATGGCGATGGCATAGGCGGCCTCGGCCGCATTGGGACCGGCCGTGACTAGCGCCAGGGCGCCGCAGAACGTAACGCATGCGGCCCGGCAGGCGGCCGATATGGGTCGGATGGAGAGCAATGTATCGAACCTGCGGAGGAGGTCCCGGCTGGGACCAAAGGGGGTGTATCACAGATCGTCCGCAGCTCGCGTCCAATGCGTCCGCAAAGCTTTCGCGCAGGGGGCTTATCAACGCTTTTTGTCAGCGTACTTTAACAAACGGCGTAATTGAGGTATTGGGCGCTGCGGCGGCACGTCACGCTGTTGCCGTAATCTGCGTCGAATGACCGTTTAACCGGGAGCACCCCACGAAACGGGCGCAATTTTGAACTGGGATTGTCCCGTGTCAATTCACGAGAGCGACGTCTGACCGGGCCGGGGGCGACCCGCCGTCAGTTCACTAGCACAGCACGAAAGAAGGACTGCATCGCATGATTTATCGCAACGCGTGGGCTCCGGCGCGACCGGTCGGCCGCACGATCGGCGTTCTTGCCAAGACGGCAGCCCTTGCAGTCGCATTAGCCATGGCGCTGGCCTCCGTCGCCTCGGCTCAGCAACCGAAGAAGCCGCCGGCCAGAAAGCCGGCGCCGACGCCCGCCCAACAGCAACCCGCACCGCCGCCCTCAGGCCAGCAGGATCAGGTGCAACTCATTTATTCGCCGTGGACCAAGTTCTGCCTCAAGAACAAGGACCCACAACCCAAACAGGTCTGCTTCACCGGCAAGGACGCCCGTATCGAGTCGGGCATGCCGGTGGTTGCTGCCGTGCTAATCGAGCCCCAGGGCGATCCGAAGAAAATCCTGCGCGTCACGCTACCGCTCGGCATGCAGCTTATTCACGGCACCCGCGTCATCATCGATCAGGGTCAGCCGATGACGGCGCCGTATGTCATCTGCTTCACCAATGGCTGCATGGCCGATTACGAAGCCACCGCCCAAATGGTCGACCAGATGAAGAAGGGCCATGGCCTCGTCGTACAGGCTATCAATGCCAACGCCCAGCCAATCAGTCTGGTGCTGCCACTAGCCGATTTCGCCAAGGCCTATGACGGCCCGCCGACCGATCCGAAGGTCTTCGAGAAGCAACAGCAGAGCCTGCAGGAAGAATTAGAAAAGCGCGCTAAGGAAGCCCGCGAAAAACTCGAACACGCTCAGCCGGGCGCGTCGGCCGCTCCGCCGCAGGGTAAGACGCAGTAACTGTCAGGCTGAACGGTTTCGGGCGGCTCAGTGCCGCATGCTGGCGCGAGGGCGGTAACCTCCTTTGCCGTCCTTGATGAACACTTCAGCGACCTGCGGATGTCGTACCGGCTCACCGCTGGTGTCAGGCAATAGATTTTGCTCTGAGACATAGGCAACATACTCCGTTTCGTCGTTTTCCGCGAACAGATGATAAAACGGCTGGTCCTTGCGCGGCCGTGCTTCGGCCGGAATCGATTCGTACCACTCGTCGGTGTTGTCAAAGATCGGATCGATGTCGAACACCACGCCGCGAAATGGATAGAGGCGGTGGCGTACGACTTGGCCGATCTGGAACTTGGCTATCCGAATCCTGTCCATGACCTTTAGCTAATCGTCAGCGGCAAGCTTTGGCAATGCCGCACAACGCTCATGCAATGACAGGATTGTGGCAGGTCGCGGACCAAGTTCTGAACGTTTGTTCATCGCAGGGGGCGGCGCTAAAGAGCGTAGCGCGCCGCCATTGCCGGATCCTTCGCTGCGACAAGGCGGGCCAGATCGACCAAAACCTTGGCCTGTTTCCAGGTAGCGTCGTCCTGCATCTTGCCATCGATCATGACAGCGCCGCTGCCATCGGGCATGGCGGCGAGAATCTTTTTCGCGAAAGCGACCTCGCCGGGATCGGGCGAAAACACCCGCTTGGCGATCGGCACCTGACTCGGATGCAGCGTCCATGCGCCGGCGCAGCCAAGCAGAAAAGCGTTGCGGAATTGCGCTTCGCAGGCGGCGCCGTCGGCAAAGTCGCCGAACGGCCCATAGAATGCCTTGATGCCGGCGGCCGCGCAGGCATCGACCATCTTGGCAATTGTGTAGTGCCAGAGGTCCTGCTGGAAAGCCGCGCGCGGCGCACCGGCAATTTCAATATCGGCTTTGTCGGCAAGAACTTTATCGGCGAGGACTTTGTAATCGGGATGGCCGCCGCCGACGCGGGTCGTTTTCATCGCCCGCGATGCGGCAAGATCGGCCGGGCCGAGGCTGATGCCGTGCATGCGCGGTGAAGCGGTTGCGATCGCCGCAACGTTATTGACGCCTTGCGCTGTCTCTAAGATGGCGTGAATCAGGATCGGCTTTTCGATCGCGTATTTGGCTTCAAGCTGAGCGAGCAGTCGATCGAGATAATGGATATCCCACTCGCCCTCGACCTTGGGCAGCATAATGACGTCGAGTTTCTGACCGACCGCGGCGATGATCTGGCAAATGTCGTCGAGCACCCAGGGCGAATTGAGCGCATTGATGCGCGTCCACAGTCCGGTCTCGCCGAAATCGCAAGCTTGCGCCATGGCGATAAAGCCGCTGCGCGCGGCTTCTTTGGCATCCGCCGGAACGGCGTCTTCGAGGTTGCCGAGTACGACGTCCACCTCGCGAACGAGGTCCGGTACCTTGGCGCGGACCTTTTCGATGTGCGGCGGAACGAAATGAATCATGCGCTCGAGCCGCAGCGGCAAGTCGCGCGGCGGCATCGGCGCTCCGATGGCCAGCGGCTGGTAAAAATTGCGCGGCAGCTTCATGCACGAATCCTGTGAGCGTGCCGAGATAACCTTAAAGCGACGGCCACAACCTAATGCTGACTTACACGAGAAAACCGCGGACCAATTCTACTTTGGGCAATCCGGCGAGCATCCAAGCTGCGAATAGCTTTTTACACCATCTCGCCGCGCATCAGGCGTGGCTGCGAAACGGCCGGCATGACGCCTTCGCGCATCAACGCACGGCGCAGCGGACCGATGCGATCGGCAAGGTAGAGCGATAGTCCGCGCAGGCCGTGCAGCGGCACAAAACCGGCGAGCAGACTGCGATTGAGCAGATCGACCGCGACGGTCCGGCTCATAATATCGGCGCGGCGCGCGGTCTCATAGCGGGCAAGTACGCTTGGCGCGCCGGCGTCCAGACCGGCCCGCCGTGTGTCGGCGACAATCTCGGCGATGGCGGCGGCATCGCGCAGGCCGAGATTTAATCCCTGCGCGCCAATCGGTGGCACCACATGCGCGGCCTCGCCGACCAGTGCAATGCGGCCCCGCGCGATCGCGTCCGCGGTTTCCACGAAGAGCGGGAACAGGCCGCGGCCGGGCTCGACGCGCATCCGTCCGAGCAGCGAATGAGCCCGGCGCTCAATATCCTTCGCGAGCGCCTCGTCGGGTGTCGCAGCGAGCACCTGCGCCTCCTCCGGTGTCAGCACACACACCAGGCTGGAACGCCGGCCAGGCAGGGGTACCAGCGTAAACGGGCCGCTTTCCGTGTGGAATTCCGTGGAAATATCGCTGTGCGGCCGCGCGTGTTCGAGATTGAGCGTGAGCGCCGCCTGCGGATAGGCGCGCCGCCGCGTACCGATGCTGGCGGCTGCACGGCACAGTGACCGCGATCCGTCCGCACCGATAACCAGCCGCGCACGCAGCGCGCCGCCGGCATACTCAACCGTGACACCTGTGGCGTCGCTCTCAATGACGAGCGCCGGAGCCGCCACACGTGGAAGCTCAAGCGCCGCGGCGCGGGCTTCGAGCGCCGCGACGAGATGGCGGTTTTCGATATTGTAACCGAAGGCATCAAGGCCGATTTCGTCGGCGGCGAAGGAGACCTCCGGCGCGCGAAGGAGCCGCGCCGTATCGTCGATCATGCGAATTTTGCGGAGCCGTGCCGCATCGGGCAGGCACGCGGACCAGACGCCGAGTGTTTCCAAGGCGGCGACCGAGCCAGCTAGGAGTGCCGTGGTGCGATGGTCGGGGCCGGCGTGCGGGGCAATGAGTACCGTTTCCGTGCCGGCGGCCGCAAGCGCGATTGCGCACACAAGCCCTGCCGGGCCTCCGCCGATCACTGCCACTTCAGTCGTTTGCACGCCCGCGCTCACGTTCTGCCTTTCGCACGCCGCCGCCGCAACGGCAGATCTCCGGCTGCAGAGTAGCAACATCGCAGCGATTGCGCACGGCGGACGGGCTCCCTAACCTCGCGCGAGCAGCCCAGGGCCGGAACCCCAATGGACCCAATCGATGCGCCGCGGCACACGGTAACGCCGCTGACTGTCGCCGCTTTCGCCGTCCACATCTTTACCGCCTGTGGCGCGGGCTGCGCGCTCGTGGCGCTGATGGCCGCGGTCGCCGGCAAATGGCCGCAAATGTTTCTTTGGCTCGGCGTGGCACTGTTCATCGACGGTATTGACGGCACGTTTGCGCGGCGGCTGCGCGTCGCCGAGATCTTGCCGCGCTGGTCGGGCGACGTGCTCGATCTTGTCGTTGACGTGATGAACTACGTCTTCGTGCCGGCTTATGCGCTTGCCGCCGGCGGGCTGCTGCCGCCTGCCGTCGCCACCGCACTTGGGATCGTCATCGTCATCACCGGTTCGCTCTATTTCGCCGATCGCCGGATGAAAACCGCCGATTACTATTTCCGCGGTTTTCCGGCGGTCTGGAACGTGGCGGCATTTTATCTGTTCGTGCTCAAGTTGCCGTCCTGGCTCGCCGCGCTATCGATCGTGGCGCTGGCGGTGCTGACATTTGTCCCGATCTATTTTATTCACCCGGTGCGCATCGCCCATCGGCGCCCGCTCACCATCACCGCGCTCGGTCTGTGGGCGGCGCTATCGCTTGTCGCCGTAGTGGAAAATCTTGACCCCGGGTTCTGGGTTGCGGCGACCTTGTGCGCGCTGGCAATTTACTTCGTCGGCGTCGGGTTCTTGCGCCGGCATCATCCGTGACGGCGTTTGCGCCGGAACAGCCACCTGAGGAGTCCTGCAATGACGCGACCCGTTCTTCTCATCGCCGGCGGCAGCCGCGGTATCGGCGCCGCAACCGCGCGGTTTGCCGGCGAACGCGGCTATGACGTTGCGATCAACTACATCAAGCGCGCCGATGCCGCGACCGCGGTTGCCGAGGCAGTGAAGAAATCCGGCGGCCGGGCGGTTACATTGCAGGGCGACATGGCGCAGGAGGACGACATCATGCGCGTGTTCGACGAGACGACACGAGCGCTCGGCCCGATCACGCATTTCGTTCACAGCGCCGGCGTCGGCGGCAAGAATTCACGCCTCGATGCCGCGAGCGCCGCAACCATCCGCGAAGTGCTCGACATCAATCTGTTCGGTGCGCTGATCTGCGCGCGCGAGGCGGTACGCCGCATGTCGACCAGCCACGGCGGCAAGGGTGGCTCAATCGTACTGTTATCCTCGATCGCCGCGGTGACCGGCGGTGCCACCGAGTACGTGTTCTATGCCGCCGCCAAAGGCGGGGTTGACGCGCTGACCAATGGCCTGGCGCGCGAGGTGGCCAAGGAGGGCATTCGCGTCAACGCCATCCGCCCGGGCCCGACCGATACGGAAATTCACGAACCCGGCCGTTTGGCGCGGCTCACACCACTATTGCCGATGGGACGAGCCGGGGAACCCAACGAGATTGCCGAGGCGGTGCTGTTTCTGCTGTCGGACGCCGCGTCTTACATATCCGGCGCTGTGCTCAATGTGTCGGGCGCGCGCTGAATATTGTCCGTCTGCTAATGCCTGGGCGGTGAGATCACGAGATAGGGCCACAACGGCTGACCTCTTGGGTGCGTGCGGCCGACATAAGCAGGCAGGCCCTGAGCCGAGCCATGGACATTAATCGTCGGCAATGTCTTCGGCGCATCGGAGTTTTTCGCGCCACCGCTGAATTGCGCGAAATATGCCGCCTGCGACTCGAGCCCGTTGAGCGTAATGATAATCGTATTGGTTTTCTGCATGCCGCCCGACACTTCGGCCGCAACCATCGGCCACAGCGGCGACGCCAGATTGTATTTCACATCGAGGCCGCCGGTGACCACGACCTGAAACTGATACTGCATCTGCCCTGGAACGACTTGGTCGCGGCGCTGCTGCGGGTGTGTGCCGTGCAGGGTGGCGTCGCTGATGGAAGCCCCGACCTCCTGCAGCCAGGCGGCAAGCGGCAGCGAATTGTTCACGCGCACGCGGGTGAACAGCGCATCATCAGGATCAGCGCCACGCGCGAGCGCCTCAATATCATCTGGCGTATAGACGCTGCCAAACGGCGCCGGGTCTCTTTTGGGGATCGCCTTGTAGCAAGAAAATGGCTCCTCGTTCGGACGGATTTCTCGGGCTGGCGGCAGCGTGATGGCGTCCTGCGGAACCACAAAGTACCAGGTTGCCGTGTAAGTGCTTTGATCGGACGCAGTAGGACCGATATTCCACGCATGCGAATGCCCGGCGCCTCCCGATCTGATCCAGTCAAGCTGCGTACCGCTTTGCAGGCCGATATTGTCTTGAACTTGCAAAGTCAGCGCCAGAGCGCCGAATTGCTTCCAATCTATTTCGTAATACGAATATTTCGCGATCGCGCTCCGGATGCCGTTCAGCTTGGCTTCGGCCTGGAACATCATGTTGCGCTGATTGTTGGCCGCGATGAAGGTGATCAGTTCGCAGCGCAGTGACTTGAGGAGGCGAGGCACCTCCTCGCGATCGACCACCAGCGTGCGCGGGTCATGAACGAAATAGGGACTGGCGCAGGAGCCAAGCAAAATCGCCCCTGCCAGCGCCGCAACCGGCATTAAACGCAAACGCATGAACCAGACGCCCCAACCCCAATGCGCACCATTTTGAGGGCGTTCCTAGGCAGCGGTCAACTCGCCTTTTGACTTCGGGGCGACGTTGCCAGGCCTCGACGCGGCTTATTTCTCGACCTGTGGCGCGGGCGCATCGCACCTTGGCCGCTACCTTGCACGCTTGCCGCGACTGCCTATGATCGCGCGGCCGGCGGAATAATGGCCTGATGCCGGCCGACGATGGGAGAGAAGCAATGGTTGCTGCGGTACGTGTACATAAGGTCGGCGGACCCGAGGTCTTGACCTACGAAGAAATTGAATTGCCGGCGCCCGGACAAGGCCAGGTCAGGGTCAAGCAACATGCGGCCGGCGTGAATTTCATCGACACCTATTTCCGCATGGGCATGTATCCGTCGCCGGTCGGCCTGCCGTTCACAGCAGGCAACGAAGGCGCCGGCGAGGTCATAGCCGTCGGCCCTGGCGTGACCGACCTCAAGGTCGGCGATCGGGTCGCGTATGTGGTCGCGCTCGGTTGCTACGCGAGCGAGCGCAACGTTCCCGCGGACCGCGCCGTAAAACTGCCGGCGAATATCAGCTACGAGCAGGCGGCCGCGATGATGCTAAAAGGCATGACGGCCGAATATCTGCTGCGCCGGACATTCAGGGTCGACAAAGGCATGAACGTGTTCGTCCATGCCGCGGCTGGTGGCGTCGGCCTGATCCTGTGCCAGTGGGCCAATCATCTCGGCGCCACCGTGATCGGCACCGTGGGCTCAAAGGAGAAAGCCGCGCTTGCGAAGGCGAATGGCTGCCATCACACGATACTCTATCGCGACGAAGACTTCGCGGCGCGCACCAAGGAAATCAGCGGCGGCAAGCTGTGCGAGGTGGTTTATGACGGTATCGGCAAGACCACGTTTCCGGGCTCGCTCGATTGCCTCAAGCCGCTCGGCTATTTCGTCAGCTACGGCAGCGCGTCCGGGCAGATCGATGCGTTCAACATCAACATTCTGCAGACCAAGGGTTCGCTGTTCGCGACGCGGCCGACGCTGAACACCTATGCGGCCAAACGCGAGGATCTGCTCTCCATCGCCAATGGGCTGTTCGATGTCGTCGGCAAGGGCGCTGTGAAAATTCCGATCAATCAGAAATACGCATTGCGCGACGCCGTCAAAGCGCATCGCGATCTCGAAGGCCGCGCCACCACCGGCTCCTCAATCCTGCTGCCTTAAACCGAGCCGCCCGAATACGCCGAAGGCCCATGACGATCCCATGACCATCCGGGCCCGGTTGGCCGGGGCAATTCCCTATCTGGCGACGTTTGCCTGGGCATTCGCCGCCTTTGTGCTTGCGCAGATCGCGGCTCTCGCCGTGTTGCTGTGGTACCGGCACGGCGATCTCAGCGCGATCGTCGCGGCGCCGTACGATGGCGCCATCGTCACGCTGTCGGTCTTTGTCCTCAATCCGGTCTCGATCGCCGTGCTGCTGCTGGCGGTGCAGTTTCGCGACGCCGATCCGGTCGAATACTTGGCGCTGGTGCCACCGCGGCTCGGGACGGCAACACTCGGTGCGATCGGGATTGTCGTCATCATCGCCGCTACCGACGCGCTGCTGTTCGTAAGCGGGCAAGCGATCGTGTCGTCGTTCCAGGTGGTGTCCTACACCACCGCCGCCACCGAAGGCTGGCTGCCGCTGATGTGGTTTGCGACCGTCATCGTCGCCCCGGCGGGCGAAGAGATCATGTTTCGTGGCTACTTGTTCCGCGGCTGGGTCCATTCGCGGCGCGGTGCATGGATCGGGATCCCATTAATTTCTCTGTTATGGATGGGATTGCACGTTCAGTACGATTGGACCGGCATGGCTGAGATATTAGCAGCCGGGTTGTATCTCGGCTGGATACGCTGGCGCTCGGGATCGACGTTGCTGACCTTCTTTCTGCATGCCCTCTTCAATCTCGAAGGCATGTTTGAAACTATGGCGCAGGTGAAGCACTTCTTTTGATGAGTGTTTCCGATCGGTTCACAGACTCGATCGTTTTCTTAGCGGGCGCGCCGGCCCTTCGGATCGAATATGGCGCCGAACGGCCCTGACGAAGCGCCGCCGCCAGGCGGGCCGCCGTCGCGCCGGCGCCGCGGCACCGCAATCACCGGTTCGGCGAAACGCGAGATTTCCGCTACCGTGTCGTCAAGCGGCACTGTCGAGTTGGCGGTCTCGCTGACAATGATTGCCAAGACATTCATGTCGCGGCGGTAAAGTGAGTCGAGCGCCGTGAGCGTGTGGCTGATCGTACCCAGATAACTGCCGGTCACCAGAATGAGCGGCAGGCGCAACGCCATCATCACGTCCAGGACCGTCCGCTCGCCGTCCAGCGGCACCATGATGCCGCCAACGCCTTCGATCAGCAGAAGATCGCGCCGCTGTTCGACCGCGCTCTGGCAGAACGAAATGACGTCGTCGACATTGATGCGCCGGTTCTCGCGCTGTGCGGCCATGTCGGGCGACAGCGGCGCGCGAAACCGCCATGGCGAAATACGCTCGATCGAGTCCGGTGTGACTGACACTCCCAACGCCCGTAACAGGAGGCCAGGATCGCTGTTGCCGGATTGCGCAGGGTCGAAGCCGCTGACCACCGGCTTGATCGCCTCGACGATGCGGCCCATTTGCCGGAAATGGCCGATCAGCGAGGCGGCGACGTAAGTTTTGCCCACGTCCGTGCCGGTGGCGGTGACAAAGATCGCGGTCACGGACACCTCATGACGCGGTGCCGCACGCTTTTCGTCAGCCGCTCGATCTCGGCGTCGGGATGCTGGGCGGTAAAGGCAAAACGCAGCCGCGCGGAGCCGTGCGGCACGGTTGGTGGCCTGATGCCGACGACCAGAAAGCCGTCTTCTTCCAACGATCGTGCCGCCGCCATCGTCACATCGCTATCGCCGAGGATCAGTGGCACAATGGCGCTCTGCGGTTCGGGCAGATTAAGCGCTCGCGCAAACAGCCTTGCCTTACGCAACGGCTCGGCGACGTAGGCCTTGTCGTGCTCGACGATGTCGAGCGCCGCGATGGCGGCCGCCACGACGGGCGGCGGCAGGCCGGTCGAGTAGATGAAGGTGCGGGCGCGTGTGTACATCAGATCGATGACCACCTGCGAGGCGCACAAATAACCGCCATAGGCCCCGATTGCCTTTGACAGCGTGCCCATTTGCAGCGGCACGTCGGCCGGCCCCCCATTTCCATCGGCGAAGCTCGATCCGCGTCCGCCGCCAACAACGCCCAAGCCATGCGCGTCGTCCGCGAGGAGCCAAGCGTCGAATCGCTTGGCCACATTTGCCAAGTCGTGCAGCGGCGCCAGATCGCCGTCCATAGAAAAGACGCCGTCGGTCACAAGAAGCGCACGGGGATGACCGGCGCGATGGGCCAATAGAAGCGCTTCGGCATGGTCTGTATCGGCGTGGCGATAGAGTTTGACGGTGGCGCCGCTGAGCTTCGCCCCGGCGTGGATGCAGGCGTGAGACAATTCATCGGCCAGGATCAGGTCGTCGGATCCCGCGAGTGCCGGAATAATGCCGGTATTGGCGAGATAACCGGAGCCGAACACACAAGCCGCGTCGGTCGCCTTCAGCCGCGCCAGCCTCGCTTCCAGTTCAGCATGGAGCGGGTGATTGCCTGTCACCAATCGCGATGCGCCGGCGCCGGTACCGTAACGTTCCGCCGCGTCGACGACCGCCTTGATGACCGTAGGGTGCCGGCTAAGATTGAGATAATCGTTGCAGGAAAAGGAAATCAGGCGGCGGCCGGCGCGCTCGACATAGATGCCGTCACGCGCCGTGACGACCGGCGTGCGGCGCAGCCGCACATCGTCCAGTGCCGCAAGCTTGCGGGACGCAAAGTCATCGAGAGAGCGCATTGTGCGGCATGAAAGCGCCTAATGTCGGCTAATACCAGCAAAAATAGGCTGTTCGGGGAACACGCTGCACCGGATCGCGCAGGCCTCGATCATATCTGGCTACCCTACACCCAGATGAAGACCGCAAGCCCGCCGCTCGCCGTCGCCGCGACGCTTGGCAGCCGTATCATGCTCGCCGACGGCCGCGAATTGATTGATGGCGTCGCCTCGTGGTGGACAGCATGCCATGGTTATAATCACCCTCACATCAGGACCGCGGTCGAGCGTCAGCTCAAAACGATGCCGCACGTCATGCTTGGCGGCTTGGTGCACGAGCAGGCGCTGACACTCGCGCAGCGGCTCGCCGCGCTGGTAGCGCCCACCGACCTCGGCCGCGTCTTTTTCAGCGAGTCAGGCTCGGTTGCGGTCGAAGTCGCGCTGAAGATGGCGGTGCAGTATTGGCGCAATCGCGGGGTGTCCGAGCGCACGCGTATTGTTTCCTTCACCGGCGGCTATCATGGCGACACTGCCGGCGCGATGGCGGTCTCCGATCCCGAGGACAGCATGCACGCGGCATTTCGCGGGCTGTTGCCGCAGCAGATTACGGTTGATCTTCCGGTTGACGAGGCGAGCACGAAGGCTTTCGCGACGCTCCTCGCCGAGCGCAGCGACGAGATCGCCGCGCTCATTGTTGAACCGCTGGTGCAAGGCGCGGGCGGCATGCGCTTTCACGGGCCGCAGGTGTTGCGGACGTTGCGCGAGGCCGCCGACCGCTATGACATTCTCCTCATCTTCGACGAGATATTCACCGGCTTCGGCCGCACCGGCTCGCTGTTTGCGTTTCAAGCGGCCGGCGTCGCCCCGGATATCCTGACTATCGGCAAGGCGCTGACCGGCGGGACCTTGCCGCTTGCCGCTACGCTGGCGAGCCAAAAAGTGTTCGAGGCCTTCTGGTCGGACGATCCTGGGCATGCGCTCATGCACGGGCCGACTTTCATGGCCAATGCGCTCGCCTGTGCGGCGGCCAATGCCTCGCTCGATCTGTTCGAAACCGAGCCGCGGCTCGATCAGGTGGCCAAAATCTCTGCGGAGCTGACCCGTGATTTGGGCGCCTGCAGGGGTTTGCCCGGGGTCAAAGACGTCCGGGTGTTGGGCGCCATCGGTGTGCTCGAGCTCGACCGCATCGGCGATCTTAATGCATTGCGCCAACGCTTTGTAAAAGAAGGAGTTTTTATCCGACCGTTCGGCTCGGTCGTGTACCTCGCGCCAGCTTTCACCATTTCGCCGGGTGAACTCACCAAGCTCACGGCGGCAGTGACCCGTGCGGTTGGCGAGCTGGCACGCATTTAAACCCGGCAAGCCCCCCGCCGATCAGTAGCCGACGACCGCGCCGTGCAGATCGTACGCTTCGGCACGTTCGATCTTGACCGTCGCGATCTCGCCGACGCGCAGCGGCCGACGACTTTTGACAAAAACGGTCCCGTCGATTTGCGGGGCATCGCCCTTGGTCCGGCCCTTCGCCTCGGAAGGGCTGACCTCGTCAATGATGACCTGCTCGTTGCGGCCCACCTTACGCTTGAGGCGCTTGTACGAGATCGCCTGCTGGTGGGCCATCAGCCGGTTCCACCGCTCTTCCTTGACTGGTTCCCGTACCGGCGCACCGAGGTCGTTCGCCACTGCGCCGTCGACGGCCTCATAGCGAAAGCAGCCAACACGATCGAGCTCGGCCTCGCTGAGCCAATCGAGCAGGAGCGCGAAATCCTGTTCGGTCTCGCCCGGGAAGCCGACGATGAAAGTCGAGCGGATGGTGAGGTTCGGACAGCCCTCGCGCCATTGACGGATGCGCTCGAGCGTACGCTCCTGCGCAGCCGGTCGGCGCATGCGCTTGAGTACGTCCGGGCTTGCATGCTGGAACGGGACGTCGAGATACGGCAGCACCTTGCCGTCCACCATCAGCGGGATCACATCGCCGACGTGCGGATACGGATAGACGTAGTGGAGCCGCACCCAGACGCCGAGTTCGCCGAGTTCGCGCGCCAGATCGACGAAGCGCGCCCGCACCTCGCGGCCCTTCCACGAGCTTGCCGCGTATTTCACGTCGACCCCATAGGCGGAGGTATCTTGCGAGATGACCAGCAGTTCCTTGACGCCGGCGGCGGCTAACCGCTCGGCCTCGCGCAGCACATCAGCAGCAGGTCGCGAAATCAGGTCGCCGCGCAGTTTGGGAATGATGCAAAACGTACAACGATTATTGCAACCCTCTGAAATCTTTAGATAAGCGTAATGCCGAGGCGTGAGCTTGACGCCTTCCGGCGGGATCAAATCCGTGTAGGGATCGTGCAGCGGCGGCGCAGCGCGGTGCACGGCGTCGAGCACGCTCTCGTATTGCTGCGGCCCGCTAACCGCGAGCACGCCAGGATGCACCGCCGTAATCTTTTCCGGCTCAGCGCCCATGCAGCCGGTGACGATGACCTTGCCGTTCTCGGCCATCGCGGTGCCGATGGCCGAGAGCGACTCCGCCTGTGCGCTGTCGAGAAAGCCGCAGGTGTTGACGATGGCGAGATCGGCGCCGGCATGCTCGCGCGACAGCTCATACCCCTCGGCGCGCAGGCGCGTAATGATACGCTCGGAATCAACCAGCGCCTTGGGACAACCGAGCGAGACGAAGGAAATGCGGGCAGGGCGGTTCATGCGGGCATGTCGGGTTTCCGGGACGGCTGCTCGTAGCAGTCTCTGCACGGCTTCGATAGACTTGTGCCGTCGACTTTGCGGCCAGCGGCGCGCGGTCAATCGCGCGGAGCGCCGCCAAGCGCCAATGTGGGGAGGGTCGCCATGAAATGCACGGTCATTCGCGCTGCCGCGGTTCTGCTGTCGCTCGCTTCGGCCGGTCTGTTCGCCGGCAGCGCACAGGCGGAGATGAAGACCCAGTGGGTCGATTATACCCAGGGCGGAACGGCCCTTCAGGGCTATCTCGCCTATGACGATGGTGTCGCCGGCAGGCGGCCCGGCATCCTCCTGTTGCATCGCCGCGACGGCATGTCCGAACTGACGTTGCAAAACGCCCAGATGTACGCCCGGCAGGGCTATGTGGTGTTTGCTGCGGATATCTTCGGCAAAACTGTCCGGCCGAAGACCGTCCCGGAACAGCAGGCGCAATCGAAACTATACAGCGACGATCGTCCGCTGATGCGAGCGCGAGCAACGGCCGGACTCGAAGTGTTGCGCAACAACCCGATGGTCGACACGTCAAAGATCGCCATTGTCGGCTATTGCTTCGGCGGCGAGGTCGCCATCGAGCTTGCCGAGACCGGAGCGCCGATCCTTGGCAGCGTCACCATCCACGGCTCGTTCCGCGGCTTTCCCGCCGATGCCGCGAAAAACATCAAAGGCAGGGTGCTGATTTTGCACGGCGCCGACGATCCGGTGGCGCCGATGCCCGAAGTCATTGGGCTCATCGACCAGTTGCGCGCCGCCAAGGTCGGCTGGGAGCTTCAGCTTTACAGCGGCACCGCGCACGGTTTCTCGACTCCGAAGGACACCGCCGAACAGCGCGCAAACGAGCAGTCCAAGGCCGCGACCGCGCGCTTCTTCCGCCAAGTGTTCGGGCTGTGAGCAAGCTCCACAAGGCACGCGCTGCGTGAGGTTGCCCGATCCGCCTCTCCTTGTCGTGAGCGATCGCCGGCAATCGCGGCCGCCGCTTGCCGCGGTGGTTACGGCGGTGCTCGGCGCAGGTTGCCGCTGGGTCAGTCTGCGCGAGAAGGATTTGCCCGAGGACGAGCAAATCCTTCTGGCGCGGCAATTGCTGCCACGGGTCCGTGCTGCCAGCGCCCGTTTGTTGCTCCATGGCGAGGCGAGGCTCGCCATGCTGGCCGGCACCGACGGTGTGCATCTGCCGTCCGGCAGCAAGCCTGCCGCCGCCCGCGCCTTGCTGGGGCCACAGAAGTTGATTGGCGTTTCCATTCACACCGTAACAGAAGCTGAGGCGATCGAGCCGGCGCACGTCGACTATGCGCTGGCAGGCCCCGCCTTCGAGACGGCGAGCAAACCTGGTTACGGCCCGGAAATTGGCCGCAAGGGACTTGCCGATATCGTGCGGGCTTCGCGCGTTCCGGTGCTTGCCATCGGCGGTATCAATGCGGCGCGGGTCGCCGAAATGATTGCGGCCGGGGCAGTCGGGGTCGCCGCCATGGGCGGCGTGATGCGTTCGGCCGATCCGGCCCGCGAGGTCAGCGGGCTCCTTGCCACGCTGACCGGCGCGCTCGCTATCCACGCGCCCGATAAGTGCTGACGCCTTGGTCTGGCGCCCAAACGCCAGCCGGCAGCTTTCCGGCCTGCCAAAATACGTCGATCGGCATGCCTCCCCGTGGGTGGAAATAGCCGCCGATGCGCAGCCACTTGGGTTTGAGCAGCGCGACAAGCTTCTTGCCGATCGCGACCGTGCATTCCTCATGGAATGCACCATGATTGCGGAAACTGTTCAGATAGAGCTTGAGCGACTTTGATTCCACCAGCCAAGCACGCGGCAGGTAATCGATTACTAGCGTGGCGAAATCCGGCTGACCTGTGACCGGGCACATGACGGTGAATTCGGGGAAGGTGAAGCGCGCGACGTAATTCGTATCGGGATGCGGATTGGACACGCGGTCGAGCACAGCCGCGCTGGGCGAGACAGGCGGCGGCGTCGGCCGGCCGAGTTGGAGTGAACGCTTTGCCATGACGGTACTCAAACGGGCGTGAACTATGCCCGTGCCTTCTTTTTTTCCCTGGAGACGGCGCGTTCGAGCGCGGCGTTGATCCGCGTCTGCCAGCCAGGACCACTCGATCGAAAATATTCCAAAACGTCGGGCGAAATTCGCAACTTGACGGCCTCTTTGGCTCGTTCGCCGGCCGGAGGACGACCGCGCCGCACGAGCTTTTCGCCCCGATATACATCCGCCGCTCGAAAGAACTCCCGCGTTAGCATCGGTGCGTCATCGGGATCCTTCCATTTCTTCTTTCCAGAGCTTCCGTTCTTTTGCATGAGCATACCTCATCGACATAACGTGCCGCGTTTCGTCGCGTGGTGTCCACACCATGACCACCAGGCGACTATCGAGAAAACCGGCAGTAATAAAGCGGTTCTCGCCCGTTCGGCCATCATGAGTTTGCCGCGTGACGTGAACGTTGCCGAACACCTCAGCAGCCCGGGCAAAATCAAGTCCTCGCTCATGCAAGGTCTTAGCCCGCTTTGCGTCAGTCCAACTCACCTTCATATGATTTATGTACCCCCAATAATCAAGTACGGCAAATGATCCAGAGCGCGGATGGTTTGCTCGCGAGGGCGGTTGGCCGGAGGAGCACATGACAACGACCGGGGCGATCCTGTAGAAGCCGACTGCAAGTCCAGCCCGGAGCAAGCATGACCGCCATAGTCGACATCATCGGCCGCGAGATTCTCGACAGTCGCGGCAACCCCACGGTGGAAGTCGATGTGCTGTTGGAGGACGGTTCGCGTGGCCGCGCCGGCGTGCCCTCGGGCGCCTCGACAGGCGCTCACGAAGCGGTCGAGCTGCGCGACGGCGACAAGAAACGCTATCTCGGCAAGGGCGTGCGCAATGCCGTCGAAGCCGTCAACAGCGAGATTTTCGACGCGCTGTCCGGCATGGACGCCGAGGCGCAGGTCAAAATCGACCAGACCATGATTACGCTTGACGGCACATCCAACAAGAGCCGGCTCGGTGCTAACGCCATACTCGGCGTGTCGCTTGCGGTCGCCAAGGCTGCGGCGGCGGCCAATAGTCTTCCGCTCTACCGCTATGTCGGCGGAACCTCGGCGCGGCTTCTGCCGGTACCGATGATGAACATCGTCAACGGCGGCGTGCATGCTGACAATCCGATCGACTTCCAGGAATTCATGATCGTGCCGTTCGGATTTCCGTCGTTTGCGGAGGCGCTGCGGGCCGGTTCAGAGATTTTTCATACGCTGCGCGGCGCGCTGAAAGACGCCGGGCACAACACCAATGTCGGCGACGAAGGCGGTTTCGCGCCCAATTTGCCGTCAGCCGAAGCCGCGCTCGATTTTGTCCTCGCGGCAATCGAGACGGCCGGCTACCGGCCCGCAGAGAACGTCCTCCTCGCGCTTGATCCGGCGGCGAGCGAGTTCTTTGCCGACGGCGCTTATCAGTACAAGGGCGAGGGCAAGACCCGCTCGATCGACCAGCAGGTCGATTATCTCGCGGCGCTGGCCAAGCGTTACCCGATCGTTTCGATCGAGGATGGCATGGCCGAGGACGACGAGACTGGCTGGAAGAAACTGACGCAAAAAGTCGGCAAGAGTTGTCAGCTTGTCGGTGACGACATCTTTGTCACCAATGTGGCGCGTCTTAGAGACGGTATTGCAAACGGAATCGCCAACTCGATCCTGATCAAGGTCAACCAGATCGGCACGCTGACCGAAACGCTCGCCGCGGTCGAAATGGCGCACAAGGCGGGTTACACTGCCGTCATGTCGCACCGCTCCGGCGAGACGGAGGACGCTACCATCGCCGACCTCGCCGTCGCCACAAATTGCGGGCAGATCAAGACCGGTTCGCTGGCGCGTGCCGACCGCACTGCCAAGTACAATCAGCTTCTGCGCATCGAGGAACAATTGGGTGCGCAGGCAGCCTTTGCCGGACGGGCGGCCTTCAAGGCCCTGAACTGAACGGTTCCCAGCCGCGCGCTTGTCCGGTGGCGGCGATCGGAGCTATTACGCCCGCGGTTCGGACGGGGCCGCTACGCGAGGTTTATTCGGATGGACCAGACGGTAGGCTTGGGGGCGGGAAACCGACGGCTTGCCGTCGAACGGCTGCGCAGTTTCATCGTCACGTCGATTGACGCATCGCTGCCGAGCGACACGCCGTTTACCCACCTTGTGCTCGATCGCGTTTTTCCCGACGACATTTACGCCACCATGTTGGCCAACATGCCGGAGACGCAGGACTATCGGCCGATGCACGGCCGCGCCAAAGGCCACGATCTTGCCGACGGCACGCATACGCGGGTGAAGATCGACCTTTATCCCGAATACATCCGCCATCTGCCGCCGCAAAAGCGCGTGGTCTGGGATGTGGTCGGGCGCGCCTTGTGTTCGGCCGCTGTCCGCGATGCCTTCGCGCGGCGTCTTGCGCCCGCATTGCAGCGTCGCTTTGGGCCGGCCTACGGCAAGATTGGAATGTACCCGATCCCGGTCCTGACGCGTGACATTCCTGGCTACCTGATCACACCGCATCCCGATACGCGGTGGAAGGGCATCACCGTGCAGCTCTATTTGCCGCCGGATGATTCGATTGCGCATATCGGCACCATCTTCCATCAGCAGCTTGCTGACGGTTCGCTGAAAAAAACCAAGCAGATGAAGTTTGCCCCGAATACCGGCTATGCCTTTGCGGTAGGGACCGAGACTTGGCATTCGGCGGATCGCATCGGTCCGGAAGTGAAGACGCGCGACAGTATCCTGCTGACCTATTTTGTCGACGCCGGGGTCGTTCGCTTTTTCCGCAATCGCGGCAAGCGGCTCGGCAATTTCGTGCTCAGCGAGATTCGCAACGTCTTGCCATAATTGACCGCCAGACGCCTCATCGCTTCGTTCATTAAATCCCTTTTAAGCGCAGTTTGGGCATGATCGGGGCATGGTCACCCGCAAACGGCTCCGCTCGATCCTCAGTGCGCTCGGCCTTTACGTCATGGCGGGGCTGTTGATCGGCTATTTCGGTGTCAATGCCTATAGCGGGAACCACGGACTCAAGGCCAAGCAGGACATCGACCGGCAGACCGCGACGCTCTCGGCCGAACTTGGCATCCTGCAAGCGGAGCGCAAGCAATGGGATCGGCGCATTGCGCTGCTCCGTTCCGATAATATCGACCCCGACATGCTGGACGAACGCGCCCGCGCGCTGCTCGACTATGTCGATCCCGGCGACCTCATCATGATGATCAAGCCGGGCCAGCCTGCGGCGGACCCGATCGGGCCTTGAACTCCCGCGCCTCATTCCCGAAATTGAGTTTTCCGACAAGGATTTGCGCACAGGCGCCAATCCCCAGGTTAAAGCCCGCCGACTTCCGCAGGGGGGCGAAGTCGGCTAAGTATATCTGCCCGAAATGCTTCGAGGGACACGATGGCCGTTGCCGTAACCAGAGCAGCCGAACAAGGCGTTCAAGACCTCCGGCCCGTCGATTGGGCAAAACAGCACGAGACCGTCGCGGATTTTACCAAGGAACAAGAATTTCACGCGCTGCGGCAGATGCTGCTTATCCGGCGGTTCGAGGAAAAAGCCGGACAGATGTACGGCATGGGCCTGATTGGCGGTTTTTGCCATCTCTACATTGGCCAAGAGGCAGTCGTCGTCGGCATGAAGATGGCGATGGTCGACGGCGATCAGATGATCACCGGTTATCGCGATCATGGTCACATGCTCGCCTCCGGCATGGATCCGAAAGGGGTCATGGCGGAACTCACCGGCCGGCGTGACGGCTATTCCAAGGGCAAGGGCGGCTCGATGCACATGTTCTCGACCGAAAAGAATTTTTTCGGCGGGCACGGCATCGTCGGTGCCCAGGTTCCGATCGGCACCGGCCTCGCCTTCGCCAACAAGTACCGCGGCAATAACAGCGTATCCCTGACCTACTTTGGCGACGGCGCCGCCAACCAGGGGCAGGTCTATGAAAGCTTCAACATGGCGGAGCTATGGAAGCTTCCTGTGATCTTCGTCATCGAGAACAACCGCTATGCCATGGGTACGGCAGTGACGCGTTCGTCGGCGCAAACCGATTTCTCCAAACGCGGCGTATCCTTCAACATTCCGGGCAAGCAGGTCGACGGCATGGACGTTCGCGCCGTCATGGCGGCCGCCGAGGAGGCGCTGGTGTGGTGCCGATCCGGCAGGGGGCCGACTATTCTCGAGATGATGACTTACCGCTACCGTGGCCACTCCATGTCCGATCCCGCCAAATATCGGACCAAGGAGGAGGTCGACAAGATGCGCACCGAGCACGACCCGATCGAGCAGGTGCGCAAGCGACTCAT
The DNA here is from genome assembly GCA_049300295.1 of Xanthobacteraceae bacterium. GTDB lineage: Bacteria > Pseudomonadota > Alphaproteobacteria > Rhizobiales > Xanthobacteraceae > BOG-931. Next base: position 79,669 of record JBAQJL010000044.1, read on the forward strand.
CGACCGTAAATGGGCCGCCGAGGACGAATTGAAGAAGATCGACGCATCGGTGCGTGCCGTCGTCAACGAAGCCGCCGAATTTGCGACGCACGATGCCGAGCCCGATCCGAGCGAACTCTATACCGACGTCTACCGCTAGGCTCCCCTTAAAGTCGCAGGCCGGCGCGCATCCGCGTCCCGGCATGACGATCGACGAGTTGCTTCCATGCCAACCCCGATCCTGATGCCCGCTTTGTCGCCAACGATGGAGAAGGGCAACCTCGCCAAATGGCTGAAGAAGGAAGGCGACGCCGTTAAATCCGGCGACGTGATCGCCGAGATCGAAACCGATAAGGCAACCATGGAAGTCGAGGCCGTCGACGAGGGCACGCTGGGCAAGATCCTGGTGCCGGAAGGGACCAGCGACGTCGCGGTCAATACGCCGATCGCGATGATCCTTGGCGAAGGCGAGGACGCCGCCGCACTTAAGAACGGCCAGACCGCGCCAGCCGCCGCAACCGCGCCTGCGCGGGCGGCGACGCCGGCGCCGCCAAGGATCGGAACCGTTGAAGCGCCGGCAAGCGCCGCCGCGCCGGAGCCGGAAGTTCCGGAAGGCACAGCGATGGTCACCATGACAATGCGCGAGGCGCTGCGCGACGCCATGGCCGAAGAGATGCGGCGCGATCCTGACGTGTTCGTCATGGGCGAGGAGGTCGCCGAATATCAGGGCGCCTACAAGGTGACGCAGGGATTGCTGGAAGAGTTCGGTGCGCGCCGCGTCATCGATACCCCGATCACCGAGCATGGTTTTGCCGGCCTCGGCATCGGCGCGGCACTGGCGGGTCTCAAGCCTGTCGTCGAATTCATGACCTTCAATTTCGCCATGCAGGCGATGGACCAGCTCATCAACTCGGCGGCCAAGACACCCTACATGTCCGGCGGCCAGGTCAAAGTGTCGATCGTGTTCCGCGGGCCGAACGGGCCGGCGTCGCGCGTCGCGGCACAGCACAGCCAGGACTATTCGTCCTGGTATTCGCATATTCCGGGCCTGAAGGTGATCGCGCCATCGACCGCTGCCGACGCCAAAGGCCTGCTCAAGGCCGCGATCCGCGATCCCAACCCCGTGATTTTCCTGGAAAACGAAATCCTCTACGGCCATTCCTCGCCGGTGCCGAAGCTCGATGATTACGTACTGCCGATCGGTCGCGCCCGTGTCGTGCGTAGCGGTACCGATGTGACGATTGTCGCCTGGTCGATGGGTATGAGTTACGCGCTTAAGGCTGCGGACCAGCTGGCAAAGGAAAACATCTCTGCCGAGGTCATCGATCTGCGCACGCTTAAGCCGATGGACTCCGACACGATCGTCGAGTCGGTAAAGAAGACCGGGCGCCTCGTCACTGTCGAGGAAGGCTGGAAACAGTCCGGCGTCGGCGCCGAGATCGCCGCCCGCGTCATGGCCGAGGCCTTCGACTATCTCGACGCACCGGTGGAGCGTGTATGCGGCAAGGATGTGCCAATGCCGTATGCCGCTAATCTGGAAAAACTGGCGCTGCCTTCGGTCGCCGACGTGGTCGCGGCGGCGAAGGCCGTGTCCTATCGCTGACTCGTACTGGTGATTTAACCTGCCATGCCCATCAACATCCTCATGCCGGCACTGTCGCCCACGATGGAGAAGGGCAACCTTGCCAAGTGGCTGAAAAAGGAAGGCGAGGCGGTCAAGACCGGCGACGTGATCGCCGAGATCGAAACCGACAAGGCGACGATGGAGTATGAGGCCGTCGACGACGGCGTGATGGCTAAGATCGTGGTGCCGGAAGGCACGAGCGACGTGCCGGTCAATCAGTTGATCGCCGTGCTCGCGGAGGAAGGCGAGGATGTGAAGGCTGCCGCCGCGGCAGCCGGGAAGGGCGCTGCCGCGAAGCCGGTGCAAGCTGCCCCCTCACCCCAACCCTCCCCCGCGAGGGGGGAGGGGGTCGCCTCGCAAGCACCTGCTCCTGCGACTGCCCCTCAAGGCCAAGCGCAAGAGGGGAAATCCGAAGGTCCGACGGCACTTAAGCGAACTCCCTCTCCCCTTGCGGGAGAGGGTAGGGGTGAGGGCCTCCGGACCAACGGCCATGGCGCGCCGGCCGGCGCCACAAACAAGATTTTCTCATCCCCGCTCGCCCGGCGCCTCGCCAAGGACGCCGGCATCGAACTCGGCCGCATCGAAGGTTCCGGACCGCACGGTCGTGTTATCGCGCGCGACGTGGAGGCAGCAAAGTCCGGCCGCGGCCTGCATGCGCCGGGCGCTGCCGCCGGCACGCCGGCACAGACCCTGCTGATCGCCCCGTCGGTGTCGGATGCGCAGATCCGCGCGCTGTACGAGGACGGCAGTTACGATTTCGTTCCGCACGATGGCATGCGCCGCACCATCGCGCAGCGGCTGACCGCCTCGGTGCAGACCATTCCGCATTTTTATCTGACGATCGACTGCGACATTGGCAAACTTCTCGATGCCCGCGAGGAAATCAACGCCGGAGCGCCGAAGGACAAGGACGGCAAGCCATCGTATAAGCTCTCAGTCAACGACTTCGTCATCAAGGCGCTGGCGCTCGCGTTGCAACGCGTGCCCGACGCCAATGTGAGCTGGACCGAAGGCGGCATGCTCAAGCATAAGCACTCCGATGTCGGCGTCGCGGTCGCCATGCCGAATGGACTGATCACGCCGATCATCCGCGAGGCTGAGACGAAGTCGCTGTCGGCCATCTCCAACGAGATGCGCGATTTCGCCGTGCGGGCGCGGGCGCGCAAACTTAAGCCACACGAATATCAGGGCGGCACCACTTCGGTGTCGAATCTGGGCATGTACGGCATCAAGGATTTCACCGCTGTCATCAATCCACCGCAGTCGACCATCCTCGCCGTGGGCACCGGCGAAGAGCGCGCTGTGGTACGTAACGGCAAGATCGAAGCAGCCCACATTATGAGCGTGACGATGTCATGCGACCACCGCTCGGTCGATGGCGCGCTCGGCGCCGTGCTGATCGGCGCCTTTAAGGCGCTGATCGAGAACCCGGTGATGATGCTGGTGTGAGGCCACGTGGGTCGCACCTTGCGGGGTAGCTATGGCAATCGGCGACGTAAAGTTTTCAGTTCGGCCGGTCTTCATCGGCTGGATCACTTTGCTCGTGCAGTTGCCGTTGCAATTATTTCTAACATTCTGGGCTGGTGGCTTCCTTGGCGGGATGCTCATGGCGACCGGTTTGTTCGATCGTGGATCGAGAGCTCCGTTTTTCTTTTTCGGCGCCGTAGCTTTTGTCGTGATACCCCTCATCGCCTATTTCGGAAAGTGGCTGAACTACAGCCGAACCGAATACCGGTTTTTTGACGATCATCTTGAGTTCGAGGAAGGCTTCTTCTCGATCAACAAGAAGGTTATCAGGTTCCGTGACGTAAAGGAGGTGACGCTGCGCAAAGGCATCCTCCAGCGCATCTATGGCCTCGGCACCATTTATCTCGCCACGCTGGCAACCGGATCTGGCCCGAGTTTTAGGCCGTTCACCGCGCTTGGTTTCGGTAATGTGTCCGGTAGCGGCATCAGCGTTCGTGACATTCGCAATCCCGATCAGACGTTTGACAGTATCCGGCAACTCGTCGACCCGCACCGCGAGTGAATTTCATCGTGTTCGGCCAGTTCCCATGGACCAATTGATCGCCGGGTATCGCCGCTTTCGCGCCGGAACGTGGCGCAACCAGCACGCTCGGTTCGAGGAATTGAGCGAGCACGGCCAGCATCCGCGTGCGCTCATCATCGCCTGCTCCGACAGCCGCACCGATCCGCAGATGGTGTTCGATGCCGCCCCCGGCGAGCTGTTTGTCATCCGCAACATCGCCAACCTGGTGCCGCCGTATGGGCCGGATGACCAACCGCACGGCGTGAGTTCTGCGATCGAATACGCGGTGCGCGTCCTGCGCGTGCGCGATATCGTGGTCATGGGGCATGCCATGTGCGGCGGCATCAAAGCGCTGCTCGATGGCACGCCGCCGGAACTGTCCGATTTTGTCGGCCCTTGGGTGCGTATCGCTGAGCCGGCGCGGCAGCGCGCGATGGCCGTCGCGCCGGAACACCGTCACGACTTTTGCGAACACGAATCGGTCCGCCTCGCACTCGCTAACCTGATGACATTCCCGTGGATCAAAAGCGCGGTCGAAGCCGGGAGCCTGAGCCTGCACGGTGGCTTTTTTGGCATCCGCTCGGGGATTTTCGAACATCTCGATACCGACGGGGTGTTTCGCCCCGTTCCCGAGTAGCGAAGGTTGCTATAATTGCCGCGCGGCCTCCCATATAGGGGAGGGCGCGCCTGCGAGGATTGGAATGGCTGACACGGATTTCGACATCATCATCATCGGCTCCGGCCCTGGCGGCTATGTGTGCGCGATCCGCGCCGCGCAGCTCGGCTTCAAGACAGCGATCGTCGAGCGCGAATATCTGGGCGGCATCTGCCTCAACTGGGGCTGCATTCCCACCAAGGCGCTGCTGCGTTCGGCGGAAATTTTCCACTACATCCAACACGCCAACGACTATGGCCTGTCCGCCAGCAACGTCAGCTACGACCCGAGCGCCGTGGTGAAGCGCTCGCGCGCAGTATCGAAACGGCTGAATGACGGCGTCGGCTTTTTGATGCGCAAGAACAAGGTCGCGGTGATCTGGGGCGAGGCAGCGATCGATGCGCCCGGAAAGATCACCGTGAAGGCGGGCCGGAGCGAAGCCCCGAAGGGCGCGCTCGGTGCCGGCGCGTATCAGGCCAAGCACATCATCGTCGCAACCGGCGCGCGCCCGCGGGTGCTGCCGGGTCTTGAGCCCGACAAGAAACTGGTCTGGACTTATTTCGAGGCAATGGTGCCGGACCGCATGCCGAAGACGTTGCTCGTCGTCGGTTCGGGCGCCATCGGCATCGAGTTCGCCTCGTTCTACCGTACGCTCGGCACCGAGGTGACTGTTATCGAAGTGTTGCCGCAGATCCTGCCTGTGGAAGATGCCGAGATCGCCGCCTTCGCGCGCAAAAGTTTCGAGAAGCAGGGCATCAAGATTTTCACCGGCGCCAAGGTGACGAAACTCGACAAACAGGCCGACAGCGTTACAGCCACCATCGACGACGGCAAGGGCGGCACGCAGACATTGACCGTCGATCGTGTCATTGCCGCGGTCGGCGTCGTCGGCAACATTGAGAACCTCGGCCTGGAAAAGCTTGGCGTCAAAACCGAGCGCGGCACGATCATGATCGACGGCGCGTGCAAGACCAACGTGCCGGGGATTTATGCCATCGGCGACGTCGCCGGTCCGCCGCTGCTTGCGCATAAGGCCGAGCATGAGGGCGTTATCTGCGTCGAGGGCATCAAAGAATTGCATCCCCACCCGATGAACAAGCTGATGATCCCGGGCTGCACCTATTGCACGCCGCAGGTTGCGTCTGTCGGGCTGACCGAACAGGCCGCGAAGGCGCAAAAGCTCGACATTCGCGTCGGCCGCTTCCCGTTTG
>JBAQJL010000045.1:0-48380 GCA_049300295.1 Xanthobacteraceae bacterium
TGGATACAACCAGTTGTCCAAGATCATCATGGGTGTAAAGTTCAAGGACGGAATCGAGATCGTCAGATTGCACGCTCAAACCGCTGCCGCCTGACCCCGTCCGTCACCAAGATTCGGCGATAGCTCCCAATCGCGGCGTGGGCCTTGTTCTCGGTCACAACTTCATGTGACGTTTTTTGCTTCATCGACACTTCGTTAGCTTTTATGGGCTCTCCTATGCGAGATCCGGGGACGGCCGTGAGCCCCACTAAATCGAGGCTTAGCCAAGCTCGTTTCAGAGAAACAGAAAAGCAAAGTCCATCAGGGCAATCTAATGTCGTCGTGCAGACCCGCAATTCAGGTGATATTTTGAATTCTTTGCTCTTTGGGCGCTCTGCCGAGACACTGAGCAAAAGCTCCAGCAACTCCGGGAGTGAATTATTGTCATCACCCATATTTCCCCCACGAAAATCGCTGGAGCGATCGAGTCTCTCGGGACAAGAATTATTCCAAGTGTCCTTTTGAGTCCAGTGATGGTTGTGCAATTGTGGGCCTGCACGGCAATGTGACGAAATCTAATTACAAACGATTTCGGAAGCGTCGTGAACGGGACTAGCGGATATCGCGATCCCCAGAGTCGCTCATCGGGGCTGCTTCGCCTTCGCGATCCTCCCCTTCAGCGCATAGAGCGCTTCGAGCGCCTCGCGCGGCGTCATCTCGTCGGGATGCAGCGCGGCGAGCGCCTCGACCAATGCGGTGAACGCGGCGTCGCGCTCCGGCTGCTGCGCGGCGGGCCGTGCGGCGGCGAATAGCGGCAGATCATCGATCAGCAGGTGCGCCGGTGAGGTCCGGTCCTGCGCTTCGAGCTGCGCCAGAACGAGCTTGGCGCGCTCGATCACGGCCGCTGGCAGACCCGCGAGCTTCGCCACCTGGATGCCGTAGGAGCGGTCGGCGGCGCCGGCGACGACTTCGTGCAGGAACACGACTTCGCCCTGCCATTCCTTGACGCGCATCGTGGCGTTGTGCAGCCGCGGCAGTTTTTGAGCGAGCGCGGTCATCTCGTGGAAGTGCGTGGCGAATAGCGCCCGGCAGCGGTTCTGCTCGTGCAGATGTTCGATAGCCGCCCAGGCGATGGAGAGGCCGTCGAACGTTGCGGTGCCGCGGCCGATCTCGTCGAGGATCACCAGCGCGCGTTCGCCCGCCTGATTGAGGATCGCCGCGGTCTCGACCATCTCGACCATGAAGGTCGAGCGGCCGCGCGCAAGATCGTCGGCGGCACCGACGCGCGAGAACAGCCGGTCGACCACGCCGATACGGGCCGCGCGCGCCGGTACGTAGCTGCCCATCTGGGCCAGCACCGCGATCAGCGCATTCTGGCGCAGGAACGTCGACTTGCCCGCCATATTGGGGCCGGTAACGAGCCAGATGCGTCCCGCCGACAGATCGCAATCGTTGGCGACAAACGGCGCGCCGTCGCCACCGAGCGCCTGCTCGACAACCGGATGACGTCCGCCCGTAATGGCGAAGGCGAGACTGCCGTCCACCTCCGGGCGCACATAGTTGCGTTCGACCGCGAGGTTGGCGAGCGCGGTCGCCACATCGATGGCGGCGAGAGCGTCGGCTGCGTCCTTGATGGCAGCGCTTGCCGCCGTGACGGCGCCGGCAAGCCGGTCAAAAATCTCGAGCTCCAGCGCCAGCGCGCGGTCGGCGGCGCTGGCGATCTTGGCCTCCAGCTCACCGAGTTCGGTGGTGGTAAAGCGCACCTGTCCGGCGGTGGTCTGGCGGTGGATGAATGTCGCGTTGAGCGGCGGGCTCATCAGCTTGTCGCCGTGCTGCGCGGTGACGTCGACGAAATAGCCGAGCACATTGTTGTGCTTGATCTTTAGCGAGCGGATGCCGGTGGTGTCGGCGTAGCGCACCTGCAGCGCGGCGATGACGCGGCGCGATTCATCGCGCAGTGCTCGCGCTTCGTCGAGCGCCGGTTCATAGCTCGCGCGCACGAAGCCGCCATCGCGGCGATAGGCCGGCAGCTCGTCGGCGAGCGCGCGTTGCAGTTCGGCGGCGAGCGATGGATCGGGACGGCGCAAGCCTTTCGTCGCCTGTGCCAGATCGCGCGGCAGGTCCGCGCCATGGCGGGCAAGTGCCGAAACCTCGGCAGAAATCTCCTTCGCGGCAAAAATGCCGTCGCGGATGGCGGCAAGATCGCGCGGGCCGCCGCGGCCGACGACGATGCGCGACAGCGCGCGCTGCAGATCGGGCACGGCCTTCAGATTCTTGCGCAGCGCGGCGCACGCCGCGCCATCGGCGACGAATGCCGCCACGGCATCGAGCCGGTGCGCAATTTCGGCCGGATCGGTGAGCGGCGCGGATAGCCGCTGCGCCAGTGCGCGCGAGCCCGCGGCGGTGACGGTCCGGTCGATGGCGGCGAGCAGCGAGCCGCGCCGTTCGCCCGCGAGCGTGCGAGAGAGTTCAAGATTGGCGCGGGTCGCCGGATCGATTGACAGCGCGGCGCCGGCGCGCTCGCGCACCGGCGGCGACAGCGGCGGCCGCTTGCCGATCTGCGTGCGCTCCACATAGGTGACGGCGGCCGCCGCTGCGGTCAGTTCGATGCGCGAGAACGTGCCGAACGCCTCGGTCGTCGCCACGGCGAAGTAAGATGCGAGCCTTCGCTCCGCCGTGGCGCCGTCGAATACGTCATGAGGCAGCGGCGTGAGCGCCGGCAGCGAGCCCAGATACGGCGCGAGTTCGGCGTCGGCATAAAGCGCGTCGGAGACGATGATCTCGCCCGGCTCGATGCGCGCGATCTCGGCCGCGAGGCCGCCACGCTCGCATTCGGCGACGCGGAATTCGCCGGTCGAGATGTCGATCCAGGACAGCGCGAAGCGATCTTCGCTCGACGACGCGCGGCTGCGCGCCAGAGCCACGAAATAATTGTTGCGCCGTGCGTCCAGCAGTGAATCTTCGGTCAGCGTGCCCGGCGTCACCAGCCGCACCACATCGCGGCGCACCACGCTCTTGTTGCCGCGCTTGCGCGCCTCGGCCGGGTCCTCAAGCTGCTCGCACACCGCGACGCGATGGCCGAGCGCGATCAGCCGGTGCAGATACTCGTCGGCGCGCTCGATCGGCACGCCGCACATCGGAATGTCGCGGCCCTGATGCTTGCCGCGCTTGGTCAGCACGATGCCGAGCGCGCGCGAGGCAGTCTCGGCATCGTCGAAGAACAGTTCGTAGAAATCGCCCATCCGGTAGAACAGCAGACAATCCGGATTGGCGGCCTTGATCTCGATGTACTGCTCCATCATGGGCGTTACGCGCACGACTTCTTCGGACGCTTTGGGGGTGACGCCGCCGCCAGCGCTGAGCGCAAGGTCTTCGGCCTCGGCCATGACGGGCTGTGCATGATCCATGGTGCGGTGCACGCTACCAGATGATGCCACCGCTGTATCGGGGTGCTGTGAAACTGTTCACCCTCTCAGCAGCGGCGGCGACGATGCGCCCGTTGCGCTGCACAACACAATTCACTTGGCAAACATCGGCGGTGGTGGGACGATTGCTGCACACGCCGGACAACACGGCGGATGAAGCCGCGCAAGCGGCACTTTGAAAAGGGGAATGCCATCGAGAATTAACGCATACATCCAGGGAGGACCCACCCATGGTGGCGGCTACCGATGTCAATCATGCACTTGCACCACATGCACTTGCGCCTGACGATCATGCCCGCGAACTGCGCCGCGCCGTCGTCGCAGCGACTGTCGGCACGACAATCGAGTGGTACGACTTTCTCCTGTACAGCACGATGGCCGGACTGGTGTTCGGCAAGCTGTTCTTCCCCAACGAAACGCCGCTGACGGCGACCCTGAACTCGTTCGCCATTTATTTCGTCGGCTTCGTCGCGCGCCCGATCGGCGCTTTCATCTTCGGACATTACGGCGACCGGGTTGGCCGCAAATCGACCCTGATAGTCACGCTGATCCTGATGGGCATGTCGACCTTCCTGGTGGCGTTCCTGCCCGGCTATGCGACGATCGGCATCTGGGGGGCGGTCCTTCTCACCGTGCTTCGCCTGATCCAGGGCATCGGCGTCGGCGGCGAGTGGGGCGGCTCGGTGCTGTTGTCGATGGAATGGGCGCGGCATAACCGCGAGCGCGGCTTCCTCACCTCGTGGCCGCAGTTCGGCGGACCGGCCGGCTTGTTCCTCGCCAATCTGGCGGTGCTGGTGTTCAGCCGGATGTCGGGGGAAGCGTTTCTGTCCTGGGGCTGGCGCATTCCATTTGCGCTCAGCATCGTGCTGGTCGCCATCGGCCTGTGGATCCGGCTGCGCATTCTGGAAACGCCGGTGTTCCGCAACCTGGTGGCCGAGCGCAAGATCGAACGGGCTCCGATCATCGAAGTCTGCAAGAAGGCGCCGGGCGCGATCATCGCCGGCATGTTTGCGCGCACCTCCGAGCAGGGGCCGTTCTACATCTTCACCGCTTTCATCTTCGCTTACGGAACGACGACGTTGCATGCGTCGCGCGATCTGCTGTTGGCCGGCGTGCTGGCGGCTGTGTGCGTGTCGGCCTTCACCATCCCGTTCAGCGGCTGGCTGTCGGATCAGATCGGGCGCAAGAAGATGTACATTATCGGCTGCGCCACGATGGGCATCTTCGGCTTCGTCTATTTCGGCATGATCGACACCGGCTCATCGGTGCTGATTTTCATCGCCATGGTGCTGTCGCTGATCCCGCACGATATGCAGTACGGCCCGCAGGCGGCGCTGATCGCCGAGAGCTTCACGCCGCGCCTGCGCTACTCGGGCGCGTCGATCTCCTACCAGCTGGCCTCGATCACCGCCGGCGGTCCGGCGCCCTTGATCGCGACCGCGCTGTTCGCGCGGTACCACTCGGGCACGCCGATCGCGATCTACATTCTGATCACGGCGATCATCTCGATCATCGCGACCTCGTTCCTGAAGGAATATGCCGGCAAGGACGTCACCGCCGAATACGACGAGCCCGAACAGGTTCAGCGTTCGGCGGCGTAGCAACAGTTGCTCTCTCGCTTATAGAGAGGGCGGCCCCTTCAGCGTTTCCCGGGCGCAGCGCAGCACGAAGTGATGCGCTGCAGACCCGGGATCGTTACAAGCGCCGAGCCTGATACGATCCCGGATCAGCGGTGCACTGCTGCGCACTGCACCGCGTCCGGGAAACGAGTCTATATTTGCGAGTCGTGATTGAAAGGGCCGGTGATAAAATGGGCAATACTCTTCTGCTTGTGGGCAGTGTGCCGCTCGACAGCGTCGAAGAGGTAGTGCGCACGTTCGGCGGAACGTTGGGCCGCTTTCTTCCGGCGGTGCCGGATGGTGAAGTCGGCGAACGCCGCTCCTGGGTGAACCGGCTCGGCTATCAGATTTTCAACGGCCATCTCGACCTCGACACCATCCGGCGACCGAAGCCGATCGATGGCGTCGAGCAGCTGTTGCCGCGCGGTCGCGACGATTCCTGGCAGTTCCGGGTCAAGCCCGGCATCGAACGGGTGCGGTTCGGCAATCCGGGCTCGCGGTTGGGCTATGCGCGCGACGCGGTCAATTCCTATTTCGTGTTCCGCACCTTGCGCGAGAAAGGGATCTTGCCGGACGGCATGCGGTTCCAGATTTCCATCCCGATGGTCCACAGCGTCATTCGACCATTGTATTTTCCCGATCCGGTCGATCTCGCGCGCGTGCGGCCGGGCTTCGAGGCGGCGCTGGCGGCCGAAGTTGCCGTCATCGTCGAAAAAATTCCGCATCGCGATCTCGCCATCCAGTGGGACTGCGCTTGGGAGCTGCAGGCGGTGTGCGGCGCCGGCAAAGCCCTGCCGTACGAACTTGAAGTTGCGACGCATGTGCCGCCGATCGGGCGGCTGTCGAACATCGTTCCCGACGATGTGGCGCTCGGCTTTCATTATTGCTTCGGTACGTTCGGCGGCTGGCCGGCGTTTGCGCCCGACGATCTCGGCAAGCCGGTCGAGCTGATCAACGCCGCCAATGCTGCGATCACCCGCCGCATCGACTGGATTCACATTCCAACGCTCGACCGCACCGACGATGCGTTCTACGCGCCGCTCGCCGCGCTAAACGCAAAAGACGCGCGCATCTATCTGGGCGCGATCCACACCATGACGACGCTGAGGGACCGCGTCGCGGCGGCGCGAAAGGTCTTGCCGGATTTCGGGCTCGCCGCTTATTGCGGCTTCGGCCGCACGCCACCCGGCGAGATGCCGCGCATCCTGCAGGACCACCTCGACGCAGCAAAAATCGCAGGGTTGGGCTGACTGTCATCATCCGCGAAAGCGGATGATCCAGTAACCACCGAAAGTGACGCGTTTACTGGACGCCCCGCCTTCGCGGGGCATGACAGTGAGGGCGCGGGGAGAGGTAAGATTACTTCACCAGCTTCTTGCCGGTGACTGCTTCGAGGTTCTTGTAGAAAACCTTGTCGCTCGTTGCCTTGTCCATCTTCAGCGATTCCATGATCTTCAGCGTCTCGCGCGGGAACATGGTGCCGCCTTCCGGATCGAACGGGCAGTCGGAAGCGAACACGATCTTGTCGATGTCGTAGAACTCCATGCCGGCCTTGGTGGCCGGTATCGCCGTAAAGGCCGCCGTGTCGGTCCAGAAGTCGTGCTTGAAATAGTCGAGCGGCCGCTTCTTCAGGCTTTTGCGCAAGCCGACATAGTCCTGGTCGGTGGTGCGATTGCCCATCACGTCGTTGCCCGGACCGAGCCGGCCTTCCAGCATCGGCGAGATGCCGCCGAAATGATGGGTGATGATTTTCAGATTGGGATGGTTGTCCATGATCTTGGAATAGACGAGGCGCAGCTGCGCACAGGTCGTCTCGTACGACCAGCCGATCGTCCACCAGATTTCATAGAGCGATTTGCCTTCGACCTCGGGATAATCCGACGTCTCCGCGCCGCGCGCCGGATGCAGCCAGATCGGCGCGCCAAGCTCGTTCATCTTCTTCCAGAACGGCGCGTATTCGGGGCGATCGAGCGGCTTGCCGGCGACATTGGTGTAGATCTGCACGCCGAGCGCGCCGTTCTTGAGCGCGCGTTCGGCTTCGGCGACGCCGGCGTCGCGCGCGGCAAGCGAGACTTGTGCGACCCAGCCCGGGAAGTGATCCTTCTCCTTGGCGGTCAATTCGGCGAGGCCGTCATTGATGATCTTGCAGAACTCGTCGATGTCGGCCGGCGACTTGGCGAACCTTTCGATCGGCGGCTGCGGATAGGACAAAATCTGCTGATAGTCCTTGTGCCCATCGACGATCTTCTTGCGGAAATCGAGATCGAACAGTCCCGGCAGCGAACGGATGCGCTTGCCCATGTCCTTGTAGTCGCCGGCGACTTCGTTGAGCTTGTCGAAGAATTTTTTCGGGAAAAAATGGGTGTACGCGTCGATGCGCATGGGCGGTTTCTCCTTGTGGTGGGAAGGCTTCTAGCACCCGACTTGCGGCCCGTCACCCCATCGTCATTGCGAGCGCGGCGAAGCGATCCAGCCAGCAGTAAAGGCTGGATTGCTTCGTCGCTCCGCTCCCCGCAATGACGAATAAAACCATCAGGATGACGGACCTGAAGCTGTCAATCTCGCAACGACGTCCGCCGGGATCGGCCGCGATTTCATGCGCGTCGGATCGGTTGGGTCGCGGCCCACCCAGACGCGGGTCTCGAAGCCTTCGGCCGAGAGTGTGCCGTCGAGCGACAGCCGGTGCTCGAGCTTGAAGCTCGATCGCCCGCAGGCGACGACCGCGGTTTCGACCGCGACCTCGTCGCCGAACCGCGTCGGACGCAGAAAGCGGCCGCGCGTTTCCACCAGAGGATGGCCGAAGAAATCGTAGGTCTTGAGATAGTCGCGCTTCTTCATGCCGAGCGCGTGTTCCAGCAGCATCGTTGTCGACACGTCGAAAATGTCGAAATAGCGCCCATAGAAAATGATGCCGGCGGGATCGCAATCGCCCCATTCGATGCGGGTGGTTCGTGTGTTGGAGAGCATGGCGGGTATCAGGTTATCAGGGATCAGGGATCAGGTTATCAGCTATCAGGAAAGCGCGATGAAAAATCCTGATCCCTGATCCCCGATACCCGTCACCTGGGCCCCATGCGCAACGCGCCGTCGATGCGGATCGTTTCGCCGTTAAGGTAACGGTTCTCGATGATGTGGCGTACCAGCGCCGCGTATTGCGGCGGCTGACCGAGCAGTTTTGGAAACGGTACCGACGCAGCCAGGCTTTGCTGCGCGGCTTCCGGCAACGCGTGCAGCATCGGGGTGGAGAAAATCCCCGGCGCGATGCCGTTGACGCGGATGCCAAACTGCGCGAACTCGCGCGCCGCCGGCATGATCAGCCCGACCACGCCGCCCTTCGACGCCGCGTAGGCGGCCTGCCCAATCTGGCCCTCGTAGGCGGCGACCGACGCGGTGCAGATGATGACGCCGCGCTCGCCTTCGGCCAGCGGCGACACGGATTGCATGGCGGTGGCAGCAAGCCGCATGGCATTGAAGGTGCCGATCAGATTGATCGAGATAACGCGGGCGAATTCGTCGAGCGGCATCGGTCCATCACGGCCGACGATGCGCTTGGCCGGGCCGACGCCCGCGCAATTGATCAGGATGCGCGCGGTGCCGTGATCGGCCGCCGCCTTGGCGAAGGCCCGCTCGGTCGAGGCGCTGTCGGTGACGTCGCACGCAATGGCGATGCCCTTGATGTCGATCGCGACTTCGGCGGCGGCCTTCTGGTTGACGTCGAACAGCGCCACCTTGGCGCCGGCTTCGGCCAGCATGCGTGCGGTGGCGGCGCCGAGGCCGGAGGCGCCGCCGGTGACGACGGCGGCATGTCCTTTGATGTCCATGTGGCTAGCTCGCTTTGCTGGCGGGTTGGGCGGGCCGCGCCACGATGACGTGCGGCGGCGGTGGGTTGGCGTAAAGCTTTTCGACCAAAGCGGCGCGATGCTCAAGCACGGCGCGCTGGTTGATCGAGCCCTTGTCGGTCATTTCGCCGCGGTCGAGCGACGGCGGCTCGGCAAGCAGTAGCGCGCGCACGATGCGGGCGGAGGCGCCGCGCCCCGGCGCGGCCAGTTCGCCGAACAGGCGAGCGAATTCGGCGGTGACGCGCGGCGCTGCCAGCACGGCGGCGGCTGGCGCATTCGCCGGCAGTTCGGGCACGAGCGCCCGGCAGGCATCGAGATCGGGAAACACTAGCGCCGTGACCTCGTCGCGCTCGGCGCCGGCCAGCACCACGTCGCGGACGAGCGGCGCGCAATGCGCGATCACCGCGGTGCGCAGCGGCCCAACGCTGACCCAGGTGCCGGTCGCGAGCTTGAAGTCTTCCGCCAGCCGGCCGTCGAACAATAGTCCTTTGGCCGGATCGTCCGGGTCGGCGAATTTCAACGCATCGCCGATCATGTAAAAGCCCTCGTCGTCGAACGCGGCCGCGGTCAGCTCCGGCGAACGCCAGTAGCCGGGCGTGATGTTAGGGCCCTTGAGCCGCGCATCGAACTTGCCGTCGCGCGGCACGAGTTTCAGCTCCACGCCGGGCAACGGCAGCCCGATATTGCCGGTACGTTCGGACTCCCAGCTGCAGGCGAGCGCGGCCGGCGCGGTCTCTGTCGAGCCGAGGCTCGACAGAAAGATGATGCGCTCGCCGGTAGTGGCGATCGCCAGCTCCTGCAATTGGTCGCGCACGTGCTGCGCCAGCAGCGCGCCGGCATAGAACAGCACCTTGAGCCTGCTGAAGAAGGTCCGCCGCAATGCCGCGTCGTCGCGCAGATACGGCAGCAGCATCTCAAAGCCCTTGGGTACGTTGAGATGAATGGTTGGCCCGATGTCGCGCAGGTTGCGCACCGTCGCCTCGATGGCGCCGGGCAGCGGCTTGCCCTCGTCGATGTAGAACGAGCCGCCATTGTCGAGCACCATGCCGAAATCGTGGTTGCCGCCGAAAGTGTGATTCCACGGCGGCCAGTCGACCAGCACTGGCGGCTCGTCGGCCATAAACGGCATGCCGCAGCGGATCATCGACTGGTTGGCGCACAGCATCAGCTGGGTGTTGATCACGCCTTTCGGCTGGCCGGTCGAGCCCGAGGTGAAGAGAATTTTTGCGATGGTTTCGGAGCCGACTTTGGCGTGCACGGCTTCGACCGCGGCGGTCGGCGTCGTAGCGCCGAGGTCGGAGAACAATGTCGCTTGACGCCCCGGTGAAGGATTGGCCGTGACGGCGATCTCGACATTCTCAGCCACCGTCGCGGCGATCGCGCGGGAAAACGCTGCCCCGTCGGCGACGAAGACAAGACCCGGCGTGAGAATGTCGATGATGGTTTTGAGTTTCTTGAAATCCTGCGAGAGCAGCGAGTACGGCACCGAGATCGGCGCATACGGAATGCCGACATGCATGGCGGCAAGGCCAATGAGCGCATGCTCGATGTCATTGCTCGACAGAATCGCGATCGGCCGCTCGGCCGATAGATCGCGCGTCAGCAGTGCTGCCGCAATGGCGCGTACCTGGGCGTAAGTTTGTGCGTAGTTCAGCGTACGCCATTCACCGGACGCATTGCGTTGGGCTAGAAACACGCGGTTCGGCGCGGCCTGCGCCCAATGCACCAGACGATCTGTGAGATTGCGCGGATAGGGCGGCAACGGGTGCGGCGAGCGCATCAGGATGGCGCCGTCATCCCGGCGTTCGATCACCACATCGGCCGGCCCGAGCTTCACCGGCCGCAGCGGCGGCAAATCTTGCGTCGCCGCTCTCATTTCCGCGCCACCTTCGGCCCGCGCTTTTCCAGAAACGCCTTGAGCCGCGCCTTGGCCTCGGGTTCGCCCTGCGCGATGGCAGCGGCGAGCGCCTCGGTGGCGTAGCCAGCGGCCGGATCGCTCTGCGCGATGCGCGGCAACAGATGCGTCGCCGCGAAATTGGTGAACGGCGCATTGCCGGCGATACGCTCGGCCAGTTCGAGCGCGGTGGCAAAACCGTTGCCGTTCTCGACCAGATGATGCGACAGCCCGATCGTGTGACCTTCCTCGGCGTTGAGCGTGCGCCCGGTCAGTATCATCTCCATCACGCGCGAGGTGCCGATCAGCGCCGGCAGCCGCACCGAGGCGCCGCCGCCCACATAGATGCCGCGGCTGCCCTCCGGCAGCGCGTAGAATGCCGAACGCTCGGCCACGCGCACGTGCGCGGCGGCCGCAAGCTCGAGCCCGCCGCCGATCACCGCGCCGTGCAGCACGGCGACGACCGGCGCCTTGCCGAACTCGATATGCTGGAAGGCGCGGTGCCAGGAGCGCGAATGTTCGATGCCGGCGCGCACGTCGCGTTCCGACAGTTCGGACAGATCGAGACCGGCGGAAAAATGCTCGCCGTCGCCGTTGAGCACGACCGCGCCGATGTCCTCAGGCAGCGCAGAGAAAAACGCCTCGATGCCCGCAACGGTCGGATCGTCGAGCGCGTTGCGCTTTGCGGCACGCATCAGCGTCAGCACCGCCACCTTGCCGCGGCGCTCGGCTCGCAAGGTCGGCGGCAGCTTGGGGAAACCCTTGTTGTAATTCGCCTTGATCATGCGCGCCCGGTCGTTTGAGTGCCATTTGACCCTGTCGGGCGCGCCCCGTAAATAGCCCGAGGAAATAGCTGCGCGACGACGACTTAGGGAGAACCCGATGCGCGAGGTGTTCATCTGCGATGCGGCGCGCACCGCGATCGGCCGCTACGGCGGCGCGCTCGCCAAGGTGCGCACCGACGATCTCGCCGCGGTTCCGATCAAGGCGCTGGTCGCGCGTAACCCCAAGGCCGACTGGTCCCGGCTCGACGAAGTGTTCTTCGGCTGCGCCAACCAGTCGGGCGAAGACAATCGCAATGTCGCCCGCATGGCGCTGCTGCTTGCCGGCCTGCCGCCGGCTATTCCCGGCGTCACGATCAACCGGCTGTGCGCGTCGGGGCTCAACGCCGTGGGCGATGCCGCGCGCGCGATCCGCGCCGGCGAGATGGAATTCGCCATCGCGGGCGGGGTGGAGTCGATGACACGTGCGCCGTTCGTCATGGGCAAGGCGGATGCTGCGTTTTCACGCCAAGCTGAAGTTTACGACACTACGCTCGGCTGGCGCTTCATCAACCCGCTGCTCAAGGCGCAGTACGGCGTCGACGCGATGGCGGAGACCGGCGAGAACGTCGCCGAGGAGTTTCAGGTCGCCCGCAAGGAGCAGGACACATTCGCGCTGCGCTCGCAGCAGCGCGCCGCCAAGGCTCAGGCCGCGGGTTACTTCGCCGAAGAAATCGTGCCGGTGCAGGCGCCTGGCGGCAAGGCGGGCCCGATCGCGGTCGACAAGGACGAGCATCCGCGGCCTGACACCACGCTCGAGAATTTGGCGAAGCTTAAGCCGATCGTGCGCAATCCCGGCACCATCACGGCTGGCAATGCCTCGGGCATCAATGACGGCGCCGCCGCGCTGATCCTTGCCAGCGAGGAGGCTGTGAAGGCGCATGGGCTCACGCCGCGCGCCAGAATTCTCGGTATGGCCTCGGCCGGCGTGCCGCCGCGCATCATGGGCATCGGCCCGGTGCCCTCGACCAGAAAGCTGATGGACCGGCTCGGGCTGAAAATTTCCGATTTCGATCTGATCGAGCTGAACGAAGCGTTCGCCTCGCAGGGCATCGCCTGCCTGCGCCAGCTCGGCGTGCCGGAGGATGCCGAGCACGTCAATCCGCACGGCGGCGCCATCGCGCTCGGCCATCCGCTCGGCATGTCGGGCGCCCGCCTCGCGCTCACCGCCGCGCACGGTCTGGAGAAGCGCAACGGCAAACGCGCGCTCGCCACCATGTGCGTCGGTGTCGGCCAGGGCGTCTCGCTGGCGATGGAGCGGGTGTGATTTTCTCACCTCTCCCCGCTGCGCGGGGAGAGGACGGATTGCGTAGCAATCCGGGTGAGGGGGCCTCGCCGCGATTCTGAGTATTGCCGGTTGAAGCGGTAGCATTGCAGCGTGCTAGAATGGTGAGGTGCCATCCTCTGCGTATCAGATATTAAAAGACTTTGCTGGCCCCGTTGCAGCTATCTTCGGTGCAATCGTCGCTGGATTTATCACCGTTGTCATCAGCAGAGGCCAAAAGCGCATCGCGCAGTCGCAGCGCGATATCGCTCTGGACCAGTTGAAATTTAATCTCCTGCAGAAGCGATATGAGATTTATCGAGCGACGAAGGAGTTGCTGGAGTATGTTCCCCTCGTGACTGACATCGAAAAATGCGATGCTAACAAAATTCGCATGCTATATGTTACGATTGACGAATCTCGATTTTATTTTCCGCCTGAGATTTGCGACTTTTTGTGCGATATGCGAGCGAGGTGCGAAGCGTTTCTGACGCGACTCGGTCGAAGAAATCTAATAAATATTGACGACAACGAAGAATGGTCTGCGATGGCAGATGCGCTCGCGAAGGATCAACAGGCCCTGCGCGTAATCTACGCAAGCTTGCCGGAGGTGTTTGAAAAGTCGCTCGCTTTTAAACAGCTCATCAATGAAGGCTAACAGCGTTCGAAAAAGCTATGGTCTTGTCGCCGGCATGATTCTTTGATTCGCACTAAATCTGTTTGCTACAGGCCGCGTGAAAGCGAACCGCGAATCAAAAAAATGCCGCTGGATCAAAGCTCCCGCCGCCTCGGAATAAAATCCTTGATAACTTACGCGCGCCGAGTAGAAGCGCCGCCGCTCGTTCCCCGAAGGGGGCTTTCCGGATGCGATCCTGAAGGTGGAGCGAGCGCGGTTTCCGCGGGCGGCCTCGCAAGCCGCTCCCGGGCGGTCCGGGCATCGCAAACAAGTATACGCAGTTTGCGCCAATGCAAACTGCTATGCCCGCTGGCACGACGACCGGCGAGCCAGGTGCTTGGCTAAAGCGCGATGCAAAGTGCGGAGGTAACGCCTTTCGCTTTTCATCGCATGAAGCGCGGCTTGGACTGAGTCGACTGCGTGCGCGCGTCGACGAGAGCCGCGGCGGAGCGCCGAGAGGCGAGCGCGCCCGCAAGCGGGCGATGTCCGTAAGGGCATCGTTCGTGGCGCGCGTCCGCGCCCGAAGCATTGGCTGGCGGTAACGCCTGCCGGTGTGGCGCGGACCACTTGCGTGCGCCTACCGGCGCTCCGCCTCCCTTCTTTTTTCGGGAGGCTAGTTTTGTGCCGTGGCTTGGCAGAACTCGGGTGCGAATTTGCATCGCGAGAATGGGACCGCTCGTCATTGCGAGCGAAGCGAAGCAATCCAGGGGCGGCTTGCAATGACCGCGAGGCTGCTCTGGATTGCTTCGTTGCTTCGCTCCTCGCAATGACGGGCGACTCTTGCGGAACCCTCCCGCGCTCTATACGCAACGCTTATCGATCTGCGACTGACCGAAATGGAGTTTGCCGCTTTGCCGATGTCCCCGGGTTACGTTCCGTTCCATCCCAATCCGTCGAAGCCGAAATATAAGCCGCCGGCGGGGGCGGTGGATGCGCATAACCACGTGTTCGGCCCGGAGGCCAAGTTTCCGTTCGCGCCCAAGCGCAAGTACACGCCGTGCGACGCGCCGAAGGAGAAGCTGTTCGCGCTGCATGATTTCCTCGGCTTCGACAAAGCCGTAATCGTGCAAGCGACCTGCCACGACACCGACAACCGGGCGCTGGTCGATGCGCTCACGACATCGAATGGCCGCGCCAAGGGCGTCGCCTTCATGGACGAGAATTTCAGCGACGACGAGCTCAAGGCGCTCGATCGCGCCGGCATCCGCGGCGTGCGGTTCAACTTCATCAAGCGGCTGGTGGATTCTACCCCGAAGGACGTGATGCTGCGCATCGCCAAGCGCATCGCGCCGCTCGGCTGGCACACCGATATCTATTTCGAGCATGCCGATCTCGACGAGATGGGCCCGTTCCTGAAATCGATACCGACGCCGCTGGTGTTCGACCACATGGCCTGCCCGGACGTGCGCGAAGGCGTCGATGGCAAGCATTTCCAGAACTGGCTCAAGGCGCTCGACCTCAACAAGACCTGGATCACCAAAGTCACCTGTCCGGAGCGCTTCACGATCGCCGGGCCGCCCTACGATGACGTGGTGCCGTTCGCGCGCGCCATCGTCGAGCGGTTTCCCGACCGCGTTATCTGGGGCACCGATTGGCCGCATCCCAACATGCCCAAGGAAGCGCCCGACGACGGCTTGCTGGTCGATACCATTCCGAAGATCGCGCCGACGGCGGCGCAGCAGCAGGCGCTGCTCGTTGACAATCCGATGCGGCTTTATTGGAGTTAGGGGCCGTCATTGCGAGGAGCGAAGCGACGAAGCAATCCAGCCGGCCTTTCCGTCTTCGCAAGCGTGCTGGATTGCTTCGCGGAGCTTGTCATCGGACCGCGCGACTTCGCGCGGGTCCGTTGGCTCGCAATGACGAGAGCAGGGAGACACGCCATGGCAACCTTCGTTCTCGTGCACGGCGCCTGGCATGGCGCGTGGTGCTGGCGGCGTGTGGCGCGGTTGTTGGCGAAGGACGGCCACGAGGTGTTCACGCCAACCCTGACCGGGGTGGGTGAGCGCTCGCACCTGCTCAACCCGTCGATCAACGTCGAGACGCACATCCTGGACGTCGTCAACGAGATGAAATGGCAGGAACTGAACGATGTCGTCCTGGTCGGCCATTCCTACGGCGGCATGGTGATTTCAGGCGTTGCCGAGAAGATGGAAAAGGCGATTGCCTCGTTCGTGATGCTGGACGCCTTCATGCCGGAAGACGGACAAGGCGTGCTCGACATCTACCCGCCACCGATGCGCGAGCCGGTGCAGTCCGCGATTCGCTCCGGCGCCACCACCATGCCGCCGCGCAGTGCAGCGCTGTTCAAGGTCAACGAGCAGGATCGCGCCTGGGTCGATGCGCAATGCACGCCCCAGCCGATCCAGACCTTTGTGCAGAAGCTGACGCTGACCGGCGCCCGCGACCGCATCGGCAAGAAGACCTACATCCGGGCGGCCGCTTACCCTAATCCGTATTTCGACGCCGCGCTGGCCAGCGCGCGCGCCAAGAATTGGCGCATTTATGAGCTTCCCTGCGGCCACGATGTCATGCTCGATAGGCCGGAGCGGCTCGTCGAGGTCTTGCGCGAAGCGGCTTGAGGAAACTGTGACTACGTTGCCAAGCTTTCCTGCGCTATATATGTGAAAGCAGATGGGAGTAACGCCGATGGCCCGTGAACAGCATGAATATGACGATATCCCGGGCACTTTCGTGTTCGATGCCGAACGCTCGCGACAGGGCTATGGCATCAACATGTTCTGCATGTCGCTGATGAAGGACGACAACCGCCGGGCCTTCAAGGCGAACGAGGCGGAGTACCTCAAGCAATTCAAGCTGACGCCGGAACAGGCCGACGCCGTGCTCAAGCGCGACTACAACCGCATGCTGGAGCTCGGTGGCAACATCTATTTCACCGCCAAGCTCGGCGCCACCGACGGCCATTCGTTCCAGCATCTGGCGGCGACGATGACCGGGTCCACCCAGCAAAACTATGCCGACATGATGCTGGGCGGCGGTCGCTCGGTCGAAGGCAACCGCTCGCGCACCGGCAAGAATAAGCCTTCGGCCTTCCTCTCGGGCGGTGAGGCAAAGGGCGCCACAAAAAGCGTGGCGAAAGGTGCGGCGAAGAAGAAAGCCGCCGCCAAGCCGAAAGCCAAAAGCAAACCGAAATCCAAAGCAGCGAAACCCAAAGCAGTGAAATCCAAAGCAGTGAAACCCAAGACAGCAAAACGGAAGTAGGCCGTGGCCAGAATTATCGCAGGCGTAGGTTCATCGCACGTGCCCGCCATCGGCGCGGCGCTCGACAACGGCAAGACCGAGGAGCCGTACTGGAAACGGGTGTTTTCCGGCTTCGAGAAATCGCAAGAGTGGATGCGCGAAACCAAGCCCGATGTGGCGATCATCGTCTATAACGATCACGCGTCGACGTTCTCGGTCGACCTGATCCCGACTTTCGCGCTCGGCTGTGCCGCGGAATTCCCGCCGGCCGACGAGGGCTGGGGACCGCGCCCGGTGCCGGTGGTCACGGGCTATCCGGCGTTGGCGTCGCACATCGCGCAGTCGGTCATCCTCGACGAGTTCGATCTCACCATCTGCAACAAGATGGAGGTCGACCACGGCATGACGGTGCCGATGAACCTGTTGTTCGGCAAGGTCGACAGGGATTCGCACTGGCCGTGCCCGGTCATCCCGCTCGCCGTCAACGTCGTGATGTATCCGCCGCCGACCGGCCACCGCTGCTTCATGCTCGGCCGCGCCATCAAGAAGGCCGTGGAGTCCTATCCGGATGACCTCCGCGTGGTGATCTTCGGCACCGGCGGTCTGTCGCATCAGATTTCCGGCCCGCGCGCCGGCCTGATCAACAGCAAATGGGACAAAGCATTCCTCGACAATCTGTCGAAGGATCCGCAGCGGCTCGTGAGGATTCCGCACCTCGAATACATGCGCGAAGCTGGCGCCGAGGGCATCGAGATGGTGATGTGGCTCATCATGCGCGGGGCGCTCGACGACAAGGTCGACGAGATCTATCGCTTCTACACCGTGCCGGCGTCGAACACCGCCGTCGGCCACATCATTCTGGAAAACCGCAAGCGCGCGGCGGGTAAAAAGCCGACGCCGGCCAAACACAAGCGCGCCGCGGCGCGGACGAAAGTGCAGCGGGTTCGCAGCTAATCGTCATTGCGAGCGAAGCGAAACAATCCAGGCTGACACGCCGATCTGGATTGCTTCGTCGCTTCGCTCCTCGCAATGACGAGTCGATTAATGAGACATTCGCAAGACGAGTGAGAGGTGCACCATGAAAATTTGCGTCGCTGGGCAGGGGGCATTCGGACAGAAGCATCTCGATGCGCTCAAGCGTATTCCCGACGTTGAGGTCACGTCGCTGGTCGGCGGCAACCAGGACTCGACCGCGCAGGTGGCGAAGAAATACGGCATCCCGCACTACACCGGCGAATTATCCGAAGGCATCAAGCGCGCCGACGCGGTGATCCTGACGACGCCGACCAAAATGCATTTCCGCCAGGGCGAGCAGGTGATGCGCGCCGGCAAGCATGTGCTGATTGAAATCCCGGTCACGGACTCGGTGGAGGATGCCGCGGCGTTGGCGAAGATCGCCAAGGAGACCGGCGTCACCGCGATGGGCGGCCACGTGCGGCGCTTCAACCCGTCGCATCAATATATCCATAAGAAGATCGTCAAGGGCGAGCTGAAAATCCAGCAGATGGACGTGCAGACCTATTTCTTCCGGCGCAAGAACATCAACGCGGCCGGCAATGCCCGGAGCTGGACCGACCATCTGCTCTGGCATCACGCCGCCCACACCATCGATCTGTTCCAGTACCAGGCCGGCGAGAATATTTCGGACTGCTACGCGGTGCAGGGGCCGATCCACCCGCAGCTCAACATCGCCATGGACATGGGCATCGTGGCGCGGACCCCGTCGGGTGCGATGCTGACACTGTCGCTGTCGTTCAACAACGACGGTCCGCTTGGGTCGTTCTTCCGTTACATCTGCGACAACGGCACCTTCAAGGCATTCTACGACGACCTTAGCGACGGCAAGGACAACAAGATCGACGTCTCCAAGGTCGACGTGTCGATGGACGGCATCGAGCTTGAGGACCGCGAATTCATTGCGGCGATCAAAGAAAAGCGCGAGCCGAACGCCAGCCTGGCGCAGCTCATGCCCTGCATGCAGGTGCTCGACAAGCTGGAGAAGATCATCGATCCGCAACGCAAGGCGCACGCGTAAGGCGTGTTGCGGTCCCTGGATTGCGGCGCTTCCGACCAAGCCTATCGCGCCATGGATTGGCGACATTCGCTGGTGTAAAGTAGCGAGGTCGGGACGCTACCACCACGCTGGCACTGACCTTCAGCCAACCCATATCGCTGGCAATGCTAGAAACCGGATCGTGTCATGTCCTTGGTTGAGGAAGGCAACGCCCTGGCTGGCGACAAAGCCGCAGGCGCGCAGGCCGCGGTCCCCGCATGCCAATGCGAATGCGAACGCGACAGGCACCTGTTCTGCCCCGGTCCGAAGCGCATCCTGGCGCTCGACGGTGGTGGCGTTCGCGGCGCGATCACGGTGGCGTTTCTCGAACAGATCGAAGCGGTGCTTGCCGAGCGGCTCGGCAAGCCGATCCAACTGGCAGACTGGTTCGATCTGATCGGCGGCACGTCGACCGGCGCCGTCATCGCGGGCGCGCTGGCGCTGGGATACACGACCGCGGACATCAGGCACTTCTATCTGGAACTGGCGCCCAAGGTGTTCAAGATGTCGGTGTGGAGACTGTTGCGCCTCAAACCGAAATTCGATGCCGAAGCCTTGCGAAGGGAAATCGAGTATGTAGTCGGCAAGCGGACGCTCGATACCGCCGATCTGAATACCGGCTTTTGTTTGATCAGTAAACGCCTCGATACCGGCAGTCCGTGGATCATCGCCAACAATCCGCGCAATATGTACTGGGATACCAAGACCGGAGAACACGGTCACATCGGCAACAGGTATTATACGCTGGCCAATCTGGTCCGCGCGAGCACGGCGGCGCCGTTCTATTTCGCGCCGGAAACGCTGGCAATCGTCGAAGGCGAGAACAAGGGCCTGTTCGTCGACGGCGGCGTGACGCCGCACAACAATCCCTCGGTCATGCTTTTTCTGATGGCGATACTCGAAGCCTACAAGATCCGCTGGACAGCCAATACTGAGAACTTGACGATCGTGTCCATCGGAACCGGCACCCACCGCGGCCGCGTCGTGCCCGAGGAATTGGGCATGGCCTGGATGCTGCAGATGACCTATCACGCGCTGATGTCGTTGATGAACGACATCCAGACATTCGCGCTGACGCAAATGCAGTACCTTGGCGAATGCCTGACGCCGTGGTGGATCAATTCCGAGATCGGCGCGCTCGAAAAGGAGCGGCCGCCCGGTGGCAAGATGTTTCGCTTCATGCGCTATGATGTTCAGTTGGAACTGCCATGGATCGAAAAGGAACTGGGCGTAGAGGCTGAGACGGTGCTGGGTCGCAAGTTGACCCAAACGGACGTGACCCGCTGGCGCAGCATGGACGATCCGACCATCATCGAGGAGATCTATAAGCTCGCACAGATCGCCGCCAAAAAGCAGGTCAAGGCGGAACATTGGCTCGGCGACGTGTCATCTTGGTGCAACGGCCGTCGGCCGTCGGCGCAGACACGGACGATGTTGCCGCGCGAGCCGGAGCCGCCGCCCGCCGGTTACGTCGTCTGGCAGGCGATCGCCAAGCGGGCGAGCTACGTTCGAAGTTGGCTTGTGCGCAGGGTGCCCGGCCCGCCGTCGTCACCCAAGGAATAATTGCCCCGCGCAGGTCAGAAAAATCCGATCGACTCGCAGCCGGTGCCGGCCTGAAAACTCGTCTTGTGGCGTTTGTTCGGAATATCGATGACGTGCACTGAGCCGTCGCCCTGGCAGGCGACGAACAGTTCGTCGCCATGGAACGCCATGTCCATCGGCTGGCTGCCGACCGCAATCGCGGTCTGCTCGCGGAATGCCGGATCGATCAGGCTCACCGTGTTGCTGTTGAGGCTGGTGACGCCGATGAGGCTATTGTCGGGCGCGTAGCGTGCGATCTGCGCCGCCTTCGGCACGTCCTTGAGGACGAGTTCCTCGCGGACTTTGCCTGCCGCGGTGTCGATCAGAATGAGCTTCGGCTCGGCATCATCGACCGCGACGACGGTGCGGCCGTCGGCCGATATGGCGATGCCGGCGAGCGGCCGCGGCGTATTGATCTTGCCAAGGAGCTTGCGCTTCGGCAGGTCGATGACCGAGACGGTGCCATCTTCTTCGTTCTCGGTGTAAAGGCGCTGGCCATCCGGCGCGATGATCAGCCGATGGCCGTTGGTCGAGCCGGACTCGATCGCCTCGACGACCTTGTTGATCTTCGGATCGATCACCGCCACGACCGCACTGTTTTCGCAGGTGATGTAGATCAGCCCGTCGGGGCCGAGCTTGAGCGTGTGCGGCGCGATGTAAGGACGCAGATCGATAGTCGCGACATGGGCGCGCTTGCGCAGGTCGAACACGCAAAGCAGATGCTGCGGATTGGGATTGCGGCCGTGGATGCCGTCGCCGAAGATCGGCACATAGGCCATGCCGGTTTCCGGGATGATGAGCAGTTCGTGGACGGTCTTGGGGAAGCCGTCGATGACGATTTCGGTCGCGTAGGTGACGGGATTGAGGAACAGCACCTTGCCGCCAATCTTGTCGACCGCGATGATGCCTTGTTCTAGGTTGGCCATTGTTGGTTTCCTTGGGACTGTCGGTGAATATATCGCGTCATGGCCGGGCTTGTCCCGGCCATCCACGTCTTTGGCCTCACGCGTACAAAGACGTGGATGCCCGGTATAAAGCCGGGCATGACGAAGTTAAGATATGATAGGTACCTGAAACTTCGGGAGCGGGATCCATGAATGCCGTCGCGTCGCGCAACATTAAATTCATCAGCCATTCCGACCAGGGCGGCCGTGGCGACGGCGTGCAGGTCATGGTCAACAAGGGCTACGCCTACATCGGCCATGGCTTTTCCAACGGCATTACCGTCATCGACGTGCGCGACGTGAAAAACCCGAAGCCGGTGCAGTTCATCGCCTGCCCGCCGAACACGCGCGCCCATCATCTGCAGACCGCGACACATGAAAAATTTGGCGATCTGCTGCTC
Organism: Xanthobacteraceae bacterium; assembly: GCA_049300295.1. Lineage (GTDB taxonomy): Bacteria > Pseudomonadota > Alphaproteobacteria > Rhizobiales > Xanthobacteraceae > BOG-931. Next base: position 21,695 of record JBAQJL010000045.1, read on the forward strand.
GCGGTCAACGGGCCGAGCGTGTGGACCATGCAGGTGAGCCACGAGTCCTATTTCCAGGGCACTACCGGGGACGCGCTCGCGGGACAGAAGTTCACCACCGGGCTTCGGGTTTACGATCTATCCAAGCCCGAAGCGCCGCGCGAGATCGCGTTCCTGCCGCTCGGCGGGCTGGGACCGCATCGCATCTGGTATGTCGGCGGCCGTTATGCCTACGTGTCGGTGCATCTGCCGGAATTCTCCGACCATATTCTGGTCATCGTCGATATGGCGGAGCCGACCAAGCCGCAGGTCGTGGGAAAGTTCTGGCTGCCGGGCATGTGGACCGGCGGCGGCGAAACGCCGACCTGGCCGAAAGGCCGCCGCTACGCGCTGCATCACGGCCTGGTCGCCGGCAATCTCGCCTACACGGCGTGGCGCGACGGCGGCCTTGCCATCGTCGATGTCGCCGACGCGGCGCATCCGAAGCTCGTCTGTCACCGCAATTGGGATCCGCCGTTCGGCGGCGGCACACATTCGCCGCTGCCGCTGCCGGATCGCAATCTCTTGGTCGTCGCCGACGAGGCCAATTTCGCCGATTGCAGTCTCGGGCTGCGTTACATCTGGGTGTTTGACGTGCGCGTGCCCGCCAATCCGGTCAGCATTTCGACGCTGCCGGTGCCGGGCGAAGCCGACTATTGCAAGAAGGGCGGCAATTTCGGCCCGCATAATCTTTGGGAGAACCGGCCAGGCGCGTATGTCAGCTCGCGCTACATCTTTGCAACGCTGCACAACGCGGGGGTTCGCGTCTGCGACATTGCCAATCCGTTCCAGCCGAAGGAGATCGCCTATTTCGTGCCGCGCGACCCGGAGCGCATGTACGATCCGCGTCCGAATCGGCCGCAGGTGGTGCAGTCCTGCGACTGCTTCGTCGACGCGCAGGGCGTCATGTACGTCACCGATTCGAATGCGGGGCTCAATATTTTGCAGTTCGAGGGTCCATGAAACACAACACCAGCGGGCAGAAAACGATCGTCGTGTCGTTGCATTGACAGTGGGAGTGTGCCCCGCCAAAGTGATTGCGGTCAGAGCCGCGAGAAGCGGCCGGCCGAACATCGGGGCGCATTGGGGAGGACATCATGGCAACAGTGACAGCCCAGGCTGCGGGCCGAAGCACCCAGACCATCGAAGGCTTCGTCGGCACGGCCCTGGACGAGGCGAAGATCACGCCGCTGCATCGCCGGGTGATTGCGCTGATCGCCGCAGGATATTTCTGCGATGTCATCGATTACACGATTTATGGCTCGCTCGTTCCGTTCATCATCAAATCCGGCTTCGGCGCCGGCGGTGCGGCCCTGATCGGCAGCGCCACGGTCTTCGGGCTGGCTCTCGGCACCGCCGGACAGGGCGAAATTTCCGACCGATTCGGTCGCAGGTTCGTCTATCAGTTCAACCTGCTGTTCTTTGGTATCTTCACGATCCTCGGCGCGTTCGCGCCGAACGTCCTGACGCTGGTCATCTGCCGCTTCATCGCTGGCATCAGCCTGGGCGCCGAGCAGCCGCTTGCCTTCGCTTATGCGGGCGAATGGACGCCCAAGCGCATTCGCGGCCGCGTCCTGGCGATCGTGCATTTCATCGGCGGCGCCTGCGTGTGGCCGATCGGGACGGGGCTTGTGCTCTGGTTTGGCGCCATCTTTGTGGCGTCGGGAACCGACCCTGTTTCGGCCAGTCACGTCTGGCGCGGCGTATGGATTCTGATCGGCATACTGGCGCTGATCGTCTGGGTGTTTCGCTTCACGCTGCCGGAATCGCCGCGTTATCTGGCGACCCATGGCCGCGGCAAGGAGGCGCTCGATATCCTTGCACGGATCGGCGTCGCTCCGCCGACCCAGCCGCTGTCGACCGATGCAGCCAGCAATACCAAGAGCGACCCGTTTGGTGTCGTGTTCTCGATGTTTCCGCGCCGCGTGATCGCCGGCATGATCTGCTTCACGGCATTTTTCGGCATCGCCATCGGGCTCGGGGCCTGGCTGCCGAACATCATGAACGCCAAGGGCTTTTCCATCACCAAGTCGCTGCAATACACGCTGGCGATGAACTTCGCCGTGCCGTGTGCCAGCCTCTTCATGATGTATTCGCTCGACAGGTTCGGGCGCAAAAGCACGGCGATCTGCACTTTCATCGGTGCGGGATTGATGGCGATCGTGTTTGCCAATGCGGCGACTGCCGTCGAACTCATCGTGGCCGGCTTCATCATGATTTTCTTTGTTCAGGTCGCCGGCAACGCGATGCAAATCTTCGCCTCTGAGGTATTTCCGACCAACGCGCGCGCCTCCGGCTTTGGCTGGGCTTCGGGTGTCGGCCGGCTTGCGACGGCGTTTATCATGCCGACGATCCTGTGGATTCAGACTGGGTTCGGCCTGACGACGGTGTTTGTGTGCCTCGCCGCGCTGCTCTTCATTGCCGCGATCGCGGTGACGCAGCTCGGACCCGAGTCGAAACAAAAAAGTCTGGATGAGATCGCGCCGCCGACCGGCTGATCGCGGTCCCAACGGTTTTTCTGCAAATTGGCGCGGCGGAAGCTCGGTTTCGCCGCGCTGTCATTTGGCGCCGAGGCGTCAGCGCCAACGCCGCTGCAGCCACAGCCATTGCTCTGGGCGCTCGCGAATCCAGTTTTCGATCGTCGTGGTGATCGCCTGCATGGCGGCCGCGATGTCGATCTTGCCGTCGGCACCGCGCGGCATGGGAATCTCATCGGTAAACTCGACTTGAATGCGATTATCCGGCAGACGGATGGAGCGGAAGCCGTGAACCGGACAATTGAAAAACTGCGCAAACCTTGCCGCCATCGGATTGGCCTTGCAGGGCCGGCCAAAAAACTCAACGTCGACGCCATTGGCAAAGTGCTGATCGGCGAACAAGGCGAGATGCAAGCCGCTTTTAAGCGCATCCCGCAGACGCCACACCGCGTCGGGGCCCGATTCAACAAGCCGGCCCATGGTATTCTTCTGCATCGCCGCCAGTTGCTCGGACAGCGGACCGAAATTCGACGGGTTATAGAAAATCGCAAGATTAAGTCCGTTGCGCTCGACCCAGATGGCGCCGACCTCGAAGCTGGCAAGGTGCGAGGTGAAGAGCACTGCGGGCTTGCCGTCATCGCGCAGCCGCGCGAGCTTTTCCAGCGTGTCGGGGTTGACGACGATCCGGCCGGAATTGGGATTGGCGGGGTCGACCAGCCGGTCGAGATTGACGTATTCGACCGCAAGCCGGCCGAGATTGTCCCACATCTCAGCGAGAATTCGCTCGATTTCGGCCGCGGATTTTTCCGGATAGGCGGCGGTGAGATTGGCGCGCGCGGTGCGATGGCCGCGGAGCCGCGGCCCAATGCGGCGTAACACAAGCGCTGCGAAATTAGAGGAGCGCTCGAAGTCGGACCACCGTATCAGCTTAAAGAGCAGGAGGCCGACCCGGTACCACAAGCGATCCGCCGCGTTGGCGACCTTGTATGACCAGCGCAGGTTATTGACCGATCTGACGCTGGGATTGACGGCGGCAACGCGCTTTCGCAATTCGTCGACCAGCACAGTGCAGCTCGCCGCGCGGTTTTCGGCGGCGCCGAAGCGGGGGCGATGGATGGAATTCAGCAGATATTCCTCGCCGTCACGGCCGCGCAGGACATAATCGAAGCTGCGCGGCAGTTGCGCCGACAACGTGCCCCAGACTTTGCCCTTGTATTCGCGAATTTCGACGATGTCGCCGTAACGGACAACGCGCGTCGCGTCGCCTTCGCGCCACTCCAGCCCGTCCGGCAGGAGCCGATAGCTCCGCTCGGGTGAAAGCAAGTTCCGCTGGAAGGAATGCACGACCTCGCGCGTGAGCGGGGCGCTGGCTGCCACGTCGTTCATCATTTGAATTATAAGAATTATGCAGCCGCGTGGCAATTTCGGCAGTCAGCGGCTTTACCCGCGCCAATAGCGATCTTCCCAACTGCGCGACAGCCGCATGGCCGAAAGGATGAGGCCGGCCATCGAATAGGTCTGCGGAAAATTACCCCACAGCGCGCCGGTCTTGGGGTCGACGTCCTCGGACAGCAGACCGTAGCGGTTGCGGTGCTCGAGCGCGTCGGTGAACAGGTCGCGCGCCGCTTCGTGCCGGCCCAGCGACGACAGCGCATCGATCAGCCAGAAGCGGCAGATCAAGAACGCAGTCTGCGGCAATCCGAAATCGTCCTCGCCGGCATAGCGCATGACATGCTTTTCGCGCATCAGTTCGCGTTCCATGGCCCCGACTGTCGACGCAAAGCGCGGGTCGTCGACCTCGACCACGCCGAGGTCGGCGAGCAAGAGCGCGCTGGCGTCAAGGTCGTCGGACCCGAACGCCGCGGTGAAGGCGCCGCGCTTTGGGTTCCAGGCGCGCTCCACGAGTTCGGCGTGCATCGGCTCGGCGATCGCGTTCCAATGTTTGGCGCGGGCATCGAGGCCGATCCTCGCCGCGATGGCGGCGAGGCGCTGACAGCCGGCCCAACACATCGCCGCCGAATGGGTGTGGACGCGCTGGCGTCCGCGATATTCCCAGATGCCGGCATCGGGCTCGAATGCTGTTCGCGCGGCGTGCTGGCCGAGCGATTCGAGCAGATGAAACAACCCGGCATCGCCTGGACGCGGCAGCCGCCGGTCAAAGAACATCGGCATGGCGGCGAGAATGACGCTGCCATAGGTGTCGTTTTGTATTTGATCGACCGCGGCGTTACCGATGCGCACCGGCCCGTCGCCACGATAGCCGGCGAGGTCGGGCGCGGTGCGCTCTTCGACCGAAGCCGTCGGCACCACGCTGTAGAGTGGACGCAGCTCCTGACCGGGCTTCGAGGCAATCGACAGCGTAAACGAGATGAATTCTTCCATCGTGCGTGTGGCGCCGATGCGGTTGAGCGCATGGACGACGAAATAGGCGTCGCGCAGCCAGCAGTAGCGGTAATCCCAGGTGCGGCCGGAGCCCGGCGCCTCGGGAATCGATGTCGTATGCGCAGCGATGACGCCGCCGGTCTCGTCGAAATTGGAAAGCTTCAGCGTGATGGCGGCGCGAATGATGGCTTCCTGCCAGTCGATCGAGATCGACAGTCGGCGCACCCATTCGGTCCAATAGTCGTGCGTGCGCTCGACGAAGTCGCGGCAGGTCTTCTGCAGGTCGCCGGTAAATGGCTCGTCGGGACCGAACACCAGGTGCAGCGGGCGTGTCAGGACAAACGGCGCCTCGTGGTCGATCATCGACAGCGGGGCATCCGTCGTCAGCCGGATCACGGTGGCGTCGTTGGAATAGCGGATATGATTGCTGCCGAGCGAACGATGCGGAAGCGGCTTGCCGTATTCGCAGGTCGGCCGCATGCGGACAGTGATCCGTGGCAGCCCGGCGATCGGTTCGATGATGCGGTAGATCTGCGGCGGGCGGAACACACGTTCATACTGACGAAAGCGAGGGGTGAAATCGGTGATCCGCACTTTGCCGCCGCGGTGATCTGTCAGCGTCGTGGCGACGATGGCGGTGTTACGCACGTACTCGGAGCTAAATTCCGCCATGTCGTCGAGCACAACGTCGGAGAAACCCTTCTCTTCCTTTCCGGAAACGAGCCGGCAGAAAATGGGATCGCCGTCGAAGCGCGGATAGCACCACCAGACGATGCGCGACGATGGATCGACCAATGCGGCCGTCCGGCCGTTCCCGATGACCGCAAGATCCAGCCCGTGGTCCGTCATCCCGCCGCGCCCAGACTTTCAGCCGCGATGCGCGCAAGCCACGAGCGCACGATTTCCGGCGTTTCGAAATGGCCGTCCACGTCGGCTGCGATGTCGCCAACCGAATAGGCACGTCCGCCGAATGTGGGGACGGTGTCAAAAACCGTAAGGTCGGTCGTATCGTCGCCGATAAAGATCGGATGCCGGCCGGCGAATGGTGGATGTTGCATCAGCTCGCGAACGGCATCGCCCTTGTTGATCGCGGCAGGTTTGACGTCGACGACGAACTTACCGGGAAGAATTTCGACCGCTTCCTGCGGGGCGCTTGCGCAAATCCGATCGATGGCGCTCATCAGTTCCGCTGCCTTGGCGGGGGCTTGCCGATAGTGCAGTGCCAGTGAATAGCCCTTGTCTTCGACCAGGATGCCAGGCCCGAGATCGGCAACCTTGGCGAGCCTGTCTTTGAGCGCCGCGCTCAGGGGCACGACCCGCGTCAGCACCGGCGCGTCGCAGTTGAGGCGCATCTCGGCGCCATGCACGCCGATGGCGGCAAGCCGCAGCGGCGCGAAAATCAGATCGATGTCACCGATCGACCGGCCGCTGACCAGCGCCAGAGCGCCACCGGTCGACTGCTGAAGTCGCGTCAGCGTGCGGGTGAGGTCATCCGGTACCCGGACCTGCCGGGGCGACGGCGCGAAATCGAGGATGGTGCCATCGATATCGAGCAGGATCGCGCAGCGGTGCAGATCGGGCACGAGTGGGGGCAGAGCGGCGCTATCCATTGTCGTGGGGGTCCGATCGCGAATTCTGGCTTGGCTTTGCACGTCCGGCTCCCGGGTTCAATCCACGAGTGCCAGCGGCCGGCTCACGGTCTCGAGCGGCTGGCGCTCGGCGGCCACGCCCCAGAACGCCTCGACCGCGGCGGCGCCGATCATCATGGCCGCGCCAATCCAGTAGCCCGTAGCGACGCTCGCGCGCGAGCCGGCATCGATCAGCATCCCAAACACCAGCGGTCCCGCTATGCCACCGACTGCGGTGCCGATGGCGTAGAAGAACGCGATGGCGAGCGCGCGCAATTCCAGCGGAAAAGTTTCGCTGACTGTCAAATAGGCCGAACTGGCCGCCGCCGAAGCAAAAAAGAATACGATCATCCACGCTATGGTCAACTGCTGTGCGGAGAGCAGATTCCGGCTGAACAGATAAGCCGTCGCCGCGAGCAGCACTCCCGACACCGCGTAGGTCGACGCGATCATGACCTTACGGCCGACCGTGTCGAACAGCCGGCCGAGCAGCAGCGGGCCCAGCATGTTGCCTGCCGCAAACGGCAGAATGTACCAGCCGACCGCATCGGCCGGAACATGATAGAAGTCGATCAGGATCAACGCGTAGGTGAAGAAAATCGCGTTATAGAAGAAAGCCTGCGACGCCATCAGGCTCAAGCCGACGAGCGTTCGTTGCCGATAGGTGATGAACAGCGCGCGAGCGACCTCGCTCAGCGGCGTGTGGCTGCGAGCACGCAAGCGCACGTGCTGCAACGTCCGGGGGGCGACGTCACGGCCGAGGCGCGTTTCGATACCATGCACAGTTTTTTCCGCCATCTCTGCGAACCCGTGAGTTACCAGCCAGCGCGGACTCTCCGGAATCCATAACCTCATCGCCACGATCACAATTCCGATCGCCGCTCCGATCAGGAATGCCAAGCGCCAGCCGACTGCGGGGTCGATAAAGCGCGGATCGAGCAAAACGATCGAGCCGCCGGCCCCGATTGCGGCGCCGATCCAAAAACTGCCGTTGATCAGCAGATCGGTCCAGCCGCGCAGGCGCGCGGGAATAAGCTCCTGAATTGTCGAATTGATGGCAGAGTATTCACCTCCGATGCCGGCGCCCGTAATGATGCGGAACAACGCGAAACTCCAAAAGTTCCATGACAGGCCCGTTGCGGCCGTCGCCAGCAGATAAACGACGAGCGTGATAGTGAACAGCTTCTTCCGCCCTATGCGATCCGTCAGCCAGCCGAACAAGAATGCTCCGGACACCGCACCGGCCAGATAGAGGCTGCCGGCGAGGCCGATTTCGCTGTTGCTCAGGCCCAAGGCGGAGCTGTTCTTGAGTTCGCCGGAGAGCGATCCCGCAAGCGTTACTTCCAGTCCGTCCAGTATCCAAGTGATGCCCAGCGCGACGATCACCAGGATGTGGAATCGGCCAAACGGCAGTGCATCAAGCCGAGCCGGAATCGCCGTTTCGATGATGGGACCGCTATGAGGGGCGGGTTGTTCGCCGCGCTGTGTCGCCGCAGCCCTGCGATCGGGCGATCGACGCGGCAACGCATTGCCTGCGAATGAAAGCATCTTTGCTTGCAGCCGATCTGGGACGCCGTCGGGCCCGTGCTTTGATTAACGCCCCGTCGAGACGGGCGTTCCGGCAAATGTCGGTGCCATTTCCGCAGTGACTGGCATCGGCGACCGATAATCAATGGGTCGGCGGCTGGCGAAAAATCGTTGACTTCGCGGCATTTTGGGACGATTGCCTGTTAGTTCGTTGGTGCAGCGCACTATTTCGACCCGTTTCGTGCCGGCGCGGCCAGATTGCGGCCCGGCTCGTCCAAGGAGTCCGCTCAGCCGCCACATCTGCCAACAATTGCCTTAGCGGTCAGGTGTTACGGTTGCACCGAGAAGTAGAACTTGGCGTGCCCGCCCGTTAAGAGCACCAGAACGATGGCCGATCCGTCTTGATTGCTGAAGTGGCCGACCGATTCGAAATACCCCGGCGCCTACGCGCCCTCGTTCGAGCACGGGAATCGAGCCTCGTCGCGCTTGCGACGGTGGTCGGCGCCATAGCCGGCCTGGTCGTGGCCACGATGGGCTACATGGTCGATCTGCTGCATACGATCTTCTTTCATTTGCAGCCGGGCGAGCGCCTGTCGGCACGGCTTGAGCTTAATCCCATTCTGGCCATTTCGGTGCCGTTGGTCGGCGGGCTGCTGTTCGGGGTGTCGAGCGAAATCATCAAACGCTGGCGGCCGGACCGGGAGATCGACCCGATCGAGGCCAATGCGTTGCACGGCGGCCGCATGTCGCTCCTCGGCAGCATGATCGTGGCCGCGCAGACGATTTGGTCGAGCGGTGTTGGAGCGGCGGTCGGGCTAGAGGCCGGCTACACGCAGGCGGCGAGCGGCATCGCCTCGCGCATCGGCAATGCATTCCGGCTGCGGCGCGGTGACCTGCGCATTCTGGTTGGCTGCGGCGCCGCGGCCGGGATCGCCGGTGCCTTTGGCGCCCCGCTGGCCGGGGCGTTCTATGGATTTGAACTGATCATCGGCAGCTACACGCCGACCAGCCTGGCGCCGGTCGCGATTGCGGCACTGGTTGGCTACGTGGTCGCGGACGGGCTGGCGCCGGCCGAGATCGGCGTGGTCGCGCCCGAGAAAATGACGATCGTCAGCCACGATTACGTGCTCGCGGCTGTGCTCGGCCTGCTCGCGGCGCTGCTCGGCATTGCGATGATGCGCTGCGTGGCGCTGTCCGAAGCGATCTTCTCGCGGTTTGCGTTGCGGCCGATGTGGCGCACGATGATCGGCGGGTTATTTGTCGGCCTGTTTGCGATGGTGTCGCCGCAGGTGATGTCGTCCGGTCACGGCGCATTGCGCGTCTCGGGCATGCTCGATTTGTCGTTCAATTTCGTCTTGTTGCTGTTCGTGCTCAAGATCGCTGCGTCGGTCGCCTCACTGGGTTCGGGCTTCCGTGGCGGAATGTTCTTTTCTTCGCTTCTGATCGGAGCGCTCGGCGGCCACCTTGTGGCGGTGGCGCTGACGATGATGTTTCCGACATATTATTTCGATCCCAATGCGTACTCAGTCATCGGCATGAGTTCGCTCGCGGCCGCGGTGATCGGCGGGCCGCTGACCATGATCTTCATTGCGCTGGAAACGACCAAGGACCTTTGGTTGACGACGCTTGTGCTCATCGCGGTGATCATATCGGCGCAAGTCACGCGCGAAGTGTTCGGATATTCATTCGCGACTTGGCGTTTTCACCTGCGCGGCGAGACGATCCGCAGTGCGGCCGATGTCGGCTGGATGCGCGATCTCACCGTCGGCCGTATGATGCGGCAGGATGTGCAGACAGTGCACGCCTCGATCAACGTTGCGTCGTTTCGCGAATCCTTCCCGCTCGGCTCGGCGGCCTACGTGGTGGCGGTCGACGAGGCGGATCGCTATGTCGGGCTGGTGCACGTCGCCGATCTCTACGCCGGCGAGGTCGAAACCGACAGCGCGATCAAGGAGTATCTGCATTATCCCGACGAAGTGCTGCTGCCGGGTATGGCCGTGAAGGAAGCCGTGCTGGCCTTCGACCGCGCCGAAGCGGAAGCCCTCGCTGTGGTCGATTCCTATCTCGATCGACGGGTCATTGGACTGTTGACGGAAGCCTATGCGTTGCGCCGCTACTCGGCGGCGCTCGAGCGGCGGCGGCAGGAAATGTTCGGCGAAGAGTAGGACGGCCTTGCGCCCATGCTTTCCGAAAAACTCTACGGCCGCAGATACGAGTAGCCCTGCGACTGCAATTCAGCGAGCCGCACCACGCCGCCTTTTTCGGCGACGATGAAGCCCGGCAACAGGTCCTTGAGAGTCACGTTCTGCGCCCGCATGGTGTTGATACAGGCATTGAGCTGAAGGCCCTGATCCCTCAATTCGGTCACGCGCTTGACTGCTTCGGGCGTGGCCGTTGCCTGATGGAATGCTTTCAGCGCTGGGCCGTGCACGACGAGGGCGATCCTGACGTGGGCTGGTCCGCCCATGCCGACGTAGTGATTGTGAATATTGCCGAACACGAAATCGACCTTATCGAGGTCGGACAGATGGTAGACGACCTTGCCGAACTCGGCCGGCGCCGCCGCTTCGGCGTGGGCTCGCTCCATCGCGATGGCAGTGAGCGGCGGCGTGACGCACGCCAGCTTGATGAGTCCGCTCAGAATATTGCGCCGATGCATCTGAATGCTCCGCTGAAATCATTGGTGTGACCGTCCCGAGCTTTTTTCTGCACGGGCCGCATCGAGCCAGGATTTATCGAAATCGTGGCGCTTCTTTGCTTTAGTTTTATGAATCCGGTCGCATTTTCTTCGGAAAACCAGCGACCACTTTTCCGGAAAATGCTCTAATCCAGCGGTTGAATGCGCGTGATCCAGCCTTCGTGATCGACGTACCAAACCGTCACCGGGTTGGTGGAGTTGTCGATCCAGCTTTCTCGGTCGATGCCGTAAGGCTCCGGCAGCACATATTCGGTGAACCGCTCGGTCTTTGGGTTGAAGCGGAAATAGCGGCCCGAGTGCATCTCGCCGCCCCACACGTCGCCATTCTTGTCGGCTTGCGCGGTATACATCGAGGCATAGGGCGTCGGCAGCGGGAATTCGCGAATCCGCTTCTCGGCCATGTTGAACTCGATCAATTCGCCGCCGCGTCCGCCGGCCCAATAATTGTCGTTCAGGTCGAATTCGCCGCGCGCGGGTCCGGAATTGGTGCTGGTATCCGGCTCGTAGACCTTGCCGGTATGCGTATCGGCGATCACGACACCGTCGCGCGGCCACGCTCCGCCGCCGAAATAGCGGCCGTCGTGGCTGATCGCGCTGCCGTAAGTTCCCGGGAATTTTGTGGTGATGATGCCGAGCACTTCTTTGCCGGTCAAAGCCTCGATTTTACTGACCTTGAAATTGCGCACCTTCCAAATGTAGCCGTCCGGATCGAGCGCATAATTGCCCCCCATCGGCGAATTCAAAGCTTCCTTGACGTGCCAGGGAATGCGCTTGAACTCACCGGTCTTCGGGTCGAGCCGCCAGATATTGTGCGCCCAGTTTTCCGAGCCCCAGACGATGCCGTCCTTGTCGACGTGGATCCAATGCGTGCCCGGCAACGCGCCAGGCTGCACCAGCGGGACGTGAAACTCGGTGACCTTGCCGGTGCGCGGATCGAGCCGCCCGACATAAGAGCTGCGATGGGTGCTGTACCAGATGTTGCCATCGGCATCGCCCGAGACGTCATGAGTCGCTGTCTCCAGCCGCGGCAATTCGTACTCGGTGATGATCACCCGCGTGGCGCGGCCCTGCGGACGCGGCAACGTGATAAAGCCGGGATCGCCTGATTGCGGGCCGCGCACCGTCGCCAGCCAATGCGCCAGCTTCGCTTCGTCCTCAGGAGGGAAGCGCCCGTTTTTGTTGATATTGATCAGCGGCGAGCCGGCGCCATGAATCATCCTGTACAGGATCTTCGACCAGCTGCGCTCGTCGTAATGATTGCGGAATATTTGCTGGTAGGAGTGGCACCAGTTGCAATTGACGGTGAGCAGCCGTTTTTCGGCGCCGCTGCCCGAAAGACTCAGAAGCCATTCCGACCCGGTCATCTGCGCCGCAATTTCGGGATAGGGCGGCAATACGTCAGCCTTGGTGATACGCGCGAGGACGATGTCCGAAAGCGCGTCGGCGGCCGTGATCTCGACCGGGTCGCGCGCATAGGGAAAGAATTCGCGCGGCTGCGCGATGTGCAGGATGTAGGCGCCCGCCGCAAGTTTGGGAAATTCGTAATGGCCCTCGCCATCCGTAAAGACGGTGGTCCTGATCGCCGTGTTCTTGGCGATGAGCTGCACCATCATGCCTTCGAGTGGACTGCCGTCGGCGGATTTCACGACGCCGTGCGGACCGCCCAGCAGCGGATTGCCGCTCTGCGCTTTCGCCGGCAATGCCGCTGCGATTATGGCGAGCGTCAAGGTCAGCGCGGCAAATAAGGCTAGCGCTATCGTTGTGGGCGCGCATCGATAGGATTTCATGATGTCCTCCTGTCAGTGCGCGCGGTAGGCCGGATTGGGCGGCGGAGCGTCGGAATTCCAGCAGCACTCCTGACGCAGGAAGCTCACCAGATCGTCTATGTCTGCTTCGGTGAGCGTGTATTTGTAGGCAGCCATGTCGGCGCTGCCGTTGCGGATTTGGTTCTTCACCGTTTCGTTGTTGACCGGCGCCCCGGATAACAACGTCGGGTGCTGAAACAGCCCGGTCAATTTCGGAATGTCCCGGGTGAATTCGTTGTGGCAGAACCAGCACTTGTAATAAAAGATTTCGCGTCCGCGGTCCGGGCCGCTCGAAGCTGCCTTCCTGAACTGGTAGACGCGGTCGGCCTTTTGCACATCGTCCATCGGCGGCCCGCTAGCGGCCGGTTTGTCGGCGGCGGCTTGCGCAAGGGCGGGTGGCGCATCGATCGGCCACGCCATGGTGCATGTGAAAACCATGGTGCATGTAAAAACCGCGAGTACGGAAGCGGCGAGCGCGGTGGCGCGCATGGAATGCTTTCCCCCTCGTGTGGCGGACGCTGAACGACCGCGCTCTTTGCGCCACTATAGTTCGATTTCGCCTCGCCAGCGACGGCTTATGGCGCATCGGTGCCATCCCGATAGACCGACTGTGCGGCGGCGGGTAAGAATGTCCTTGGTTAGATCGTCGTGGGAGCATGCCGGAATGGATGAACGGGCGAGAGTTGATTGCGTCGCCAACGCCCGGGCGGTGGCGCCGCTGATCGCGGCAGCGGCGCAGCGTATCGAGGCGAACCGTGAGCTGCCGGCGGACCTCGTCGATGCACTGCACGAAGCGCGCCTGTACCGGATGCTGGTGCCGCGGGCGTATGGTGGGGAAGAAGTCTCGCCGGTCGACTACGTCCGGGCTATCGAAGAGATCGCCAAGGCCGACGCCTCCGTGGCGTGGTGCATAGGCCAGACGTCGGTGTGCTCGACCATCTCCAAGGCCATGAAGCCCGAAGTGGCCGCGGAGATTTTCAAAAAAAATCCGCGCGGCGTGCTGGCCTGGGGCCCGACGGGCAGCGGCAAGGCGCTGGTCGAAAACGGCGGTTTTCGGGTCAGCGGAACCTGGCCATTTGCGAGCGGCAGCCGGCAGGCAACCTGGCTCGCCGCGCACTGCGTCGTTTACGAGCCGAACGGCGAGCCGCGCCGCGCCGCCGACGGCAAGCCGATCCAGAAGACGCTCGTGCTGCCTCGCGAAACCGCCAAGATCGACGACGTGTGGCACGTCATCGGGCTCAAAGGCACCGGAAGCGACACCTACACTTTCACCGACGCGTTCGTGCCCGAACAGTACGCGATCGACTTTCATGCGCTCAATCCGGCTGAGTGGCACGAACGCGGTCCGCTCTACCTGTTCACCATCTACCAGCTGTTCGGCGCGAGCTTTCCGGCCGTAGCGCTCGGGATTGCGCGATCGACGCTCGATGCCTTCTGCGCGCTTGCGCAAAAGAAGACGCCGACCGGCCAGACCGTCATGCTGCGCGACAATCCCGTGGTCCAGTCGCAGGTCGGCGTCATGCAGTCCTCGCTGGCGGCCGCGCGGGCCTTTTTGCTCGATGCGCTGGCCGAGATTTGGCGGGCGGCGCAATCGGGTTCGTTCACGATGGATCAGCGGGTTCGGCTGCGTATGGCCTGCATCAACGCCAGTCAGCAGGCGCGCCAAGTGGTCGAAAACGCCTATCTGGCGGCCGGCGCCACGGCGGTGTTCCAGAGCAATCCGTTTGAGCGCCGATTCCGCGACATGCATGCGGTGTCGCAGCAGGCCCAGTCGCAGTTCGCGATCTACGAGGCCGTCGGCCGGCATTTCCTCGGCCTGCCGCCGAATTCGCGGCTGATCTGACGCGGGCTGCTCGCCGGTTCCAGCGCGGCGCAATCACCGCGATGTTGACTCCTTGGTCGCATCCAAACAATCTGAACGCCACAAGAAACGTTTCGAGGAATGCCCATGGCGACCGTCGGCTTTGTTGGGGTCGGCAAGATCGGTATGCCGATCTGTCAGAATCTGATCAAGAACGGCCATCGCGTAATTGGCTATCGCCGCTCTTCGCTGGCCGAATTCGAGAGCATCGGCGGGGTGCCGGCGCGCTCGTCCGCCGATGTCGGCGCGCAGGCCGATATTGTGTTTTCCTGTCTGCCTTCCACGGCGGCGCTCGACGACGCGATCCAGGGTCCGCAAGGACTCATTCACAGCGCGCGACCGGGACAGATCGTGGTCGAACTGGGCTCTCACCCGGTTCCGGACAAGAAGCGGCAGATCGCACCGCTGGCCGACAAGGGCGCGGCCTTCATCGATGGCGAGGTATCCGGCACGCCCGGCATGGTGGCGGCGCGCAAAGGCGTTATCTATCTCGCTGGTGACGCTGCGGCCTGCGCGAAGGTCGAGGACGTCGTTGCGGGTTTCGCCGACTCATGCCTCTATTTCGGACCGTTCGGGGCCGCGAGCCGCGTCAAGCTAGTGAATAATCTCCTGGTCGCAATCAATATCGCGGCGACTGCCGAGGCCGTGGCGCTCGCGCTCAAGGCAGGCGTTGACGTGCCGCTGATGATAAAAGCGATCGCCACCGGCTCGGGCGGCTCGACCCAATTCGGTATCCGCGCGCCCTGGATGGCGGAGCGCCGCTTCACCCCGGTGCAGGGGCCGGTGCCGACGCTGCAGCATTATTTCGGTATGATCGACGATCTCGCCAGAGAGGTCGGCGTGGCGACGCCGATTCTCGATTGCGTCAAACCGCTCTACGAGCGTTTCATGGAAATGGGATTCGGCGAGTACGATGTCGCCAAAATGGTCGATGTGTTCGGCTCGCTGCCGCGTTCAAATTAATGATGGTTGAAGGAGTCTCCGCATGATCCGCGTCAAGAAAATCGCCCACGCCAGTTACGAAGTTCCGGACGTGGAAAAGCAGACCGACTATTACACCAATATTCTCGGGATGACGCTGATCGCGAAGGAAAAGGACGCGACCTTTCTGGCGAATACGGTGGATCATCACTCCGTCGTGCTACGCAAGGGCGCGAACGCGCAATGCGTCCGCGTCGGATTTCAGCTCGGCGAAGGCGACGATCTCGATGCCTTCGAGAAGCAGGTGCAGGGCCACGGCGTCAACACGGCGCGCAAGAAGGATCCCGAGCCGTCAATCGGCGAACTGCTTACCTTCGAGGATACGAAGGGCACCGTGATGGAGGTGTTCAAGCGCGCCGACTTTTCGCACCAGAAATTCCAGGCCAAGGGCATCGTGCCGCACAAGCTCGGCCACGTCGCTTTTCATGTCACCGACGTCAAACACGCGACCAAGTTCTATTGCAATGTGCTCGGCTTTCGTGAGTCGGACTGGATGAGCGATTTCTTCTCATTTCTGCGCTGCGGCCCCGATCATCACACCATCAATCTGATGCAGACCGGCTCGAACCGGCATTTCCATACCGCGTTTGAGCTGCGCGATTGGGGCCACATGCAGACGGCCTGCGATTTCCTATCCACCAACGGCTACAAGCTGTTGTGGGGTCCCGGCCGGCACGGCATCGGCCATAACCTGTTCACGTATCACCGCAGCCCCGCCGGGCTGATTACCGAACTGTTCGCCGAGCTCGATCGCATGAACGAGGAGCTCGGCTATTTCGAGCCGCGCCCGTGGCACCGCGACAATCCGCAGCGCCCGAAAGTCTGGGCCAAGGACCCGACGGCCTCCAACCTGTGGGGCATCATGCCGCCGGACGAGATGCATCACTAAGCGATCCCGAGGCGCCGCCGTCGAGACGGCGGCGCACGCGGCGGAATGGCCGCCGTCGCTTCAGGCGTGCGGCGCAGTCTCGTCGATCAATGCAAACTGCGCGATCAGCCAGCGCACGTACCAGCGCATTGTCCAGGGCATCGCCACTACCAAGTAGCTGGTCAGGATCAACGTCAGCGTTCGCCACAGATAACCCCAGCCGGTCGCGGTGAAGACGAACTGCCGGTGCATCCCTGTGACGTTCCTGCACATCCAGCGCCCCCAGGCGGCGTACACCCAGGCCCATCCGACGATCGTGATAAACGACAGCGGGCCGAGCACCGACCAGCCAAGCAGCCCCCAATAGCTGCCGGTGAATTGCAGCGACGTTTGGCGTCCGGGCCAGACCAGATTGGCGTAGAACCATCGGGTAACGACGAGCGCCAAAAACGTCGTCAACGGGATCAACAGCAACGAAACCAAGCCGTTGAACGCCAGCGAGATCCCCGCCGACGCATAGGTGCAGAGCCCGTAGCCTATGAAGATGTACCAGATATCTCCCGGTTTGCCTTCGAAGCTGACGCGCTGGCGATCCGGCAGTTCGATGCGCTCAACGAACCAGCGCAGAAACCATGGCGCGGCCCAGGGCAGCGGAATGACCGTCATGACGCTCAGCCCCAGAACCACGACACGCCAGTAGAGCGGCCAGACGCGATCGAAAGGCTGCTGCTGATCGAACACGAGGCGGCGATCGTCCGGGACGGCCATCGGACTGCCGCCGGGCTTGGCAGCCGCCGCGGCAAAAGAGCGAACCGGCTGTTGCGCCGTGGTGGATGCCGACGACACCAAGCCGGGAATTTCCACCGCCCGCGCCCAGTTGCTCATACCGTCGCACCAGACCAGAGTGTCCGCGCGCACCGAGCTGGCGGCGATCAATTCGCGGAGTTTCTGGTCTGAAAACGGCCCCTCTTGCTTTCCCCCGATTGCAGTATACCACTGTCGGTCCGCCATGGATTTCGCCCCCTAAAGCCCCGCCGCGCCACGTGTAAGCGCAGTCTGCATCCTAATCTAGAACCGAACGGTCCCGTTTGAGGCTTCTACTATATTGATGATGTTTTACATGTCGAGGACAATGATCCGCTTGTTTGACCCGGAGGGCATGGCTCGAGTGCCCAGGCAAACAGAATAACGAGGAGGAAACAATGAACGCGGACGCCAAGAAAACCGTGCTGCGAATGATCCCCTACGGCATCTATGTGCTCACGGCCGACGACGGCAAAGGCAATATCGCTGCCGCAACCGTAAACTGGGTAACCCAGTCGGCCTTCGCGCCGCCGCTCGTCGTGGTTGGAGTCAAGACCGACTCGGGTGCTTACAAGGCCGTCAAGGCGGCCCAGGCATTCGCGCTCAATATGCTCGGCAAGGAGCATAAGAGCCTTGCGTTCACATTTTTTAAGCCGACCGATGTCAGCGACGGCAAGCTCTCCGGGCAGGCCTATCGCAAAGGTACGACCGGCGCGCCTATCCTGGTCGACGCGCCCGGCGTCGTCGAATGCCGCGTCACCGCGATCGTCGAGCAGGGCGATCATCACATCTTGGTCGGTGAGGTGGTCGAGGCGCATCTGAATCGGCCGCCGACGGGCCGTCCCGACGCCGCCATCCTGGAAATGAAGGACCTCGGCGACAACGTATTTTACGGCGGCTGAGGAAACACTGCGTCGGCTTAAGAAACGGGCGTTGCGGCGGGCGGATGCAGCGCCGCCCGGTGATGCCCTTCCTTCACTTTCGCGATCTTCTCCAGCATCCGTTTGAGCGCGTCGATCGCCGCGGTCTCGTCCGCGGAGAGCGGCTTGCGTGGGTGGAAATGGTTCATCAGCACGATCAACCCGTCGCCGATGCGGCCGAGCTGCTTGCCGTAACTGGCAACGTCCGACAGCACGTCTTCCTCGACCTTGGGCTCGCTTGATTGGCCGAGATTGATATTGACCAGCCCGAACTGGCCGCCCGTCATGAACGCGGTGAACGGATTGATTGATTGCACGACATCGCCGGACAAGGGAAGTTTGAAGGTGGGCATGCACGGCTCCTTTATCAGTCGCTGGATCGGGAGGCAGATGCGTTTGTCGCGCCTCGGCCGCCATCGTAGCGGCGCTGCCCAGGCATGAGGAGTGGGGCGCATGACTCGCGACGGCCGCCTCTATAGGATCGCCCGATAAGGTCACGTATGCAGCAAGGGAATGACGATGCGAACCGTTACAGTTGAAGAACATTTTGCCAGCCCGGGTTTTCTCGACGGCGCTGGGCGGCAGCTCAAGGAAGGCTTTTTACGCATCGGCCAGCGCGGCGCGCGGATCGTCGAGCAACTCGGCGAGGTCGGCGGCAAGCGCGTTGCCGAAATGGACGCCGCCGGCATCGACATGCAGGTGCTGTCGCTCAATGCGCCAGGCGTCGAGCAGCTTGAGGCTGCCGACCAGGTCGCGCTGGCGCGCGACTCCAACGATTTTCTGCACGGCGCCGTGAAGGCGCATCCGCAGCGCTTCGCTGGCCTCGCCGCGTTGCCGGTCGCCGCGCCCGACAAGGCGGTGGCCGAACTGGAGCGCGCCGTTCGCCAGCTCGGATTCAAAGGCACGCTGATCAACGGTCACACGCGTGGCCGCTATCTCGACGACAAGACGTTCTGGCCGATCTTCGAATGCGCCGTGGCGCTCGGCGTTCCGGTGTATCTGCATCCGACTCGACCGCCAAAGGCGGTGATCGAGGCGTCGTATGGCGGTTTTTCACCGGCCGTCGGCGACATGCTGGCGGGTTCTGCATGGGGTTGGCATATCGAGACCGCGGTTCACGTCATCCGTCTCATTCTCGGCGGCGTGTTCGACCGCTTTCCCAAGCTGCAAATCGTGATCGGACATCTGGGCGAAGGCCTGCCGTTCATGCTGCCACGGCTTGACCGCAACCTGGCCCCCGAACTGACCAAGCTCGCACGGCCGGTTGGGGATTACCTGCGACAAAACCTGCATTACACGTTCGGCGGCTTCAATTTCCCGGCGACGTTCCTCGATCTGCTGCTCGAAGTCGGCGTCGAACGCATCATGTTCTCGGTCGATTTTCCTTACGGCTCGATGGCGGCTGCGCGCACCTTTCTGGAGCAGCTACCGGTGAGTGCCGCCGATCGCGAGCGGATCGCGCACGGCAATGCAGAGAAACTTTTTGGAGTATAACAACCATGCGCACCATAACGCTTGAAGAGCACTTTGCTATGCCGGGATTTTTCGACATCGCCGGACGCGAGCTGAAAAACCGCGCCGAGACCGTCGGCGGCCGTTATGCCAACCTGATCGACCGGTTGTGCGACGTCGATTCGAAGCGTCTGGCGGAAATGGATGCTGCCGGCATCGACATGCAGGTGCTGTCGCTCACCTCGCCGGGCGTCGAGCAATTGGACCCGACCGATGCCATTGCGCTCGCGCGCGACTCCAACGATTACCTCGCCGCGGCGATGAAAAAGCATCCGACGCGTTTTTCGGGATTTGCCGCAATCCCGACGTCGGCGCCCGACAAGGCGGCCGCTGAGCTGGAAACCCGCGTGCGTGCCGGATTTAAGGGCGCCGTCGTCAACGGCCACAACCGCGGCCGCTATCTCGATGACAAATTCTACACGCCGATCCTCGAATGCGCCGAGAAGCTCGACGTTCCGATTCACATTCATCCGACGCCGCCGCCGAAGCCGGTGCTCGACATCTACTACGGCGGCTTCGACCCGATGCTGACCGAGATGCTCGCCGGCGGCGCCTGGGGGTGGCACATCGAAACCGCAGTCCATGTCATTCGCCTGATCTCCGGCGGCGTGTTCGATCGCTTCCCCCGTCTGCAGGTCGTCATTGGTCACATGGGTGAGGGGCTGCCATTCATGTTTCAGCGCTTCGACATCATGCCACCGACGGTGACCAAGCTGAAACGGCAATACAAGGACTATCTGCGCGACAACGTGCACTACACGTTCTCGGGCTTCAATTTTCCGCCGACCTTCCTCGATCTGTTCCTCGAACTCGGCGGCGTCGATCGGATAATGTTCTCTGCGGATCATCCGTACCAATCGATGCCGCAGGCGCGCGCCTTCCTGGAACAGATTCCGGTTCCGGCGGCCGACAAGGAGCGCATCGCCCACGGCAACGCGGAGAAGCTGCTTAAGCTTTGACCAAATGCGCGCTGTTTGGAGGGTGTCGTGACAGACTCAAACGCCAAGGCTCCCGTCCTCCTCGACATCGACGGCCGTGGCGTCGCGCACGTCGTGCTCAATCGGCCGGAGCGTAACAACGCCTATGACGGTGAGCTGATCCGCGCGTTGCTGGCGGCGCTCGACGCTTTGGATCGTGCCAAGGGCCTGCGCGCCGTCATCATCAGTGGTCGCGGCAAGCATTTTCAGGCTGGCGCCGATCTGAAATGGATCGGCGCCGTGCGCGCGGCATCGCGCGACGATAATATCGCCGCCTCGCGCGCGACCGCGCAGGCGATTTGGCGGCTTAATGCGGCGCCAGTGCCGACCGTCGCGCTGGTGCAGGGCGCCTGTTTCGGCGGCGGAACGGGACTGCTCGCCGCGTGCGACGTGGTCATCGCCGCGGAGGATGCGGTGTTTTCCATCGCCGAGGTGCGCTGGGGACTGACCGCCGCGATCATCATTCCGCAGCTCAACGACGCCATCGGCGTCCGCCAGGTGCGCCGATATGCGCTGACCGGCGAGCGCTTTTCTGCGGCCGAAGCGCGCCGCATCGGCCTCGTGCATGAGGTCGTCCCGGCGGCCGGACTCGAAGCTACCGGTGAGCGCATCGTCGAGCAGATTTTGCAAAACGGTCCGGACGCGGTTGCGCAGACCAAGGCGTTCGCGCTCGAATCCGCCTGGGCGCGCCTCGATGAAGGCGCCGCGAACCGTTTGATCGAGAGCCATGCCGACAAGCGGCGCTCCGCCGAAGCCGCCGAAGGCCTTGCCTCGTTCGCGCAGAAGCGAGCGGGGAACTGGAACTAGGCCACTGGACGAGTCGCTCGTTGTTTCGTCATTTCCGGACTCGATCAGGTAATCGATGCGGCGGCAGACGATGAACCAGTCGCCGCGGCGGCGCGACAAACCCCTCGGTCATGTCGAGGGGTGTGCCATGTATTTACTGGCCGCGGTGCAACTGTTGTCGGTCGTCATCGCCTTGTGCGCCGGCGCCGCCGCGGCGTTGGGAGAAACTGCCGCGCCGGCTGACTTGCAGTCCTGCCTGCAGCAAACCGGCGACTACCTGACCCACGGCAAGAACGTCACCTACGTGATCGGCGTCACCAACACCTGCGCCAAACGGCTGCGTTGCGAAATCTACGCCAACATATCCGGTGCGCGCGGCACCTCGCTCGGTCACACCATCATGACGCTCGGCCCGGCCGGCAGCGGCGCCGCGGCGCAGCAGACCTACACGATGCGGGTGAAAGCCGAGGGCGGCATCGCCCAGGTGTCGCGCGACTGCAAGGCCCTGTGAGACGACTACCTCTCCTCGCGCGCAGAAAGGTGCCGGCGACGCACCGCCGGTGCAGCGGGATTTCCTAAAACCGTAACGATTCCTGCCAGCCGCCGTTAGCGCGCACTGCGCTAGCGCTGGGGCATGAGTTCAGTGCTGCCGCTTGCCGCCTCGCTTCTTGTTGCGTCGACCGAACGTCTATCGCTCTCAGTCGATAGAAATACCGGCGAAGATTTGAGCGGCCTTGCGGCTCGGCCGGCCAACGTGGCGCAGACCGTTCAGCGCGATGTCACCTTGCCGGGCGATCCGGCCGGCATCGTCGTCGACGCGGTGAACGGCCTCGCGTCGCCGGCAAATCAAACGCTGGCAGCTTCCTTCGTTACGTATTCGGCCGCTGCGATCTCCGAGGTCCATGACGCTCAGTTCGGTTCGCCCGCCGCCAATGCCGCCGCTGCCGCGACCCTGCCGCTGCTCGCTGGCGACACCATCGTCGCGCCATCGCAAGCGGCTTATACGTACGCGCAGATGATGCAGGTGTGGCTGGAGAACAAAAGCCCGCGGTTCGTTGCCGCGCGCCCCCCGCCGAAATCCAAGGCGCGCGAGAAGCGCTGATCGTCGGGGTCGGGGTCCGTGCGCTGTTTGAGCCGCGGGTCAAGCCCGCGTATGACGATCCGGTGTTGCCCCCGGCGTACCCGCGATCCGTCCGGTGCCCGCGCAGGCTTTGCAGATGATCTTATTGCCGCGCTCGCGAATACGTCCGGTGCCGCAGCAGCGCACGCAAGTCTGTTGGGCGACCGCTGGAGTGCGATCATTGTGAATCGAAAATCGTTTTCCGAATGTCATTCGAAAATACCTTAATCCCAGCGATTACGAAAGCGAACACGACATTATCGACGCCGCATTAAGCGAGCGGCGCGCAATTGGATAGAATTTGATGCAACCGGTATGCTTCGTAGGCAAAGGCGCGAAGCGTCGTGCCCACGTGTCACCGTCGTAGAATGTGAAGATGTTTCTCCGCGCAGACGTGGGCACGCTTCGCTTTGTCCACACTACGCCGCTCGCCTCGGATTCCTTGACAAAAGTGACCTCCAACCTAAATCACGCGGCATGAGAAACCAAACAACGATCAGGTCCGCGCGGGTAGCGCCCGCAAACCGGAGCTGGTCAAATGCGCAGTCGAGCTTTCCGCCGTCATAAGGCGGTCCGCCATATGTGGCGGCGTCTGAATGAAGATCGTAATCAGCATTACGGCGATCTGACGTGTCCTTGCTGGTATGATCCGAAGACAATTGCGAAATTCAAGGAACAGCCGAAGACCTGCAGCTGCTGGATGTGCAGCAGGCAGCGCGGGACGTTCGGCCCGACCTTGCAGGAGCGCAAGTTCTCCGCCGAGCCGATCGATTAACGCGGTGCTGTAGCCCGGGTTTAGCGAAGCGAAACCCGGGGGCGGTCTCAAAATCCGCGCGACCAATCCCGGATTTCGCTCCGCTCAATCCAGGCTACATGCTACTTCAGCCGGTCGGCGATTTTGTCGAGGCCGGCCTTGGCGCATGCTTCGTCGTGATCGCCGCCGGGCGCGCCGCCGACGCCGATGGCGGCGATCGCCTCGTTGCCGACTTTGATGCGAAACGCTCCCGGCTGCAGCGCGATATGATCGAACTTGGCGATGCCGCCGGCCGGCGGGTTGGGGCCGATGCGCTGGGCGATGGCGCCGCTCGAATCCACGTTGCTGGTCGCGCCGAGCATGATCACCGTGTAGGCCTTGTCGTAGGAGCTTTTGACCGCGACGATTCCGGCGCCGTCGCCGCGCAGCAGCGCCTGTGTCGCGCCGTCCGGATCGACGATGGTGGCGGTGACGTGGTAGCCCTGCTTGGTGCAGGCGGCGACCGCCTCGGTCACCGCTTCGGCGGCAAGCGCCGCGGACAGCCGATGGGTGGTGAGCACGCCCTGCGCCTGCGCCGGCGCAGCAAATCCGGCAAGCGCTACGGCAAAGACCAATATTTTATGTCTATTCGTCATCGTCATGACGCCGCTCTCCTATAATTCTGGGAAGGTTAACACCAGCGCACCGGGATTCTTCCTGCGTAGCTTAATATTCGAAGTCGGAGGAGGAAATCGCGATGTTGCCGGAATTCCGAAGCTTTGGCTTCGCTTTCGGTGCAGAGATTGCGATCGGGATTTTGGAAAAGACGCGGCGAGAAACGTCGAGGTTTTTCGCGTCGAATATTTGATCTTCGAGGAACGAGACCCCTTCGGTCAACATCTTCGACAATATAGGGTCCGAAGAAACTGCGGCGATCAATTTTCTATCCGTCGTCCACTTTCGCCGAACCGCTTCATAAAATGGCAGCCAGCATTCACTATATATACCTTTCTCCCTCAGATGTGCTCTCCACGGCCAAGCTGAAAGGGGGACCCCCAGCAAGCCCTTCTCGTGCAATAGCCCAAGCAGAGCGAAGACGACCGCGTTTGGCATGACATTGGTGGAAGGTAAGTCGTCACTAGAGAGTGAAAATTTTAGAACGCCGCAAACTACAAAACACCATGAGACTTCAAAATCGTTTCCGTGCGCCAAATGAGCCTTGACCATAGATTTAATCCATTTGAGCGTTCTCTCCTTTGAGAGGCCGACACAAAGCACTTGGTGGTTAATCAGAAACCCAGCGACGTGCGAAGTGCAACGTGGGAACTCAAGCGAGAGACGAAATAGAGCGTCCAATATGATTTGGAAATTCGGTTCAATTGTCTTCAGCCTCACAAGCCGTGTACATGCCCAAATAGCAGGACGATCGCTCTTCTGCTCAGTACAATAGCGCAAGCTCAAATCGATCAGGCGGTAGATGTCAGTCTCTTGTTTCGCCGCGTCAACATCAGAAACGACTATTGCGTTATGCTCGAATTCCCATTTTTCTCGATAAATCACTCTCGATGGTAGAACCGCGGTTTTTTCGTCGTTTAGCTGCAGGTTAAATTTCCACAAGGCCCTGCGGAGAGCGGCCAGGCATTTACGCGCTTCGCGTTCGTCCTCAAATCCTACAATCAGGTCATCCACGAGCCTAAATGCTGGCCGCGTCCTAAGAAAAGTGCGGAATTCGTCGTCTTTCTCAATGCCAGCTAATAGGAGTTCAGCAATGAGCCGAGAAGTGTCGGGGCCTACGGGAATTCCGAATGTTTCGCGCGATTGGCACGACTGAAGAGCTACGTCAAAACCATTAGACCAATGCTTGTCTAACTTCTTCTTGCTCTTGTTTGCGAGCCAATACTTAACCTTCTCCTTTCCGATTACAGCCCAAGGTATCGAGTGGGTGTAAACAGTATAGAAGAACCGTGAGATGTCCGCTTGAAGGATGAACTGATATTCAGAAAACGTTCTTGCCCTTACGGATCTCCATTTGCGAAAATCGAGACCCAAGAAAGCCTTCGATGCGCCCATGCTCTCTTCTGTTCGATAAAGGGAAGTTTCGCTTTGAGAAAGGAATTTGCGGATTTTTGCGCGATGTTGCGTAATCAACAATGAGAGCCCAGCTTGCGAAAGAGGATGTACTAGAGCCAAGCTCCGTCTTCCAGCACCTGTACGGGGGGCTGTGAAGGTTTCGTAGTTCGTTGTTTTGGAGATTAACGTAGATTGCGCGGCCTTTAAGAATCCGTAATTCGCCTTACAGAACTGCGCGAACACTCGCGTGGTGATTGTGGGAGGAAGTTCCCGAGGGAAATAGCTAGAACGGATCAATGCGGAGAAAAATTCCGGCGACCTAGCGAGCTTCCGTTTCTTTGCGGCTTTCATTGTGGGTTCTGAGTGAGGTGGAGGCGGTGAACCTGCCCACCGAAGTTGCAACTAGCGCGATTAAATTCTACCTTCAATCGCCGAGTAGGAAACGATAAAAAGCGGTTTTCACACAGGTAACCCCCATGAACGCCCCCCTCTCGACCCACCCGACTCCTCCCTACAAGCACACCCCGTTGTTTCCGCTCGGCAAGGACACCACGCCGTACCGCAAGATCGCCGATGGCGTGCGGATCGAGCGCGTCATGGGCGAGGAGGTGCTGGTGGTGCCGCGCGAGGCGTTGCGGGCGCTGGCGGAAGCGGCCTTCACCGATATCAATCACCTGTTGCGCCCGGCGCATCTCGCCTCGCTCAAGCATATCGTCGAGGACCCGGAGGCGTCGGATAACGACAAGTTCGTCGCCTACGATTTTCTCAAGAATGCCAATATCGCGGCCGGCGGTGTGCTGCCGATGTGCCAGGACACCGGCACCGCGATCATCATGGGCAAGAAGGGGCGGCTCATTTGGACCGACGGCAGCGACGAGGCGGCGCTCGCTGAGGGCGCGCGCGACGCCTACCTCAAGCGCAATCTGCGCTACTCGCAGCTCGCGCCGATCTCGATGTTCGAGGAGAAGAACACCCGCTCCAACATGCCGGCGCAGGTCGAGATTTATGCCGAGAGTCATGATCCCGATCATGTCGAGGCGGACGGCGCCTACAAGTTCCTGTTCATCGCCAAGGGCGGCGGCTCGGCCAACAAATCGTTCCTGTTCCAAGCGACGCCGTCGATCCTGACGCGCGATCGCTTGCTTGGCTTCCTGAAAGAGAAGGTGCTGACGCTCGGCACCGCGGCTTGTCCGCCGTATCATCTCGCCATCGTCATCGGCGGCACTTCGGCCGAATTGACGATGAAGACCGTAAAGCTTGCCTCGACCAAATATTACGACACGCTGCCCGACCACGGCTCCGAGGACGGCCACGCCTTCCGCGACAAGGAGATGGAGCAGGAGATTCTGAAGATGACGCAGTCGCTCGGCGTCGGCGCGCAGTTCGGCGGTAAGTATTTCTGCCACGACGTGCGCGTGATCCGGCTGCCGCGCCACGGCGCCTCGCTGCCGATCGGGCTCGGCGTGTCGTGCTCGGCCGACCGCCAGGCGCTCGGCAAGATCACGCGCGACGGCGTGTT
>JBAQJL010000046.1:0-7880 GCA_049300295.1 Xanthobacteraceae bacterium
CAAGCAGACGGCTTGGGGCGAGTCAGTCGCCGAGGCGCTGCTGTACTGCCTGTGGGACATGGGCCTGAAAATAGGCCACGCCACGCGTTCGGTCAGCGAATGTATCCGCCAGGCCAAGGCGGACATGACCATCCGCACAGCGATGCTGGAGTCGCGTTATCTGCTCGGCGACAAAAAACTCTACGACGAGCTGACAACGCGGTTCGACAAGGAAGTCGTGCAAGGCACGGCGCCGGAATTCGTCGCCGCGAAACTCGCCGAGCGCGAGGAACGCCACCGCCGCGCCGGCCAGTCGCGCTATCTGGTGGAGCCCAACGTCAAGGACAGCAAGGGCGGCTTGCGCGACCTGCACACGCTGTTCTGGATCGCCAAATACGTCTACCGCGTGCGGCAGCCCGACGAATTCGTCGATCGCGGCGTGTTCACGCGCGAGGAATTCAAGCTGTTCCGCCGCTGCGAAGATTTCTTGTGGTCGGTCCGCTGCAACATGCATTTCGTCGCCGGCCGCGCCGAGGAGCGGCTGTCATTCGACACCCAGCGCGAGATCGCGGTCCGGCTCGGCTACACCGAGCACCCCGGCATGCAAGACGTCGAGCGCTTCATGAAGCACTATTTCCTCACCGCCAAGGATGTCGGCGATCTGACCGCGATCCTGTGCGCCGGCCTGGAAGAAGTGCAGGCCAAGCCCGCGCCCGTGCTCAGCCGCTTCATCGCCCGGCTGCGTCCGGCGAAGAGCCGGCGCACGCTGTCGGAATCCGACGATTTCGTTGTCGACAACAACCGCATCAACATTGCCCGCCCCGACGTCTTCGCCAGCGATCCCGTCAACCTCATTCGGCTGTTCCACCTCGCGCAAAAGCACAATCTGGCGCTTCATCCCGAGGCGATGCGGGTCGCCACGCGTTCGCTCAAGCTGATCGACAAACGCGTGCGTCACGATCCCGAGGCCAACCGCCTGTTTCTGGAAATCCTGACCTCGAAGAACGACGCCGAAACCGTGCTGCGGCGCATGAACGAAGCCGGCGTGCTCGGCGAGTTCATGCACGCGTTCGGCCGCATCGTGGCGATGATGCAGTTCAACATGTACCACCACTATACGGTGGATGAGCATCTGATCCGCTGCATCGGCGAACTCGCCGCCATCGAGCGCGGCGAGAATCCGGCGCTGGCGTTTGCCAGCGAGCTGATGCGCACCATCCAGCCGCAGCATCGCGCGGTGCTTTACGTCACGATGTTCCTCCACGACATCGCCAAGGGGCGGATCGAGGATCATTCGATCGCCGGCGCCCGCATCGCGCGGCGCATTTGCCCGCGGCTCGGCTTTTCCGCCGCCGACACCGATCTGATCGCGTGGCTGATCGAAGTCCACCTCGTCATGTCGACGGTGGCGCAGTCGCGCGACCTGTCCGACCGCAAGACGATCGAGAATTTCGCCGCCGTGGTGCAGTCGCTGGAACGGATGAAGCTTCTGACCATCATCACCACCTCCGACATTCGCGCGGTCGGGCCCGGCGTTTGGAACGGCTGGAAGGCGCAGCTTCTGCGCACGCTCTATTACGAAACCGAGCCGGTGCTCACAGGCGGCTTCTCCGAGGTCAATCGCGCCCAGCGCGTCGCCGCCGCCCAGGCCGAATTGCGCCGCGAACTCGCCGACTGGCCGGAGGCGCAACGCGAGGCCTATATCGCGCGCCACTATCCGGCCTACTGGCTCAAGGTCGATCTGCCGCACCAGGCCGCCCATGCGCGTTTCGTGCGCGGCGCCGAAGCGGCCAATCAGCAGCTTGCCACCAGCGTCGGTTTCGATGCGGCCCGCGGCGTTACCGAGCTGACGATCTTCACGCCCGACCATCCCTGGCTGCTGTCAGTCATCGCCGGCGCCTGCGCGCTGACCGGCGCCAACATCGTCGACGCGCAGATCTACACCACGACCGACGGGCTCGCGCTCGATACCATCTCGATCACGCGCGAATTCGACCGCGACGAGGACGAAGCGCGCCGCGCCGTGCGTATCGGCGAACTGATCGAGAAGGCGCTGCGCGGCGAGATCAAGCTGCCCGACGCGGTGCCCAAGCGCGCGCCGCCGAAGGGGCGGCTCAAGGCCTTCGCGGTCGAGCCAGAAATCTCCATCAACAATCAATGGTCCGCCCGCTACACGGTGGTCGAAGTCACCGGCCTCGACCGGCCCGGCCTGCTCTACGAACTGACCACCGCACTGTCCAAGCTCAACCTCAACATCGCCTCGGCCCACGTGGCGACGTTCGGCGAGCGCGTCGTCGACGTGTTCTACGTCACCGACCTGACCGGCGCGCAGATCACAGCGCCGACCCGGCAGGCCGCGATCAAGCGCCCGCTCCTGGCATTGTTCGCGCCGCCGTCAGGCGAGGCGAAGGCGGCGGCGGGGTGAAAACCCTTCTCCTTCTCCCCGCACGCGGGTCCGCTTGCGGGGAGAAGGTCGGGATGAGGGGGCCTCACCGCAGGGCTCAGAATTGCGGGACGCCCTACGCTTAGCGACCGTAGCCCGGGTTGAGCAAAGCGAAACCCGGGGCAAGCGTGGCCGCCAAAACCCGGATTTCGCTTCGCTCAATCCGGGCTACTTGCTGATCGGCGAGATCATTTCGTTCTTCGATTTGTGCCGCTCAAGACCGTCCGAGAATTCCCGCCTGTACTGGCAGCCGAAGCAGCTTGCCAGCATGCAGAAGCTTCTTGTCGAGGCTCAGAATTTTTTTCGCGCCATGATTGGCGGCGATCGCGAGATGAAACGCGTCGCCGGCGCGTAATCCAGTATCGAACTGACGGAGATAGCGCTTGCAGAGATCGAAATCATTACCATCTGGATGGATAATGACGAAGGCATTTGCGGCCACGATTTCGAATTGCCTGTCGAGCTCGATCGCCGTTTCCGCGTCCATAGCCCTCATGCGCACCTCGCGAGCAAGAACGGACGAGAATTCAACCCGTACCCAATGACTGATTGCAAGATCTCCCGTGGCTTGCCGTCGAAGAAATTGCTGAATCCTGTTGCTGGTCGCTTCTTTGCGAAAGGCCGGTATGAGGAAACTGGTATCGCAGTACATCATTACGTTTCTTCATCTCGCATCTCGCGCAGAAGAATATGGCTCGGCTTGCGCCATGGTGGCATCTTGGCGCGAAGCTCCGACAAGTCGGGAAACGGCTGCTTCGGCCGATCGACGGCAGCGATGCGGGCCGCGGGCCGGCCGTGACGGGTAATCACAACGTCTTCGCCGGCCTCGACCTTATCCAGCAGCTCGCTCAGCCGGGTTTTTGCTTCCACCAGAGTGACCGTCAGCATCGCTGCGTTCCCGAATGACCAGAATTCTGGTCATATATAGCATATCTCAGCCTCCCCCGCCAGTTGGACGGAGAGGTAAGCGGGGCTATTCGTACCTGTCGTTTATATATGTTTTGATATAGACAGTGTGTGTCATGGCAAAACGAAAATTCGCCAGCGTTTGGAATGCGATCGAAGATACCGCGGCGGCAGCAGCCAACATGCGCGCCCGTTCGGAGCTGATGATCGCATTGCGAACGAAAGTCGAGGGTTGGCAGGTCAATCAGACCGAAGCCGCGCGCCGGCTCGGACTGACGCAGCCACGGCTGAACGATCTGATGCGCGGTCGCATCGACAAGTTCAGCCTCGACGCGCTCGTCAATCTCGCCGCACCGGCCGGCCTCGTGGTGCGCCTGCAAATCCGCAAGGCGGCCTGATTGAGCCGGAGAGGCGAAGGAATTACCCGGAAGCTTCGGCGAATGAACGCGTGGGCACGGCGCTTCGCGCCTTTGCCCCCCTACGCTTGCTGACAAAGCCTCGGGAGGAGTTAGTTAGATCGGCATAGGCTACTCTCGGGAACGCGCGCGGCGCTGTTTAAACCAAGGCTGCTTATAGAATGGCAGGCCGTAGATTTGCTCTTCAAGCTTTTGGAACTTTATGGCCGAAAATTGATCCGGCGCAATAATTCCACGACGTTCGAGGCCCTTCCTTATAAAGGTGTAACTGACTTTCGCTCTTGAATGAAATCTCTTGAATCGGACGATATCTTGAGGTTGCCATTCTGATTTATTACAGGCCTCGACATCTTCTAGGAATTCATCTTCAGGATAGATGAATTCAGCAGCGAAAACCTCTGCCCCTTTCTCCTCCAATTCATTCGCGTTGTAGTCGCCACACCGTAACAATCCAGCACGTATAAGTGCTTGATCTGCCCAATGATGCTTTAGCTCATGAGCTAGAGCAAAAAGCTTGGGTTCGTTCGGCAGGTCTTTACGGATCGCGACAGACACTTCGCCATCCTCAGCAAGATAAATGGCTTTCAAATAAGCGGGCAATTTTCGAATGTCGATCGTTATGTTTTCGCGCCTGTAGATATTCCGAATATCTCGGATCCCGAACGTTATGGTTTGGACCCCCAGCTCGGCTCGCTTCTGGCGAGCGAGCGCTCGAATTGACGCATAATAGGGTGCACTGCTGGGCATCACTTCGGCCCTTTTTTCCGGCTACCCAATGCTTGTTTCAGCGCTCGACGTGCACGTGTAAACTCTGCGTATTCAATAACGGCGTCTAACTCTGCTGGCTTTAATCCGCGCGTCGCCGACAAGAGAGCTTGCGGCACAGACCTGTCTGATTGCATCTCAGGAAAAAATACTGTGATCGATTCGTCAAACAGCTTTGCTAGTTTTTCCAATTGTTCCGCGGACGGTTTGTAAGTGGCTGTTTCCCAACGGGAAATCGTGTTGGCCGGCTCGCCTATTTTCTCGGCTAGCTCTTCTTGAGTCCATTTTTCTTCCGCGCGAAGCCGCCGAATTGTGGCGGCTATATATTCGTATAATTCGACCATCGCGCCCTCCTGTTACGGGAAGTCGTAATCCCAAAAGAGATTGACGCCGCCCGGCTTTGTGTTATTATCCTTGATAAGGATAATGATCTCCCGATTCGGGATCAAGTATCCGAGCGATGCCTCACTGCTGCGCCGAAAAAGAGGGGAAGGTATGAGCAAGAGAGGAAATCTTTACGTTGAGCGTCGGATTCAAGGAGATTACGCGGTCCGCCGTGGCGGCTCTGAACGTGCCAGCGACGTCCTTCCAACGCAAAGGGAAGCAGTCGAGCGGGCCAGAGAACTCAATCCTGGGCACACCCCGGACGTTGAACGCGTGCGATACACAAATTGGGGGCGGCCTGATCAGTGGCGCAAGGCATAAGCTCGAGTGGTAATACCGAGTCCGGACAGTTCGTCATGATAAAAAATGGTATTCCGCCGTTAGCGGCTGGATTAGGGCTGGCAGGCGCTGCCGGGCTGCTGAGCTTGGCAGTTACTGGCATGCTGTACAGCCCGACGATCGTTAAGCGGAAAGCGTATTTTGCATTCCGATTTAAGGACGTCATGCGCGTCAATAACGTGCGTCAGTCGGGGAAAATCGGCCAGGACGAGGAAAAGAACCCCCGGGACTTCTATGACCGCAGCATTTGGGAGCAGAAATCCATTTCAGACCCCGAGTCCCTCAAACGTCTCATGCGGGAAGGTGTCGAGCACAGTTCAGTGGTTTGCGTGCTCGTCGGTACCGACACATGGCAAGGACGCTGGGTCAAATACGAGATAGCCCGGGCGGTGCTCGACAAAAAGGGTCTGCTTGCGGTGGACATTAATGGTCTGCCACACGTCCAAACGCGCAAATCAGAGCCGCTTGGTATCAATCCGCTTGCAATCATGGGGGTTTACGCAGGCTCGAATGGAAAGGTCTATCTTGCTGAGAACAAGTGGGTGCCTTCGGTCTCGAACCCGGCTCAATATGAATGGCGCTGGTCTAGGTATGATGACTTCACCGACCCGGTGAGTTGCCCGCAATATCTGACATTGAAGAGTAATTCACACGTCACGGCCTTGTCTGAGGGAACTTGGCGCTACGACTACCTAAGTGAAAATGGAATGCAGAAGTTGGGGATGTGGCTTGATACTGCAGCAAGGCAGGTAAGCCGGTAACCACCCTTAAACCGCACTATCTACCGTGACCCGGCGCGGGGAGTGCGCCCCGCGGACGCGGCATGGCATGACGACAGAGCAGCGAGCGTAGCCCGGGTTGAGCGAAGCGAACCCGGGGAGCAAGCCTTGCCGACAAAGCCGTGATTTCGCTTCTCTCAAATACTTGCTGACGACTTGTGAGCCCTGTACGGATTGGCGCGGCCGTAGGGATATTGATGCTCGGCACATTGAAACATCTAACTTTTGCTGCGGCGCTATTGATGTCGGTCGAAGCGCGTGCAGCTTCATCGCCGCCTAATGACTGTTGGTTCGGCGTTATGGCTGCCGACAAAGCGACTCGGGGTCGGCTAGTCGCGACAGGGCCGGTCACTGAGTGGCGTGTCGGCGCGCCGCTCGTGGTCTATCCGACTATTGAGGACGATGCACAGATCGATGAGCTTATGAAGCAAGGAAAGACCGGTACGTACGATACTGCGCATCCGATTTCTGTAATTCCCACCTGGATTTCGGGACCGGAGCCAGGCGACGAAGACAGCGATGAAGACAAAAGTATTGAGGTGAGCCTTAAATATCGCACAACCCAAGGCGAGACTGGGACTATGCTTCTCACCTACTGGACGCCGATGGCGGGGGGATACACGTTGTTACCCCCCGATCAACAAAATTCAATTATTGGGACGGATTGGCAATTGCATGACGCGGTCTGTCGAGGCATTCCCTGAACAGCAAGCGTAGCCAGGATGAGCGGAGCGATATCTGGCGTTCTGTTTTCACCAGAAATACGTTTCCCCCATGTCGCTGCGCCTATCCGGGGCTACATTCGCTTTTGATTCGCTGTCACAATTAAAAAAATGCCTGCGCTCTCCACATCTTAGCGCATAAGCGCGAATCATGGCAGTAATGCCACAATTTCGGCGCCTGCGAATCAAACAAACAGCGAAAAAAGACTCTCGTGAGATCAACGAGATGGCTCCCACCGGAGAAATTTCTTGAATTCGTACCGCGCGCCGAACTAAAAGAACTCATCTCGCTCGGCCAAGGGACGTCAGCCGGTGACGGCCGATTGATGGAGCGGGAGCGATGCCCGGGATGGGGCTCGTGACCTCATTCCGAGGCGGTTCGGAAACCCGCCCGGCCGGCCCCGACGCCGGTCTGCGAGGAGCTCGCTGCCCGGGTGGCGGACGGAGTCACATCCGTTGGCGCTGCCATGAAGCGCGGGACCGGACTGAGCCAGGCCTAAAAACCTGGCGAGAGCCGCGGTAGAGCGCCGGAAGGCGAGCGCGTCCCCTCCTGACCCGTCCTCCGCAAGGAGGAGGGAAAAAGAGGAAGGCGCGCGCCGCGAACCCGCCCGGGCGGCAACGCCCGGATTGCGCGGAGCGGTCTCTGGTATGCGCCTTTCGGCGCTCCGCCTCCCCTTTTGGGAGGCCCGTTCGTGAAAACTTTTGGCAAACCTCGGGGCGCGAACAAAAAGCGCAGCGCGAGAACGATGGTGCGCATCCGCCCCCGCGATAGCGGGGGAGGGGGCATAGGCGGCCTTTGGCCGCCGTTGTTCGGAAGAACGCCGACACGAAGCGTCGGCTATGGCGAAGCGCGGTGGAGGGGGCGTCTGACTCGCCGTTTCACTTTCGTCGAAAGAAATTCGTTGAGTCCCGCGCCCCTTCCACCATCCGATCGCTTCGCGCTCGGATGGTCCCCCTTCCCCGCTATCGCGGGGCAGGAAGAAGGAACGGCAGGCGCGATCCGTAACCACAGGGAGGACGAGCCACGACCAGTAACCGCCCCTTAAACCGCCCTCTCTACCGTAATCCCGGCGCGGGGGAGCGCGCCGGGGGACGCGGCATGGCATGGCGACAAGGCAGCCGTAAGCGCGCCGGCGATGCCGGCAGC